>CAYLNG010000027.1:3479-45152 GCA_964385155.1 uncultured Verrucomicrobiota bacterium
GGCGGGGACGCCGCCGGTCCGTACTCGGCGGCCTGGCCGCCTTGGCGTGCGGGAACTTTCCCGCCTGGGGCGGCGATGCTTGCAGCGCCGGGTGGGGGGACAGGGCGGCGGGGACGTTTTTCCGCTTTGTGGGGCGATGTTTGCAGCGCCGGGGCGGGTTTTTCTTTAAAATTGGGCTCCAGGACCACAGTCCCCTGCCAATTTTCTCTATCTCCCAATCGGTTTCGGGCTTCTCCCTCCTGAGTCAAGTCCTTCCTGTTAAGCGGGTTCCATGCTGGTGTTCAAAAATATTATTTTTTTCCGTTGACGGATTGGGGCACTAGGGTGCATTCTGTTATAAGTTAATGATTGGCCACCCTCTCTCCTGGGTAGCTCCTCCCTCAACCCTCGCACAGCGTTGGAGAAATGACTATGAAACGATCCAAACTAATCGCGGCCATGGCCGTTCTCACCACCCTCAGCACCTCACAGGCGCAGGAGCTGTACTGGACCGACTCACCGGGATCAATTTCAGGTGGAGCTGGAAATTGGAATACCTCCACCTTCTGGGTTCCGAACAGCGATGGCTCGGGAACCGCCCAGAACTGGACAAGCGGCGCCGACGCAAATTTCACCGCCACCGATGCGGCTTCCAGCATCAGCCTGGAAGGCAATACCTACAACGTGACGAATCTGGACAAGGGCGGCACGCAGAATTTGACGCTGACCACGACACCAGCTGGCGGCGCGCTGAACGTCAGCGGAAATATCACCGTGACCAACGGCACGACTAACCTTGGCACGGTGAACCTGACCGGCGCCACCGACACCCAGACAGTTCGTTTTGGAAACGCCGCCACCACGCTCGCGGGAACGCTGGTGTTCGGAACCCGGAATTGGACTCTGAACTCGGATGTCACAGCCAATACCGCCAGCACGTTCAACATGGCGCTCAGCGGTTCGGGCAACCTGATCTTTGACAAGGTTGCGGCAGCAGGGACCAACCGCATTTCCATAGGCGGCAACAACGGGTCCAACTGGACGGGTGACTTTGTGGTCGCCAACACAGGATACGCACAGATCAACAGCGGCACGTTTTTCACGAAAGACAACCTCGTGAAATTCGATGCGAACGGCCTCGTCAGCACGCGGAGTAACGTGACGGTCGGCGGTCTTTCCGGATCCACCGGGACCTTCAACGCAGAAACGAACAGCACGCATACCATCGACACCAGTGTGCTCGGTGACGCCAGCTTCGGGGGCATTGTGAAGGAGTCGACTGTGAATCAAACAATGAACCTGATCAAAAACGGCGCGGGCACCCAGACCCTCTCCGGAAACAACACCTACAAAGGCACGACCACGGTGAATGGCGGTTCGCTGCTGATCAACGGTTCGCACGTCACCACCTCGGGCACATCCACCTATTCCGTCACCAATGCCGACAGCACCCTTGGCGGCAGCGGCCGCATCGCCGTGACCGGAGCTGCGACCATTGGCAGCGGCGCCATCCTCGCGCCGGGAGCTGCCGCCAGCATCGAATCCCTCACGCTGGACGGCGTCAACAACGCCGGCAACGTGCTCACCATGAGCAGCGGTGCCAAGTTCGCCTTCACCCTTGCCGGCAACGGCGGCACGCCCGATCAGTTGGATTTCTGGAACTACGCGAGCGGCGATCTTGTCCTGAACAGCAACGTCATCGACCTGACCCTGTCGGGTACAGAGGCCAACGGTACCTACACGGTGGATCTCTTCCGTTTCTTCAGCGATGGCGGCACCACGGCCACCACCCATGCGTTTGCCAGCGGCCTGACGATCGGCACCTTGGGTGCCAACATCGACAGCGCTTCCATCGATTGGAATGGTAGTCTTAACGACAACACAACCATCGCCCTCACGTATACCGTGATCCCCGAGCCCTCGACGCTGGCGTTGTTTGGGTTGGCGGGAGTGGCGGTAGTGATGGGGATGCGCCGCCGGCGCGGTTGAGGAGAAGAGGAGAGAAGACACCCCGGCTTCCCAGAAGCCGGGGTGTTTTTATCGGAGGGGGTACAAGGGGGATACCGGGGGATCGGAGGATCATGTGGGGTGAGGGAGTATGTTGGATTTCGGAATAGACGTCAGGAGATGAGATGAATTGTATCGCAATTGTACACGAAAAAAGGAAACAGGAAAGGAAGGTGGCCGCCCGCAGGGCGGTTGCCACCGGGAGTAGCCGAGACCGATACCGCCCACAGGAACTCCTGGAAACCCGACAGGAAAGGAACGGACGGCCATGACGATTGAGAAAAGCATAGAAGGATTGAGGATACGCACCCTGGATCTGCGGGTGGAAATTCAGGCATGGGGAGAAGATGCCTTGAGGGTGAGGGCGACGAGGAACGCGGTGTTTCCAGAGGAGGATGGGGTGTTGTTGCCGGTGAAGTGCGGGCAGGAGCCGCAGATGGAGATCCGCAGTGAGGCGGGGACCCAGGTGGAGCTGACCACGGGGATCACGGACTTGGAGGGGCAGGCCGGCAAGGTGGAGGCGTCGATCCGGCAGGGGAACCTGTTGGCGACCTACAACCAGGGGCAGCTCCGTTTTTACCGGGTGGGGGACGGCACATGTCTGCTGCGTGCATCGCGGTTGATCGAGTGCGCGGGAAATGCGCAGACGGTGACGGGGGCTTTCCAGAGCCTGGGCAACGGGACCTACCGGGTGGAGTGCCACTTCGCGGCCTGGGAGGGAGAGAAATTTTACGGGCTTGGGCAGCATCGGCATGGATACCTCGACCAAAAAGGCTGTGTGCTCGACCTGTACCACCACAATTGCGAGATCAACATTCCTTTCCTCGTCTCCAGCCGCGGCTATGGCTTCATCTGGAACAACCCCTCGGTCGGCCGGGTGGAGCTCGGGCGCAACCGGACGGTGTGGGTGGCGGAGCAGACCCGTGCGCTGGATTTTGTGGTGAAGGCGGGGGAGACGCCGGCGGAGATTCTGGGATGGTACGCGGATGCGACGGGGCACGCGCCGGTTTTGCCGGCTTGGGCCTCGGGTTTCTGGCAGTGCAAACTGCGCTACCGCACTCAGGACGAGCTTCTCACGGTGGCCCGGGAGTATAAACGCCGCGGCCTCCCGCTCTCCGCGATCGTGGTGGATTATTTCAACTGGTCCCACAGCGGGGATTTCGATTTTGATCCGGAGGACTGGCCGAACCCGGAGGCCATGGTCGCGGAACTCAAGGAGATGGGGGTGGAGCTGGTGGTGTCGAACTGGCCCACGGTGAGCATGGCCAGCCGGAATTTCAGTGCCCTGCACGAGGAGGAGTGTCTGGTGCGCCGCGAGAACGGTCCGCCCTTCCATGTGGCGTTCCGCGATGCGTCGCGCAGCCGCCGCTGGGAGCCGCTGGCGCTGGTGGACCCGACCTCGGAAGCCTCGCGGCGTCGGATTTGGGAGGCCGTGGAGGCGGGATATGGCAAGTGGGGGATTCGAGCGTATTGGCTGGACGCGATCGAGCCCGAGCTCATCACCGAGCGTCCGAACCTCACGGATATCCGCTATCAGGCAGGAAACGCGAGGGAAGTGGGGGCGCGATATCCGTGGCACATGCAGCAGCTGTACCACGACGGCCTCAAAGCCAAAGGGGAAAGTGGTTTCCTGACGCTTTGCCGCAGCGGGTATCTGGGCAGCCAGCGTTTTGGCGCGGCGATCTGGAGCGGGGATATCGCATCCACCTTTCACTCCCTGCGCGACTCGATCCGTTCGGGCCTCAATATGGCGATGAGCGGCATCCCCTGGTGGTGCACAGACATTGGCGGATTCCACGGCGGCAACATCGACCGCCCCGAGTTCCGCGAGTTGATCGTGCGTTGGTTCCAATACGGCCTGTTCTGCCCGATCTTCCGCCTGCATGGATGCCGGTCTTCCGATGGCCCCGAGGGTTTTGAGCGGGTGGCCAATGAGATCTGGAGCTTCGGCGACAGGGCGGAGCACCTGATCGCGCAATATCTGCATCTGCGTGAGAAACTGCGGCCCTACCTGCACGAACAGATGGCGCTCGCCTCCACGACGGGCCTTCCGGTGATGCGCCCCCTGTTTGTCGGGTTTCCCGAGGACAGCGCCTGCTGGGACTGTGAGGACCAGTTCCTCTTCGGGTCCGATTTTCTGGTGGCGCCGATCACCGAGGCCGGCAGCCTGTCACGGGACGTGTATTTTCCCCGGGGCCAAATCTGGAAGAGCGTTTGGAACCACGAGCAGGAGTACGAGGGCGGTCAGAACGCGGTGATCCACGAACCGTTCGGCCGTTTCCCGGTTTTTGTTCCGCGGGACAGCACATGGTCCTTTGACATCCAAGAGGCCTCCGAATGAGCACAACCACAGGTCAGATAGGGGTGGCCGGGGTGATCGATGAATCAACAGTACCCCAACAAGCAGCAAAATGTTAAACAGGAGACCTATCGTTGCAGGTGCCGGATGGCTGGGCCGATTTGTGGCTGGCGGGATTGGCATGATCGCATCGGTCTGTCTGGCGGAAGCGGGCTCGCACAGCGTGACGAAAGACCCCAGCCGCTATCTGCCGTGGGAGGTCACGCCGCAGCGGGTGCGTTATTATGCGCCGGATCAGCCGGTGTTGGAACACCCGTGGAAGAGTGTTCCGAAAGCGGCGGGGTTTGAGAATGCGGATGAATACATCCTGGCGACCTACCCATCGCTGCAAGCCCTGCCTCAGGCGGAGCAGGTTGCCGCCATCAAGGGAATCAAACGGACGCTGGTGCCCTTTCTGGAGCAGGCGTCGGATGGCCGGACCAACCCGGCACTCGCGGGAATCACGCGGCGTTATACAGGCGGAGCCCGGGCGACCCGGGATCTGGATGCTGGCATCTTGGCGGATCTGTATTTCCACGCGCAAAGTCCGTTGCGGAACGCGTCTCCCGAGGAACGCGCCCGTTTGCGGCACCAGATGATCACCGCGATGTTCAAGGACATCAAGCCGGATGCGATGGATGCTGGGTTCTCCGATGGAGAGTATGAGGTGGGGAAGGTTCTCCGGACCTACCTGTTGCTCGAGATTTTTGAGCCCGGTTCATTGACGATGGATCAGCGTCGCCTGCTCAACCGGCTCATGAAGGATCCTCTTTATAAATTCAATGGGCACTTGGTCATAGCGGGTTACGGGGTGGAGGTGCTCACGGGTATCTTCAACAAGAATGTGTTCGTCTATAACAATTTGCTGTATTGGTCGGCGCTCATTGAGCTGCAGCGGGCTCGTTATGGCGCATCGGATAACCTTTGGCCCGGTTTCTCCGAAGACTACGCGTCGCACCTGCGCGACTTCGCGGTTGAGATTGCCCGCAATTACAGCTGTGTGTTGATGGGGGATGGCGCCACCCGCTACACGCCGAACACCACTCATGCGTATTATTACGAGGGGCCTCAACTCAAGTCGTTGCTTGGCAACTATCTGTATACGTACGACGAAAAGGATCCCAAGCTAATGGAGGCCCACAAGGCGTTGCAGCATTTTATGCTGGCGATGGGCAATTATTATGAGATGACCGCCATGAGGGTGGTGGAGTCGGATGACAATTCCCTGCATATGAACAGCCGCTCCCAGATGTCCGAGGCCAAGAATTTCAGCTCAGAGCTCGTCCATCGCAGTTTGGATCTGGCGGGCAACTGGGTGCTTGCGAACGTCACCGGCAACCGGTGGCTCCGCCAGACCGGACCCGCTTTGTTTGCGGAACAGCTACTGGAGGACCCGAAACAGACGTGGACGGAGTTTCCCTTTTCGTATGTCTCCGCCTGGAATCCGGCGGTGAAGATCGGGCCCGACCCCTCCACCGGGCCGGGTTTCCGTCAGGATTATCTCTTGTGGGACCGCAACAACCTGGGGGCCACCGGTAAATTCGGCAACTGGGGGTTCCATTTTATCGGCCGCGGCGTGGTCGATCGCAAGGCGAATCCAGGAGATGTTCCGGAATCGTATTTTCAGAAAAACACGTTTGCCGGGTTTATTGCCAGAAACAACGGTGCGGCCCCCGATGCGAAGGGGCTTCGTATGGATCACCGGATCGCCAATCTGACCTGGGTTGGAATTTTCCCGGAAAAGGTTCAATACTGGGGAGCGGTCAAACGCGCGCATCCCGAGGGCGATGGCGTGGGGCCGGGGTATCCACCGCATTGGCAGGGTGGAATCTGGTCCGCCACGCAAACGGATCGTTTTGCTACCCTGGCGGCAGTGGGTCGATCGAAGGATACGAAAGCCGTTTGTCGCGAACTCTGGCTGGCCACCGCCCATGGGGCCGTGGGGCTCCTCTCCGGCGATGTGAGCCGTGATCCCAAGAACGGCGATGGGTTTGCCCGTCTGTCCTTCACGCTCCAGGGTTTCCTGGGGACCACGATTCGAACCTACTACAAGACTTCAGACGGATTCCATGTGGATCGCCCCGATTCGCCTGACAGCATACCGACGATCACGCCGGATGGGAATGGATTTGATTTGCTCAACCTCCGGGTACGCGTGCTCGAACAGAATTTCACCGAAGGGCCCCTTTTTGCGGGTTTGCAAAAACCGGAGGATTTCTATCCGGTGGACAAGGAAAGCCCGGAAATGCGCGGGCTCTTCGAGCGAAAGTATGCCGACACCGAAAGTCACGGGGTTTTCTGGCGTGAGTTGCAGGTACGGAAACGTTTTGAGCCGGAGGAGCGTCCGCTGGCCTTGCTGACTGTGGGGACCGGCGACACCACGTCAACCCTCACCGCGAAACGGATCACGTTGCCCGGGGTTGCTGCCGACCATGTGGCCATGCAGGTCACCGACGGAAAAACCAGGTATCTGGTGGTTTTTAATCCGGGGGGCAAGGCCCTGGACCTGAGGGCCTGTACGCTCGGCGGCGAGGAGCGGGTTCGTGCCTACCGCAGTGGAGCGCGTTATCGGCCCGATTTCCTGGGCAATGTGGAAGTGAACCCTGAGGCGGACAAAGAGGATGAGGTGGTTTACGGAAGCGTCGTTCAGAATCCACATGCACAACCGATGAGCGAAGCGATACTTGAGGTGATTCCGCCGCACGCCCATCTGGTGTTGGTGGCGGAGGGGGGCGATATCGAGACCGGCGGCCCCGGCTTCGAGGTGCGTCCCGAGGTGGCTCAGTGGCGGTTCCGGCCGGAGAACCGTTCCGGGGAGACTACGGTTGAGCTGACCGGCAGCGGCTCGCCGTTGCAGGGAGGCGTGGCGGTGGGCGAGGACGCCCTGAAAGTGGCCACCGCCGATGTGATTTCAGGCGACCCGCTGAAAATGCCCGACGCGGGTACGGTCCGTCTCTGGATCCGTCCCGAATCCGCGCCGTCCGATCCGGCCTGGCTCTTCACCTCCGGCGGGCCGGATGGGGTTGAGTTGGGCTGGGGATCCGAGGGGCTCTGGGCGCGCAAGGGCGGCAAGACCCGTCGTTTCGCCGGACACCTGGAGGTGGGCATTTGGCAGCCGGTGGTGTTCCGCTACGCGTCCGGGGATCCCTCGACCTGGAGTCTTCGGGTTCATGACGCGGAGCGGGCCGTCGTGCCCGGAGACGTGAACGCGGATACCGGACCGGACCGGTTGACGCTCGGGCTGCGGCTGGCCGCGGAGTTCAAGGACCTCTCGGTGCATGATGCCGTGTTAACCCCGGGCGAACTCAACTATCTGGTGGATCGCGAGCAGCCTGAACCCTATAACCGCATCGTGCTCAAGGCGGACCCCTCGGCCGTGTTCAAGGGCGACATCACCTCCGTGTTCGTCAATGGCAATCGCCTGCGCGTGCCGACTACAAAGGTTTTTGACAGCAATAAACTGACCCGTCACCTCAAGCCGGTTGGAGAGAACGTGATCGGATTCGAGCTGACGCAGCTTCCCAATGGGGCCAAGCTCCGCGCCGAGGTATGGATCCGCGGGCGCAAACTGGAGAATGCGGTGTGGGAGGTTTGTGAAACGGAGCGTGATGCGGTGGGTTCCTGGATGCTTGACGCCTATACGGCCCAGATTGCCCGGCAAAAGGCCCATATCGCGAACCTCAAGGCCAGCGGAAAACCCGCCTCGGATTACCGAAGGGAGACCTGGCGGGTCGCTGCCTACGACCGTCCCTGGCTGGTGGGAGCCGATGCCCTGTCCTGGCAGCCGCTGCCGGTGGAGGGCGGCGAGGCCCGCTGGAATCTGATGCCGGAGAAAACAGGGCGCTTGCATCTGATGCGCTGCCGATTTGTTCTGGAGTGATTCACGAGCCGGGTTGTCCTGATCAAAGCCTTCACATCAATATAAAAATCAGAAGAAGGAGAAACAGATGAATAAACCGATGGCTGTACTTTATCGAGCGGGCATGTTGGTGCTGGCTTGTGCCCCGCTGGCGGCGGTGGCCCAGGCGGATTCCTGGAAGAGGTTTCATGGGAAAGCCTGGGAGAGCCCTGAGCAGCAGGTGGCCTATTGGCGGCAGACCTTTCAGGATTGGCCGGTGCAGGGGCCGGAAGCGGATTTGGACGGATATGCCAGTGAACGCTTCAAGCCTGTGCCCGCCCCGGGGGTTCATCCGCGTCTGTTGTTCAACCCCGAGGATGTCCCCGATCTGCGCCGGCGCGTGACGGAAACCCGCGAAGGACGCGCCGCCATGGCGGTCATCCGGAAACACCTCCGGATTCTCACCGAAGAAGAATGGGCGTCGACCGGCTACCAGGAGTTGGTCGAGGGCCGCAAGCCGGCGGCTTTTGACACATGGACCGAGCGGGGCAAGGGCGGGGTGATCCCGCGCAACTGGATGGGGATTCTCCTCGAGCAGGAGGCGTTCCGCTGTCTGATCGATGACGATGCCGAGGGAGGACGCCGGGTCGGTGCCGCGCTGGCGACCTACGCCTCGATCCTGGAACCCTTGGTGGCCGCTTCGCGGGAGAGGGGGCGCTCCGCCGCGATGGAGAATATTCCCGGGGAGATTCGCGCGGAATTGCCCATCCAGGAATACGGACCGGTGATGAAGGAGTTGCCCGGTCCGGTGTACCAGGGTCAGATGAGTCTGGGGCTGGCGTATGACTTCGCGCATACGTACATGACGGAAGAGCAGCGCGCGCAGGTGCGGCGCCTCTTGGCGACCTCCACCCGCGACCTCCGGACCTTCGGTATGGGGATCACGGGGTTGCTCCAGGGCAACTGGCAGCCCTTCCACTGGCAGGGTGCCGTCAATGCGCTGGCCATCGAAGGAGAGGAGGGCAGTGACCCGCGCGTGGTGGACGCCTTCGTCCAGGCCGTTGATATCTATGCGCACTATTTTTTCACGCGGGACGGCTCGCCGACCGAAGGATTGGGCAAGGGGACCCTGGGCACCTGGGCGTTCCCGTTTGCGGCAAAGCGCGGGAGCAAGGCGCTGGCGTATCCGAGAGTGCGCCAGTCGGTCTCGCGTTTCCTGGCCTTGAGCTTGCAGCCGTGGGAGGGGAAAGAGTTTCTGACCTTCGGTGCCTGGGGGGGAGCGCGAACCCAGATTCTGGGTCCACGCAATGTGCTGGCTCTGCGCTACGCCTACCCGGAGGATCCCGCGATCGCCCTGGTGGCGCGTAATGTGGACCCGGGTTCCCCTGCGTCCATCACCGCGGGCCCTGTGCTCGCCGCGATTTTCGCTTCGGAGGACATCCTGCCGGAGGATCCCGGCGCATGTGCGGAGGTGCTGAAGGAGATTCCTTTGGCCCACATCGATCCGCAGTTGGCGATGTTCGCCGCCAAGAGCGGCTGGGGGGCCGACGACGTCGCGATTCAGTCCCGGGTGAAATCGTTGCAGCAGGGCCACGCCTGCGATGGCTACGGCATGTTCGCGCTCAGCGCGCAGGGACGGGTCTGGTCCTTGTATCCCAACAGCCGCCGGGGCCCGATGAACGGCGCGGAATTGAGCACGATCCTGATCGAGGGGAAGCCGACGGGGGCCTATCCCGGAAAGATGGTCGATTTTGCGCACACGAGTGGGATTTCCTGGGGTGCCTTTGATCTGAAGACGTCCTGGGCGCACACGGCCGAGATCCGCCAGGCCGCCGGAGACCTGCCGGATCCCAGCACTCCGAACGACTGGATCGGCATGGAGCCGTGGAAGCTGAAGGTTCCCGGAGCCGACAAACCCTGGAGCGACCATCCGCACTTTTCCAACCTCGCCACCCGGAAAGGCCCTCTGTACCTCCGGCCTTATCTTCCGGTCGAGCACGCCTTCCGCACCGTGGGCCTGGTCCGGGGCGCGCAGCCCTACTCCCTCGTGATCGATGACCTGAGGCAGGACAACGAACGCCGGCTCTACCGCTGGCAGATGATCACCGAGAACGATATTGTGGTGGACCGGAAGTCCGGCCCGAATCTGATCGTCCTGGGCGAGAAGAACGGCACGCGCAAACTGTCTGTGTATGCCTTTGACACCGCGAATCCGGACATGGCGCTCGACTTCCGTCTCGAGCCGGTGGAAATGTCCTGGTCCGCGGAGCCCGTCAATCGCCTGCTGATCTCCTCGGAGGTGCCCGGTGTGCGCCTCAAGGTGCTGCTGCGCGCCTGGGACGCCGCGGAGGGGGAGGAATCCTTCGCGGTGACGATGGAGGGCGATACGATGACCGTCAAACGTGCGGACGGATCCGTCACTCACCATTTCCGCGCCGATGCGTCGGGGCGGACGGTGGTGGAGACTCTTTAACTGTTTCACGCTGAAAATGGAGAACCAGATATGAAAATGAAAAATAAAAGTGCCAAAACAAACTGGCCCGTAAAACTCCTGATCTGCGGGGTCGGCCTGACCGCCGCCTCCTGTGCGCCGGTTCCCAGGGAGGACTCCGCCGTCGTTACCCCCGCGGAGCCCCAGACCCAGGAGAGTGGTCGCTATTTGCCGTGGGAACTGACGCCACAGATGGTGCGCGAGTACGGGGCGGATCAGCCGGTTCTCGAGCATCCATGGAAATCGGTGTCTCGTGCCGCCGGCTTTGAATCACAAGACGCATACATTTACGCGAAATATCCCTCGATCAAATCGTTGCCTGAAGCAGAAAAGGTCGCTGCCCTTAAGGGGATCAAGCGGACGCTGACCCCCTTTGTGGAGCAGGCGCCGGACGGGCGGAAGAACCCGGCGCTGGCCGAGTTTTCCGAACGGTATCTGGGCGGTGCCAAGGCGCTAAAGGATTTGGATGCTGCCATGCTGGCCGATCTGTATTTCCACGCGCAAAGCCCGCTGCGGAACGCGTCTCCGGAGGACCGCGCCCTTTTGCGGGAGCGGATGATTGCCGAGATGTTTACAAACATCAAGCCGGAGGCCCTGGATCCCGGTTATTCGAGCGGAGAGTATGAGGTGTACAAGGTCCTCCGACCTTACCTGCTGCTGGAGATTTTCGAGCCGAACGCGCTCACGATGGACCAGCGCCGCCTGCTCAACCGGGTGATGAAGCAGCCGCTTTACGGGTACAATGGCCAGATCGGCATGGTGGGATATTGGATGGATGTCCTTTCGGGCATCTTCAACAAGAATGTGTTCACCTATAACAATTTCCTGGACTGGTCGGCGCTGATCGAGTTGCAGAGGGCCCGTTATGGCGCTTCGGAAACCCTTTGGCCCGGATTTCCTGAAGACTATGCGTCCCATCTGCATGATGTCGCGGTGGAGATTGCCCGCAATTACAGCTGTGTGTTGATGGGGGACGGTGCGGCCCGCTACACCCCCAACAGCACCCATGCCTATTATTACGAGGGGCCCCAGCTGAAGATGCTGTTGACGAACTATCTCTATACCTACGACGAGAACGACCCCAAGCTCATGATGGCCAACAAGGCCTTGCAGCATTTTATGCTCGCGATGGGGAATTATTATGAAATGACCTCCATGCGCGTGGTGGAGTCGGACGCGGATTCTCTTCATGCGAACAGTCGTTCTCAAATGTCCGAGGGCAAGGCGTTCGGCAATGAGCTCGTCCATCGGGATTCGGATCCAGGCCTTCACTGGGTGCTTGCGAACGTGACGGGCAACCGTTGGCTCCGCCAAACCGGCCCAGCCTTGGTCGCGCAAAAGCAACTGGAAGATCCGAACGAAAACCTGCGGTATCTTCCTTTCACCTTCCTCGCGGCGTGGAATCCGGCGGTGAAGATCGGGCCCGACCCCTCCACTGGGCCTGGCTTCCGTCAGGACTATCTGCTTTGGGACCGCAACAACCTGGGCGCCACCGGGAAATTCGGCAACTGGGGATTCCAATTCGTGGGTCGCGGCGTGGTCGATCGTAAGTCGAATCCAGAAGATGTTCCGGAATCGTTTTTCCAGAAGAACACGTTTGCCGGGTTTATCGCCAGAAACAACGGCGCGGCACCCGCCGCGGACGGCCTTCGCATGGATCATCGGCTGGCTCACCTGACCTGGGTGGGGATTTTCCCCGAAAAGGTCAATTATTGGCACGAAATCAAGCGGGCCCACCCTGAAGATGATGGCGTGGCTCCGGGGTATCCTCCGCACTGGCAGGATGGTATCTGGTCCGCCACGCAAACGGATCGTTTTGCGACCATGGCCGCGCTGGGTCATTCGAAGGATACGGATGCCGTCTGTCGTGAACTTTGGCTGGCCACGCCCAACGGCGCGGTAGGGCTTCTCTCCGGGGATGTGAGCCGCGATCCGAAGAACGGCGACAGGTATGCCCGCCTGTCCTTCAACCTTCAGGGGTTCCTGGGCAGCAGGATTCTCAGTTATAAGGTTTCAGACGGCTTCCATGTGGTTCCCCCCGGCTCGCCGGACAGCATTCCCACCCTCACACCCGATCGCAACGGGTTTGATCTGCTCAACCTCCGGGTCCGGGTGCTCGAACAGAATTTCACCCCAGGGCCAATCTTTGCGAACCTGAATAAACCGGAGGATTTCTATCCCGTTGACAAGGAAGGCACGGAAATGCGCGGTCCCTACGCGCGTAGGTATTCCGATCTCGAAGCCATTGGTACGTTCTCGCGTGAGGTGCAGGTTCGGAAACGTTTTTCCGAAGGGGAGCGTCCGCTTGCGGTGGTGAGTGTCGGAACGGTGGACGCCGAAACCGAAGTCCAAGGCAGGCGCGTGACTCTGCCGGGTGTGGAGGCCGATTATCTGGCGATGGAGGTGATCGATGGAAAAATGAGGTGCCTGGTGGTGTTTAACCCGGGGGAGGAGCCGCTTGACCTGGGGACCTGTTTCCTAGAGGGCACCGGGATGGTTCGGGCCTACCGCAGCGGAGCGCGTTATCGTCCGGATTTCCTGGGGAATGTCGAGGTGAACCCCGAGGCGGACAAAGAGGACGAGGTGGTGTACGGCAGTGTGATCCAGAATCCGGAACCGCAGCCGCTGCGGGAGGCGATCCGCGAGGTGATTCCCTCCCATGCGCATTTAGTGCTGGTGAGCGAGGGCGGGGACATACAGACCGGTGGCCCCGGCTTCGAGGTTCGCCCCGAGGTGGCGCAATGGCGCTTCCGTCCGGAGAACCGATCCGGAAATTCCACGCGCGAACTGACCGGCAGCGGCTCGCCGTTGCAGGGAGGCGTGGCGGTGGAGTCGGACGCCCTGCGTGTGGAGGCCAGTGAGGAGCTGACAGGCGATCGGCTCGGGATGCCCGAGCGGGGTACGGTCCGTCTATGGGTGCGTCCCACGGCGGTACCGACCGGAACCGTCTGGCTGTTTGCTTCCGGCGGGCCGGATGGAGTTGAGCTGGGCTGGGGACCCGATGGGCTCTGGGCGCGCAAGGGCGGCAAGGCCTGTCGTTTTGCCGGACACCTGGAGGCCGGCATTTGGCAGCCGGTGGTGTTCCGCTACGCCTCTGAGGATCCATCGACCTGGAGTCTTCGGGTTCACGATATGGAGCGGCAGCCAGGGAAAGGCAAGGTATCGGCAGCGGATGCGCCGGGGAACCTGACGCTCGGACGCGGCGTGGCGGCGGCGTTCCGGGAACTCTCCGTCCACGATGCCGTGCTGACCCCGGGCGAACTCAATTTCCTGATCGACCGGGAGTTGCCCGAAACCTACAACCGGATTGTACTGCATGGCGCGAAAGCCAATGTTTTTGTGAACGGGACCCGGTTGCGTCCGCCAACGACGGCCGTCTTCGACAGCAACAAGCTTACACGCCATCTCAAACCGGGTGAGAATGTGATCGGGGTGGAGATTGAGAATGTGAAAGGGCCGATGGAGCTTTCCATGGATGTCTGGATCCGGGGGCGCAAGGTGGAGAATTCCCAGTGGGAAACGGTCTCTGTCGGCCGTGACGGGCTGGGTTCCTGGATTCTGGCGGCCTACGACGCCCAGATTGCGCGACAGCAGGTTCATATCCAGGAGATGCGCGCCCGGGGACTGAAAATAAACGACTATCGTCGCCCCGAATGGCGGATAGAGGATTATGACCGACCCTGGCTGAATGCGACCGATGACCTGACGTGGCAGCCCGTCGTGATGGGTGCGGAGGGGTCGATTCAAGTGGATCACGCGCCGGGCCAGGGTCCGTTGAGGCTCCTGCGCCTCCGATATACGGCGGACTAAACCATGAAGGAGACCTAAACCATTCCCGGCCGATGCGGGAAGGGAATTCCGCCCCGTGATTCACCTGCCCGCCCCTTCGCCCACCCTGAAGACATCTATGAACACACCCAAGACATCCGCCAGTTCCATAAGGCTCGCCCTCCTGGGCGCCCTTTTGTTGGGCTTCCGCCCCGGCAACGTCACCGCATCCAGCCCTTTCCTGGATTCGATGTTCGGATTCCAGATCACCAGTGGGATCGTCTACGGAACGGGGGATCTGGGATATCCCACCCTCACCGGCACGATGGATCTCCGGCTCGATCTCTATCAGCCGACCGGCGTGGGCCTCCCTCCCCGACTCCCCGCTTTGATCGCGATTCACGGCGGCGGTTTCATAAACAACGACCGCACCGAGGCCTCGATTGTCGACTTCAGCAAGCGCTACGCGCAGCGAGGTTATGTGGTGGCCTCGATCGACTATCGGTTGGTGGGGGACGATCCGGCGGCGGAGGCGGGGCCCTTTTCGAATCTACAAGTGATCAACCGGACGAGGAACGCGGCGGCGCAGGATGCGGCGAAAGCCGTGCGCTGGTTGAGGGCGAACGCGGCAGCGTGGAACATTGATCCGGATCGGATTGGGATTGTGGGGGCGTCCGCCGGTGGGGTCACTGCCCTGCTGGAGGGATATCAGGAGGGAGATGTGATCGGGGCCGGAGCGGAGGTTGGGGCGATCGTGGATTTGTGGGGGGGGATGTACGGGAAGGAGAACCGGGTGGAGGTGGGTGACCCGCCGGTGTTTATCGTGCACGGCACCGCAGACACGACCGTGGATATCCAGGAGTCGCTGGACCTGACGGCCCGCTGTGATGCCATCGGCCTGGAGTACGAATTCTATCCTATTGAGGGTGCCGGACACGGATGTTGGGGGGCTTTTTGGGATAATGTGGTGGAAGGGAAGAAGATCGACCGCCGCTGCGCGGAGTTCCTGTTCCGCAACCTGGGCTTGCTGGCCCTGCACCCTGCCGCCGCCGAGCCCCTTCAGGTGTCGCAGATTTCGAGTGGAGGCGCCGCGACCCTCTCCATTCCCTCCGATGCCAGCTTCCTGTACCGTGTGGAACACAGCACGGACCTGGTGGAGTGGAGCTCCGTGGGCATGCCTCCGGAGGTGAGGGGCGTTGACAGCCTCCAGACCTTTCAGGTTCCCGCCCCCGGCGGTTCCCGCGCGTTTTACCGTATGATCCTGAAGGAGGGATTTTGAACGATCCTTCGGCGGGAAAAATGGCCGGGAGAATCGGGGGTGTCGGTGGGATCAGGATGGATCCGCCCCGGCGCTGCCAACGGCGCTCCCCCATGGCGGGAACACGTTCCCGCCCTCCAAGGCGGCTTCCGCCGCCGCGGGGTGGGGGTCGCCGGCGATTGGAGATGCCAACCTGTCCTCACATCTCCTACCACACCTTCCCCCCTTCCCTCGCTCTTTATCCTAACAACGGTAATGGTTCGGGCGCATCTGCGGCCATTTCTTTGGCTGCAAGCGCTTGTACGAAACACTCACCATACCTTCGGGTAGGCCTCGGTTTCGCACAAGCCCTTTCGCTCAAAGATCTTGCCACATCTGCATCCCTCCCATCACCGTTTTTAGGTTTATCGGCCTAAGGGCCCGCACCTTTGCCTGTTCCTCAAACCCTTCGAGCTCCCGTAATGAAAACCTCCTGGATTCTCCTCTCGATCGCGATTACGTTTTGCCTGTTGCCTGCCACCGTGAGGTCACAGGAGGAGGACTTTGGCGATAGGAGGCCGCGTGCCGGAAGGCGGACGACGGGCGAGGCGCTCTCCGCCCAGGGGGTTCCGGCCACGTTCACGAATGTGACCTACGGCCCGGATCAAAGGAATGTGTTGGACATCTGGCTGGCGAAGTCGGACAAACCGACGCCGTTGGTGATCTATATCCACGGCGGCGGCTTCCTGCACAACGACAAGAGCAAGATCTATGGATCGAAACAGATCGACGAGTTTCTCGCCGCGGGCGTCTCGTTCGCCACGATCAGCTATCGGTACCGCACGAATCCGGAGGGCATTCTCGGCAGCCTGAAGGATTCCAAACGCGCTCTGCAGTTCCTGCGCAGCCAGGCGGCCGAATACAATATCGACAAGACCCGGGTTGGAGCCTACGGCAGTTCGGCTGGAGCGGGAACCTCGTTGTGGCTGGCCTTCCACGACGACATGGCGGATTCCCGCAGCCCGGATCCCGTGCTGCGGGAGTCGACACGGCTTGCGGTGGCGGGTGCCTTCGCCACGCAGTCGACCTATGACATCAGCCAGTGGCCGGCGATTCTGAACGATCCGGACGCCCGTAAATGGCCCAGGAAATCCCAGGGCAAGGAGCTCGACATGCTCGCCTGGATGTCAGCGGATGACCCGCCCTTTTATGCAAGGAATGACATGCCGGATGCTCCGGTGGATCTGGATAATCCGAGCATGAATTTGGTCCATCACCATCCTTTGCACATCAAGGCGCTGAAGGCGCGGGTGGAGGAAACCGGGTTGAAGGGGGCGTATCTCCATGCGCCGGCCTTGAAGATTGTTCCCTCCAGAGAGGTTCGCGCGGATTTTGTTCCCTTCATGGTGGGTCACCTGAAGTCGGCAAAGGGAGGGGAGTGAACCGGCGTGGCAACCGTCACCGGTTTTGCAGGTGCCCCTCAACCGGCGCAGAAGTGTATGGTTTGCCCCCTGCATGGCCTCAGAATGACTTTTTCGGCCCGAGAGGGCGTGGTGAAGGAATCATCTAGTATACGTTCAAATAGGAGACAAAAGCGATGAATCGAAAATCCACGTTGTTGAGGTTGAGTGCGGCCTGGCTGGTCCTGCCGTTTGGGCTCCGGGCTGAAAACGCGAAAGAGGTCGCTCACGTGGTCGGGTATCGCAATCCCGATTGGATCCCGCAGGCCATCCGTACCTATGCCGAGGGACAGCCCGTGGCGGAGAACCCGTGGAGGAGCGTCCCGCTCTCCGAAGGCTATACGACCCAGGATGAGTACGTGTTGCAGGCCTATCCCGGACTGAAGAACCTGTACGTGGGGGAAATCCTACAGACCGCCATGACTGGAGTGAAGCGAACCCTGCCGCCCATTCTGGAGAAGGGGCCCGATGGCACGCCCAACCCGGTACTCGCCTTCCTGAAGGAAAAGGTTTCGCCGGCCAATATGAAGGCCATCCTGAGGGAGACGCCCGAAAGCCTGGCGTTGTTGTATTTCCACGCGCAGAGTCCGCTCGCCTCGATGCCCCCGGAAGTGCGCGCGCAGGTGCGTGATGCGCTGATAGCGACCCTGCGTCAGCGGTATATCAACCCCAACCAGATCGAGGTGCCCAATGGCGGAGGCGGCCCCTACCAGGGGCGCAATGTGTATTTCGTCTATCTGCTCATCGAGATCTTCGAGCCCGATCTGCTGACCGTCGAGGAAAAGCGGGCCTTAAACACCCAGTTGCTCTCCAATTTCTTCGGATTCAACGCCGGGCAGAACTCCCTGATGGCGGATGCGATGAATCCCGAGGCGGCACTGTATAACCATTCGGTTTTTGCGCTCCGCAACGGGTTGGAGCTTTCGGCGCTGCTGCGGCTGCAGAAACTCAAGTACACGGGTGCGAATGATCTGTGGCGGGGGGTATCTGTGGAGTGGGCGGATTACTGGGATCAGTTGATGCTGGCGGCGATCCGCAACTATTGGGTGGGGTTCATGGGGGATGGCGCGCGCCGCTACGTCCATAATTACACGCATTGTTATTTTTATGAGGGACCGCAGTTTGTGCAGACGGTGGGCCTTTGGGGGGCGCTTTATGATGAACGGGACCCCCGCTTTCTCGAGGCGGCGGAGACGCTGCGCCGCCAGATCGTCGCCCAGGGCAACTATTATTTGCAGACGAATACCCGGGTGGTTCGCAAGGATCCGGACACGCATCTGGCCCACAACCGCGCTCAGATGTCGGAAGCCAAGGATTTCGGGCTGATGGGGGCAAACCGGGGTTCGGATCTGCCCATCCATTGGATGGCGGCGCATGTGAGTGGAAACCGTTGGCTTCGTGTGAGCCCGCCGGCGCTTCAATACGAGAAGAGCCTCTCGGGCACGGGACTGCACCCCGTGGAGTGGTATGGCGCCATAGACATGATCGCGGCGGCGGCCTGGAACCCGGCGGTGAAGGTCGGACCGCGTCAGGAGGGCGAAGGATTTTTTGGGGATTACATCCTCTGGGATCGGAACAACCTGGGAGCCTCGGGCGAGTCGGGCGACTTCTCGTTCCAACTCGTCAGCCGTACGGTGTCGGGCCGGAAGCGGGGTCCCGAGCACACGCCGGAATCGCTGTTTGAGATGAACACCCATGCCGGATTCGTTTTCCGGGATGCCGACCGTCCGCCCACGCCGGAAGGCCTCCGCACGGACCACTGGTTTGTGAACATTCCCCGGGTGGGCATCCATCCGGTGTACCGCGCCCCCGTGCCGATTCTCGCGAAAAGGGGGATTCAGAGTCCAAAGGAGGGGACGCGGATCTACCGTCCCCATTACAGCAGCATTCATGCGGCCCCGACGGTGACGGACCGCTTTGCGGCGCTGGGAGTGAACGCGGGCATCGCCGAGACCGCTTTGCGTGCCCGCGAATTCTGGTTGGCCACTCCCAACGGAGCCGTGGGCTGGCTGGAGAGCGATGTGGATGAGAACCCGGACGACGGCGCGGGGCAAGCACGCCTCTCGGTCGGCTTGAGCGCGTATTTCGGAACCGGCAAGGGGATCCGCCAGTATCCGACGAGGGATGGATTTCAGGGGGTGGCGAAGGATCCCGTCAAACTACAAGAGGATCCGCTGACGTATCCGGTGCTTCATGCGGACAAGGCCGGCTTCGATTTCCTCAACGCGCGCGTGAAGGTTCTGGAGAATAATTTTCCCGGAGAGTCGCCGTTCGGCTGGATCAAGGGCAAGGACGACCTGTTGCCCACGGAAAAGGCCAGCGCGGAGCTCTCCGGCTTCTGGGAGGAATCCTACTTCAATGACGCGGACCAAGGGATGGTGGGGCGTGAGGTGGAGGCGCGCGGAACATTTTCGAATGCGCAACGGCCCCGGGCTCTGCTGAGTTTCCAGACGGCCGACGCCGAGGTGTCGCTGCGGGCCAGGACGCAGCCCGGTCGCAAGGAAGCAGCGCATGCCTATCTGGCCATGACCGTCCAGGACGGTGATCAACAGTACTGGGTGATTCACAACCCGGAGGGAGCCCCGTTGGATTTGCGGGGCCTTCCGACGTTCGATGGGCAGGAAAAGGTCTATGCGTTCCAAAGCGGCGCGCTCTATCGCCCGGACTTCACCGGAAACATCGAACTGGATCCCGAATTGGATCGTCCGGACTTGGTTCCCTTCGGATCGGTGGTGCAGGTTCCCAAACCGCTTTCGCTGCGCGAGGCCTGCGAGGTCCTGCTGCCTCCCTATGCGCATGTGATCCTGGTGGCGGTGGATCCCCGCGGCGAGACGCCCCGGACGGGCGGGCCCGGCTTCGAGGTTGAACCCGCAGTGGCGGAGTGGAATTTTAATGCCGAACAGGAGGTGGGCGGGAAGCAGCATCGGGAGCTGACCGGCCGTTTTGGCGCGATGTCGGCGGAGGCGCGGGATGGCGTCGCGGTATTGCCCACCGATGGTTCGGGGGTGTCGATGGTTCTGGAGGGTGGGGCACCGCCCGATCTTCCTCCCGCCGGTACTCTGCGCTTTTGGATCAAACCGGAAACGCTCACAGCTGAAAGCCGATGGGTGGAGTGGCGGGCGGATGCCCGCGGACCCGCACTGGCGCTGGACCGGAAACTTTCCCTCGATGGTGGGCGCATGGTCCTGTCCTGGACGGGACCGGATGGAAGCTGGTCGCGTGATTTTTCCGCAGATCTTCTGCCAGGCTGCTGGCAACACGTAACCCTCAGCTATGATGCGCAGGCGCCGGAACAGTCGGCCTGCTATCTGAATGGCCGCCCGCTTGAAGCCGGAGCCATTCGCCAGGGCGATGTGCAGGCCCCGGGGGTTGGGTTGGTTCTCGGAAGGGGGGTCACCGGATCTGTCGATGGCCTCGCGCTGCATGGCCGTGCCCTGAACGTGAACGAGGTCGCCTTCTTGATGGATCGTGAGCAGCCGGCGGACTTCAACCGGATCTATTTCCATCGGGTCGGCGGGGGTGGTTTGCGTGTCTGGTTGAACGGTACGTTAGTTGTTCCATTTGTGAATCCCGCTGAGAGCAAGGTGGATGTTAATTGGATCTATCCGTTCCTGAAGACCGGTGAGAATTGGCTGTCGGTGGAGCTGAATCCCAAATCCCGTGCGGGCATGGAGGTGATGGAGGCGCGGCTGCGGATTCATGGGCAGGATCTGACGGAGGATCCGTGGGCGTTCACGTCCGCCTGGCGGCAGACGTCCGCGGATCCCATGGAGGCCGGATCGCTGATCGCGATCGGCAACCAGGATGCGAAAGCCAACAAGACGGCGTTGATCGAGCATCTTGTCGGCAAAGGATTGAAGCCTGGAACCTATAAAGGAATGGACTGGATCACGCCCTGTTATGATCGTCCGTGGTTGACGGGCCAGGGCCCCGCGCTTGACTGGCAGGCGGTGGAATGGGGCGCAGGCGAGGCCGGGGTGTTCAAAGCAACATGCCCGGTGGGTACCAAGCCCCATCTGTTGCGAATTCGCTTCCATTTGGCAGAGGACGGGCGAGTGACGCTTCTCCGTGCTGAGGAGGCCGGGGCCTCTCGTGCCCCGAGCGGGGAGGAAGGGGAGGGTGCCCGTTGAGCGAACCCGGTGCTCCGCGATCGTCCGCCCCTCGTCATTTTCATGTCGGGGTTGGTCATCCTTTTCCATCCATCATGGCGGCTGCGCGGCTCGCGCAGCCGGGGGACACCATCACGGTCCATGCGGGTATCTATCGGGAATACGTCAATCCACCCAGGGGCGGGACGTCGGAAGCGGATCGTATCACGTATCAGGCCGCGCCTGGAGAGCAGGTGGTCCTCACCGGGGCCGAGCCGGTCACCGGCTGGGTGAAACGGGTGCACGACACCTGGGAGGTTCGGATTTCGAACGAGCGGTTCGGTTCGTTCAATCCCTACCTGGATCTCATCCGTGGCGACTGGTTTTATCCGAAAGACCGGTTGCACCACAGCGGGGCGGTTTATCTGGACGGGCATTGGCTGGCCGAGGCGGTGGGTGCCGCGGACGTGATGCAGCCTGTCCGCGGAGAGCCGCTCTGGTACGCGACCGTGGACGACACTCACACGACGATCCAGGCGCAGTTCCCGGATGTCGATCCGAACCTGGCCGACGTGGAGATCCACGTGCGCCGGACGGTGTTTTATCCGGACCGGCCGGGATGCAATTACATCACCGTGCGCGGATTCACGATGCGCCAGGCCGCGACACCGTGGTCTCCTCCGACGGCGGAACAGGTTGGCCTGATCGGCACCCACTGGAGCAAGGGGTGGATCATCGAGAACAACACGGTCAGCTATTCGGTTTGTGCCGGAATCACGCTCGGCAAACACGGGGATGAGTTCGACAACACGGCCGCCGGTTCGGCCGAGGGCTATGTTCAAACCATCGCACGGGCCCATGCGCACACGATTCCGTGGAGCGCGGAGCACATCGGCGGGCATGTTGTCCGTGGCAACCATGTCTTCCAGTGCGGACAGGTGGGGATCGCCGGCAGCCTCGGGTGTGCCTTCAGTTCTGTGACAGACAACGTGATTCATGACATCCACGTGCGGCGCCCTTACCACGGTGAGGAAATGGGAGGGATCAAGTTCCATGGCGCGATCGACACCGAGATCCGTCGCAATCACATCTTCCGCAGCTACCGCGGGCTTTGGCTGGATTGGATGTCTCAGGGGACCCGCGTCTCCGGGAATGTTTTCCACGATAATGACCACCATGACCTGTTTCTGGAGGTGAATCACGGCCCCCTGCTGGTGGACCACAATCTGTTCCTCTCCGAACGCAATTTGTGGGACATGTCGCAAGGCGGAGCCTTTGCCCACAATTGGTTTGCGGGCCGGATCACCTTGCAGACGGATTCCAGCCGGATGGTGCCGTTTCATCCGGCGCATGATACGCGTATCGCCGGCATGCGGACGATCACAGGGGGTGGCAACCGCTTCTATAACAACATCTTCATCGGAAAGGGTACGGACGGTGCCGGAGACGCCGGGATTCCGCTGCCGCCGCTGCCCTTCCTTTCCGGATATGGACTTTGGATGTATGACCAGGCCAAAACCCCGCTGCGGGCCGGCGGCAATGTCTATTGTCAGGGGGCCCGGCCTTGCCGGGCGGAGGAACAGCCGCTGGTGCTGACGGCCCGCACTCCCCACCTGAACCTGCAGCGGCAGCCGGCCGGCTGGACGCTTGAGTTTAATGGGGGCGGAGAGATCCGGAACGCGGAAACCCAGCGGGTCACGACCCCCCTGCTGGGCACCGCCGAAATTCCCGGGCTTCCTTTTGAAAACCCCGATGGCTCGCCCCTGCTGCTGGATAGGGATTTCTTCGGACGGCAACGGGAGGGCCAAGTGCCCTTGCCCGGGCCTTTTGCCTCGCCGGTCGTGGGCGAGCGTTTGCTCTTTGTCTCCTCTGCAGAAAACAGCGGGTTCGATTCTTCCGCTCGATCAATACAGGATTGACCCAACGAATGAACACGCAGTCTTCTCCGATTCCCTTTGCCGAATGGACACGCGATTTTCAGGCCCCGCCCCGGAAGAGTTTTCCGTGGACCTGGTATCACCTGATGGGCGGTTCGATCACCTTGGAGGGCATTCGAGCCGACATGAAGGCCATTCAGGAGGCGGGTTTTCAGGGTATTCACGTGTTCACCACCAAAGTGGTGCCGGCCCTTCAGGATCGCTGTGAGCGCGAGGTTCGCTGCCTGTCAGAGCCCTGGCGCGAAGCGATTGCGGAAATAGCCAGGGAGTGCGAGCACCGCGGGCTCCAGGTGGTGTTCGAGAACTGTCCGGGCTGGAGCATGGCCGGAGGTCCCTGGGTGCCAGCGGAACAGGCCATGCGCCGCCTCACCTGGACCCGAACGCGGGTGCAGGGCCGCGGACGTCCCGGGGAGATCCTGCTGAAAGATCTGCCTCCCGCGCCCGATGAACTGCCCAAACACCAGGGGGACCCCATGACTCCGGAGGAGGTGGACGCGCGCACCATCGCCGTTCTGGCTCTGCCCGTCTCCGAGGAGGAAGTCCCCCCGGGGCCTCCCTCTGTGGTCGATTCCGATGGGGACCGGAAAGGACTGGCGTTGCTGCTGAATGGATTCCTGGACTCAGGGACGCCGGAGTGCTCCTTTTTCACCTTGGCCTGGGATCGGGACGTCCTGATCCGCTCCATAACCGTTCATCCCGCCTCCCACGATTGGTCCATGGAGAAACCTCCCCTGGCCTTTACCCTCGAAAGCAGGGACGCCCAAGGTCAGTGGCAGATGCTGCTGGATTTCCGCTACCCCAGAACGGCCTGGCATACGGGGTTTTTCAGGACCCCGGTCACGTTGTCTCTGGGATCCTGCCGGCTTCAAACTCTGCGCCTGCGTTTCGCCAACCGCGGCGTCCATCGTCTGGGAGGGCTGCGCTTTGACAGCCGGGCCCGCCCCAACGAATGGGAGGTGCTGGCCGGCGCCGGGTTCCGGGAGAGAATCTCCAGTCCCACGTGGACCGACAACCGGGATGGGGCGCTGCATCTGACGGACATCGTCGACCTCACCGAGGGGCTTTCTCCCGATGGACACCTGAACCACACCCTGCCCGAGGGGAGCTGGGAAATCCTGCATATCGGCCATGTCAATGCCGGTTTCAAAAACCATCCTGCCGTCCCCGAGGCCACCGGCTGGGAAGCCGACAAGTGCAATGCCGCCGCCGTGCGCCACCACTTCCATTCCTTTGTGGGCATGTTGACGGCCGCCGACGGACCCGCCCCCGCAGGGTGCCCCACCACGGGGGTGTTGATCGACAGCTACGAGTGCGGATACATGACCTGGACCCCGCAGATGTTGTCCGAGTTTGAGAAACGCCGCGGGTATAGCGCCCGGCCCTACCTGCCCGTCCTGACGGGCTGTCTGATCCACAGCGATGCATTCAGCCGCCGCTTCCTGCGGGATTTTTCCGCCACGATCGCGGAGTTGATCTCCGGGAATTTCTACGGGGAAATGCGGCGTTGCGCCAATGAGGCGGGGCTGCGGCTGTTTGCGGAGGAGGCGATGGGAGACGTGGTGGCGGGGGACCCTATGGGGTACTATGCCACTGTCGACGAGCCCATGAGCGAGTTCTGGTATCGCGGAGAGAGCGATGCGAACAACAACAAGCCCTTGCTCAATGCGGTCTCGGGCGCGCGGTTGTACGGCAAACCCCGAGTCTCCGCGGAGGCGTGGACGCAGTGGGATGTGCGGTGGGATGAACACCCCTTCCTCCTGAAAGCCCGGGGGGATTTTGCTTTTGCCAAAGGCATCAACCAGATGGTCCTGCACACCTTCCCGCACAACCCCCTCACGGATGCTCCTCCGCCGGGGCCTTTGTTTTGCGGGCACATCGGCGGGGCCTTCGGGCGCGGTCAAACCTGGTGGAAATGCTGCCGTCCCTGGGTGGACTACCTGGCACGTTGTCAGCATCTGCTCCAGTGGGGAACCCCGTGCAGCGATCTCCTTCATTTTGTGGGCGAGGATCTGGCCTGGTTTGAAATGGACCCGCTGCCGGGGCTTCCCAAAGGCTACGCCCACGATCTCCTGAACGCCGAGGTGTTGTGTGAGCGTCTGTACATGCAGGAGGGGCGCATCCGGGTGCGGGGAACCGATCTGTCTTACCGGGTCATTGTGCTGCGGGACGGCACAACGATCTCGACGCCCTGTCTGCTGGCCCTCGAACAGCTGGTGCAGGGTGGTGCGGTCGTGGTGGGCGCGCGCCCGCAGGGCCTTCCGGGATTGTCGGAGGGGCCGGAGCCCTCCGCGGAATGGCGGCGGACGGTCGGCAAGCTCTGGGGCGAAACCGCCAGCGGGCAGGGGCGGCAGGTCTGGGGCCAGGGGTCCGTGCACTGGGGCCGCCCCTTGGGTGAGGTCCTGGCCGAAACCGTGCCCTGCCCCGATGTGGAAACACCGGAGGAATTTGTGCTGCACTGGATTCACCGGCGTGATCAACAGCGGGACGTCTATTTTTTGGCCAATCCCCAGCCTCAGCCCATCGAGGTGACCGTGGGATTCCGCAGTACGGGACGCCAGCCGTGGTGGATGGACGCCGTGACCGGCGAGGTTCGCTCCCTGCCCTGTTGTCATGACGATGGCCGCCAAACCCGGGTGCGGTTGAGGCTGGAGGATTCCGGTTCCGGGTTTGTTTGTTTCGAACCACGCCAGGAAACCTTCCGGCCATGGAGCCGATTGGTGTGGAATGGGGAGGCGATCGAGGAGCTGCAGGGCCCATGCGGCCCGACATCCCCGGAGATGCAGGCGCGGGCCATGGCTCAAACTGCGGGAAAATACAATCCGGGGAGAAGCGAACTGGCCCACGTCTCCGCATCGAAACCCGTCACCCCGGATGGAAGCGGGGGATGGATCGCCTGGGCGACCGGCACCCTGGAAGGGGTGGCCGCGGATGGAGGGGAACGGGTGCGTCTCGGTTCCGCCACCGTGCCCGATCCCTTGCGGATCGAGGCTCCTTGGCAGGTTCATTTTGAGGGCGGGGACGCGGCGGTGACGCTCGAACGTTTGTGTCTGTGGAACGAGAGCGAAGACCCCTTCCTCCGTCACTTCTCCGGCACGGCGACCTACCAGACCGTCTTCACCTTGAGCCAGGAGCAGCGGATGGCGGATGAGATCCGGCTGGATCTCGGGCGGGTGGGCTGGATCGCCGAGGTCAGGATCAACGGGGAATCCGTTGGTCAGCCTTTGTGGATGCCACCCTTTCACGTCCGTATTCCGCGCCGGATCCTGACGGTCTCCAGTGTTCTGGAGATCCGCGTGACCAATCCCTGGCGGAACCGCCTCCTCCTCGATCGTGACCTGCCGGAGGAGCAGCGGAGCACCTGGACGACCTTGTACCCGAAAGGAAATGACCTGGTGCCCTCGGGCCTGCTGGGGCCTGTGCGCATCGTGTTCGGGGAGGGCTTGGCATGAAAGGGGTTCCGAGTGTGACCGTGCTGTTCCGGAATCGCAGCGGATCGCGACCCTTTCCGGCATCTGCCATCGGGCTTTCAAGACGTTTCCCACCGGCGGGTCCAATGCACCTCGTGCTGACGGTCCTGCTGCTGATCGCGGCCCCGGCGTCCGCCAGGGAGTACCACGTGGGTGCTGACCACCCCTTGAAGACCGTCTCAGCGGCCGCGGAGCTTGCCCAACCCGGGGACACGATCTGGGTCCACGAGGGGGTCTATCGCGAAGAAATCAATCCTCCGCGAGGAGGTTTGTCCGAGGATCAACGCATTGTGTACACCGCCGCCCCGGGGGAGAAGGTCGTGATCAAGGGCTCGGAGCCGGTCACGGGCTGGACCCATGTCCAGCATGATACCTGGAAGATCACGCTGCCCAATCGGTTTTTTGGGGCGTTCAATCCCTACGCCGATGAGATCAAGGGGGACTGGTTCAATGGCAAGGGGCGCAAGCATCACACCGGTGCTGTCTATGTGGACGGCCACTGGCTTAAGGAGGCGGCGAGCAAGGAGCTGGTGCTCAAGCCGGCGGGAACCATCGTGGGCCCGGCTCCCGTAACGTCCGGCAGCTTTTTGGTGAACATCGCCTGGCTGCAACCCGGAGGGAACCCCGACGGGAAAAGGCCGGCGGTCTCGGCCTCCAAACGCAACGGCACCCGGAATGCGGCGGATCCGAAGGAGGGGGAGGTGGTGGGTTTCATCAAGAACGGGCATTGGTTGGCGTTTGACGCGGTCGAGTGCGGAAGAGAAAGTTACGACTTTTTCCTCCGCGTCGCCTCGGTCGGGAAGTCGGTGATCGAAATCCGACGGGACCACGCTGGGGGGCCGCTGCTGGGAAGCGCCGTGATCCCTGACACGGGGGGGTGGGACCGCTGGACAACCGTGAAGGTCGGTGTCGAGGTCCTCACCGGCGCCAACCGCATGGCCCTGGTCTTCAAATCGGACGCCAGGGAGGCGAAAGAGAAGATGGAATACAAGGGGTTGCACGAGAGCTGCCTGTGGTTCGGGGAGGTGAAGGAGCACGACACGACGATCTGGGCCCAGTTCAAGGGGATCGACCCGAACCAACACGACACGGAAATCAATGTGCGACAGGCCGTTTTCTATCCGCGGAAGCCCGGGTGCGATTACATCACGGTGCGAGGGTTCACGATGGCGCAGGCCGCGACCCCCTGGGCGCCGCCGACCGCCGAGCAGATCGGGCTGATCGGCACGCACTGGAGCCGGGGATGGATCATCGAGGACAACACGATCCGCCACTCGCGGTGCGTGGGGATCACCCTGGGCAAATACGGCGACGAGTGGGACAACCGCTCGCAGTCCGCCACGGCCTACAACGAAACCATCTCGCGTGCCCTGGAGAACGGGTGGAATCGGGAGACGGTCGGTGGCCATCTGGTGCGGAACAACCGCGTGTCCCACTGTGAACAGGCTGGGATCGTGGGCAGTCTGGGCGCTGTGTTCAGCACGGTGGAGGGCAATGTGTTCGAGGAGATCTACACGCAAAATCTGTTTCATGGGGCCGAGATGGGGGCGATCAAGTTCCATGGGGCGATCGATGTGGTGATCAAGGACAACCTGATCCGCCGCTGCGGAGGCCTGGGGGTGATCTGGCTTGACTGGATGGCGCAGGGAACGCGGATCACCGGGAATCTGCTCTATGGCAACCTCACCTACCCCCTGTTTGTCGAGGTCAATCACGGACCCTTCCTTTTCGATAACAATATCCTGATCGGAACCTCGGTACGGAACTGGTCCCAGGGAGGGGCGTATGTGCACAACTTCATCCCCGGGGAGGTTTCTGTGAACCCCCAGACCCGGGAAACACCCTATCACCGCCCCCATTCCACGGAAGTCCTCGGGCTCGCCCCTGTCCCAGGCGGGGATGACCGCTATTTCAACAATCTGATGGCCCATCCGGACGCCTTCGCCCGGATTCGGGAGGTCAAAAACGTGGTGATCGAGGGCAATTCCCCCGTGGGAGCCGTCACGGTCATCGAGAAGGAAGACGGGATATATCTGTCGTTCGATTATCCGGAGGTCGGGCCCACACAGGTGGTGACGACGGCCCGGCTCGGCAAAACCCTGGTTTCGCGGGCCGCCTTCGAGAATCCCGACGGCTCGCCGCTGACCATCACCACCGATTATTTCGGGCGCCCCCGCGACCCCGCGAATCCGGGCGTGGGGCCCTTTTCCGGGCTCCAACCGGGCAGGCAGGAAATCAAGGTCTGGCCCAAATGACATTCAGAACGGCGGAAAAGAAGCACCCTCATTGGAAAACACTGAAAAACCGATTGGCCCAAAAGCGTGCTGAAGCCAATTCCCTTCTTTAAAAAGTCGAAACCCACCGATAGAGGGATGAACCCAAGAAAAGGATGAAGAACATGAAGACAACCAACAGAAGATCAGGAGCGAGAGGATGGACCGCCGCTCTTATCGGTTTGACCCTGCTGACTCTTTCCACCTATGCGGCGGAGGCGGAATACCAGGCCCGCCTCTGGCGCGGGGCCGAGGAGGTGCTCAGCGGAGAGTGGGAGAAACAGCTGCCGCCTCCGCTGGATATGCCGTACGCTTTCACCGGCCCCAAGGCGGAGGTGGCCTTCCAGGTCCCGCCGCCGGGGGTGCATCCGCGGATTCTGACGTCGCCCGAGGAGATCGAGGAGATCCGGCGTGAGCTCGCCTCGTCCCACCCCGATCCCTACCTGGCCGCCAATTTCGAGCGGCTGAAGATCCTGGCCGGGCAGAAGAGCACGGTGGAGGGGGATCCCTCCCATTGGGGGCGTGTGAGTGCCTTGGGAGCCCGGGCCCTGCTGGCGCTGATCAACGAGGACGCGGAACTCCGCGCCCAGGTGGCCGCCGATGTCGTGGAGCGCGCCAAATGGCTGGACAGGCTTGCGGACGAGATGAACGCCGATCCGCTGACACGCGACAACGCCTATTACATGCGCGCCAAGAGCGCGAACCTGTATCCGTTGCAGAAAACCAGCATCGCGATGGAATACGACTTCGCCGCGCCCTACATGAACGAGGAGCAACGGAGCATGGTGCGCCGCGCCATCTCCAAGCTCTCCTCCAACCGCTATCTCTCCTTCATGGAGATGCCCGCCCAGTTCTCGATGAACAACCACATCTCCCTCGCCCAGAATTTCCTGCTCCTCCCCCTGGCGATCGAAGGCGAGGAAGGGTATGACGCACGGGTCACCGAGCTGGCGAAGAGGAAGTTCGTCGACCATCTCGCCTGGACCCTCTCCCCGGAGGGCGTGGGGTTTGAACAGACGAAGGGCTTCATCAATGGCTACCTGTTCCTGGCCTATGCCCGGCGTGATCCGGAGCTCTTCCGCATGGACCGCATCTGGGCCTATCTCCACTACATGGCGCGGCAGAGCGTCTTCACCGGCGATCTGGAGACCCAAAAAGGCGAGGCGAGGGTGGCCCCGGACAGCGCCGCCATCGGCGCCAGCGCCACCGGCACCGGCTGGGACCTCCTCGACAAGGAGTCTCCCAACCTGATGAAGGCCATCCACGCCGCTTTTCCCTCCCATCCGGTCGTCGACTATGTCTACAAATCCTTCTTCCCGATCGAGGCCCATACAAAATCCCGGGGCCATCCCACGCAGGATTTCGATCTGCTGACGATGCGGGCGGGATTGCGTGAAAAGGACGGTGCCCCGAGGCGGTACGAGCGGACCGGACCTCCGCCTGACGTCCAGGCGCTGGGCCTCAGCTGGGTTGATCCGATGCGCGGTTTCGCCACGGTCCGCAGTGACTGGGGGCCCGGGGCGCTTCTCACCCAGTACGAGGCGCGGAGCGACTTCTACTACTCGGGTCATGAGACGCCCAACTACGGCGACTTCAACCTCTTCGCCCATGGCGGCGAGTGGATCATCAAACAGCAGGGCTACAGCGAGCCCTTCTACCACAACATGACCAGCGTGAATGGCGTGGGTCCCAAGACCCTGGGCGCTGCCACGGCGCGGTTTGACTCCTTCGCGGAGAGCGGGGAGGCGGTGACGCTGGTGTCGGACCACGCCAACGGCTGGCGCTGGTCGATGATCCCCGGTGGCCACGACCTGAGCCATCCCATGTACACGGTGGTGAACGATTTTCTCTTCAACCGCAGTTCGGTGTTCATGCAGAACCGGAGCACCACGGTTCCGGTGCCTCCGCGCATCCGCCGCTTCTACGAGGGCTACGCCCACACCGACTACGGCCCTTGGCACGGGGAGAACCGCGGTCCCTACCTCTTCCAACGCTGGCAGGACATCGATGGATATTTCAGGATCCTTCACGTCGTGCGCGGCCGCCATCCCTACATCCTCCTGATGGACGATTTCAACAAGGACGGGAAGATCAATCAATACAACATGGGCCTGCACATCGCCAAGGACGCGAGGCTGGTTTCGGTGGATGACAAGGCCTGGACCACGTCCATGATGGAACAGATCGGAGACGCGGTCACGGTGCCCGCGGATCTCATCGGCACCGATTTCGTTTTCGCGCGCGACAACCAGGCGCAGGGGGTGAAACCCAAGCCCGGCACCCCCATGCTGCTCGTCCGCGTGATGTGGAGGAGCACCCACTATCCCTACCCCCTGCCCAGCTTCACCCAAATCGAGGTCGGGCAGACCGGATCCTACACGAAGCCCATCGCGGGAAGGATCAACATTCCCGCGCGCGCCGTGGACCCGCAATACCGGATATTGATTTACCCGCACCTCCAGGGGGACCCCCTCCCGGACACTGGCTGGAACGACGACCGAACCTCCTTGACCGTGAACATCGGCGAGCAGGAGGACCGCTACGTTTTTGCCCGCACGACCGCCGGGCAGGAAAGCGACAGCCCCGGAGCGGACCGAATGGTGTTCGTCCAGGAGCGCGCCGGCAGAACCGTCGCGGTGGCCTCGGCCCCGCCCCCCACCCCACGTCTGGCCGGAATCACCCAGGATGGGGTCGATCTGAGCTGGGACGAGCTCGGTTGGCCCAACGACCTCTCCGTGGGGGGCGGTGAGACCCGCTTTGCCCACCAGGCGGAGGTGCATTTTGCCCCTCCGCGCGATGGCCATCGGGTCGAATACCGCCTCGACGACGGCGAGTGGACCCCCTATATGGCCCCGATTCGGGTGAGCGACTCCGGGCGTCTGGAGGCACGGACCACCGCACGCGTCTGGCCCTTCTCCGATACCAATCGAAGCCAGACGTTCGTTTGGACCTTTTCCAAAGTTGCGCCGCTGAATCCTCCGCCCGAGCGGCCGGCGGAGGGAATCCGCTGCCGGGTCTACGAGTACCGTCGGACCCTGTACGATGAACGAGGCTTCTACACCGGGAAGAAAACGATGATGGCGGATCTGGACACCCTGGAGCCGATTTTTGACGGGAGCGTCCCTGCTTTGGCTGTGCCATCGGCGCAAGCCCGGATGCCGATGTCCTCGATGGCCAAGGCCACCTATGTCTACGAACTGCCGTTCGTTGCGGCGAAGGACGGTCTGTACCGTTTCAGGTTGAATGCGCCCGGACCGCTTCATCTCGAGATCAACGGCCTTCGTATCCTCGAAAACCATGGCCCGCACCGGATGGACCAGCGGGACTATTTTGGTGATGTGCCGCTGACCGCCGGCACCCATGCGCTGCGGTTGGCGGTGACCGACCCGGTGTTCTGGAAGGGTGCGGCGGCGGAGCCGATGCGCTTCGCCCTCGGTGTGATCGGCCCCGATGCGCCCGAGCCCCAGAGCTATGTTCCGGTGCATCCCGTCAAACCGCTTCACAAGAAGCCGGACGTGCTGGCGGGTTCTTTCGACCCGGTGCGGGTGGAGCCTGTCTCCGGATGGATCCGGGAAACCTACAACGCCATCGGACGCAATCCGTTTAATGACGAGCAGGTGCCCGCCGATGGGATCCCGGCCTCCTATTTCGATCCGGAGGCGGACCGGAAGGCGGGTGCGGATCGCGTCCCGGATCTCATCGGGAATCTCACATTCCATGCGATGGAGCGCTATCTCGGTTTCTATTATGCGAGCATTCCGGGCGTTTACCGTTTCCGGCTCGACGGGGAAGGCTGCAACGAGCTGCGTCTGCATGGTCGTTTGGTGGATTCCAACCGGGTCGAGGGAGCGGGCCCGGGTTCTCTGGCCATCCATCTGGCCCAGGGCTGGCATCCTTTGGATCTGCGTTTTGGCCGCAGCGGCCGGCGTTTCGAGGTCATGACCCCCCTGGACCAGGACTGGCAACCGGTGGCCATCGCTTCGATCGGCTCTGATCCGGCGTTCCATGCCTTGGATGCCGCGACACAGATCGACCACGGTCTTGTCGCCAAAGGCCCCGGCGAATACAGGGACCTCCCCCTCGTCCGCAACGCCTTCACGGTCATGGGCTGGGTCAAACTTGACCCGGTGGCCGGCAAGCAGCCGTTCAACTTTTATAGCACTCCCGGCAAACCTGGGAATGCGTCGGTTCGCGGCGGCAACGGATTCCAAACCGGACACTGGCATCTCGGGGGGGTACTCCAGGCCGGGGTGCCGCTCGCTCCGGACACATGGACCCATGTCGCGGTGTGTTACGACCAGAAACGCATCTGGCTCTACGTCAACGGCGCGCCCGCCGGAAGCGTCCTGCTGGACCGCAGCAACCGCAACCAGCGGATCTTCAACATCGATCTGCCCCGCGAAATCCCGCAGGCCCGTTTCCACGACCAGCGGATTTACAACCTGCACCCCACCCCCGAACACCTGAAAGCCATCCTCCAAGCTGGAAAACCTCTATGACCCTAGCTGCCCCGTCCTTTCCAGGCAATCCCATCCTGCCCGGCATCGGACTGACCGACCCTCACGCGGTTGTCATCGATGGCCGCGTCTACCTCTTCGCCACCCACGACTTCTCCCCGGAAAACAAGGGGTTTGTCATGAAGGACTGGTGGATTTGGTCGACCGACGACTTGGTGGAGTGGCGCCAGGAATGTGTCCTCAAGCCCGAGGACACGCATTTGGCCCGGCCGTTCGACGACTGTTGGGCGACCTTTGGGCTGCGGCGCAACGGGAGGTATTACTGGTACCTCTCCCTCGGCCCGCGCAACATCGGCGTGGTTGTCGCGGATTCGCCGGCGGGTCCCTGGCGGGATCCGCTCGGCAAACCGCTCGTCGCCGAGGGGCTGACTCCGACCTCCCAGCGCGATCCGGACATCTTCGTCGACGAGGAGGGCGGGGCGTATATGGTATATGGCACCTTCCGCTATTTCCTGGTGCGCCTGGGCGAAGACATGGTGTCGCTCGCGGAGACGCCGCGGGAGCTCGAAATCCTGCGTCCCTTTGGGCCGTATGGGGAGGGGAAGACCGACGACAAGCCCTCGCTCCACAAACATCGCGGGCTGTATTATCTCTCCTGGAGCGGGTTCTACGCGACCTCGGAGCAGCTGTACGGCCCCTACACGTACCGCGGTTCGGTGATCGATCCCGCCCGGGTGGATCCGGAGTTTTACACGTGGCACCTCACACATGACCGGCATGGGAATTTCTTCGAGTTCCACGGGCAGTGGTATTGGATCACAAACGACAAGAGCCAGCCCGGCCGGGGCGAGTTTTTCCGCGATTCCATCCTCGCGTATGTGCACTACCACGACAACGGAGACATCGCGCCGGTGCGGATCGGACGCCTGGGCGTGGGGCAGTACGACGCCCGGCAGCCCATCGATGCCGCCGAGTACTTCAAGGCCGTCCAGGCCGAGAAACGGGACTGTCCCACCGGCGGATTCGAGGTGCGCGGTCTAAAGGACGGCAGCGCGCTCTACTATCCCAACATCCGGCATCTGGATCAGCGGACGGAACTCGTGCTCTCCGTTGTCTGTGGCCATCCCCAGGGGGGCGTGATTGACATCCATGCGGATTCTCCGGAAGGGGCGCTGCTGGGGACCCTGCAGGTCACCCCCACCGGGGGTGGATGGTGGAAATACCTTCCCTTCCATTGCCGTCTGAAACTTCAGCCCGGCACTCGCGGCATTTGTCTTTGTTTTAAAGGCAACCCGGAGGAGTTCTGCCGCCTGAATCGGCTGTCATTTGAGGCAGGGGACGTGGCGGGCCTTTTTGAATAAGGAAACAGCAAAACAGGACATCCTTGAGATGATCAGAATGAGTTTGAATGGGGTGGGTGGGGCGCTTCGGCGCCTCATCGCCTGGTTGTCGGAAAAAACGCCCTGCGCGGGCACGGTCACCAGCGGGACGCCTGAGAACTGGTTGCTGCTGCCGACCCGTTGTGGGCAGCCGAACGTCCTCTTCACCCTCGAGGTCGACGGTAAGGTCATCCGGCACGGGAACCTTGAATACGCGCCCGACGCGCCTGAACATTTTTTCGGCGTGGAGGTTCCGTCCACCGCGGGGGGCCCGCCGGTCCTTCGGATCGGCGGCCGTGAGGTCGAAGTGCCTCGCGCCGGGAGTCGCCCCGCCATAGGGTCCCCGGAGCAGGAGTTGGCGCGACCGGTGGTCCATTTCACGGCCAGCAGGGGGTGGCTGAACGATCCCAACGGGCTGATCTGGCATGAGGGAGAATGGCACCTCTTCTACCAGCACAATCCTTACGGGATTCAATGGGGCAACATGCACTGGGGGCATGCGGTGAGCCGCGATCTGATCCACTGGAAGGAGATGCCCATCGCGATTCGCCCGGTGTATGGCCCGGCCTTGAAGGACGGGGCCTTTTCGGGTTCCGCGGTGTTCGATGCGAAGAATTCACTGGAACGTGATGCAGGCCCGGCACTGGTGGCGATGTACACCAGCACCGGGCGCGGGGAGTGCCTCGTCTACAGCCACGATGGCGGACGGACATGGCGCGAATATCCGGGCAATCCCGTGCTCGTGCACGGGGGGAGCAACACGGGCACGCCCGGAGTGGACGGGTTCTGGCATGACAGCCGGGATCCCCGGGTCTTCCGTTTCGAGCGGGACGGAACAGGCCACTGGGTCATGGTCGTCTATGAGCAGAACGAGAACGACAAGAAATCCCCCGAGGGCGTCACGTTTGCAATCTATGTGTCCGAGGATTTGCGGAACTGGACACGCACCCAGGTTCTGCCCGGCTGGTATGAGTGTCCGGAACTCATTCCGTTTTCGGTGGAGCGCTCCCCTGCATCCGGCCAAACAGGGCAGAAGAAATGGGTGCTGATGGAGGCAAGTGGCTCCTATGCGATTGGAGAGTTCGATGGGAAATGCTTTGTGGCGGATGCCCGGAGCGGAACCTCCGACCGTTTTCAGGACCCCAACCGCCCCTACATCCATTCGCCTGATAAATACGCCGGCCCGCGAGGCCCCCTCTATGCCGGCCAGACATGGAGCGAAGTGCCGGAATCGGACGGGCGTCGCGTCTTTATCGGCTGGATAAAAGGCAAGACGCCGGCGAACGCCGTATTCAGCCAGATGATGAGCCTGCCGACGGAACTCACCCTGAGAGAAACATCCGACGGCTTGCGGCTGCATTTCGCGCCGGTGGCCGAACTGGAGAAGGCATACGGACACACGTGGGCGGAAGATTTCAACGGCAGCGGCTCCGGGCTCATGGAAGGGTTGAACGGGCTCCATGCATCGGCGTACAGGGTGACGGGCCGGGTTCATTTCGGGGAGTCGCCGGATGCCGGTCTGAACGTCCGGGGGCTGCGGATCCAGCGGGGCATGGTCGATGGCTATGAGCTTGCGGCGACGGATCCCGGTTCCATCCAGCTCGACCTTATCGTCGACCGGGGCGCCGTGGAGTGGTTCGTGAATGGTGGCCGCTATTATGGCGTGCACGCAAGCGGGACGGATTCAGGAGGACCTCTGCTGGAGGCCGACGACGTCCGTCTTGAAGGATTTTCCGTCATCGAACTGGCGCGTAAACCGCAGCCCTGAGCCCTCCTCCGGGCCCTCCTCGAATCCAAGACAATGCATCCCATCCACGAGCATGAGACCGCCCGCCCCCGCCACTGGCATGCCAGGTGGATTTGGGTGGAGGGAGACGGCCGCGCGCAAAATACCTATGTCACGTTCCGCAGGGTTTTCGAGGCCGTCGGGACGGTCCGTTTGTTCATCAGCGCCGACACCCGATACCATCTGTTCCTTGACGGGAAGTCACTGGGACGAGGCCCGGTCATGTCCCAGCCCTACCACCAGTTCTACGACGCGTATGCGATCGATCTCGGCCCCTCCACGGCTCCTCACTGCATCGCGGTCGTCGTCCAGCACCTCGGAACCGTCCCCGGCACCCGCGGGGGGCTTCTGTGCGAGCTCACCGACGAGGCGGGGGGGCAGGTCCTGGCGACGGACGCGCGCTGGCGTTGCCAGGTTTCCCCCGCCTGGCGACGCGACACCCATGCCTATACCGGGAACCGCGGCTGTCCCTTCCAGGAGTTCTTTGATGCCAACCTTCTTCCGGACGGGTGGACCCTGGCGGCCACGGAGCTGGACTGGCCTTTCGCCACGGTGGTGGTCGACGGCGAATCCGACAAGCCGCCGACCGTGAGGCCCTGGACCAAACTGCTGCCCCGTGAGATCCCGCACATGGAGATCCGCAGCCATGCGCCCGCGTCGATCGTTTCGGTCGAGGAGCACCAAGACCTGGCCAACCGTTCCCGGCCCCGGGATTTGAGCCCGTTGTTGTCCCAGGCTGGCGTGCCGCTCCGCCACGCGAGGGTCGTGGATCCCGGGAACCTGCTCCACTCCGAGGGGGCCACCTTGCTGGCCTCCAGTCGGGAGCATCTTGCCGATCCGGCCTTCGACGGCATCCACGCCCCCTCGGTGCTCCTCGACTTCGGACGCATCGTCACGGCCCGCATCCGGTTGGACGTGGAATGCGTGGGGGGTGGGGGGCATGTGCTCCTGGGGTATGTCGAACGCCTCGTGGACGGCCATTTCAACAACGCGATGGAGTGCGAGTTCGCTGACCGGCTGACCCTCCGGCCCGGTCGCCAAACCTTTGAAACCTTCGCCTGGAAATCCTTCCGGTACGTCCGGCTCCGCCTGCATGCCGCACCCCACGACGTCCTCATCCACCAGATCACCGCCGAGGAAACCCGTTATCCCTTCCACGAGGCCGGGTATTTCGAGAGCACCGACGAAACCCTCGACGGCGTGTTCCGGCTCTGCCGACAGAGCCTCCGGCTCTGTTGCCACGAGGCGATTGTGGATACGCCCTGGCGCGAGCAGGCCCAATGGCTCGGCGATGTGGCCCGCGTCTCCGTCCCTTCCCTCCAGTCCTGCTTCGGCGATGTGCGCCTCGCCACTCAGTTCTTCCGTCAATCGGCCCAGAACCAACACCCCACCGGCTTTCTCGCCAACATCTCCAACACCGTCTCAGACATGGGCTGGGACCAGTGCATCCCGGACTTCTCCCTCTGGTGGGTCCAGGCGCTCTGGGAACACTGGCTCTATTCCGGGGACGCCGAAGGGCTGCACCGTCTCTACCCTCAGGCCCTCCGCATCCTCCAGGCCCATCTCGACTATCTGCGCGGGGGCCTGGTGCGCGATATGCCCTACTGGGTTTTTCTCGATTGGGCCCGCCTGGACCGCCGCGGCGCCTCCGCTGTCTACAACGCCATCTTCTACAAAACGCTTGGCGTCTGGGCCCGCCTCGCCCAGTGGGTCGGCGATTCCCGCACGGATCATCTCGTCTCGGCACTCCAAACGGGCGTCGAACAATCTTTCCACGCGGAGTTTTTCGCGGAAGACGGCCTCTACGCCGACGCTCGTTCCGAGGGGGAGCTCTCGCCCCTGCGCAGCGAACAGGCGAATTTCGCGGCGATTTGGGCGGGGCTGTGCCCGCGCCACCTGCGCGAGGGGATCGTGGATCGGATCTGGGGCCCGAAGGCCCCTCCGAATCGGGTGGAGGCCCAGCCGTTTTTCTGCTCGGTGGTTCTCGATGCTCTCGCGGAGATGGACCGGATGGATTTGGCCCTTGATCTCATCCGGGAACGCTGGGGACGGCGCATGCTCGCCCGGGGAGCGACGGGCACTTACGAGGAGTGGTGGTCCAACGGGAGTCGCCGCAACGGGGTGTTCGAGGGTTTTCTTCGATCCTCTTCCCATGCCTGGTCGGCGTCTCCCGCGGATTTTCTACTGCGCCGCCTCGCGGGCATCCGGATCGTGGAGCCCGGTGGGCGGCGGGTATCCGTTTGCCCGCATGTGACTCCCTTTGATGTGTGGGTTTCTTTTCCGTTGCTCCATGGATCTGTCCGCTATGCCTGTGTCGGTGGCGAAATCCAGGTGAGCACCGAGGGGGATGTGGAACGGTGTGATCCTCCCGATTGATTCCCCCGCCCGCCACGACAGGACGCCTCACCGCCAGACAAAGCGGAAAGGGGCGACGCTCCTTCCGCATGTTTTCCGTTACGGTGTTGGGAGAACCCTCATTCCCTCGGGGGCCACCACGTCCACCTCGGGTTGGCCGTCCGGTCCCAGGGTCCAGGAGACCTTCAGTTCCCCCAAGGGAGTGTGGACGACGCCGCGGGCGTGGGTGAGGCGCCAGGGTGTGGGGTGGATCCGGACGGAGCGGAAGCCGGGCTCAAGCACCTCGATCCCCAGCAGAATGCGTCCGAACAGGTAGAGGGGCGCGGCCGACCAGCCGTGGCAGTGGCTGCGGGTGGCCTTCGGGCTCTCGCCCCGCAGCCATTCCTCCTCCACCATTTCCCAGAAGGTCGTCGCCCATTCCGGCATCATCTGGACCCAATACGCGTGCAGCGCGTCCATCGCCTCCTCGTTGCGGCCCTGGCCCATCAACGCCTCCAGCATGTAGAATTTTGCGAAGGGGGAGCCAAAGTTGGCGAAACCCTCCCTGGGGTTCAGCAGGGCGGCGAGCAGGGGGGAGGCGTCACCCTCCGGCAACACCCCGGAGAGTAGGGCGAGCGCGAAGGTGTGCAGGCATGACTTCGGCGAGAGGCTTCCGTCCCCGTGCAGGGAATCGGCGAAGGCTCCCCGTTCCGGAACCCAGAGGTGGCGCAGGACGGCCGCGCGCAGTCCGTCGGCCAGCTCCCGGAAGTGGGCGGCTTTCCCGGGTTCGTGCAGGGTTTCCGCGGCCCGTGCTCCGTTCTCCAGGGCCAGGATGAAGAACATCTGGTTGTGGGTCACGAAGGGGTGATTGTGGTCAATGGGGGCCCAGTCGAACATGCCCGGGCCTTCGAAGAGCCCATTGTCGCGGATGCGCGCGGCGGCCCGCTCGAGGTTCAGGCAGACGGAGGGGAACAAACGCGCGAGCAGTGCGGTGTCGCCCGTGTGCCAGTAGGTCTCCCACACCTCGATGCCCCAGAGGAAACTCCAGGCCGGGATGATGAAGTCGATCCGGTTGGGCACCATCGAGCGCACCAGGTCCCCCGTGTCGAGCGATTGGGCGCCCAGCTCCAGGCCGCGTTCGACGATGTCCGCGGTGCCAAAACTGTAGAAGTTGAAAAGAGCCTCGTTGCGGGTGTCGCCGATCCAGGTCACCTGCTCGTAGGTGGGGCAGTCGGTGAACGTGTCCTCCATGCAGAGCTGGAGGGTGCGGAGGGACATGAGGTGCATGCGGTCGAGAACGGGATCCGAGCAGCAGAAGCGCGGTCCTCCCCCCGGTGCGTGCAGCACCGCAGGATAGGTGGACTCGATCATTTCAATGCGATGGAAAGAGATCCGGCTTTCGTCGCCATGGACGAGCAGGAAGAGATACCGTCCTCCCCGCCGCTCTTTGGCGGTCCAGCGGGTCACACCCTCGGAGCAGATGACCCGGAAGCCGTTCTGCTTGTTGGCCATGTGGTGGATCCACTCCTCCGCGGCGCCGGGGGGCTCGATGTGTTCGACGAGGTAGCCCTCGATCACCGTGCCGGAGGGGGCCTCGACATCGATCGAGGGATACCCCACGCTGAGGTGGCCCAGGTCGAGGCGCCACAAGACCGGTCCCGTTCCGCCCGGAACCGGCGTTTCCGCGGGGAGGGCCGCGTTGGCCGGGGGAAGGGAGACCCTGACGTGGAAACTCGGGCTGGGCTGGAGAGGTGCCACGGGAAGGAGGCCGGCCTCCTGGACGGCGTTTCCGAGGCGTGTGCGGCGGCAGAGCTCCCGATGGGAGGGCGGGGCCGGGGAACCGATGGGGACCCGTGGCGTCACGTGGAGCGGCAAGGGGGGGATGGGGGGGCGGAAGGCCAGCGAGACCTCGTTGATGTTGCTCTCGGAGTACGTCCGAAGCGCCAGGAAGTGCTCGCCCGCCTCCAGGTCTATTTTGTACTGTTTCATGCCGTCCACCCAGGCTTCGCGGACGGGATGGACTTCCCGGCCGTCGATCCAGAGCTCATCCTGGCCGAACGAGGTGGTGATGTGCTGCAGGCGCGGCGAGTCGAGCGTGAGTGTCGCGCACCAGACGCCCGGACTCGGCTGAATGTTGGCGTTGGAGGGGTCGGGTTTGAAACATTCGTCCTTGGGGAGGGAGAGGACGGTGCAGGGGGGAAGGGGGAGGGTTCTCTGGAGCAGGTGGAAGGGGAGGGGAACCCGCGTCAGGGGTGGGGTGCGGACGAGGTGGAGGTCGCGGAAGAGGTCGCCGGAGGGGCCCGGTCGGATGGCCGCCGGCCGGTAGTCGCGGTGTTCCTTCCCCGCCATGCGGGTATCACAGACTTCCTCGAAGGCCAGCTGGCACCCGAAACGCGGGGTGCGGGACGGGTATTCCCGTGCAATCGCGGTTTGCCAGTCCGGACCGGTCGCGCAAACGGTCTGCTCGCCATGCCGCACCGCGAGCAGCAGCCCGGCCTCCCCATCGATGTATTGGAAATTGTCCGCCCCCCAGTGGGTCACCCGGACTTCCAACACATTCCCGTCCCGCAGCTTTTCCGGATTGAGCGCGATCTCCTCGTACACGTAATGGTCGGGCCATGCCCGCGCGGGACCATCCGCGAGCCATTCGCCATTCAGCCACAGGCGGTACCGCGAGACGGCCGTCACCTGGATGCGCAGAGCTCCCGACCCTTCCGGCCTTGCGAAACGACCGAGGAATGTGACCGTGAGGTTCGGTTCCTGTGCGTCGGGGTGCCAGATCCATCTGGCCTCGGGGGGGGTGGGGGGCATCAGTGTTCTCCAACGGTGCGTGC
>CAYLNG010000028.1:0-15289 GCA_964385155.1 uncultured Verrucomicrobiota bacterium
TCGAGCCCCACGCCCTTGCGGCGTGGGTGAGGGTCACCTGTAGGCACAAGCGAAATCGAGCCCCACGCCCTTGCGGCGTGGGTGAGGGTCACCTGTAGGCACAAGCGAAAACGAGCCCCACGCCCTTGCGGCGTGGGTGAGGGTCACCCTCGGCTTCTTACAACAATCAGGGTCAAGTGGGAACCGCGGGCCCCTCTCCCCTCTCCGCTTCGTCTAACGGGGAGCCGCACTCTTGACGCGGACGGGTGGATGCTTGCGCGCAGCGGCTGAAGCCGCCGCCCAACCCCGCCCCGCCCCCCCCGGCGCTGCAAGCATCGCCCCCCCCCAAGGCGGGAACAAGTTCCCGCACTCCATGGCGGCTTCGCCGCGGCGCGGAACCATCCTGGCGGCCTATCAGAATCGCACAGATTTTGCCCGATCGGAATCCCTCCCTGCCCCATTTTTGGCTGAAATGCCTCTTGTCAGGTTCCCTTTCTTTGCCATATAGTATTTCGATAACGGTAACAAATGGAATATCTTATGAAAAAACGAATGATGATGGCAGGTATGTTTCTGGTATGGGCCTCCTTGGTGGCGGGGGCGGCCACTGAATCCGTGCGGTCTTGGACGAGTATCACGGGGAGCGTGTTCGAGGGGGTGTTGCTGGACACGGAGCTGGAGACGGTCACGCTGCGTTCGGGTGATGGACGTGAGATATCGGTGCGCATCGACGCGTTGTCGAAGCAGGACCAGGATTATGTGTACGTGCGACAGGAGAGGGCGGATTCGAACGCGAAACGGAGAGCCGGCCTCTTGCGGGTGGAGGCATCGAGCGGAAGGTTCCTGGCCCCGATGTTCCAGGACGGCCCCTGGCGCGGGGCCCTCTTTGTGTACAAGAACGCCAACTACACCTACGTCATGAACGGTGCCCTCGAGGGAGTGCTCTATCCGGTGACCTCCCCTCCCCGCAAACCGGAATCCCCCATCCAGGCCCTGTATCCCATTTTCATGCAACGCGATCCCACGGCAAGTGGACAGAATGGCCGCTGGAAAGGCCTGCAGGTCACCGCCATCGAATCCAAGGCCACCCTGCCGACCCTGTTGTCCCCCTCCCAACGCGGCGTGGCCTCCATCGCCTTCTCCCTCCTGCTCGCCAACGGCTCCCGCTGCGACCTCGAGTATGAATTCTCCCCCGAAGGCCTCCGCGTTCACGCGAAAATACCCGACTACAAACAGCCCACCAGCATCGCCCGCATGATCCTCGCCAACCGCTTCCCCTCCGCCCCTGAGGGACTTCCTGCGGATCTCGAAGAACTCAAAAAAGCTGTCAAGGGCTGGGAAATCGAATGGAAAGGCGGCATCCGCGAGGCGGAGGGCGACGGCCGCCTGGAATGGTGGAACGCAGGAAATGCCTTGAGCTGCTCCTCTCTCCGCGTCATCGGCCCCTGGAAACCTTGGACTTTTTCCTTCTCCTGCAAGGATCCCGGAAGCCCCCTCCTCCACCTCGGCCTCTACCCGGGCTTCTCCCCTGCCCGACGTGGCTTCGACGTCAATCGCGAGGCCTCTCCCGTCGACATGGACCTGGTCCTCGACTGGACCTTCCGGTTCGAACGCTGACTCCCACCCAAAAAAAAGTTCATTTTTCCGGTTGACCGGTTTTGCTTATCGGATTACGGTAACGTTAATTGAAGTATCTTTATCGTTTAAATTTTCCTCCCGTCTTTCATCCCTGTTGGAGATCCACTATGAACCCCTCTCGTAACAAAACCCTTCTGGCTCTGCTGAGCCTGGCTGCAGCGGTGAGTCTGCAGGCGCAGACGACCTACTATTGGACCGCCACGGGTGGTGGTGACTGGAAGACGGAATCCGATCCGGCTTGGTCGACAACTGGAACGCCTGAAAACGGCGGGACGCTGAACTGGGGGACGGATATTGCGGACAGCCTGACCAATACCAATGTCACCCTGCACCGGGATACGTTTGCCACGGATGTCATCAGCCTTGGACTGGCCGGCACCGTGGAAATCAATCAATTTTACAATTTCGCGGTCGCCACCACCATTACCGACAGCGGCTCCGGTTTGATCCGTCTGGGAGCGGGAGGGGTCTCCGCGGGAGGCGCTCAGGACCTGGTGATCAACACCGGGGTGGAGTTCACCACCACGCCATCCGCAGCGATTACGGGCGATGTGGTGATCAATGGTGCGGTCAGTGGCGGAGATGGGGTGACCGTGACCACCGGTGTTGCTAACTATACGGTTTTCGACGGATCGGGTGGTACGTTCAGCGGGACCGTGGTCACTGGAACCGGTTCGGCTCGTCTGGCCGTGGGTTCGACCTCCCTGCAAAGCGCGACTGTGCAGCACGACACCGGGGTCGTCAATTTTTTATCCGCTTCGATCACCTTGGGCGGTCTCTCCGGATCGGCGGATATCGAGATGGCTTCACGGAACAGCTTTATAGATGGCAATGACCGCAATGGCGTTATCCTGACGGTCGGCGGAAACGGCCGCGACACCACCTTCTCCGGCAACCTGCTGAATCCCAGCAACAATCTGGGAGGGCAGGATGCGGCCCTGATCAAAACGGGATCTGGCACGTTGACCCTGAGCGGGATCAATACCTATATCGGCACGACTTCTGTCGATGACGGTTCGTTGATTCTGGACGGCACCCACACCGGCGCTGGCGATTACAGCATTGCCAGCGGAGCGGTGCTGGGCGGGAACGGCTCCATCAGCGGCAATGCCGCGTTTGCCTCCGGGGCTTTGCTGGTGTTCGATCCGCTGGAAACGCTGACCATCAGCGGCACGGTATCGATGGACAACAGTTTCTCCGTGACCAGTCTGGTGAATGCGGATGGCACTGCGATTGACTGGAGCGGCATTGATCTGGGCACCTACACCCTGATTGGCGCCACGGGCTCCGACTTCAGCAATATCACCAATTTCGGCTCCGGAAGCGCTGCGGATCTGGGAGGGGGCAAATCGGCCTACTTCCAGAACGGCAGTCTGCAACTGGTGGTGATTCCCGAGCCCTCCACCTTCGTCCTGTTCGGCCTGGCCGGAGTGGCGGCGATGCTGGGGCTGCGCCGTCGGCGTAGCTGAAGCGATCCGCTTCAGGAAACAAAACGCATCCGGTTTCGGCCGGGTGCGTTTTTTTTGGTTTTCCCATCCGTCATCCACCTGCTTTCCCTGCCAGACCTTGATGGCCAGTATGCTGCATCGGTTCGTCAATGGCAAATTGACCGACAAATAAACCCGGACCGCTTGCAGGCTTGGGTAAGGGGGTTTCAGACAGGATAACAGGATGGACGGGATGGGGTGGGGAGGGTTTCAGACAGGATAACAGGATGGACGGGATGGGATGAGGTTGATCCGGTAGATCCTGTCATCCTGTCCAAACAAATTCCGACCGTGGGGGGCATGGTTGGGATTTCAGACAGGATAACAGGATGGACGGGATGGGATGGGGTTGATCCGGTAGATCCTGTCATCCTGTCCAAACAAATTCCGACCGTGCGGACTTGGGTTGAGAGGGTTTCAGACAGGATAACAGGATGGACGGGATGGGATGAGGTTGATCCTGTCGTCCTGTCCAAACAAAACCGGAGCGTGGCGGGCTTGGTTAGATTTTCAGACAGGATAACAGGATGGACGGGATTTGATCCTGTATATCCTGTATATCCTGTCCAACTAAACTCCGACTGTGGGGGGCATGGTTGGGATTTCAGACAGGATAACCGGATGGACGGGATTTGATCCTGTATATCCTGTATATCCTGTCCAACTAAATTCCGACCGTGGGGGGCTTGGTTAGATTTTCAGACAGGATAACAGGATGTACGGGATGGGATGAGGTTGATTCTGTCCAAACCCATTCCGCCAGGAGGCTTGCCGGAAATCGTTGGACAGACGCTTTGCCCTTGACAGATTTATGCGGGATTGATTAGTTAACGGTAAATACTACCTCCAACCATCCTTCGGGTGGGGAGGCGTCCGAATAGAATCAAGGAGCAGAGATGAAAATGCGTGTTTCAGGTGGGTACGGTTTGGTTGTGGCATGGATGTTGGTTTCCGGCTGTGCGCCGGGTCCGATCTCCCCCGGGCCCGAGTCCCCGGTTCGCGACGCCACCCCCGTTCACGATGCGGTGGGGGAATCCGCGTCACCGGTGGAGTCCACCGGGCGGGACGACCTGCCGGAACGGGCCCGCTATCTGCCGGAGGCGCTCATTCCGCAGGGTGTGAGACACTACGCGGAGGATCAGCCGGTGCTCGAGAATTCGTGGATCACGGTTCCCCGCGCGGCGGGGTTTGGGAGCCAGGACGCGTATCTGCTGTCGGTCTATCCCTCCCTGAAGGCCCTGCCGGAGGCAGAGCGGGCGGCGGCACTGCGGGGGATCAAGCGCACGCTTTCGCCGATCCTTGAGAAATCGGCGGATGGGCGGGAGAATCCGGTGTACGCGTTGTTCCGGAACATGCACACGGAGGCGGCGGACCCGGGGCGGATCACCGATGGTGGGGTGCTCGCCGACCTCGTGTTTCATGCGCAGAGTCCTTTCCGCGACGCGTCCTCCGAATGGCGGGAGGCACTGCGCGCGCAGCTTGTCAAAATCACGTTCGAGGGGATCGATCCGGAGGCCATCGCGCCGATGGGCGAGGGAAACCGCTCCTGGGGCGGGGAGTACATGTTGCCCCGGATTCTGCGTCCCTACTTGCTGCTGGAAATTTTCCATCCCGAGGTCCTCACGATGGAACAGCGCCGCACCCTGAACCGCGTACTGATGCATCCCTTCTTCGGATTCAACGGCCAGTTGGGTATTACAGGGCAGACGCAGGACATTCTCTCGGGCATTCTCAACAAGCAGGTCTTCGTCTACAACAGCCTTCTGTGGGCCGCCAGCCTGATGGAGTTGCAGATGGCGCGTTATCCGGAACGGGAGAATCTCTGGCCCGGCTTTGACAGGGGGGTGCCGGATTTGTTCCGGGACATCCTGGCCGAGGTCGCGCTGAACTATCACAACGGGTTGATGGGCGACGGCGCCACGCGGTATGTTCCCAATTACACGCACGCCTATTATTACGAGGGGCCGCAGATGGATCAGCTGCTCCGCAATTATCTGAACACCTATGATGAAACCGATCCGGTGCTCATGAGGGCGCACGAGATGCTGGGCGACCGCATCCTGGCCATCGGCAATTATTACGAGCAAACCGCGTTGCGGGTGGTGGAAGCCGATGAGGATTCGCACCATATGTCCAACCGGGCGCAAATGTCCGAGGCCAAGTCCTTCGGAAACGAGCTGGTGCACCGGCCTTCCGATCCGCCCATCCACTGGGCGCTGGCCAACCTGACGGGCAACCGCTGGCTGCGGCAGAGCGGGCCCGCAGTCCAGGCACAACGGATTTTGGATGATCCCAAGAAGGGCATGTCGCCGCTGGGTGTGGATCTGGCGCTGGCTGCGGTCTGGAATCCGCACGTGCGCATCGGCCCCGATCCATCCACCGGGCCCGGATTCCGGCAGAAGTACCTCTTCTGGGACCGCAACAACCTTGGCGCAACCGGGAAGTTCGGCAACTGGGCCTTCCAGTTTATCGGCCGGGGCCTCACCGGACGCCGGCCAGGCCCGGCCGCGGAGGTGCCCCCACTTTTCGAGAAGGACAGCTTCGCGGGTTTTGTGGCCCGAAGCGCGGGCTCCCCGCCGACCGCGGAGGGGTTGCGCACCGACCACCGTCTGGCGCATGTGGCCTATGTGGGGATCTTTCCCGAGAAAACCCGCTTCTGGGGATCGGTGAAAAACGCGCATCCAAAGCTGGACGGCATTGGCCCCGGCTACGCGCCGCACTGGGAGGCCGCGCGATGGTCGGCCACGGTGACCGACGGTTTCGCGGTGCAGGCCAGCTCCGCCCGGTCGGAGGCGACCGACGCGGTGTGCCGCGAGCTGTGGCTGGCCACCCCCAACGGCGCGGTCGGTCTGCTGAGCGGTGATGTCAGCGAGGATCCGAAAAACGGCGATGGATACGCGCGGCTGTCCTTCGTGCTGCAAGGCTTTTTCGGCACCCGGATCCGCTCGTATAAAAAGCAGGATGGATTTCATGTGGATCCCATTCCCTCGCCTATCACCTTTCCGACGCTCACGGCGGACGGGAACGGCTTTGATTTTGTCAACCTGCGGGTGCGTGTTCTGGAGCAGAATTTTATCGCCGGGCCGGTGTTCGCCCATCTGACCAAGCCGGAGGATTTTTATCCGACGGACAAACGGAGCCCGGAGATGCGGGGGCTGGATGAGTTATCCTCAGCAGACAACGAATCGCACGGCGCTGTGACCCGCGAAGTGCAGGCGCGCGGCCGCTTCACGGACGGCCGCAGGCCCACGGCGGTGGTGGCGGTGCATACCGGGGATCAGGCCCGGCCTGTGACCGCGCGGCGCCTTGCCTCGCTTCCGGGTGTCAGGGGGGAACATCTGGTGTTGCAGGCTCGTGACGGTGACACGCAGTATCTGGTGATCTATAATCCCGGGGATGATCTGTTGGATCTGTCGGGGTGGACGGTTCCGGAGTCGGAGGCCCGGGTGAGGGTCTATCGAAGCGGTGCGCGGTATCGGCCGGATTTTCTGGGCAACATCGAGGTCAATCCGGAGGCCGACAAGGAGGATGAGGTCGTCCACGGCGCCGTGGTTCAGGTTCCCGCGCTGGAGCCGATTCGCGAAGCCACTCACGAGCGGATCCCGCCCCATGGCCATCTTGTGATTGTCAGCGGCGGAGCGGAGTTCCGCACCGGTGGACCCGGATTCGAGGTCCGCCCGTCCTTGGCCGAATGGCGTTTCCGCCCGGAAAACCACGACGGCAGCTCGACCCGTGAACTCACCGGACGCGGGCCGGCGCTCCGTGGAGGGGAGCAGACGGAGGGGGATGCTGTGAGGGTCAACGCGGGTGCCGGGCTGCACGCGGACGGGTTGAACATGCCAGAAGCGGGCACGCTCCGCTTTTGGGTCAGGCCGGAAACCGTCCCGGCAAAGGCGCCCGCGCCTCTTTTCGCCTCGGGGGGGGCGGCGTCTTGGGAATTGTGGGCCGCCGCGGACGCCCTGGTGCTGCGGCACGCCGGGGAGGGGAGGGCGGACACGCAGGCTTTTGCGGGCGGGTTGCGGGCCGGGACCTGGCAGGAGGTGGTCGTGTCGTATGCCTCGGAGGATCCCGCGACCTGGCAGTTGCGCGTGAATGATGCGCCGCGGACGCCGGCCAAACGCGGGGTGGAGCTTCCCTCTCCGGGGACGGGACTGCGCCTGGGGGGTGGTTTTGACGCCCTCTTCCGGGATCTGGCGGTGCATGACGCGGTGCTGACCCCCGGCGAGTTGAATTTTCTGCACGACCGCGGGCAGCCGACGGGCTTCAACCGCATCCGGGTCGCGGGAATTCCCTCGCATGTCTGGGTGAACGGAAACCACCTCAACGAGGGTTCCCAGCCGGAGCTGGTGGACACGGACAAGCTTGCGCGGCATCTCAAACCCGGGGTCAACGTGATGGGCATTGAATGGGCCGCCGCCCAAAACCCGCCACAGGCGCCCTCTCTCGCGGTTTGGATCCGCGGCCAGGAGCTCACGGCCGACGGCTCCCCCTTCCTCGGCGATTGGCAGACGCTGGCCACTCCCCGGGAAAACCAGGGCTCCCGTTTGCTGGCGGCCTATGACGCGCAAATCCAGAGGCAGTTTCAGCACCTGGCCTCCCTCGGGCGCAGCGACAAAGAATACCGGAATCCTGAGTGGCGTCCGCACGCCTACGACCGACCCTGGCTCGCGCGGAAGGATACATTAGACTGGCAACCCCTCTCCGGAGCCTCCTCCGGCGAAAACGGGGGCTTCTCTCCGATCCTCCAATCTGGCCAGGGGTTGCGCCTGCTGCGCTTCACCTTCGTCCTCGACGAGCATGGGGTGGCACAGCCCTTCACGCCCTGAAACCTTGCACAGCGGCGGAAGCGCGCCTCGCGGCAGACCTCACCCTCCCAACACCCCAACACCCCGGTTGTCCTAAATCCTGCCACATCCGCATCCCTCCCTTCTCCATTTTTTTGGATGCTTCCTTTCGACAAAATGGTTTCAGGATCGATCTCCCCTTGCGGCTCGTTTCATGATGGGTCATGATGGTGCTGAATCCATACGGGAATCTCTCCAGGAGAAATGATATGACACAATGGAAACGATGGGTCTGGATGGTTGGATGGATGCTGGGAATCACGCCCTGTTTTGGAGGGGTGCAACTGGCCTCCGTCTTTTCCGATCGGGCGGTGTTGCAGCAGGGGATTGCGGTGCCGGTGTGGGGGATCGGGGAGGCCGGAGCGACGGTGACGGTCACCTTTGCGGATCAGACCAGGAGCACCCGGGTGTCGGAGGACGGAACGTGGAGGGTCGTTCTCGACCCGCTGAAGGTGGAGGAAACCGGGCGCCCGTTGTGGGTACGGTCCGGTGGGCAACAGGTGGAGATCGGTGATGTGCTGGTGGGGGAGGTGTGGATCTGTTCCGGCCAGTCGAACATGCAGTACCGGCTGAATCAGCTGACCCAGTCCAAGGAACCGGAATTCGAGGCGGTTGCAGCGTTGAACCGGGAGGAGATCGAAGGTTTTGCCGATCCGCTGCTGCGTATTAACACGGCAGTCACGGTTTTGTCCCCCTTCGAACCGGTGATGCGGCACGGTCCCTCCCGCTTTCTTAGCGGCTGGAAGACCTGTGAGCCTCCCCACACCGGCAATGCTTCCGCCGTGGCGTTTTATTTCGGGAAAAAGCTGCGGGAGGAACTGAAGGTGCCGGTGGGGTTGATCCTGTGCGCCTGGGGGGGGCAGGTGGTGGAACCTTTCATTCCCCCGAATGTCTGGCGGGAGGACCCGTCGCTGACCCCGTTTTTTGAGTCGCAGCAGACGGCCTTCGAGGAGTACCGGGCCTATCTTGCGGACAAGGAGCGGATCGACCGGGTCCTGGCGGATCATCAGCAGCGGGCGAGGGAGGCGGCGACCAACGGAGCCCCGCGACCCACCCCGCCGGATGTGCCGCAAAACACGGGCCCCCGGCTGCCGGGAGCCATTTACAATGGGATGATTGCACACCTCGTGCCCTATGCGATCCGGGGCGCGATCTGGTACCAGGGGGAGTCGAATGTCCGGTACGAGACGGCCCGTTATCAGACGCATTTTGCCGGATTGATCCGGGGATGGCGCGCGAATTGGGGGCAGGGGGACTTTCCGTTTCTCTTCTGTCAGCTGGCCGGATACGGTGGTTGGGAGCGTCAGGAGGACGGGCCGGTTGAAACGAACCCCTGGTCCGAGATTCAGGATCAGCAATTGCGGGTACATCGGATGCTGCCACATACCGGGATTGCGGTGTTGCAGGATGTGGGGCAGGCCGGCGACATTCATCCCGTCAACAAAGTGGATGCCGGCAACCGTCTCGCCTTGTGGGCATTGGGGGAAACGTACGGACGCAAGGTCCCGGCCGTCAGTGGCCCGCTGTACCGTCGGCACCGCATCGAAGGCAACCGGGTGTTGATCGAATTCGACCATGCGGGAAGCGGTCTGACCGCGGGCCGCAAGCAGGGGATGCAGCCGGTGCGGCTGACGGATGACCCCATTGGTGGGTTCCAGATCTGCGGGGAGGATCGCGAATGGAAATGGGCCGAGGTCCGGGTATGGCATCCGGACACGTTGGAAGTGTCTCATCCCGACGTATCGCGTCCGGTTGAAGTCCGGTACGGCTGGAAAGGTATCCATAACCGTTTTGATTTCTACAACCGTGAGGGCCTGCCGGCGGCGGTGTTCCGAACCACACTCGAACCTTGATAAAAACCCCCTGCTTTCAGGGATGTATCCGAAACGCCTCTCCCCGAAAAACACGATCAACCGCAAAAGGTGGCAGCCCGAAATGGGGTTCATGTGGTCCTGACCTTGGGTGTGAGATCCGACGTGTGAGGGTGTTTCGCGGGTTCAACAGCGGTTTCCGCGTTGCCGCCGGACAGAGAGCATACCTGCATCGGTGATCGGTGCGGGATCGGAAGAAGCTGGGAAAGACCCTCATCCGTGCCATATGGGCACGGGGCTCGACGACGATTCCTTATCGTCAAAATCGACCTTCACCGTGTGGTCGGGGGGACAGGTGCGGCCCGCGGCGGTTTCAGCCGCTGCGAGGAAAAATCCACCCCTCCCGCCGCCGCTGTGGTGGTTTTTCTTATAAACACAGCCCTGTACTCCCTCCATACGCCCGCTCTCCGCCTCCTGCTTTGGGTTAAAGGATCGTGCCTGTTGGGCTCATAGAGCTGGTGGGGCAGGGAGGGGTTTTCGACGAAAAACAATTGACAACCCTGGGGAGACTCATCAAGTTAACGGTAATTGACAAATGCACATTCCCCATACCTCGCAGCCTTGGTAACCGAGGGGGGGAGCTGAGAATCAGAATAGAGTCCAGGAGAAACGATGACCGAGAGAGCAAACGAATGGCGGGGATGATCCCTGTAGGAGAAGGTGACCGATGACGCCGTAATGGCGGTCCCCGGTGCGGAACACGTCCGCGACAGGGGATCCATTCTTCGAAGTGCGATGGAACCAACAGAGAAACAGAGGAAGTGAAAATGAAGAACTGCCTAAACAAAACAGAGTGGTTTGGAGAAATCCGGAAAAAGGTTGTGGGGGTGGGTGTGCGCGGCGGTATGGTGTTGTGCGCCTGTGTCGCCCCGCTGCGGGCGGGGAGCTTCGAGGACACCCCCGCGACGGAGCGGGTGGAGGGCCGGGTGTATCCCACAGAGGATGGCCGGGAGATTTACTGGCCCAAGGCGTTTGTGGCGGCCGCCGATGTCTATGAGGGCCGGGTGCACCGGACGCCGATGGACCGGCGGGCGGATGTGTCGCCCGACTGGGAGGGCTTTGCCAAAGCGCGGCTGAAACCCGCTCCCGCGCCGGGAGTGCATCCGCGCGTGTTGATCACCCCGGAGGATGTGGAACAGATCCGGGCCAACATCGCCAAAGGCGAGGAGGCGCCGCGCAATTTCCGCATGGTCTGGGATCTGTTCAAACGCGATGCAGGTGTGGACGCGAAGACCGGCACCATCGGAAAGGTGGACCAAAAGACGAATGGCGGGCCGGGCTGGATGGAGGAGTGGAGCTTCACCAAACAGGCGCTGTATGCCTTGATAAGCGGGGATGAGGCACTGGGCAAAGAGCTGTCGACGATTCTGACCGAACGGGCAGTGGAGGGCCTCGCCTGGGTGAAGCAGCGGGAGGCGGAGCTGCATCCCGCTGAGGCAGAGAATTTCTGGTCGGCCTTCGGCAACAAACACAGCTGGCTGATCCAGTTCGCGCAGGAGTACGACTACCTGCATGGGTTCATGAGCGAGGCACAGCGGACGACGGTGCGCGACTTCATTGCCTACCTGGTGCGGGACCGCATCAGCCACGGGTATGAACTGCCCGCGAACAAGCACATCATCAACCACGAGATCATGGCCTGGAAGTGGCTGCTGCTGCCGATGGCGATCGAGGGCGAGCCGGGATTTGACCAGGGCACCTACAGTCCCAAAACCGTTCTCGAATTCGGCATGAAGAAATTCAGGGAAGTGCCGGAGTGGTACATTTCGCCGAGCGGGGTGATGTACGAGAACGTGAAGGGGCACATGCCCAAGAGCGTGCTGGTGGCGCTGGCCCGGCGGGACGGCGGAGCGATGCTGGCGCATCCGCACATCACGGCGGCGGTCGACTACACCGCCCGTACCGTCCGCAATCTGCGCACGGCCGATGTCGGCTGGGTGCGTCCGCCCATCCGGCTGCGCAACAATCCGCGCGAGCAGGCCTTCTGGAATCCGGAAAATGCGGAGATGCGGCGCTGGACCATCGGCGGCGGCCAGTTCGGCAGTTCTTTCGATCCCTGGGTGATGAGCTATCTGTATCCGGAAAACAAAGCCTTCGACCTGGTGTTCAAGTCCTACAACACCATGATGAACTACGACTTTTGGGACCAGGACCAGAATACATGGATCAATCCGGTCTGGGACAGTGCGATTCATCTGTGGACGGCTCATGACGGCCTCACCGATGAAACGGGGGCTCCGATTGACTGGAACCAGACTCCGATTGATTTTCAGGAATCGCTCAGCTTTTCTGATCCGGAACGCGGGGTGGCCGAAATGGCGGCGGGAACCGGGAAGGATGATCTGCGTCTGCGTATCGAGGCCCGCAGCGACGCCTACACCGGCGGTCACGAGAGTCCGGAGTTCGGAAATTTCACAGTCACGGCCGACGGGGTGTCCTGGGCGCCCTATCAGGGTCCGTATCAGCCGGTGATCGCCCGCAATGTGGTGACGATTGACGGCTTTTCCGGTCTGTATCCGCCGGTGCCGGCGCGGTTTCAGGGGCTCAGCGACAGTGCGGCGGTGTCCTCTCTTGTGCTGGACTACGCCGAGGCACTGCAGTTCACCCAGCCTGGCAAGACCTGGCTGATCGACAGTCCGGGTCTCAACACCGAATTCCACAAGTGGATGCAGGGATGGAGTGGTTGGGATTTCGACCGCGATATGCAGCTGCCCTTCATGCCGCATCTGCGCTGGCTGAACGAGGGCAAGGCCTCCACCGATTTCAGTCACTGGGACGGACAGAATCCCTGGCCGCAGTATTTCAAGCGGGTGCTCGATCCGGTGGAGAAGGCCTGGCGGAGCCTCAACCTCATCCGCGGCGCGCATCCCTACGTGTTCGTGATGGACGACGTGCAGATGGACGATCAGTTGCACGACTACCGCTGGAACTTCAACCTGCAGCGGGAGATGGTGCTGGTGCGTCAGCCCGACGATTTCACCTTCATCGTCGGCCGAGGGGACATTGAGTGGCAGCGCACCGGAGCCGGTCCCGGGGCCTATGCCAATAGCGGACTGAACTGGAAACGCACGCCGAAAAAAGGTGAGCCGCTGCTGATGGTGAAAGTCCTGAACGTGAATGCGGCGACCGAGCTGCCCGCGCCGGCGTTCGAATATTCCAAGACCTGGCCGCGGATTGTGGTGCCGGCCCGCACCGTGGCCCCGGACTACCGGGTGATGGTGTATCCCTTCCGGGAAGGGGATCCCGAGCCGACCGCGGTGTGGAGCGAGGACCGCAGCCGTCTGACCGTGCGCATTGGCGATCAGGTGGATCAGTACGACTTCGCCCAGGCCGACGGCGGGCGCAGCGTCTTTGTGCTCAGCCGGGAAGGCGAAGTGGTGCATACCGCCGAGGGGGTGCCGCCGCGTCCGACCTTTGCCGAGCTGCCCCCGGTCCACCGCGGCACCCGGTACGACCGCGACGGCGCGGAGCTGGGACCGCCTCCGCAGGTGGCCGATGCCGATCCGCTGCCGGTCAAAGTTTTCACCGACCGCACCGAACTGGCCTTTACCGGGATCGTCGGCGGTCAGGACGTGCGCTACACGACCGACGGCTCGGAGCCCACGGAAACCTCCCCGCGTTATGAAGGTCCGGTGACGATTGACGCGACGGCCACGGTCAAGGCCCGCACCTTTGCCCGCGGCTGGCGCTTCGGGGAGAATGCCAGCCCGGTGGTGAGCGCGCGTTTCGTCAAGCAAAGTCTGACGGGTCCGACCCGTCCGACGGGTCCGACGGCCCCCGGACTGCGGTGTGAAGTCTTCGAGACCTTCACCGCCGAGTGGGACCGCTACGGGTTCATGCGGCCTGATTTAAACATGCTGCCCGACTTGAACAAGCTGACGCCGATTCTCGATGTGGCGGTCCGGGAACTGGTCCTGCCGCCGGTGCTGCCGCAGCGCGAATCCCGCGAGCAGTTCAAGGGATTTTACCGCTTCACCGGTTTCCTCGAAGTGCCAGCCGATGGCGTCTACACCTTCCGGGTCCAGTCGATGGCGCCGCTGCAGCTGCGGGTGGGCGGGGCGTCGGTCATTGACGAGACCGGTCCCTATCATCAGGATCTCAAGATGCGCTACGGACAGGTCGCCCTGGCGGCCGGCACCCATGCCTTCACGCTGGTGGCGGGCGACAGTGCCTTCTGGCGCATGAGTCAGTTGGGGCCGATGGACTTCGCGGTGGCCTGGTCACGGGAGGATAGCCGGACCTTCCGCGACATCCCGGCGGAGGCCTTCTCTTCGCCGTACGCCGCGAAAGAATCGGCCTTTCAGAATCCCTTCGCCCCGGTGGAAACCGAATTGCCGCTGTGCAAAGCGGTGAAGGCGGACACCGTGCCCGGACTGGTCCTGAAGACCTATGACCGGACCGCGCTGGCGGAATTCGCCTCCTTTAAACAATCCAAACAAGGGGCGGCGGAAGGATTGCTGGATCTGGAGGGCGTGAAACCGGTGGCGGTGGAGCGGGTGACCGACCTGATCACTGGCAGCAATTTCGACGGCGAACTCAAGGTGTATGAAGGATATTACCATGCTCCCTTCACCGGGGTGTATGCCTTCCAGCTCGACGGCGCGGGCAATAACGCCCTGCAGGTCGGCGGCGACTGGGTGGTGGCCAACAACATCCCCGGGCTGCGCGCCACGGGCCGGGTGCGCCTGGAACAGGGCCTGCATCCGCTGAAGATTTTCTTCGGCCGGAGTGGCGGGCTGGTGAAGGTCAAAAGCCCGGTCAACCGCGACTTCCAGTCCATCGCGTTTCCCGATCTGTCCGCCCCGGCCGGGGTGGCGGAGCGGAACGCCGCCGCCGACTGGCTGGTGCTGGAGAATCCGCTGCCGGGCAAGCCGCTGCGCAAGACGCCGCTGCGTCCGGAGGGGATCAAGGTCCATGAATCGGTGAAGGTGGTGAATGATCCGGAAAAGGGCGAGGTGCTCGCCTTCGACGGCTCCGGGGGCATTGAACTCACCGACGTGCCGATGGTGCGGGATGAATGGACGCTCTCCTTCTGGATGAAGCGGGAGGCGGACACCGACATGGATTTCCTGCGTCCCAAAGAGGAGGGGGTGATCGCCAGCTGGTGGCGGGGATCGGTCACCGCCGGGCCGCCGCGCCGGGCGAGCACCGGTCTGGCGCTGTCCCGGGAAATCCCGCTGGGCGAATGGATGCGGGTGACGATCACCGCGGATGAAACCCTCACGGTTTACATCAACGGGGAAAAACGCGCCCGCACCTGGTACGATCCGAATGCCGGAACCCACACGCAGCTCCTCTTCCGACGTTCGGAAGCCTACACCCTGTTCGGCAACTTCAAGGGACAGGTGTCGGAGCTGAAATTCTGGAACGCCATCGTGCCGCCGGAGGCGGATGCGCGGAAATAACCACGGTGGGTGTTTTTGTGACAGGATTACAGGATCATCCGGAGAAGAACCACGGAGGTTGTTTT
>CAYLNG010000028.1:15389-43899 GCA_964385155.1 uncultured Verrucomicrobiota bacterium
TGTTTTTGTGACAGGATTACAGGATCATCCGGAGAATAACCATGGTGGGTGTTTTTGTGACAGGATTACAGGATCATCCGGAGAAGAACCACGGAGGTTGTTTTTGTGACAGGATTACAGGATCATCCGGAGAAGAACCACGGAGGTTGTTTTGTGACAGGATTACAGGATCATCCGGATTCACGCGCGTCCCATATGCTCGACACACCACAGCCTGAAGAAGGTCACATGCAAAAAAAATTGATGACGGAAAAGATCATTGGATGCGCCTACCGCGTCTACAATACGATGGGCTTTGGTTTTCTCGAATCTGTTTATGAGAAATGCCTCTTGATTGAGTTGAAAAAATCCGGGCTGGAAGCTGTGGCGCAGAAGAGGATTACGGTAAAGTACGAGGGGGAAGTCGTGGGCGATTTCATTGCGGATATTCTGGTGGAAAACGAAATCATCCTGGAGTTGAAATCCGTGAGATGCCTTGTTCAAGCACATGAAGTTCAGCTTGTGAATTATCTGGTCGCCACAGGGAAAGATGTTGGGCTGCTATTTAATTTCTCGGAAGAAAAAGTCGAAGTGAAAAGAAAAGTCCGCACCCTTGAAACAACCATAAAAGATTAGATGATCAAATCCAGTCCATCCTGTAATCCCGTCCAAAACACCCGTACTGTGAAACAACCATAAAGGATTAGATGATCAAATCCAGTCCATCCTGTAATCCCGTCTAAAAACTCTGAACCTTGAAACTAGATTCATAAGATAAATAAGAAAACCCTGTCCATCCTGTAATCCCGTCTAAAGTACCCTCATTTCAATCGCATCGCGCCTGCCAAACCTGAACTCCTGACCCCAAGCGTCTATGAAAACTGCATCCTTTGTCCTGTTCGTTTTGCTGATGATCCCCGTCACTCCTTCCCCGGCGGGTGCCGCGGAGGTGTCGGTTCCCCCTGATGACGCGCCGGCCCTGTCGCCGCAGGTGGCGTTGGGCCAGGCGGTGTCGGCCGATGATGCCGCGGGGGTGCGGGCGGCGTTGGCGGCCGGGGCGGAGCCGGACCGTCCGGTTCCGACCGGAAAGGGGGGCGCATCGAATGCGCTGACGTTGGCGATCTGCGGGGGCAAACTGGCGGCGGCCCAGGCGCTGGTGGACGCCGGGGCAGTGGTGCCGGAGTCCGATGTGCCGCAGGTCAGCCGCATGATCTATCAGGGATTCCTCTACCGGATGCCCAAGGCCGCCACTTTCGCGCTCGAGCATGGCGGGGACGCCCGGTATGTGTTTCCGGACGGCAAGACGCTTTTGCACCACACGGTCTCGCGGGGCATTACGCAAATGACCCAGCGTCTGATTGAAGCCGGTTGCGAAGTGGACGCCCTGGACCGGGAGGGGGAGAGCGCGTTCAGTCTGGCGGTCACGTTCGGAAAGTTCAAGGATGTCGATCTTCTCCTGGAGGCGGGGGCGGATCCCCTGAAAGGAGGGGAGTTGCGGGAAGTCCTTTACGATCTGCTCCGGGCCGGCCGGGAGGATCTGTTCCTGCGGCTGGTGGCCCTGCCCGGCGCGGAGCTGACCCCCGATGACGCTACGCGGCTGCTGTCGGCCACCCTTTATATGACCCGGGTGGCGCCAAAGGCGGCGGAAGTGCTGCTGGAGGCGGGCGCCCGCCCGGAACTGCGCGATCAGTCGTCGGCCATGGCGCGGTCCGTGGATCTGCTGTCGATGGAGAAGGTGCGGGGCGGCGAGACCCGGTATTTGTACGATCTCCTGCGCGAGCGGGGCGAGGCGGAGGCGGCCCGGGCATTTTTGACCCGGGCGGCGGCGCCGAATGCCCTGGATGACGCGGGAATGAATCCGTTGTTGCGTGCGGCGAAAGCCGGGGAGGCCGGGCGGGTGCGGGAGCTGTTGACGGGGGGCGGGGTCTGGCTGGAAGTACCGGATGCCCGGGAAGGACGTAGCGCCCTGTTGTGGGCGGTGGCGCAGGGTCATGTGGAGGTGGCGGCGCTGCTGCTGGAGGCAGGCGCCAACCGGGAGGCGGTGGATGCCGCAGGCGGGGAGGTCCTGGGGCTGGCCATGGCGCGGGGAGATCTGGAGATGGCCCAACGGCTGATTCGTTACGGGGCGGATCCTTTTGCGGAGGCAGAGGGGCGTCCCTCGGCCATGGACCGGGCCCAGGCGGGAGGCGTATCGGAATTTGTGCGCCTTTTCGAGGCCTGTGAGGCGGCGGTCGGGGAGGCGGAATGGACGCAGGACGTGGAGGCGGCGTTTGCGCGGGCCAAGGCCGACCGGCAGCCCATGCTGCTGCTGTTCACCGGCAGCGACTGGTGTGGATACTGTGTGATGCTGGAGCGGGAGGTGTTTCACAGCTTTGGCTTCAAACACCAGGTGGGCGGCAAGGTCGGACTGGTCATGCTCGATTATCCGCGCCGCAAGGGCGGTCAGCCGGAGGAAGTGGTGGAACGCAACGCGGAACTCAAAGCCCGTTATACTGCGGGGGGCTTTCCCACGGTCATCCTTACCGATCCGGACGGCAACGAGCTGTCCCGTCGGGTGGGCTTCGCCCCGGGCACCGGATCCGACTGGATGAAGTGGCTTCGCACACAGCTGGGCGCGGCCTTGGGGGAGACGTTAGAATTGAAAAACACCGAAAAAGGAGAGTGAGATGAAAGCCGCATATTTGCTAATGTTGGTATGGGGAATGGGCGCGCCCCTGGCGCAGGCCCGGGCCGAGGATTCCACGGCGGGGCTGGGGCCGGTCCCGTTCAGTCAGATCAAAGAGGATCCGCAACTGCGTCGGCAGTGGTGGGACATGGTCTGGAAGGCATTCCCATCCACCCCGGAGCGGTATCATCCGGACTTCACCGATTTCCGGAAAGGAGCGTTTTTCAAGGCGCCGCCTGCGCCTGGCGTGCATCCGCGGGTGTATTTGCGTCCGGAAACCTTGAAGGAGCTGCGCGTGCAGGTGCGGGAAGACGCGGCCAAGCGGACCTACTTCGACATTTACAAACAGAACTGTGAGCAGCTCTATCGTAAAGACGGGGTGAAGGATCTGTTTGAGGCTTTCCTGACGGGCCGCTCCACCGATGCGGTCGCGGAGCTGTTCAAGAGTCACAGTGCGGAGACCGCGAATTTTATGCTCTGGGAATCGTTGCGGATCCTGGTGGAGGACGACCGCGCGGCGGGAGAGAAACTGGCCACCGCGATCGATCACTACGCCACCCGGCTGCATCAGGTGTACGCGGACCGGAAGGTGGAGGAGGAAAAGTTTTACGAAAACCATCGCAACCTGCCGGACTACATGCAGGACAAGGTGCTGGGAGATAAACGGTATCAGGACATCACCGGGTATTTCCAGCAGTACAACATCTGCTTCATGTATGACTTTCTGTATCCCTACATGACCGACGCCCAGCGGGCGAATGTGCGGTCGCTGATCTCGAAGCTGACCACGAATATCTGGATACACGGCATGGGGATTGCGGACACCGGCGGCAACTGGGGTCCGCATCACTGGAAGGGAGCGATGGCGGCGCTGGCCATCGAGGGCGAAGAGGGTTATGATCCCGACGCTACCGAGGGGCTGCGTCAGGTGATGACCAGTTATTATTCCGGTGATTTCACCGAGGCCGGCATGGTCTGGGAGGGCCTGGGCAAAGGCACTATCGCGCCGGACGGAATCATCGTGGCGGCCAACCGGGGCTGGGATCTGGCGGCCAATCAGAATATCCGCCGGGCGGTGAGTGCGGTATTGATGAACTGTACCCTGCCGGACCGGGAGAATGTCCTGGCCCTCGGCGGGCTGGGCTCCACCCACCGCAAGCTGTCGGAATATGCCCGGAACGCACTGATTCTAAAGCACTATTATCCGGACGATCCGGTGTTGGATTATCTGATGCGGATTTATCTGGGTGAGGGAAATGAGAATCTGAAATCTGGTCGGGGCTTCAACCACCATTATGGTCAACTCCATACCCCGTTGGTCAGTCTGATCTGCATGAGCGCCTATGACGAGGACAAAACCTTCGCGCAGGCCCAGCAGGATGCGGTCGCGGCCTTTGGCACCACCTTTTTCTGTCCAGAGTTCTCCCTGTTGACCACGCGGACGGACTGGAGCCGGGATGCGGCGTGGCTGGCTTTCACCGCACGGACGTACAACTACGGGCACTGCCGGAACGACCGGGGGATGTTCACCTTCGCCTCCCACGGACGCCAGTGGAGCCTCTATCCCTGGGGGCGCGGCGGCGATGAATGGGGCAACAGTTACGCGGCGCAGAACTGTTCGGTGATGAGTATCGACAAGCACGGCACGCTGGGCGGGGAGGTTCGGATGGTGGGTTTTGAAAGCCGCGAGGTGGCCGACTTCGCCACCGCGGACTTGAAGCACAGCTGGGACTGGCGGACCAGTCGGCATGCGAATCCGACCGATTCCCTGAGTCCGCTGACCCAGGCCAAGCTGCAGCCGTTGTACAAAGGGAAAGCGCCGTACCGCGACCTTTCGTTCAGTCTGTATCCACACTGGTTGCAACCGGGAGAGCCCATCAGCCCGGATTATCGTGTCCCGTACTTTCCGGTAGAGCATGCGTACCGCACCGTGGGGCTGATCAAACATCGCCATCCTTATGCGGTCATCCTGGACGACCTGAAAAAAGACGATCAGGCGCGGCTCTATACTTGGCACATGACCACGGAGGCGGATGTGGTACTTGAAAAGCAAACCGGCAACACGGTGTTGCTCGGCGAGAAAGAAGGCACCCGCAAGTTGCTTATCCATGTGTTCGATTCCGAAAACCCTGAGCGGGTGTTTTCCGCGCGGATGCTGGATATGTGGATGGGGATCTCCTCGGCGTCACCGGTGCGTCAGCTGCAGATCAGCACGGTGGCCCCGGGCGTGCGGCTGAAGGTGCTGTTGTATCCGTACGATGCCGCCGGGGGTCCACCCGGGTTCCGGGCGGAACTGGAGGGAGAGCGCCTGACCGTGACGTATCCCGACGGCCGGGACCACTATGACTTTGCCGTCGATGCCTGGGGAATGAGCCAGTTCAAGGCCAACATCGGCAAAGAGAAACTCCGTTATGAAGTGGCGCATACGCCGTTGCCGGGCAAAGGTCCCGGTGAAGAATCTGATCTGCATTACGAGGTGAAATAATGAAAAGTATTTGTATGATTCTAATGGCCGTTTCGCTTGTCCGCACCGCGTCCGCGCTGGCCGGAGATGCGTTCTCCTCGGCCGAAAGCCGCCTGCGGATTCTCAGTGTGGAAGGCCGTCCGGTGTCGGCCGTGAACACGCTGCAGGTTCAATCGCCTTTGGCGGATGCCGTCCGGACCCGCCTTGAGCGGGCCTATGCGGTTCCCGGGATGCCGGAAACCGTGACCGGGTCCCTCACCCGTGTCCAGGTGAAAGGGCGGCATCCCTACACCCTGATTCTGGAGCGGACCTCCGATCTGGGGCGTCCGGTGGTGGTGGAGCGGGCCGTGGATATTCCGGCCGACTGGCGGATTCAACAATATGATTTCAGTCGTGGCGGAGCGGATGTGCTCCTGGAACAGGGAGAGGAACGCTTCCGGTTGCGGGTGCTGCATGCCTCCGATCAGCCGGTCGGGGTGCAGAATGGCGGGCCGGCTCTGATCGAGCGCCGGCATTCGTTCCGCGGAGAGGCCGGGGATTTGCAAAAAGGGGCAGGGCAGTTTGTGCCGAGCGAAGCGGCGGCGCTGGTGTTCCCCTCGTACACCCGGCAACCCTCCTTCTCTTTTGTGATGATGGAAAATGAACAGGATGTGTTCAAATCCAAATGGGTGAACGAGGGACGTACCCTCTATATCGAATGGCATGACCAGGTGGATGTGTTCACGTTCGATGTCGATGCGGAAGGGCAGCTCCGCTTTGTGTTGGAACGGATGCGGGGGGATCACGCGGACCAGATGGTCAGCTTCGGTCTGGAACCGGAAGAGAAAGAAATTCGCACCGGCCACCTGATTGGATACTGGAGTTTTGACGAATTGCAGGGCGACCGCTATCCTGATGTGAGCGGGCGCCATCATCCGGCGACGGTGTCCGGGGGCATCCAGCCGATCGCCGGCATGAAAGGGCAGGGGATTTATGGATTGCGCTGTGAGGGCGTTCCCGCGGGAGAACCCGTGACCCCCGATGCGGACAACAAGGTGCCTGGCGCACTCCAGTTCGGTCAGCTGACCCTGCCACGTGAGGTGCTGGAGCCGGTGACCGACGCCATGACCCTCACCTTCTGGTACCGGCAGCCTTTCTTCACGCAGAGCGGCTTTGGCGGCTATATTCCGTTGGTGAGCAATTATGAAGGGAATCCCCGGGTGACCACCCAAACGCCCTTCAGTGCCGAGGGTTTTTTCACCCTCTACAACATGTGGCATTTTCTCGGCGGACAGCGGATCACCGCCAACGGTCTGGGCAACGGACGCCTGTTCGGCATGTACGGTCCCGAGCAGCCCCGGGACACCTGGGCCCTGTATGCCATTGTCATCGATAAGACTCTCGCCCGGATTTACATTAACGGCGAACTGAAAATGGAGGTGGAGGGGAAACAATCGCTGGCGGAGGCCAAACGATCTTTTGAGGAGATTGTGGTGATGCGCAACATGTGGGGCACCATGGATGAACTCAAGATCTATGATTATCCGCAGGATGTGAACCAAGTGAAATACGAGTTCATGCGCAGTCAGGCGCAGGAGCTGGTGTTTCTGGATTTCGAGGGCGGACTGATCGACCGTGGGGACGAACAGATCGTCAAAGACGCCCGTAACAACCCGCATGTCTGTGAGGGGGTGGAGATTGTGCCGTCCGTCAAGGGCCGCGGACTGCGTTTCGGGCCCGAGGGCGGCACGCTGCGCATGCCCCATGCCATCAACACCGGCAAACAGCTGGATGTGCTCACTTTTTCCGCCTGGGTGAAAACCCCAGAGAATTATAAAGACCGGGGGACTTTCTTCAATACCCAGACCGGGCACTCCGGTCTGGATGTCGGGGTATGGAATGCGGGCCTCTGGGGAGGGGCCTCGCTGATCAACCGGATCGGGGGCGACCTGCCGCCGAACATCTGGACGCATGTGATCGTGTCCTATGGACGGAACCGGCTGACGGTCTGGCTGGATGGAAAGGTGGCGTTGGATAACCCCGAAGCCTATCCCTGCGAAAAAGGGTGGAATGTACAGGCCCGTCCCTATGTCCTCTCGTTTGACCAGCCGCTGGAGCTGGATGAGGTCCGGTTGCTGAATTTTTTCCCGGATGAGCAACATGTGCAGGCGCTCCTGAACAGCGGCCCGGTGATCCCGCCGGAACTGCCGAATCCCCGGGACCTGGAAAAGACCCTGATCCGCGCGGAACCGCCTCAATAAATCACCCTGCAAAGGAGAAGTCGCCATGACGGAAGAACCCACAACCGAATGTCCAATCTGCCCGGACTGAAGAATCGAGCCGGGTTTGCCGTGAGGGAGCCGAAGACCCATGACCCCAAAAAAATTATAGATTATGACCGCAACGAATGCCTTCCAAGGATGGAACACCTGGTACTCCCGAAGCGTTACCGCGCATGTCTTTCTGGAAGAGGCGCTCGGCTTTAAACTCGGGTTAAAGGATCCCAAGGACGGATCCTGCATAAATGAATTGCTGATCGGCGAACGCGATAAGGCGCGATGCGGCAACACCATCCCCGGCAAGCGCTCCTACGACGCCGGCTATACCAGCGTTGAGGTTGACTATAAAGACAACCGGGTCCGCATGGAAACCTGCGCCCATGGCGATGACTGGTATGCCCTGGTCACACCGTTAGCGGAAGACGTCATGCCGCCCTGGCTGATCGTTGAGGCGGCTGTGTTCTGGAACAGGCCGGCGACTTTTTCCCGCGATGGCGAGTCCCTGACCGTTGCCAATTCCAATCGCGCTTTTACCGTGTACGCCGATGCGCCGGTATCCGATGAGCTGGCGGAAAGAATCACCGCACCCTACCTGACGTTTCAGTGTGACCGCCCGATAGGACTGACTACCGACGCAAGCAGGAAAGCTGATATTGCGGCGATTGTGAACAAGGCCCGGGCTGACTACGAGGCGTCGCGCGGGAGTTTCGGGGAGCAGAGAGAGCTCATGGATGCCATCAGCGCATGTCTCGCGTGGAATACGATTTATGATCCGCAGAATGAGCGGGTCATCAGTCCGGTCAGCCGCCGCTGGTGCGACTGGTGGGGCGGTTGGGTGCTCTTCAACTGGGATACCTACTTTGCCGCGACCCTCGCCGGCATGGAGAACAAGGCGCTGGCCTATGCCAATGCCATTGCCATCACCGATGATGCGACGGAAGACGGCTTTGTCCCCAATGCCTCCGGTGCGAACGGGTACAAATCACGGGATAGGTCCCAGCCGCCGGTCGGTTCAATGACGGTTCGGCAACTGTGCGAGAAGTTTAATGAAACGTTTCTGGCGGAACGCCTGTTTGATCAGCTGTTGAGGTGGAACCGTTGGTGGCCGGAAAAGCGGGATGTGGCGGGTTATCTATGCTGGGGGTCCAACCGCTGCAAACGGGTCACCGGCAACCTGTGGGAATCAAAAGGCGTGAATGAGCTCTTCGGGGGCGCGCTGGAGTCAGGGCTGGACAACAGCCCCATGTATGATGACATGACCTTCGATCAGGAAACGGGCATCATGCAGTTGGCCGATGTGGGCCTGATCTCGCTGTACATCCTGGACTGCAAGGAGCTGGCCTTACTGGCCAACATGATCGGCAGAACGCAGGAACAACAGGAGTTGCTGGCCCGGGAGGAGGCCTATGGCGAGAAACTGAAAAGCATGTGGTCTGAAGAGGACGGCCTGTTTCTCAACTATGACCTTGCCGGAGGGGCGTTTGCCCGCCGTCTGTCGCCCACACACTTCTATCCCTTGCTGACGGGGATTCCCACGCAGGAACAAGCCGAGCGGATGATCAACAGGCACTTTTTCAATTCTGAGGAATTTGCCGGTGACTGGATTCTTCCTTCCATTGCGAGGAACGACCCGGCTTATCCGTCACAGGATTATTGGCGCGGCCGTATCTGGGGGCCGATGAACTACCTGGTCTACCTGGGATTACGCAACTATGATTTGCCGGAGGCAAGGAGAGAGCTGGCGACGAAATCGAAGGCCCTCTTCCTCCATGAATTTCACACCCACGGTCATGTATACGAAAACTACAATGCCATTGAGGGAATTGGTGCGGACGGAAACCTGTCCGGTGATGCCTTCTATCACTGGGGAGCTCTCCTCGCGTTGATCAGCCTGATGGAATCAGAACAGGTTCCGCAACATGGGTAGGGTCAAACTTTCTGCTCCAACATTTCGAAGCCAGAAACTCCCGGCCTCCCAATTGTTGAATATAGCTTGGATTCGCATGGAAATACCGGGATTGAGGATATGGAGTTGCCTTCTGTGAACCGCCCTCTCAACCTTCTCTGGATCTACTGTGATGAACTGAGGACGGACGCCCTCGGGTGTTACGGGCATGCGTCGGTGGAGATGGAGACCCCGCATCTGGACCGGCTGGCGGGGGAGGGGGTTCTGTTCCGGAACTGTTTCACCAATTCCCCGCTGTGCGTACCGGCGCGGACCTCCACGTTGACCGGACTGCATCCGGAGCAGACCGGGGTGTACGCCAATGAAGGGTACTGGGCCGGGTTCCGGCTGGGTCGGACCTTAAAAACCTTCCCCGAGATGCTGGCGGATGCCGGGTACGCCACGGCGGATTTCGGTAAAATCCATATCCCCCGGGAGATGAAACCGTTCCAGTACCGGAATTCAGCGGGCGAGGATGCGGGATGGATCACGGATCCGATTCGGGCGCGGGGCGGGCGATTGATCACCCCGCGCCATGTCGGTACCGTGTTCGGAGGGGCCTTCCCCGGCGATCTGCCTTATCCCCCCGCGCAGATCACCCGCAACGCCACCGACTGGCTTCGGGGTCAGGACGGCCCGTTCTGTCTGCGGATTTCGTATCTGCAGCCGCACACCCCGGTTTGTCCGCCGCCGCCGTATGACACCTGGTATGCCGGTCAGCCGTTCCGCCGGGCCTTCACCGAGGCCACCGGACCTGAACTGGAACGGCGTTTTGCCGAAGTGACCGGCACCGACGGACTCACGCCGGAGGAGATTTATCTCACCCAGCAGCACTATTATGGTCTGGTGCGCTGGATCGATGACCAGGTCGGAGAGATTCTGGACACCCTGGAGGATGCGGGATTGTCGGAAAACACGCTGGTGGTGTTCCATTCGGACCACGGGGCCTCGCTGGGGGAGGGCGGCTGCTATGCGAAACACACCTTTGCGCCGCATGTCCACCGGGTGCCGTTATTGATCCGTCTGCCTGGAACCCTTGCCGCCGCCGACCGCGATGATCTCTGCCAGAGCCTCGATCTGGCGCCCACCTTGCTGGCCGCCTGCGGTCTGGCGAAACCGGAGGAAATGTCGGGCCGGGATCTGTTGCGGGATTCGGCCCCGGATGCGGTGTTCGGCAGCATTGGTTACGGGCTTCCCGGCTGCCGGGCCTATCCGAATGCGCAGCGGGGAGACTGGGCGGACGGACGAGGCTGGCCGCGGCGCAGCTGTATCCGGACCGACCGGTACCGTCTGGACCTGAATGTGCTGCAGGACGGCGGGGTGCCGGAGGAGGGCGACCGGGATGTCTTCCTCGCCGACTGGCGACGCGATCCGGAAGAGACCCGGAATCTGGCCGAGCTTCCGGAGTACCGGGAGATTCGCCGGGATCTCGAAGCCCGGGTGTTGGCCCATGCGGCCCGGGGGATTCTGCCCGCACAGGTCCAGGTCGTCCGGTAAGCCCATGGCAGGTGAATATGCCCCGCTTCGAAAGGCCCAACTGGATCGAGATCGACAAAATCGGGACATCGATCCGCAAAAAGAAGCGCGGGGGGCTCGGTCTAAAAAAACCAGGTTCCGTTTGACTTCCCGCATCTGTGACCGTAACTAAAATCGCAAAACTTTCCATCATGAATGGGAAGTGCTTGATTTCTCAGAGTAGCAAAAGGAGCGTAAGAACATGAAAAAGTGGTATCTGGTTTTGGCGTTGGGTCTTCCGGGGATCCCGGTCGGCATTCATGCACAGGATACGGAATATCCCGGGGCCATCTGGCCGGCGGCGGAGCCGGTGTTGTCTGGCGAGTGGCAGGCGCAGTTTCCGGAACCGTTGCCCATGCCGATCGCGTTTGACAACGAGGGATTTGCGGCGGAGCGGCTGAGCAAGGTGCCGGCCCCGGGGGTGCATCCGCGCATTTTCGTCAGTCCGGAGGACATCGAGAGGATCCGAGCGGAGTTGCGGGCGGAAAACCCGGACCGGGTACTGATGTTCAACTGGCAGGTGCTGAAGAATTTGGCGGCGAATCGGGTTCCGGATGATTTTCAGAAGTCGCACTGGGACTATGTCAGCATCCTCGGCGCCCGTGCGTTGCAGGCGCTGATTGAGGAGGACGAGGCCATGGGGCGCGAGGTGGCGGCCAAGGTGGTGGAGCACGCGCTGTTTCTGGAGCCAATCTGGGATGGCATCAACCAACTCGAGCGCATCCCCGACAATTTCTACAACTCCCGCAGCATCAAGCCGGCGGACAACGAGCTGGGCTTCGAAGAGGGCATGCTGCAGCTGCAGCATACCGGGCTGGCGCAGGAGTATGACTATGCCTATCCCTTCATGACGGAGGAGCAGCGGGCCGTCGTGCGCCGGGTGATCTCCAAGATCACCCAGGGTAAATACGCCGCCATGATGGAGATGCCGCCGCAGTTCTCCATGAACAACCATATTTCGCTGGGGCTGAACTTTCTCTGGCTGGCGCTGGCGATCGAGGGGGAGGAGGGCTACGACCCCCGGATCATGGAAAAAGGCATGGAGGCTTTTATCGGCCAGATGGCCTGGAACATCTCGCCGGACGGCATGTGTTATGAGGATGTGAAGGGGTTTCTCAACGCCTATGTGGCGCTGGCCTATGGCCGGCGCAATCCGGAACTGCTCAAGGCGGACCGGCTGATGGCCGTGATGGAGGCCACCGCGGCCCGGATGTACAACGTGAAAAACACGCCGGACCGTTTCGGGCGTCACGGGGCGCGGCGCACCCGCAATACCCCGGCGGAGATGCCCGATCTGTGGATCTCGGACGAGTTGATGGCCCGTACCGTGATCCTGATGCACCGCTTTTATCCGGACAACGAACTGGTGGACTTTGTCTACAAAAGCCTGCTGTACACCCACAATTACGACCAGGACGAGGTGACCCTGCTGGAGCCTAGCGATGTGAGCCGTCATGTGGAGTTCAACCTGCTGATGATGCGGGAAGGCATTCGGGATGAAAACGGGAAGGCGATCAATTATAACATCGCCGGGCTGCCGGAAGCGGTGAAGCGGCTGAACACCAGCTGGCTGGATCCACTGCGCGGTTTCGCGGTGATCCGCAACGACTGGTCCAAGGATTCGCCTCTGGTCACCTATCGGGCCCGGAACGATTTCTATTACGGGGGACATGAGAGCGCCGATTTCGGTGACTTCCAGTTTGCAGCCGACGGGGTCGAGTGGGCCCCCTATGCCGGGGCGTACCAGAACTCCTGGTTCCACAATATGATGACCATCAATGGGGTGGGCCCGACCACGCTGGCCTCAGCCACGGCCCGCATGATGAGTCTGAAGGATGCCGAAGGCGGCACCACCGCGGTGTCCGATCATCAGAACGGTTGGTCCTGGACCATGCTGCACGGGGGCTATGATCTGAAGCATCCCATGTACAAGGACACAAATCACTTCCTGTTCAACCGGGACCTGATCTTCAAACAGAACCGGTACACCACCGTGCCGATTCCCGAGCGCATCCGGAAGTTTTATGAGGGCTTTGCCCACAAAGACTACGGCACCTGGCACGGGGAGAACCGCGGGGTGGTCCGCTACCAGCGCCGCTTCCCCATGGATGCCTACTTCCGCACCTTCCACTATGCCAAAGGGGAGCATCCCTATTTCCTGGTCATGGATGATGCCCGGGTGGATGGGAAGAAACACCAGTTCGACTGGGGAATGCATTTGACCAAAGGCGCGCGTCTGGTCTCCATGTACAGCAAATCCGGAACCGGGGACACCCGCCCCGAACCCCGGATGCCGGAGGAACAGGTCGGGACCGATCTCCTGTTCACCTATGGTTCCGCCGAAGGCGCGCCGAAGACGGGCGACCCGATGCTGCTGGTGCGGGTATTGTGGCGCAACACCAACTATCTCATGCCTCAGCCCTCCTACCGATTGCTGAAATACGATTATCCCGGCACCTGGGCCTCGGCCCGGGCCGGCCGGGTGAGTGTGCCCGCCTACAGCGAGGATCCGGAGTTCCGCATTTTGATCTACCCCCATCGGATGGGCGATCCGCTGCCGGACACGGCCTGGAACGAGGACCGCAGCAAGTTGACGGTGGCCATTGGCGATCAGGTCGACCGCTATACCTTTTCCAAAACCGACGGCGGAGCGGAGGCCGATGCGCCGGCCGGTCAGCGGGTGGTGTTCGTGCAGCAGCGGGAAGGCCGCGTGGTCGCCTCCAGCCAGGCGGCCCCGCCGGTGCCTCGGTTGAAGTCGCTGGAAACCGACGGCGCACTCCGCCACTTCGAGGAGATTGGATACGACTTCGCACGCAAAGTCGGCGGAGGTGAAACCCGGTTTGTCAAAGAGGCGAGGCTGACCTTCGAGCCGCCGCGGGATGGACGCCGCATCGAGGTTCGCATGGGCAAGGGGGACTGGAGGATGTACACCGGTCCGGTCACTGTGAACGAATCGGGGGCCGTGGAGGCCCGCACGGTGCCCCAGCACTGGATTTATGGGGAGGACAAGGTGAGTCCGAACTTCCGGTGGGACTTCCGCCGGGTGGATCCGTTGCCCGCCGCCGCGGCACCCGCGGCGCTGCACTGCCGGGTCTACGAATACCGCAAGGATCTGTACGATGCGCGGGGGTTCTATACCGGAAAGGATCCTCTGATCCATCCGGATTTGGTCACCTCGGACATCTCGGATGACCGGATGGAGCCGATCTTTGACGGCCCCGTGCAGGGGCTATTTCCCCCTGCGACCAAGGCGCGGTTGCCCATGGAGGAGATGGCCAAGGCCAGTTACCTCTTCACGGGTTCCTTCGAGGCCACTGGCGCAGGGGTGCATTACATCAAGCTCAACGCCCCCGGTCCGTTGTATCTGGAGGTGAACGGGGAGCGTCTGATTGACAACCCCGGTCCGCACCGGATGGACCAGCACGAGTACATTGTGAGTGTGCCGTTAGCCCGGGGCGTGCACCGTTTCAGCCTTTTGGTGACCGATCCGGTGTATTGGAAGGGGGAGATGGAGGGGCCAATGGACTTCCAGCTTGGACTGCTGCGTCCCGATGCCCCGCGGCCATTGCGTTACGAACCTCTGTATCCGGGAACCCGCACGGTGGAACCCCAAGTGATCGGTCGCTTTGACGCGGTGGGGGTGGAGACGGTCAGTGGCTTCGAGCACCGGGTCTACAACCGCGTGGGACGGGCCCCGCGCGGGAACTTCGATGTGCCGAACAACGGTCTGGCGCCCGACTATTTCGAGGTGGCGGACGAAGAGCCTGTGCTGCAGGAGGCGGTGACCGATATGGAGAGCGGTTACAGTCTGCACGGGCTGCACCGTTACACGGGATTCTATCGGGTGATGGTGCCCGGGATCTACCGCTTCCGACTGGACCCCAATGGCTGCAATCAGGTGCGGGTGCATGACAGAGTGGTCTGGCAGAGCCGTGTCGACGCCCCCGCATTGGGCGAAGTGGCGGTGCATCTGGAATCGGGGTGGCACCCCCTGGATATCCGCTTGGCCAAAAGCAGCGGGGCCCTGATGGTGAAGACGCCTCTGGGAGAGACGTTCGAGCCGGTCAACCCGGTGTCGCTGGCCAGGGATGCGAAGCGGCTCATGGAGTCGCCCTCCTGGTTGGAGCAGGGGCTGGTCGCCTCCGGGCCCGGAGTCCATGCCCACCTGCCGATGGCGCTCAATGTGGGCACGGTCATGATGTGGGTCCGCCAGGATCCCGTCAACGGAAAGTTTGTCGATCCTCTGTTTGAAGTGGAGGGACATCACCTCTTTGCCGATTCTCGGATCCGCTTCGGTGCGAACATCGAATCAGGACACCCCAAAGGGGGTGCCGCGATCCGGGCTCGGCACGAGGTTCCTTTGGGCGAGTGGTACCATCTCGCGATCTGCCACGACGAGGAGGCCATCAAGGTGTTCGTCAACGGCGAGCTGATTGGAAAAGAGAAATTCGACATGCCTTCCCGCAACCACCATTTCGACACGGTGAAGATTCAGCCCGAAAAGGTCCGGGGCAAAGCCGAATTTCATGAGATCCGCATCTACAACCGCACGCCGGATCGTGAGATGCTGCGGGCGGTGATGGAGGCCACTCGGCCACCGGTCAGGTGAGGCGTGTGTCCGCGGTGGACGAACTGTATATACGGATGAAAGAGAAATTGAACTATCCCAAACACGGAAAAGGATCGGCCGCATCTGAGGCCGTTTCTTTGTCTGAAAACGCTTCCGCTCAAAAATTGTGTCGCATTCGCCTCCCTCCCGTCGCCGTTTTTCAGCGGATCGTATCGATCTCGGGGCGGAACGTGATGGGAAATGGGCCGAAGTCCAGGTGCCGCCTCCGGACACCTTGGAGGTGCAGGATCCTGGGGGTATGCACCCCGACAATGGGGCGGAGGGTGACGGGGAGTCGGGTCGCCGTAGGATCACGGCCTTCTCCCCCGGCCCTGCCGCCCGTATTCTGTTATCCGCTGGGGGAAACGGCACATGCACACCCCGGAACGCTTGTACACATCCTCCACCCGCGAGTCTCCTATGATGCTGAATGAACGAGTCGGCGGCGCCCTCCGCGCCGCTTCTGTGGCCTTGGCTGTTCTTCTCTCCGCCATGTGCCCCCTGCCGGCGCAGGATCGCACGCCGCCCCCGAAGCCCAACGTGATCATCCTCCTCACCGACGACCTGGGCTACGGCGACCTCGGTTGTTACGGGTCGAAGACGATCCGGACGCCGAATCTGGACCGCTTGGCGCAAGGGGGCATCCGTTTGATGGATTTCTATTCCGCGAATTCCGTCTGTTCGCCCGCTCGGGCCGGTCTGCTCACGGGCCGCTATCCTACGCGGACGACAGTTGCCAACGTGATTCTTCCCGAGATTCCCGGTGGGATGCCGCCTTCGGAGGTCACGATGGCGGAGCTCCTCCAGCCGGCGGGGTATGCAACGGCCTGCATCGGGAAATGGCATCTGGGGCATGCCCCGGAGTTCCTGCCCACCCGCCAAGGGTTCGACACCTACTTTGGGATTCCCTACAGCAATGACATGTCGATCGATCCACAGGCGCCCCTTGCGGAAAACATTCAGCTGAATCGTGGTGTGACGGTGGAAGGCATACGGGCGGACCGGTACAACCGTCGAATCACCAATGCGGGGGGGGACGCGAGTTCGCCGGCGGAGCGGTTTTATGTGCCGCTGATGAGGGGGGAGGAGGTGGTGGAGTTTCCCGTGGACCAGGCCACACTGACACAGCGCTATACCGATGAGGCGATCGCCTTTATCCGGGCCAACCGGGACCGCCCCTTTTTCTTGTACCTCCCGTATGCCGCGCCGCATGTCCCCCTGGCCGTGACCGAGGCGTTCCGCGGCAGGAGCCAGGCGGGTCTGTACGGCGACGCGGTGGAGGAGCTCGATTGGAACATCGGGCGCATGATGGCGGTCCTGGCGGAACTGGGGCTGGAGGAGAAGACCCTCGTGGTGTTCACGTCCGACAACGGCCCCTGGCTTGGGTTGGGGGAGAGCAGCGGGACGGCCGGTCCGCTGAAGGGCGGGAAGTTCCGGACGGAAGAAGGGGGGCAACGGGTGCCGATGATCGCGCGGTGGACGGGACAGATCCCGGCGGGGCAGGTCGGCCATGCCGTGGTTTCCGCGCTGGACCTTTTCCCGACGGTGGCGGCGTTGGCGGGACAGCCGCTTCCCGGCGACCGCGAAATCGATGGGCGTGACCTCTGGCCCTTGTTGAGGGGCGGAGGAGATGCGGCCTTGGAGGAGGCCGATTTCTTTTACGTCCGGGGCTGGGAGGTGCAGGCGGTGAGACGGGGGCCATGGAAGGTCCAGGAAGCGGTGGGGGGACATGCATACCGCGGGCAGAAGATTCCAGGTAACCCGGGCCATCTCTACCATCTTGGCAATGATGCCGGGGAAACCACCAATGTCGCGGATCAACATCCCGGGACGTTCGAGCGGTTGAAAAAACGGATAGCGGAAATGGAACCCCGGATCGGCTCGGGCGCGGAGAAGGCGGCGGACGACCCGCGCGGGAAACCTCCGGCATCGACTCCCGGGGAACTGCGCTGCGAATACCAGGCGCGGCCAATGTCCCTCGACATCCCGGTGCCGAGGTTTGCCTGGCGGTGGCCAGACGGCGCTACCTTCACCCAGCGGGCTTACCGGATGCAGGTGGCCGATGGCAAGGGTTCGGTCCACTGGGACAGCGGCAAGGTGGAGTCCGGCGAGTCCGTGTTGGTTCCGTATGCCGGCCCCCCCCTGGAATCCGATTCGGCCTACACCTGGCGCGTGAAGGTGTGGGGCGAGGACGGCGCGGAATCGGAGTGGTCCGCACCCGCGCATTTCGAGACGGCGAAGCTCTCCCGCGACGACTTCCACGCGTTCTGGATCCAGCCGGTGGAGAAGGCGGTGGAATGGCCGCTGCCCGTGGAGCTGCTGCGCCAGGTGAGGACCGGCAAGTCGGTCTGGGTGGATCTGGACTGGCTCTCGCGCAAGGGGGTGCCGGGCATCGAGCGCGTACGTTTCCGCAAGGATCTCACGTTGGAGGCCGCGCCCAGGAAGGCGGTGCTGGTCTCCAATGGCGGACGCACGGGCGCCGTCTGGATCAACGGAAACAAAATCACCGGCGTGGAGACGGGGGTGGAGGTGACGGCGCACCTGCGCGATGGCGTCAACCACCTGGCCTTCGAAGTGGTGGGGCGCAAAGACAGGCCGGGCGAAGCGTTTTTCGCGCTGCGTGTCGAGAATCCGGACGGGAGCCTCCTCACGCTCAACGCTGACGACACCTGGCAGGCGAAACGGGTCGAGGAGGGAGACCCGGACACGGCGTGGACCACCTTGCCGACCCAGGAGACCGATGGCTGGCGCGCCCCAAGGGTCCAGCGCTGGGCGGAGGCGCCGGGCCGGGGAGCGATCCCCCTGCTGGATGACAAAAAGAAGCCCCGTTCGTTGCTCTGGAGGCGCGAATTCACGCTGGAGAAGCCGGTGCAATCCGCGCGTCTGCTGATTTCGAGCCTGGGGTGGAGCGAGTTCCGGCTCAATGGAAACAAGGTGGGGGATGCGGCGCTGTTCCCGGCATGGACGGACTACCACGACCGGGTTGAATACGCGGTGCATGATGTGACCCCCCTGTTGCGGTCCGGCCCGAATGCGCTGGGGGCGATGACCGGCAACGGGTGGTATTCCGGGGGGTTGATGTATGGGTTCCACTGGGGCCGCACGCCGTCGGTGTTTGCCGAGTTGCGCGTAACCCATTCCGATGGCACGGAGACGGTGGTGATCAGCGACAACCAATGGCGCTGGAGCCCTTCCCCCGTTCTGCGCAACCACATTTACTTCGGCGAGGAATACGATGCCCGCCTGGAACAGGACGGCTGGGATCTGCCGGGCTTCGAGGATGCGGCGTGGAAACCCGTGGTGGAAAATCCCTTTTATCCATTGGAGCGAATGGTGGGCGAACAGGTGGCGCCGATCCGGGTCACCGAGGAGTTGAGGCCGGTCTCCATCACACCCTCCCCCGGAAAGCCGGGGGCGTGGATCGTGGATTTCGGGCAGAACTTCGCCGGGCGTTGCCGGATCACGGTGCGCGGTGCGGAGGCGGGCGCCCGGATCGGAATCCTGCACGCGGAAGTGCTGGATAACGAGGGGGGGCTCGATGTGCGAAATCTGCGCGAGGCGGCCGTGCCGGATCTGTACATCGCCAAGGGCGCCGCGGAAGAAACCTGGGAGCCCCGCTTCACCTATCACGGCTTCCGATATGCGGAGGTCAGCGGGCTGCCTGCGAAGCCCCGGATCGGGGATGTGACCGGTCGCGTGCTCCATTCGGACATCGAACGCACTGGCCGCCTCCGGACCTCGAATGACCTGCTGAACCGCTTCGTCGCGAATATCGATTGGGGACTGCGCTCCAATTTCATGAGCGTGCCGACCGATTGTCCGCAGCGCCCCGAGCGGCTGGGCTGGACCGGCGACGCGCAGGCCTTTGCCCCCTCGGCGATGTATCTGCGCGACTCGGCGCGGTTTTTCAGCAAATGGACCGGCGACCTGGTGGATACCCGGGGCGCCCCCAACCAGGCACCCCTGCCGCAGGATGGCCAGTTCCAGGCACCGGGCTGGGCCGATGCGCTGACGGTTGTGCCGTGGAATCTGTATCTATATTACGGCGACACGCGTCCGATGGCCTCCGCTTATCCCGCGATGCAACGCTTCATCGAGCACATGCGGGAGGAGTCGGAGAAAATGGGCACGCCCTGGTTGTATTGGCAGGGCGGATGGGGCGACTGGCTGAACACCGAGAAGACCGACTCCAAGCAGTACGGCGCTTATTATTTTTACCGCTCCACCGATCTGCTGTCGCGGATGGCGGATGTGCTCGGGAAGAAGGAGGACGCCGGGAAATACCGGGGGTATCTCGAAAAGATCCGGGCGGCGATCCTGGCCAAACAGCTCACCGGCCCCGGGCAGTTTGGCGATGGCAAGCAGTCCACCCTGGCGGTGCCGCTGGCCTTTGACATCATTCCCGAGGATCAAAAGCCCGCATTGGCCCGGGCCCTGGCGGCGTCGGTCGCCGAGGATGGCTTTTTTCCAAAAACCGGATTCCTGGGAACGCCCGTGTTGTTGCCGGTGTTGAGCGGGAGCGGGCACCAGGATGTGGCCGGGAAGCTGGCTCTGCAGGAAGGCGATCCCTCGTGGCTGAACATGGTGAAATCCGGTTTCACGACGGTCACGGAGCGCTGGAGCAACCAGGGGGTCAACAGCGACATGCAGTCCTATAACCATTTCCTGTTTGGGTGCGTGGCGGAGTGGTATTTCGGCTATCTGGCGGGTATCCGGCCCGAACCCGCACGTCCGGGATTCAAACATTTCGTGGTTCAACCCCACCCGATAGAGGGGCTGGACCACGTGGAGGCGGAATTTGACAGTCTTTACGGGACCATCCGCAGTCGGTGGCAGAGGGAAGGGGGCGCCATTCGTTTTCAGATCACCGTGCCTCCGAACACCACGGCCACCGTGCTGCTGCCGGGCAAGCCGGTCAGCGCACCGCTCCCCGGCGTGCCGGAACCCGATGGAACGTTTTGGCGGTTTGAGCTGAAGCCCGGGGTGTTCGAGTGCGTCACCCCCCTGCAATGAATTTCGGGGTGCATGGGTATCCACATCCCCCTTCCAAGAGGACCAACGCCATGAAACGCTTCCGCACATACCTCGCTCTGCTCGCGGCCACTCTTTTTCCGGGGGCCGCCGAAGCGGGGGCGGAGCTTTCGAATGCCGGTTTCCGTCCCGCACGTGTGTTTTCCGACAACATGGTTCTGCAGCGGGATGTCCCTGTCCCTGTCTGGGGCTGGAGCGACGTGGATCAGACCATTGAGGTCGAGTTCAACGGGCGGCGGGCCATGGTGGAGGCGAGGGCGGGAGAGCGTTGGGAGCTGCGGCTCGCCCCCATGCCGGCCCTCGCCGAACCGGCGCTCTTCCGGATCCGAGGCTCGGCTGGGGCGCGGGAAGTCGTGCTGGCAAATGTGGTGGTCGGGGATGTCTGGCTGTGTATGGGGCAGTCGAACATGGAAATGATCATGGGGTTCGAGTCGGAGACGAATTACCGGGGGATCCTCGACCATGAACGGGAACTCCAGGACACGGAGTATCCTAATCTTCGCCTGCTCAACGTGCCCAAGTCCGGCGCGCCCGCGCCCGCGCCCGACACCGCCGTGCAGTGGGTGGTCAGTGACGCCAGAAGCGCAGAATTCTTCTCCGCCGTGGCGTACACCTTTGGCCGGAAACTGAACCGGGACACGGGCGTGCCGATCGGGCTCCTCCATATTTCAATGGGGGGAGCTCCGATCGAGCGTTTTATGCCCGTGGAGGCGCTTGAACGCCTTCCGGACCTGCATGCCGCCCCGTTGGCACGAGCCGGGCAGTTGCGGAAGAAAGACGAGGCGGCGGCCGCCAGGTCCGGGACAACGCTGGGGGAGGTGTTGGCGGATTGGGAGCGGGCCGTGGTCGCCTTTTGCGCGGACGCGCCCGCCCAGGAGCCCTCGCTGGAATGGGTGTATCGCAACTACCGGATGCCCGCGCCGTCCCTGCCACTCGGGGGTGGGCCGGGTCCGATGTTCCATGGCATGCTCGCCCCGATCCATCCGTATGCCCTCAAGGGTTTTGTCTGGTACCAGGGGGAATCGAATGTTTCCGACGGCGAGCGCTACGGCGAGAAGCTTTGCTCGTGGATCCAGTTCCTGCGCGACACCTGGAGGATGGGCGACCTTCCGTTTCTCGCCGTGGAATTGGCGCCTTTCCACTACCACCTCCACGACTGGCCCATGAAAGGCGCCGCGCCCGACCAGCGCGAAAGGCTGAACCGTGGCATCCGCACGATCCTGCGCCTGCCCCACACGGCCACCGTCAACACCGATGACCTCACCGGCGATCTCGACGACATCCATCCCCGCGACAAACGACCGGTCGGCGAGCGCCTCGCCGAAAAGGCCATGGCGGTGGAGCGTCAATAATCCGCAATCCACCAACCAAAACGCAAGGGCTTCCCCGATGATGATTCTCACCCACCCAAAGAAAAAAGCCCTGTTTTGTATGGCGCTGGGCCTCCTGACGGTGCGGATGGCGTCCGCCGCAGACCTCCTGCTGCATTGGCCGCTGGATGAGGCGGATGGTTTGACGGCGCGCGATGTCAGCGGGCACGGGCGGGACGGCCGACTGGAGGTGGGCACCCGGCACCATGGCGGACCGAAGTTTGTCCCCGGGGCCGGTTGGCGGGCGGGTGCGGTGAAGGTGGGAAGTCTTCACGGCATCACCGCGGATGAGGAACTGGCGCTGCCGGAACGTTTCACCCTGTCGTTCTATCTCCTCAAGCCGGTGCGTTCGCCGGAAAACGGAAACTGGGTGCGTCTGGGGGAGATGCGCCTGCATGTCCGGGGGCCGGAAGCCTTCCTGCACGTGCCTAGCATGGGGAGCCTGGGCATACCGCGCCAGACGGCGGGCCGCTGGGAACACGTTGCGGTTTCGGTGGAGCCGGGTCGGGTCAGGGTTCATGTCAACGGCGCTCCCGTGGTGGACCAGCGCAAAGACGGATGGGTGTTTCCCTCCAAAGCCGCGCTGCGCGTGACGGCCCCCCGCGGTGGGTACGAGGACCACATCGATGATATCCGAGTGTACGGGGGGCTGCTGGATGCGCCCGCCATCGCGGCGCTGGCGGACGGACTTTATCATCCGGAAGCGCCCTGGACACGTGTCCTGGACGCTGAATGGGCGGTGCTGGTGCATGAACTGAGACTCAACCAACCCGACCTGGCGCGGATGCAGGGGCTGGGGGCTCCGTCGCTTGCGGAGTTGATCCGCACGTTGGAGGGCGAGGCGGAGGCCCGGGAGTTGATGTGGGTCGCGCGGGCGCTCGGCGTGCTGAAGGGGGAGCGGGCGCGTGATGCGCTGATTCGGCGGGCGGAACAAGGAGCCTCGAAGGATCCGGCGGGCCTGCGGGAGGCTCTCATGGAGGCCCTGGGCCGCATCGGGGACGCGCAGGCGATTCCGGCTATCCTCCCGGATCTCGGGCATGCGGACGAGCACGTCCGCGCCGCCGCACGCCATGCGCTCGCGGGCATGGGGGACGTTTCTGTCCCATCGTTGAGAAGGGTCCTGCGCGGCAGCCTTTCCGTGGCGGCCACCGAGGCGGCGACCGCCCTGCAGTCCCTCGGGGTGGAACCCGCCGATCCGGAGGAGGCGCTCTGGCGGAGAATTGCCCTGGCCCAGTGGAATCAGATTGGCGGCGAGGAGTTCCCCGATCTCACGCCGCTGGCCGCCACCCTCGGGTGGGACGATCCCGCGCGCGTGGCCGCCGCCTCGAAGGAGCTGGTCCGGAGGGGTGCGGATTCCCTGGTGGCGACCCTGGCCGTGCTGAAGTCCGGCTCGCCCTCCGCCCGGCGGGAGGCCGCCCGGGTGTTGGGGAACGTGCGGGATCCGCGCGCCGCCGAGGCCTTGGCCGCCCACTTGGGGGACCCGGACCCCCGCGTGCAGGAGGCCTGCGCGGAGGCTCTGCGTTTTCTGGCCGGCCCCGGCCAGGTGGCCGCCCTGGCGCGGGTGCTGGGAGCCCCCAACGGCCCTACCCGCCAGGCGGCGGTCCTCGCCCTTGCGGAAATCGGTCCGCCCTCCGTGAAGGAGCTGTTGTCCATCCTGCGGAAGGGAGCTCCGGTGGCGCGGCGGCATGCCGTCGAGGCCCTGGGCCGGATTGGGGATGCCCGCGCGAGGGATGGCCTGCGTGCCGCCGCCGAAGATCCGGTGGTCGCGGTGCGCGCGGCCGCGGTCGATGCCCTGGGGCGTGTGGACGCGGCCCCGCTGGAGGTGTTCGTGCGCGCCCTTCACGATGCGGATTGGCTGGTGCGCCGCCAGGCGGTGCTGGCCTTGCGGCGTCAGGAAACGCATGCCGCCCGCCAGCTCCTGCCGAAGGTGCAGGAGGATCCGCATCCCCTCGTGCGCAAGGCGTTGTCGGATGAGCTCGGCGAACCGTATGCCGCCGTGGAAAGCGGGGGGGCGGGGGAGCGGGACGTCCTCCCGGTGCTGTCTCCGGAGGCCGCGGTGAAGGCGGACATGGAGCGGGAATATGAGACGCGGGCCTGGACGCCGGTCGAGGAGGTGCTTAGCGGCGCGCTGGACAAGCGGCACGGCTTCGGCCGGGACCTCAACGTCCGCTACATCACCGAAGGGTATGTGGACCGTCTGAGCCGGGTGCCGCCTCCGGGCGTGCATCCGCGCGTGATCATGAGTCCGGAGGACATCGATCAATTGCGACGCCTCCTGACGCTGGGGGACAACGCCCCCGCCTTTTTCCGTTCCGAGCTCGCGCGCCTGCGGGCGATCGCCGCCAAAACGAATCCCGGGGTGACGCAGGCACCCTGGTTCGGCCCCAGTACGGGTCTTGCCCAGAAGGCGCTCTACGCCCTGATCACCGAGGACCAGCGCATCGGCCGCGAAGTGGTCGCCCCGCTCCTGGCCCGGGCCGCCGACCTGGATCGCCAAATCCAGGTTTTCGATGCGCAGTGGGGACCCACGGGACACAACGACATGGTCTACAGCGCCATCAGTTCCCACAGCATGGGGCTGGGCATGGCCTACGATTACGCCCATGCTTTCATGACCGAAGAGGAGCGGGATACCGTCCGCTCGGTGATCTCGAAGGCGACGCGGGGTCGGTATTCGAGTTTTATGGACCAGCCGGACCATTTCCAGATCACCAACCATCTTGCTTTCGCGATGAACTGGTGGCTGGAGTTGCTGGCGATCGAGGGGGAGGAGGGATTCGACGAACGCGCCGCGGCCGTCGGCCTGCACAAGGTGGAAGCCTATTTGAATGCGGTGGTCAGCAAACAGGGATTTCCCTTCGAGGGCGTCAAGCCGAGCATCTCCCCCTACGCCTTCCTCGCCGCCCAGCGCCGCGGACACCGCAAGGCGGTTCAGTCCGACCACCTGCACGCCTACACCCTGAATGTGCTCAACGGGCTGTACTGGAAACATGATCCGGCGAACCCCACGCGGGGACGCTGGTACGGTCAGCGTCCGAACGCGCCGGACGGCGACGAGATGGGGGTGTATCCGGCGCCCTTTCTCAAATACTTCTATCCGAATGACCCGTTGGTTGACACCGCGTGGCAGGCCACGGGTGGGGGCGTGCGGCATGCGAACATCGACCTTTCGTTGGTCCTGGGGGAATGCGTGAACGACGCGCTGGGCTGGCAGGCGGACGATCCGGTGCTGCCCGCCGCCGTCCGGGAGCAGGTGCCTTTGACTTGGGTGGACCGCGAGCGTGGCATGATGCGCACCCGCGCGGGGTGGGCGCCCGACGACCTGATGCTGCGTTTCGAGGCGCGCGACAACTACTACAGCGCCGGCCACGAAGGCGTGGAGACCTTTGCCCTGGACCTCGTGGCCGACGGCGTGGATTGGTCGTACTATCCCGGGCGTTACCAGGAATCACGCCTGCATGGCACGCCGCAGATCGACGGACGTGGTCCGACCCGCTGGCAGCCCATCGGCGCGAAGATCCTCGCTGTCCACGACACGCCGGAAGCGACCGCGTTCGTCGCCGACGCCACGGATGAATTCAACTGGTGGAAGTTCGAGAAAACGTCCATGCTCTGGCATCCGGATCTGGAAGTTTCCAATTCCTGGCTGAAAAACAACGGCTGGCTTTCCCGCCGCGGTCAGGAAGTGCCGTTCCTGCCAGGGCTCCGCTGGTATTACGAAGGTTTCGGCCACCCCGAATTCGGAAACTGGCACGGTGAAACGCGCGGACTGGAAAGCTATTATCTGGAAGACCGCAGCATCGATCTCGCGATACGCACCGTGCACCTCGCGAGGGGCAGATTCCCCTACATCCTCATCATGGACGACCTGCGGATGGACAGGGACCCCCACCTCTACGAGTTCATTCTCAAGGTGCAGGCGGAAATCGAGCGGCAAGGCGACGGCGACATCGTGTTGACCCGTGGACGCGGTACCGAGCGCCTGCTCGTGCGTGTGCTCCATGCCGCCGCTCCGTATGAGGCGAAGCTTGTGAATCGGCGTCTCGAAATCTCCACCACGGCCGTCGCGCCCGAATTCCGCATCCTCGTATACCCCTTCCGCATGGGCGAACCGCTGCCCGAGACCGCCTGGAGCGGGGACGACAACACGCTTTCCGTCGATCTACCCGGGCAGCAGGACCTCTATCGCTTCGCGTCCACCGACCGGGGGCGGACGGTCTACAGCATGACCCGCAACCAGGCGCTGGTCGTGGATGTGGACACGCGCCCGGCCGCGCCCCAGTTGGCCGACCGCGGCTTGTGGATGGGCGGTGAGGCCGGGTATGGCGGCCACTCCTCCGCGCTGCCGGAGGAGCGGATGCCGAGCGTGCTGCCTTTTGCGGATCAAATAGAGGTCAAGCTCACCGCCCCCACGCCGGAGACGCTCATCCGCTTTACCTTGGACGGGTCCGTCCCGTCCAACACCTCCATCCTGTATGACAGACCGATCCAACTTGAAAAGACCACCACCCTCAAGGCCCGCGCCTTCGCCGGCGCCGATTGGCCCGGCAAGGTCAATGTCAGCGGGGTTTTCGAGATGACCTTCGAAAAGCGCCCGCCTGCCGCGGGCCTGAAATCTGGAGCCGACGGTCTGATTCCCGGATTGGTCTGCGAATTCCACGAGGTGTACCAGACCATCTACGACAATGAAACCGGCTATTTCACGGGACAGAAACGCATGCTTCCGCTGGACAATCGGGGCGGCGCTGACCTGGAACGGCGGCATCCGCTGCTGCGGACCGTGGTCGCCGGACTCGAAACCCCGCGCGCGGAGCCGGTGGCACCGACGCGGCGGATGAGCACCGGCTACTATGGGTATCGTGGATTCATTCAGGTGGATGAGGCCGGGACCTATCGCTTCCGCTTGAACAGTCCCGGTCCGGTGCGACTGAGGATCGCGGGCCAAACCGCCATTGAAAACGCGGGGGTTTATTACAATGCGCAGCGTTGCCGGTATGGCGCGGTGACGATGCGGGCGGGGCTGCATCCCTTCGAGCTGGTCGTGGCCGACCCGGATTTCTTCCGGCGCGCCATGAGCCCTGCGCTCTCGCTGGAATTGGACTGGGTCAGGCCCGGCGGCGATGCATTCGTCCCGGTTGACGCGGCGGCGTTCCAGTGCGAGGCGCCGGGCATCCTCGCCGATCCCGTGAACATCGGCGAAGGAACAGTCTCGTTCGCTCCCCCGTCCGCCGGGACCCAGCTTCGTTATACCGTGGCACGCCGCGGTCTGGAGGAGGGACCGGTGAGTCAGGAATGGCCGACGGCGGAAAGCCCGCTCGCCGGCGATCCGTTGGTCCTGAAGGAGCCGGGGCACTACGTGATCAGTGTCGCGGAGTTCAAGGACGGGAAAGCGGTGACGCCGGCCGTGCAGAAACGTGTCGCCGTGCTTCCGGTGCATGAGGCGGTCACAGTGGAGAAGCCTGCTGCCGGTCTGATCCAGAGGGTCTATACACGCGTGCCGGACAAGGCCAGCGACTATGATGCGCTCGCCTCGGGCGAATTGGATCTCGCAGGTCGCCTGCCTCTTCAGAAAACGGTGATCACGGATCTCACCGGCGCCAAGAATGCCGCCGACAAGCCGTTGCTGGTCCACACCGGCTATTTCAAGGCCCCGGTGGACGGGCTGTATGCGTTTGATCTGGAGCACACCGGATCGGTCGAACCCCGCTATAAGGTCAGCGGGGCTCATCGGCTCACTGTCGCCGGCACAACCGTCGCCGCCACGCGCATCGGCGCCCCGCAGCCGTTTCGTTTGATCCACTTGAAGGCTGGATTGCATCCGGTCCGGCTTGACCTGATCGACGGCAAACTCGAGTGGCGGGTGCGGATGCCAATGGCGTCCGCCTTCGTTCCGGTCGGGCCCGGCATGCTGTTCTATGACGATTCCGCGGAGACGAGTGCAGCCAAAACGCCCTAGAAAAGGCCTGCACACCTACTCCCCATTGATCCAACATGCCGTTAGACCGTTTCTCGCCCGCGCGGCACGCGGCGGTTTCAGCGGTTCCCACATACCTCCGTTTGCCTTGCCGATTTCCAAAATAAATCACAGTTTCGGATGTTCGTGATTCTTGGGGTTTTTTCATGGGAGGAAAGAAGCCGGGATGACCCTCACCCACGCCGCAAGGGCGTGGGGCTCGTTTGATGGGGCAGGATCGTTCCACGCAGCGGCGAAGCCGCCTTGGTGCGGGAACTTGTTCCCGCCTTGGGGGGGCGATGCTTGCAGCGCCGGGGCTGGGGTGGGGTTGGGCGGGGTGGGGCGGCGGCTTCAGCCGCTGCGCGCAAGGATCCACCCGTCTTCGTCAAGAATGCGGCTCTCCGTTAGACGAAACGGCGAGGGGAAAGCGGCCAGCGTTTCCCAGATGACCCTGATGGTTCTAAGAAGCCGAGGGTGACCCTCACCCACGCCGCAAGGGCGTGGGGCTCGTTACTCCTACCTCGGGAGAAGTTTCTAGCTTCAGGTGACCCTCACCCACGCCGCAAGGGCGTGGGGCTCGATTTCGCTTGTGCCTACAGGTGACCCTCACCCACGCCGCAAGGGCGTGGGGCTCGTTACTCCTACCTCGGGAGAAGTTTCTAGCTTCAGGTGACCCTCACCCACGCCGCAAGGGCGTGGGGCTCGATTTCGCTTGTGCCTA
>CAYLNG010000029.1:0-40932 GCA_964385155.1 uncultured Verrucomicrobiota bacterium
GGCGGAGCGGTTCCGGGCGGGGTCAGGGGAGAGGGGGGGGGGGGCCGGAGGGGGTGGGGGTTGGCGGGGGGAAACGGAGGGAAAGTTCGCGGCGGGCCTGCTCGGCTTCGCCGGATTTCCCTGCTTTTTCGAAGGCGGCTGCGGCGGCAAGCAGGCTGGCGGGAGTGAGTTCGGGGTCGTCGAAGAGGACGCCGACGCTCATGTGGTGGCGGGCGGCCTCGTTCCAGTTTTCGAGGGCGGCATGAGCGAGGCCGAGGTGGTGGAGGGCGCGTGCCTGGAGGCGGAGTTGTTCCAGGCGGGAGGCCAGGTGGTGGGCTTCTTGGAGGACGGGGAGTGCCTCGCGGGGGCTACCGGAAGAAAGGAGGAGGCTTCCTAGCTCGAGGCCGGCCTCGGCGGCGTCGAGGGTGCCGGACTGCAGGGCGAGGCCGTCGCGGTAGGCGCGAAGGGCGTCGGGGAGCCGGTTTTGGGCGAGGGCGTGGCGGGCGAGGGCGTAGGAGCCCATTTCGCGAGTGGGGGCGGCGCGGTGGGGGTGGACCATGGCGGCGGCGGTTTGGGCGGCGAGGTCGGGATTGCCCAGGGTGGAGGCTTGCTGGAGCATCCAGAGGAGGAGGGCGTCGGGAAGTTCGTTTTCGCCGATGAGTGGGAGGAGGGGGGTGAAGACTTCGAGGGCCTCGGGAGAGCGTTGGGCACGTTGGAGGAGTGTGCCCAGGCGGAGGCGTGCGCGGGCGGCGGGGGCGGGGGGGAGGTCGGCGGCGAGGGCGCGGCGGAGCCAGGGTTCGGCTTCTTCGGGTCTGCCGGCTTGGTCGAGCAGGGTGCCGAGCCAGAAGGCGGCCTCGGGGAGCCGGGGGGGGGCGGGATCGAGGGTGGCGTAGCGGAGGAGGCGAGTGATCGCGGGGGCGTTTTGTTGGAGGCGGAGTTCGACCAAGGCGGCTTGGAAAAGGAGATCGGGGCTTTGGGGGTCGCCGGGAAAATCGCGGAGGGCGCGGTCCCAGAGTTCGAGGGCGGCGGGGAGGTTGCCGGCCTCGAGGAGGAGGGAGCCGGCGCTGCGGAGAGCGGCAGGGGCGCGGGGGTCTTGGGGATGGAGGCGGATGAAGTCGCGCCAGGCTTCGAGGGCGGCCTGTGGAGTTGAGTCTTGGAGGAGGAGGGCGCGGAGATGGCGGGCGTCGGCCTGTCTGGGATGGGGATCCGGGAGGCGGGCGATTTCGGTGTAGTAGGAGAGGGCGAGGGGTACGCGTCCGGCGGCGCGGGCGTTTTCGGCGAGGAGCCACAGTCCCTCGCCCCGGCGGCCGGGGACGTTGAGGAGGTCTTCGGCGAGGGGGAGGACGTTGTCGGCGTCGCCGGCGCGACTATGGAGGACGGCGAGGTCGTAGGCGGCATTCGGACGGAAGCGGGAATCGGGGAACTCTCGCAGGAGTCGGGCGTAGGCGGCGCGTGCGTCATCGGACCTCCCAAGCTCGCGGAGGCAGAGGGCATCCAGGTAGAGCCAGGTGTCGGCGTAGTCGCGTTTGCGGGGTTCGGTGGTTTCGGTGGAGAGGGCGAGGGCTTCGGCGTGGCGGCCGGCCTGGAGGAGTGCCCAGGCGATGTGGAGGGCCCCGCCCCTCACCCGGGCGCTGTCGGGGTGTTGTTTCCAGAGGGCCTGGTAGCGGTCGGCGGCGGCTTCCCGGTCGCCGGCGGCGGCGTCGAGGGAGGCGAGGCCCCAGAGGGCCTCGACCTCGATGTCGGGGCTGGGCGGGTGGAGGAGGGCGCTTGTGTAGAGGGCGCGCTGTGCGGCGGGATTGTTGCGTTCGAGGGGGGCGAGTGCGAGGGCGGCGTAGGCGGCGAAGGCGTCGGTGGGGTGGGCCTGGAGGAGGGCGCGGAAGGTGGTGGCGGCCTCGGGTGTGCGTTGGAGGCGTTGGAGGATTTGGCCGAGGGTGTAGCGAGCGGGAGCGTCGAGTTCGGGGGGGGCGGGGTTTGCCAGGAGGGCTTCCGCGAAGGGGAGTGCCTCCGCGGGTTTGTCGTCGCGGAGAAGGAGGTCGGCGAGGCGGAGTCGTGCGCGCTGGGCGCTTTCGGAGGTGTTGCCGTAGCGGATGGCGAGTTGGTAGTGTCGGTGGGCGGAGAGGGGTTGGCCTGCGAGGCGGGCGGACTCGCCGGCGCGGTAGGCGATCAGGTCGGCTTCGCTGGGAAGGGGGGATTGGGCGAGAAGTTTCTCGTATTCGGGGAGGGCGAGGGCGTGGAGGCGGCGTGAGAAGAGGCCGTCGGCGAGGCGCCGTTGGTCGGAGGGGGCGAGGGGCGCGCCGTCCTGGGCGGCCAAGGGGAAGGCGCCTGCTGCGAGGAGGAGGAGGGCGAGGAGGCGGCGCATCGGGGGTTATTCGTCGGGGAAGGTGGTGGCGAAGGAGATGTGGTAGAGTCCGGCGTTGCGGCAGAGGTCCATGACGCGGAGGATATCGCCGTGACGGGCGTTGGTGTCGCCGCGGATGACGACGGGGGGATTTTCCCAGAGGCGGGAGACCTGGTCGAGGAGTTCGCCGAGGCGATCGGGGGGGAGGATTCGGCTGTTGACGATGATGGCGCCGTCGGCGCGCACGTTGAGGATGAGTTCTCCGAGCTGTCGCTGGGGGGTTCCGCCGGAGTGGGCGGCGGGGAGGACGAGGTCCATTTCGGTCTCCCACTGTGCGTAGATGGTGCTGGTGACGAAGAAGCAGAGGAGGAGGAAGACCACGTCGATCATCGGGGCCAGCTGGAACTGGATAGGGTCGGACTTGCTGGCGCCGAAGTTCATGGGGCCTCGCGGCGGTGGGTGAGGGAGGAGACGATGTCGGCGGCGACGAGTTCGAGGTTGGCGGTGAGCTTCGCGAGGCGACCGCGGAAGATGGAGTAGGCGATCATGGCGGGGATGGCGACGATCAGGCCGGCGGCGGTGGTGATGAGGGCCTGCGAGACGCCGTTGGCGAGCTCGACGGGGCGGGCCTTGGCGATATCGAGGGCAACGACGCTGAAGGAGCGGAGCATGCCCATGACGGTTCCGAGCAGGCCGACCATGGGGGCGATGACGCCGATGTCCATCAGGTAGGTGATTTGGGACTGGAGGCGGCCGACTTGGCGGACGCCCTCGCCCTCGACGACTTGGGCGATCATGCGGGCGTCGTGGTCTTGGGAGCGTTCGAGGTAGTCGACGGCGGCGAGGGTGATGGCGGCGACGGGGGAGCGGTTTTTGGAGCAGGCGGCGCGGATTTCCTTGAATCGGCCATGGCGGAGGAGGACCTCGAGGTCACGGACGAAGGAAGCGGGGGCGATGCGGCGACCGCCGAGGACGACGAGGCAGTAGAAGACGAGGGCGAGGCCGATGACGGACATGGCGGCCAGGACATAGATGAGGAAGCCGCCCTGGTCGATGATTTGGCGGAGGTCGAGGCGGCTGGCGAGTTCCTCGGGGGAGGGGACGGCTGCTGCGCGGCGGCCGAGTTCGGCGGTGACCTCTTCGACGGTGTTGGTGGCTTGGGCGAGCAGGCGGGTGCCGGGAAGGAGGAGGGCGGCGAGGAGTTTAGGAAGGCTTGGAGGGGTCATGGGGCAGAATCAGGTGGAGGTGTTGGTGGAAGTAGTTGTAGCCGGAGAGCAGGGTGATAAACGTGGCGGAGGCCATGGCGAACCAGACGAGCCAACGGAAGGTGAATTCGACGGACCTGAGGTGTTCGAGGGCCTCGATGGCGCCGGGGGCGATGCGGTGGGCGCCCAGGACGTCGTCCAACACGGTCATGGCGATGAGCGTAAGAAGGATGGCGGCCATTTGCAACCCGGTTTTCCATTTGCCGAGTTTGTCGGCGGAGATGACAAGGTTTTTTTCGACGGCGAGGAGGCGGAGGCCCGTGACCATGAATTCGCGTGCGAGGAGGAGGGAGACGAGGAAGGCGGGGACCATGGGGGGGGAGTTAGGGAGGTGGGGGAGGCGGTATTCGACCATGCCGACGAGGACGACGCAGACGAGGACCTTGTCGGCCAGGGGGTCCATGAGGCGCCCGAAGTCGGAGCATCCGTAGCGGGTCCGCGCGAGGTGGCCGTCGAGGGCGTCGGTGGCGGTGGCGAGAAGGAAGAGGAGGAGGGCGAGGGATTTGGCGCCTGGGAAGGAAAGGGAGAGGAGGAGCAGGATGAGGGCGGCGAAGACGAAGCGGCTAGAAGTGAGCTTGTCGGGAAGGTTCATGGGAGGGTTCGGGGAAGTTCGAGGAAGACGGGGGGGGGATCGGAGAGGAGGGGGGCCTCGAGGCTGACGGGGCTGTCGGGCGCGGCGCAGCCCCGGAGGGAGAGGAGGAGGAGCAGGAGGAGGAGGAGGAGGAGGGTGCCTGCGGCGAGGAGGCCGAGGCGGCGGTGGGTGAGGAAGGCGGGGAGGCGGAGGGTGGGGAGGGAACGTTGCGGGTGTGTGGGGGTCGTGTCGGGGGAGGGGCGTTGGAGGGCGACGGGGCGGCGTGCGCCTTCGCGCGCGGGGGGGGGAGGGGGTTCGGCGTGGGTCATCTCCTCGTAGAGGGCGACCAGTTGCCGCGCATCCAGCGCCAGTTCCTGCGCGAGGATTTTCAGGAAGCCCTTGGCGTACATGGGGGCCGGGATGGCGCTGAAGTCGTTGTTCTCCAGGCCCTCAATCTGTTGGATTTTGATGCGGGTGAGTTCGGCAAGCTGGCTGGGGGTCAGTCCGCGGGCCTCGCGGGCCTCGCGCAGCTTGCCGCCCAAGCTGTCGGGTGTCGGGTTCATGTTTCCTCGTCCTCCAGGGGTTCGGGGCTGTCCTCGGTGTCGCCGGGGAGGGGCGCGTCGGCGCTGCCGCCCTCGTCGAGGTCGATGAGGATTTCACGGGGGTCGCTGCCCTGAGGCGGGCCGATGACGCCGCGTTCCTCGAGCTGGTCCATGAGGCGGGCGGCGCGATTGTAGCCGATGCGGAGGCGGCGCTGGAGGGCGCTGGTGGAGGCGCGCCGGGTTTGACGGATCACCTCGATGGCCTGGTTCACAAGGTCGTCGTCCTCGTCCATGTCGGGCAGTTCGGGGGTGCTCGTGGTGAGTTTCGCGGTGACCTTGTGCTCGTAGTCGGGGCTTCCCTGGGCCTTGTAGTGTTCGACGATGTGGTTGATTTCCTCGTCGGAGCACCAGGCGCCCTGTGCGCGTTGGAGCTTGGCGCTGCTGGGGGACAGGAAGAGCATGTCGCCCTTGCCGAGGAGCTTGTCCGCGCCGATCGCGTCCAGGATCGTCCGGCTGTCGGTCTTCTGGGCGACTTGGAAGGCGATACGGGCGGGGAAGTTGGCTTTGATGGTGCCGGTGATGACGTTGACGGAGGGGCGTTGGGTGGCGAGCACCATGTGGATGCCGACGGCGCGGGAGAGTTGGGCGAGGCGTGCGATGTAGTTTTCAATCTCGGCCTGAGCGACCATCATGAGGTCGGCGAGCTCGTCGATCACGATGACGATGTAGGGCAGGGTTTCGGGCGGGCCCTCCTCGCGGCCCTCCTCTTCGTCGTCGTCCGCGCCGAAGAGGTCGCCCTGTTTGGTGATGACGCGGGTGTTGTAGCCGCGGATGTTGCGGACGCCGACCTTGGCGAAGAGCTTGTAGCGTTTCTCCATTTCGTTGATCGCCCAGCGGAGGCCGAGGCCGACCTTCTTGGGGTCGGTGATGACGGGGACGACGAGGTGGGGGAGTTCGCGGTAGGCGGTGAACTCGACGATTTTGGGGTCGACGAGGATGAGGCGCATTTGCTCGGGGGTGCGGGACATGAGGAGTCCGGCGAGCAGGGAGTTCATGCAGACGGACTTGCCGCTGCCGGTGGCGCCGGCGATGAGCATGTGGGGCATATCGGCCAGGTCGGCCACGAGCTGGTTGCCGCTGACATCGACACCGAGGCAGAGGGGGAGGGCGATTTTTCCCCTGCGCCAGTCGCGTGCGCGGGCCCAGTTCTCGCTTTCGAGGATCTCGCGGGCGAAGACGACGGTGCTTTTGCCGTTGGGGACTTCGATGCCGACGACGCCCTTTCCGGGGATGGGAGCCTGGACGCGGATGGTTTCGGCCTTGAGGGCGAGGGCGAGGTTGTTGCTCAGGCCGGCGATTTTTTCGACGCGAACACCGGGGGCGGGGAGGACTTCGAAACTGGTGACGACGGGGCCGCGCTGCACGTCGGTGATGCGGGCCTCGACGCCGAACTCGCGGAGGGTGGTTTCCAGGTGTTGGCGGAGGAAGGCCTCGCGGCCTCCATCGTTGGCGCCGTGGTCGCCCTTGGGTTCGGCGAGAAGGGTGATGGGAGGGAGGACCCACACGTGGTGGGTGGGGGAGTCCACGTCCATCGGGGCGAGCGTGTCGTCGGGGGGCGACAGGGGGCGTGGGGCCTCCGCGGGGGACTTGAAGATGGAGGGGGTGGTGGGAGGAGGAGGAGGCGGAGGGGGAGGGGGGAGTTCGGTTGAGTCCTCTTCCCGGACGGGTTCTGGCAGGGGGATGGGGGACGGTTCGGGGGGGAAGGAGGGGAAAGGAGCGGGCTCCTGGGGGCTGCGGGAGCGTTTGCGGCGCGGGGCGGGGGAAGTCTCGGGGACGGGTTCTTCGAAGGGGGCGAGGGTGTCGGGCGGGGGCAGCAGCAGGCGGCGCAACCGGTTCCAGAGCGAGGAGAGGCCGCCGCGCGGATCCCGGAAGAGGTTCCGGAGGTCGAAATCGAAGAGGCAAATGACGGCGATGAGGGCGGTGGCGACCAAGAGGATGCCGGCGCCGATTTCACCCATGAGGTGGATGACGAGGCGGTCCCCGAAGAGTTGGCCGACCGCGCCGCCGGCGAAGGGGATGTTGTGGGAGCGGAGCGTGCCGGCGAGGGGGGTGTGAAGCAGTTCCAGGGCACAGGCGAGGCAGAGGAGCATGACGCCCATCCAGCCGAGTTTGTGGCTGACCCGCATGTCGGGGCGGAGTTCATGGCCGATGAAGCAGAGCACGCCCTGGACGCCGGTGATGACGGGCAGGAGATAGGCCGCGAGGCCCAGGGCGAGGAAGCAGGAATACGCGCTCCAGGCCCCGACGAGTCCGATGAGGTTGGCGGTGGGCTCGTTCGGCGGGTTTTGCAACGTGGGGATGTCCCCGGGGCGGTAGGAGAGCAGGCTGGCGGCCAGGAGGGCGGTGGCGGCAACGAGCAGGAGGCCCGCGATTTGACGTGGGGCGTGGGGCTCGGGTGCGGGTGCGGGAGAGGTTTTCAGGCGGGAGGCCATGACCCCTCCTTAAACACCCGGGCGGGGGAGGCAAGCACGAAGGGGGGCGCGTCTTCAGGCGGTTGTGGCTTTCCAAGCGGGCCCCGCGATGTTATTTTGGCCGGGAGGGACGGATCCGCCGGGGCCGTCCTTTTGCGCGCAGCCTTCCCTTTCCGGCCAGGAGAAGCCATGAGAAAAGCCATCGAAGACCGCATCTATCGTCCACGCAGCGGATTACGGGGGCGTTGCAAACTGGATGTGTACGTTCCGGATGGCGGCGCGACGGGGTTCCCGACGGTGTTGTGGTTTTATGGGGGGGGGTTGGTGTCGGGGGAGCGTGGCCTGCCCGAAGGGTTGCGGGACCAGGGGGTGGCGGTGGTGACGCCCGACTACCGGTTGTATCCTGCGACGCGTTCCCCGGGGTTTATCGAGGATGCCGCGGCGGCGGCGGCCTGGACGCTTCAACACGCCGCCTCGTTCGGAGGAGATCCCCGCCGGGTCCACATTGCGGGCGTCTCGGCCGGCGCCTATCTTGCCGCGCTCGTCACCCTCGACCGCAACTGGATGGGCGTTCACCGGGCGAATCCCGATCGTTTCGCGAGCCTCACCGCTATCCGGGGGGAGATGGTCACCCACGCCGCGATCCGCCGGGAGAGGGGGATTCCCCCATTCCGCCCTGTGGTGGATGTTCTCGCCCCCCTGTTCCATGTTCGCCGCGACGCGCCCCCCATCCATTTGATCACGGCTGACCGGGGGAAGGACAGCCCAGGCCGCCACGAGGAGAACGCGTATTTCCAGTCGATGCTGCGGGCGGCCGGCCACACCCGCAACACGTGGGTGGAGCTGACCGGGGTTGATCGCGAGGATGCCGAGGCGGCCGCGATCCCCCTGTTGCTCCGGCGGGTGTGCGGGGGGTGAGGGTGCGGGGTCAGCGGCCGTCAAGGGCCTCGCGGATGCGGCGGGCCAGCAGTTCCCGGCTGTAGGGCTTCCGGATTAGAAACTGTTCCGAGTCGTCGGCGCCGTGTTCGAGCAGCTTGTCCATGGTGAAGCCGGAGACATAAAGGTGGGGGATGTGGCCGATGGAGAGGCGGAGGCGGTCGATCATCTCCGGACCGCTGAGGTTGGGCATGACGACATCGGTGATGATGAGGTCGATGCGGCCGGGATGGTTCTCGGCGACGCGGAGGCCCTCCTCGCCGTCGGCCGCGCTCAGGAGGGTGTAGCCGAGGGATTCGATCATTTTGGTGGCCATGCGGCGGACGCCCTCCTCGTCCTCGACGAGAAGGAGGGTTTCGGAGCCGCGGGGCAGGGGAGGGAGGTTGCCTTGGACGGGAAGGTCGAGCAGCATTTGCTCGGCGTGGACGAAGCGGGGGAACAGCAGGGTGAATTCGGTTCCCACGCCGGGTTCGGACTGAAGCCGGAGATGGCCTTGGAACTGTTTGACGATGGCGTAGACGGTGGAGAGGCCGAGGCCTGTGCCCTGGCCGGATTCCTTGGTGGTGAAGAAGGGCTCGAAGGCGTGTTCGAGGATTTCGGGGGTCATGCCGCATCCGGTGTCGCGGATGACGAGGGCGACGTAGGGGCCGGGTTCCATGCCTTCGGACTCCTCGTTGCCCTCGGGGACCTCGCGGAGGGAAGTTTCCACAAAGAGGCGGCCGCTGCGGGGCATGGCGTCGCGGGCGTTGACGGCGAGGTTGAGGACGACCTGCTCCATGGAGGTGAGGTCGGCGCGGATGACGCAGGGTTCGGGGTGGAGGGACATGACCAGCTCGAGGTTTTCATGGAGGGTGACCCGGATGAGGTTGTCCATGTCGCGAAGGAGTTGGTTGAGGTCGACGGGCTGGCTGCCGGGGAGGTCTTTGCGGGAGAGGGCGAGCAATTTCTGGGTGAGGTTCTGGGCGCGGGTCGCGGCGAGGATGACTTCCTTGATGTCGCCGGAGACCTCGGTGGCCGGATCGAGGCTTTCGAGGGCCATGTTGGCGAAGCCCAGGATGGAGGTGAGGAGGTTGTTGAAGTCGTGCGCGATGCCCCCGGCGAGGCGGCCGATGGCCTCCATCTTCTGGCTTTGTTGGAACTGGTTGAAGGTGTCCTGGAGGGCCTCCTCGGCGCGGATGCGCTCGGTGATGTCGTGTCCTTCCAGGATGAGGAGCTCAACTTCGCCTTTTTCGCCGCGGACGGGTTTGAGGCTCATCACCAGGACGCGGGCACCGTTGCGGCCGGAGACGCGGAGCTCGAACTGCAGGGTTTCCCCACCCGCGGCGCGGGAGAGGGGGGCGGCGAAGACCCCGCCTCCGCCGAGGGACGGCAGGTCGGCGAGGTTTTTGCCGCGGACCTCGGAGGCGGGCAGGCCGACGAGCTGGAGGGCGGCGGCGTTGAGGTCGAGGATGTTCCCGGTGGGGTCGAGGAAGCCGGCGGGGTGGTTGAGCTGGTAGAAGACCTCCCAGAGGCGTCGGGTCTGCATGCGCGACTGCCTTTCGGCCTCCTGGCTGTCGCGCAACAGGATTTCCATGCGGTCGGAGGCGAGCCGGGCGGCGCGGGCGATGCCCGCGAGCCTGTCGCGTTCGGCGAGGTGGCTGTCGTGCGTGTCGTCCATTCCGCGGGGAGGAGGAGGGGTGGTTTCCCGCCGGGGGCGGCGTGGGGGAAGGAACTTCATGGCGGGAGGCTACCGCAAAGCGTGGGCGGATGCCAGCCCAAGTTTGCGGTGGTCAGGAGCCGACAAGGGTTTCGGGGCCGGCGGACACGTCGGGGGGGATGGGGCGGCCCATGGGGTCGGTGTGCCTGTCGCCGATTTCTCCGGCGAGGCGCTCGCGGAGGGAGGCGTCGGTGACGTGTTCGAGCCGTTCGGCGGGGTGGTGGAGGTGATCGATCGCGAGGGGGGTGTGTTCGTGGAGCCAGCTTTCCCATAGGCGGTGGCCGCGCAGGAGGGAGGCGGCGGCGAGCATTCCCTTGTGCGTCAGTTCGTCGGCCTCGAGGAGGCCGCGGCGGTGGAGGCGTGCGAGGGCGGCGCGCAGGCGGCGGGGGTCCGCAACCCGCGCGCGAAGGCCTTCCCGGGTCATGGGGTGGTTGGAGTCGGCCGCGCGGAGGAGGTTGAGGAGAAGGTCTTGTTCGAGGGTGAGGAGGTGGAGGTGTCTTTGGTGGAGCCATCGGCGGAGGAGGCCGTGGCGTGGAGCGAGGAGAACGGTGAGAGCGAAAAGGAGGCCGGAAGCGACGGCCATGCCGCCGGAGCTGAGGGTGGAGGGGAGGCCGACGAGTCTGGGGAGGGAGGAGGCCCCGAGGTGGCCGAGGGGGGCGGAGAGGGCGGCGAGGAGGCAGGCCCAGAGGAGGGTGGGGCCGAGGCGGTCGCTGAGCAGGCGAGCACAGGCGGCGGGCACGATGAGCATGGCGATCACGAGGATGCTGCCGACCATCTCGAAGCAATGGACGGTGGTGACGGCGGTCAGGACCATGAGGAGGTAATGCATTTGGGCAGGGGCGAAGCCGAGGGCGGCGGCGAGCTGGGGATCGAAGGAGGTGAGTTTCCACTCTTTGTAGAGCAGGGAGACGCAGAGGGCATTGGCGAGGGCCACGAGCAGGAGGCGGATGACGGGTGCGGGAACGCCGGGGAGGCCGGGCAACGGTGGGGCGAGAGGCACGAGTTCGACGAGGCCGAAGAGGACGCAGTCCAGGTCGAGGTCGACGTAGTGTCCGGCCTGCTCGAGGAGCAGGAGGCCGCCGGCGAAGAGAAGGGTGAAGACGACCCCTATGGAGGCGCCCTCTTCGACCTCGCCGGCGCGTTGCAAGACCCGGGTCAGGAAAGCGGCGAGCAGGCCGGCGGCGACGGCCCCGAGCGAAAGGGCGGGGCCGCTTCGTTGGCCGGTGAGGAGGAAGGCGATGGCGATGCCGGGAAGGACGGCGTGGCTGATGGCGTCGCCCATCATGCTCATGCGGCGGAGGAGAAGGAAGGTGCCCGGCAGGGCGCAGGCGATTCCTGCGAGCGAGCCGGCGGCGACAATCCATGCGTCGGTGGCGTCCCAGTTCATATGCCCTCCCCCCGGCCGAGCGCGTGCCGAGTGCGCAGGCGCATTCGGGTCTCCCGCTGCAGCAGGGCCCGGGTCAGCACCCCCCTCTTCGCGCCGAAGAGAAGGCCCGCCAGGAAAAAGAGGCCTTGGCCGAGGACGATGAGGGCTCCGGCGGGGGCGGTGGGGAAGAGGGCGGATGCCATCGCCCCCCCGAGCGCGCCGGCGGCCCCGAAAAACCCGGAGAGTGCGAGGGTGGTGGCGAGGCGGTCGCTCCAGAACCGTGCGGCCGCGGGGGGAACCACGAGGAGGGCGATCATGAGGATGAGGCCCACGGCCTGGAGGCCGATCACGGTGACGACGACGACGGTGCCCATGAGGAGGGTGTCGAGACGGGCGATCGGCCAGCCCTGACTGGCGGCGAAGGATTCGTCGAAACAGAGAAGGGTGAATTCCTTGAAGAGGAGGCCGGCGAGAAGGAGGACGAGCAGGGCGGTGGCGGCGATGAGGGAGGCATCGGAGGCCAGCATCGAGGCGGTTTTCCCGAAGATGAAGGTTTTCAGTCCCGCCGAGGAGCCGCCGCGGAGGTTCTGGATGAGGCCGAGCAGGCAGATGCCGAAGCCGTAGAAGACGCTGAGGACGATGCCCATGGCGGCGTCTTCCTGGAGGCGTCCGAGGCGGCGGATTCCCTGGATGAGGGCCATGCCGGCGAGGCCGGCGAGGAGCGCGCCGACCAGGAGGCCGGGGAGGTGTTTGGCCGGGAGTCCGAGCAGGGGCTGGAGCAGGAAGGCGAGGGCGACGCCGGGGAGGGTGGCGTGGCTGGTCGCGTCGGCCATGAGTGCCCGCCTTCGCAGGAGGAGGAAGACCCCGACCAGGCCCGCGGCGGCCCCCAGCAAGGAGACCCCCGCGAGGACGACGCGGGAGTTGTGGCTGGTGAGAAGGGAGGCAAGGTTCATTTCAGAGCCCGCCCCCATGCAGGGTGGAGTCGGGTTCGGTGCGCCGTTCGAGGGCGTGGGTGGCCTCGTCCAGCAGGGTGAGTCGGCCGCCGTAGGTGCGGCGGAGGTTTTCCTCGGTGAAGAGGTCGCGGGTGGGGCCGGCGCCGATGACGCGCAGGTTGAGCAGGAGGATCTCGTCGAAGTAGGAGCGGACGGTTTGGAGGTCGTGGTGGACGACCAGGACGGTGGCGCCCCGGGCACGCAGTCCGCGCAGGAGGACGAGAATGGCCTGCTCCGTGGCGGCGTCCACGCCCGCGAACGGCTCGTCCATGAGGTACAGGTCTGCCTCCTGCACCAGGGCGCGGGCGAGGAAGACGCGCTGCTGCTGGCCGCCGGAAAGCTGCCGGATTTGGCGGCGGGCGCAGTCGCCCATGCCCACCTGTTCGAGGGCGACCAGGGCGCGAGCGCGCTGGGCCCGGGTGAGGGGGCGGAACCAGCCGGCCTCTCCGTAGAGGCCCATGCAGACGACCCCGAGGGCGTCCACGGGGAAATCCCAGTCGACCGATTCGCGTTGGGGGACGTAGGCGATGCGGCGGCGGACCTCGGCGAGGGGCCTGCCGAAGAAGCGGACCGTGCCCGTGGCGCGGGGGAGGAGGTCAAGGGAGGCCTTGAGGAGGGTGCTTTTGCCGGCGCCGTTGGGGCCGAGGATGCCGACGAGGGCGCCGTGGGGGCAGCGGTAGTCGACATCCCAGAGGACGGGTTTGCGGTGGTAGGCGACGGTGAGGTCCTCGATGGCCAGGGGAGGGGGGGTCATTCTGTCGGCTCCGCGAGGAGGGCGCGTGAGAGGGTGGAGGCGTTGTGGCGGATCATGCCGATGTAGGTGCCCTCGGGGGTTCCCTCCGCGCCCATCGCATCAGAGAGGAGTTCGCCGCCTATGCGCACGGTGTGACCGCGGCTTCGTGCGCCCTCGACGAGGGCCCTCACATTTTTATCGGAGACAGTGGACTCCACGAACACGGCGGGGATGCCCCGGGCGACGAGCAGCTCGACAAGCTCGTTGAGGCGGCGGAGGCCGGCCTCGGACTCGGTGCTGAGGCCTTGGATGCCGAGGACTTCGATGTCGTAGCGGCGCCCGAAATAGCCAAAGGCGTCGTGGGCGGTGATGAGCACGCGGCGTTCCCGCGGAATGCGGGCGATCTCCGCGTGCGTCCAAGCGTCGAGGGCCTCCAGTTCCGTGAGCAGAGCGCGTGCGCGCGCGTCGACTTCCTCCGCATCCTGTGGGTACCATTCGCGCAGGAGGCTGGCGGCCTCGGCGGTGACGCGTGCCCAGAGCCGGGCATCCATCCAGACATGCGGGTCATGCTGTCCGCTTGGATCGGAGAGGAGCAGTTCCTGCGGCAGACGGGAGGAAAGGGCCGCCACGCGTTTGCCCTGGCGTTGGAGGTCCTCGAAGAGCGGTTGGAGTTTTCCTTCCAGGTGGAGCCCTGCGTACAGGATGCCTTCCGCCGCCCGGATCCGCCTCACGTCGTCCGCATTCGGCTTGTACAGGTGCGGATCCACCCCCGCCCCCAATAGCCCCTCCACCCTCACCCTCGCCGGCGCGATCCGCGCCACCACGTCGGTCACCATCCCCACCGTCGTCAGCAGCAAGGGCCTGCCGTCCGGACCCGCTGGATCCCCGGTCTGCCGACCACAGCCGGAGGCGCCCAGCCCCACCAAAAGAAACATCAGAAGGATTTGTTTTTTCATAAGTCAAAATTTTGATTTTGATTGATCAAAATACAGGGGGTGGGTGGGGTAGTCAATGAGGAAGTGAGGGTGGAGTGCGGGCTACGACCGGGCGGGCCCTCGATTTTGGGGCATGAGGTCAGGGGGATTCGCGGAGGACGGCCCAGGTGTCGGCCGCGCAGCGCTGCCAGGAGAAGGTGGCGGCGCGAAGGCGTCCGCGAGTGATGAGGTCGTCGCGGTGGGAGGAATCGTGGAGGAGTCGGTCGAGGGCGAGGGTCCAAGGTTCCGGGTCGTCGAGGGGAAGGACGACTGCGGCATCGGCGACGACCTCGGGGAGGGAGCCGCGGTTGGAGCAGACGACGGGGCATCCGAGGCGCATGGCCTCGAGGGGAGGAAGGCCGAAGCCCTCGTAGAGGGAGGGAAAGACGAGGGCGGCGGCGCGGCGGTAGAGGGCGGCGAGTTGGTCGTCGCGGACGTAGTCGAGGTGTCGGACGCGGTCGCGGACGGGGGAGTCGCGGAGGGCGGCCAGGATGGGTTCGTTGCGCCAGCCGGTGGGTCCGCAGAGGAGGAGTTGGCCGTCGAAGGAGTGCAGGAGTTCGAAGAGGCGGAGGAGGAAAAGGTGGTTCTTGCGGGGTTCGAGGGTGCCGACGTGAAGGAGGAAGGGGCCCTCGATGCCGAGGGTGCGCAGCAGGTCCTCGGCGGCGGCGGGAGCGGGTTCGGAGAGACCAGGCGGGGGGCCGAGGCGGGTGGCATGGACGCGGTCGGCCGCCTTCGGAAACGCCTCGCGGAGTTCCTCCGCCATGGTTTCGCTCACGGTGAGGAGGTGGTCCGCGCGTGCAACCGTGGCGGGCAAGCGAGCGCGGAGATACGCGAGGTTTTTGGGTTCGAGGGTGTCGGGGTGGTGGAGGAGGCCGAGGTCGTGGATGACGACGGCGGAGCGGGTGCGTGGGGGGAGGGGTGGCAGAATGAAGTTGGGGAAGAAGTGGAGGTCGGCGCGGGGTGCCAGCCAGGTGACGGGAGGGGTGCCGAGGCGTTTCCAAGCCTGTTGCACCAGAGCGCCGGGGATCCAGCGGCAGGGGTGCTCGTCGAGGAGCCCGTGGGGGAAGGGGGATCCCCGGCCGCGGAAATCGAAGTAGAAGGCGGAGAGTTCGTCGCCGCCGCGCTGACGGGCGAGTTCGGGAACGAGGCAGTGCGTGTAGCGGCCGACCCCCGCGCGCTGGGCGATCGCGGGCTGGATGTGGAGACAGACCTTCATGCCGCCTCCCTAGCGTTTCGCGGGCAAAATTTGAACACAATAAAACATGACAAGCGGGTAGGGAGTCGTACAACGCGGGTAGAAATCCGGAGGTGACCCATGTGTGTTTGGAAACGAATCCTGATGGTTGTTGTGTTGTGCGGACCCGCGTTCGGGCAGATCAAGGTCCCGCGGGGCGTGCGTGAGGTCAAGGATCTGGAGGCGGCCCGGCGCGAGGCGTCGCAGACGCGCGGCGCATTGATTTTCCTGATGGTGAACACGGCGTCGACTCAGGACTTTGTGCAGGAGGCCCTGGACGACTACCACCGCCGTTTCCGGACATACGGGCCGGTGCTGCTGGTGCGAGCGGGCGTCAGTTCGGCGGTGGTGCCTGAAGCGGTGGTGGGGGAGCTGGAGGGGTTGAAGGGGTATCCGCGCATGGTGGTGGTTGATCCGGACGACAATACGATCATCGCGAAGGTGCCCTACCTGACGATCGAGGGGAGGGAGGCGGCCATGCGGGAGCAGCGGCGTGTGATCCACAAGTACCTCACGGAAAAGCGGAAACGGCCGCGGGTTCCGCCCTCTCCCGTGCCGCCGAAACCGGTGCGGGCCCCGTGAGAGGGGAGGAGGAAGCCTGGGACGTGTTAGGGAAACGCCCGTTGCTGGACCGTTCCCCCTGGCTGCGCCTCGAGGAACACCATCTTCGCCTTCCCGACGGGCGCGAAATCCCCGACTGGCTCTGGGTGGAAACGCCCGATTTCGTGAACGTGGTGGCCGTCACGCCGGAGGATCGTTTCGTGTGTCTCCGGCAGCGCAAATATGCGCTGGAGGGGGGGGAGGGTCTGGCGTTGGTGGGTGGCTATCTGGAGCCGGGAGAGGATGCGGCCAGCGCCGCGCGCCGGGAACTGGCGGAGGAGGCGGGCTACCGCTCGGAAGAGTGGGTGGCTCTGGGGAGGTTCGCGGTGGATGGCAACCGGGGCTGCGGCCGCGCCCATTTTTTTCTCGCGCGGAACTGCCAACCGGGGGAGGGGGGAGTATCCGATGATCTGGAGGCGCAGGAAATCGTCCGGCTCCGGCGCGAGGAGGTCCTCCATGCCCTCCAGGAAGGTCGGTTTGGCGTGCTTCCCTGGACGGCCGCGTTGGCGCTGGCTTTGCTGCATGGGGGAGCCTCCGGGCCGCATGCGGGAGAAGGGGCAGTGGATCTCTGGAACTCCCCCTAGAATCTTCCTGGGAAGCTCACACACACATGCGTGTGTGCGAGAGATGAACCAGTCCAAACCCGGGAGTTTTTCGGGGGGGGCGGACCAGGACCTTTTCACGCCGTCCGCGTCCCGAGGGTTTCATGACCTGGCACGCCATGGGTTTCCAAGGCGTGGATGATCTCCGGAAAACCGGCGAGGGAATTGGCCATGATGCGCAGCCGTTTGCCGTCCTTCATGCGGATTTCCACACCGCGTTCGACGTTTCCGGCGACCAGCAGCCCCTGCCCCATCATGCCGGGGCCGCGAGCGAAGAGGATCAGTAGCAGACCGAGGCGCCCGGCCGCGCGGCCCGAGTAGGGGGCGCATTCGGCCATGTCCGCCCAAGCAAAACGCTGGTTCCGACCGTCGGAACTTCGGAGCAGGGCGTTTTCCGAGAGTCGGAAAGAGAGGGTGGCGTAGTGGGTGGCGATGAATAGAAGGGAGACAGCGAAGAGGGAGAGGGCGAGGGGAATCCCGGTGAGTGCCTGCCGTGCGCCGGCGGGGGCGTGGAGGAATCCGAGGAGGGCGAGGGAGAAGAAGAGGGAGGCGAGGGCGAAGCCCAGGAGGTCGGGGAGCACGACGGAGGAGGCGCGTCCGTAGCGGAGTTCGCCGGGGGAGGGTTTGCGGCGGGGGGGCAGGGTATATGCGAAGGAGGCGAGTACGAGGAGAAAAGTGCCTTGGTGGCGGAATGGATGGCGGAGCGGAGGGGCCAGGCCTCGCAGCTCGGAGGCGGGGAGGGTCTCGATGCGGAGCCAAAGATTTTGTTCCGGGTGTTGAAGATAGGTCAGGGCACTGGACGTCGTCAGGGCCAGGGAGGCGGGGGACACAATTGCGCGGTCATCGATGCGTTGCAGGACATCCGGGTTTCCCTCTTCCAGGAATCGCAGGAGGCGGTCGACCTCGGAGGAAGGTACATCCATCGTCCTGTCCCGCGTGCGGCGGCACACAAAGGCCTCGAGGGATTCGTCGGCGCGTGACCTGTAGGGACTGCGTGCCTGTTCGGCCGCAAAATCGACACGCGACACGCAGGGGTAGGGGCCGCCCGGCCACACGAACAGGGCAAGGCCTGGGAGGAGAAGCAGGAGTGTCGCCAAGCGGCGGAGAAGCTCAAGGGGCATGGCGGGATCCGGGGTTCGGTTCACAGGGTGGGCCTGTTCATAGCACTCCGGGAACGCATTCGTCGAGAGGTTCCCGTGGTGGTGGGGGGGGGGGGCTCCCGTGCCGACCGGGGAGGCCGGGGGGGTCTTCCGGCGTGGGTTGACAGGGGCGTGGGGATGTGCGAGAGAGAGGAGATGAAGACGATCTTGTTGACAGGTGCGACGGGTTTCCTGGGTTCGGAAGTGCTGCGTGCGGCGGGTTTTGGGGTTCGGGTGGTGCCGGTGTCGGGGCGGGTGATGCCCGCGGGCGGGCTGTGTGTGGATTTGCGGGATGGGGAGGCGGTGGGGAGGATGATGGCGGAGGTTCGCCCGGATGCGGTGATTCACTGTGCGGCGGTGAGGGATCCGGATGTGTGCGAGGCCGCGCCGGAGGAGAGCGCACGGTTGAATGTGGGAGCGGTGGGATCGCTGCTGCGGGGGCTTGCGCCGGAAAGTCGGTTTGTGTTTGTGAGCACGGACTATGTGTTCGACGGGGGGCATCCGCCGTATGCGGAGGGGGATGCGGTAGGTCCGGTGAATGTGTACGGCCGCCAGAAGGTGGAGGCGGAGGCGCTGGTGCGGGGCCATGCGAACCACTTGATTGTGCGGATTCCGGTGCTGGTGGGGGAGGCGGAGAACGGATTCCTCCAGCAGATGCTGCGGGAGGTCCGAAGCGGGGAGGAGAGGGAGGTGGACGATGTGCTGGTGAGGCATCCGCTGTGGACGCGGGATGCGGCGCGGGCATTGTGGTGGCTGTTGGAGGAGGGCAGGGAAGGCCTCTGGCATGTAAGCAGCCGGCGCGGGGGCACGCGGTACGCGCTGACACGGCGGGTGGCGGACTGGCTGGGGGTGGAGGCGGTCCATCTGCGCCCTTCCACCGCGCTGGTTCCGCGGCGGGCGCTTCGTCCCTTGGATTCGGCGCTGTCGCCGGCGAAATATCTGGCGGCGGGCGGACCGGCGGTGCGGGAGCTGGAGGAGCTGCTTCGGATCCTGGGCTGACTCGGGATTCAGGTCCGTCGCGCGGGGGCTTGATAACGTTTGAAAAGGGTGGAAGTTGGGAGGGAATCCTGACATAAGGCCCTCATCATGGTATCCAAGATTTTCGAGTACGTGGCATCCGGTTTATTTGTGGCGCTCCTGTTTTGCGGAACGGTGTTGGTGCACGAGTTGGGGCATTTTCTGGCGGCGCGGTGGTTTCAGTTGCGGATTGACGCATTTTCGATCGGCATGGGGCCGGTGCTGTGGCGGCGCCGTGTCCAGGGCGTGGACTACCGGTTGAGCCTGCTGCCGATCGGGGGCTATGTCGCCCTGCCCCAGATGGACATCACAGGGTCGGCGTTCGAGAACGAGGACGCGAAAGCCGGACGCCTGCAACCGGTGGCACCTTGGAAGCGGATTGTGGTGGCGTTCGCGGGCCCGTCGATGAATGTGGCCGCGGCTTTTCTGCTTTGCCTGACCGTATGGTTTTTCGGGAAGCCCTACGATGCGGGGCCTGAGCCGGCGGTGGTGGGCTGGGTGAACGGGGAGAGCCCGGCGCAGGAGGCGGGCCTCCGCGAGGGGGACCGTGTATTCCGGGTGAATGGGGACGCCATCGAATTTTGGAGCGATTTCATCATTGCGTGCAGTCTTAACAAGGAAGTGCGCCTCGAAGTGGTCCGGGACGGGGAGTGGGTGGAATTGCCGGTCTTGGAGACGAAACGGAACGCGCTGGGGTTCCTGTACCTGCCGGGGGTGGGGGAGACGGAGCGGATTGACCACGTGGCGGTGCGCCGGGTGCTTCCGGGGACGCCCGCGGAGCGTGTGGGCCTGGAGCCTGGGGACGTCCTCCGTCGGGTGGACGGCGAGGAGATTATCGGGGGTACGTTTTTCTGGGAGCGGGTCCAAGCGGCCGAGGGAGCGGAGGTGGGGCTGGAGGTGGAGCGCTCCGGACGGCCGATTCACCTCCGCGTGGCCCCGGAGAAGGTCGAGGCAGAGGGAGAGACCCATTGGCTCATCGGCATCCAGATGGGCGAGGTCGCGGCGATGGTGCACCCGGACCCCCTCGTACAGATGCGGTATTTCAGCGGGTCCATTTTCCGGACGCTGCGCGGCCTGCTTCGTTCGCGGGAGCGTGGGGAGGCGGCGCAGGGGATTGGAGGGCCGGGCATGATGATCGGGATGATCCACAGCCAGGTCCGGCTGCATCCCATGCAGGCGCTCTGGTTTACGGCCCTCATCAACGTGAACCTCGCGATCCTCAATCTGCTTCCCCTTGTGGTCCTCGATGGCGGCCACATCACCCTCGCCCTTTTCGAGATGCTTACGGGACGTCCGCTGCACCGGCGGGTGGTGACGGTCCTTGCGAACACGATGGCCGTGGTCTTGATCGGGTTGATGGTCACGCTCACGGTCAAGGACGCCTTGTTCTACCACAAGCTCAGTCAACTCCGCGGGGCGGCAAAGGCGCCTCCTGTCCTTCAGGCCGCCCCCACATCCGAGGCCCCATGAACCCGATGCTGCCCTCGTACTCCGCCTCGAGCACGAGTTTTATGCGCATTCCCCTGGACGTGCCCGGGGCTCTCTATGTCAGCCCCATGCCCTACGGGCGCTACGACCGTGACCGGGTGTTCCGCCGCTACAAGCAGGAGAAGCTCGACCGGGTGGTGGTGTTGCTGAGCGACGCGGAGATTGAGAAGCGCTGTTCGCGTAATCTGAAGAAGCTCTACGCGCGGCACCGCATGGCGGTGACGCAGTTTCCGATGGTGGACTTCCTGCAGCCGGGGCACGGGAACATGGACGGGCTGGTGCCGGAGCTCGTGCGTGCGCTGCGGGGGGGGGAGAAAATCGCGGTGCATTGCCATGCGGGGGTGGGCAGGAGTTCGGTGGTCGTGACGTGCCTGGTGGCCGTGCTCCGCGACTTGTCCCCGGAGGAGGCGATCGCGTTCGTGCGCTGTCACATGGAAAGCAACATCACGGTGGAGCAGAAGCGTTTTATCGCGGGGTGGATCGAGCGGCTCCACGAGTCCCGCCCCGGGGACCCTGTGGTGTTGCGGCAGGCCGAGGCAATTGCCACGGGCACCGAACTCCTGCGCGGGCGCACCCTCAACCGCCATGGACACACGCTCGGCGGGCTGCTCACGGGTTTTGGCATCCCCTTGGTGAGGGAGACGGTCCTTCCCGATGATGCTGATGCCATCCGGACGGTCGTCATGGAGGCCGTGAGCCGCAGCGACTTGGTGGTGGTCACCGGCGGGCTGGGGCCGACGGAGGACGACCTCACCCTGGAGGCGGTGGCCGGGGCCTTGAACCGGGAGATTCTCGGCAACGCAGAGGCGGAAGCCCACCTGGAGGCCTGGTTCGCACGGCTGGGGCGCTGCCCGACCGAGGCACAGCGCCGCCAATCGCGGGTGATCGATGGCGCCGAGATTTTCCTGAGCCCCGCTGGCATCGCGCCGGGCCAGCGGATCAGTTTAAGCCGGAGCCGCCATTTGTGGCTGCTGCCCGGCCCCCCTGCCGAATTGGAGGCGCTGGTCGACCGCGGGCTTCGGCCGTGGCTGGAGGCCGCGACCGCGCGCGAGGACCGGGTGATGGCCGTGTTCCGCCTGCTGGGGCACAGCGAATCGGCGGTGGAGGTGGCCGTGGCCCCCTGGGCCGCGGCGGAGGGCCTCGACACGGCCTATTGCGCCCGCCCCGGCAGCGTCGAACTTCGCCTCACCGGGCGCGCCGTCTCCGTTGCCCGCGTCCGCGAGCGTGTCCGGGACCATTTCGCCGGCGACCTGCTCAATGAGACGGGCGAGCCGCTGGAGGTTGAACTCGGCCGTCGCCTCACCGGGCTCGGGCAAACGGTTGCCACGGCCGAGAGCTTCACCGCCGGGGGGGTTGCGGAGCGCCTCACCGAGGTGCCTGGGAGTTCGGCGTACTTTTTGGGGGGCGTCGTGGCGTACGCGAACGAGGTCAAGGTGCGCGAGTTGGGGGTGGACGAGGCGAGTCTGCGGGAGCACGGGGCGGTGAGCGGAGAGGTTGCCGCGGCCATGGCGGAAGGGGTGCGCGTGCGCCTCGGAGCCGACTGGGGGCTCTCGCTCACCGGCGTTGCAGGGCCGGAGGGAGGAACCGCGTCCAAGCCCGTGGGGCTTTTTTTCGTGGGGCTCAGCGGGCCCGGGGGAACCGAGGTGCGGCGCTTCCAGGTCGGGGGCGGCAGGGCCCAGGTCCGCGAACACGGCGTGCAGCGCGCTCTGGAATGCCTTTGGCGCAAAACCCATTCTTGACAGGGCCTTTGGGTCGGATAAGGGGATTGACTCGTTTTTTCCGGACCGGCTTCCGTTCCGGTCCCCCTCCAACCTCCCAAGGACACCCTGGACATGGCAGACAAGCAAAAGAAACAATACGTGTACTTCTACGGCTTCGGCAAGGAACACACCGAAGGCGATAGCAGCTTCAAGGCGATTCTCGGCGGCAAGGGCGCGAACCTCGCCGAAATGGCCAACGCCGGCCTTCCGGTTCCTCCCGGTTTCACCGTGTCGACCGAGGCCTGCGCCTACTACAGCTCGCATGGCAGCAAGTACCCCACCGGCCTCGAGGGCCAGATCCGCGAGAAACTCGGCAAGCTCGAGAAGCTCATGGGCAAGAAGCTCGGTGATCCCCGCAACCCCCTCCTGGTCTCCGTGCGCTCCGGCGCCGCCGTTTCCATGCCCGGCATGATGGACACCGTCCTTAACCTCGGACTCACCGACAAGTCGGTGCTGGGTTTCATCGAGCAGACGGGCAATGAGCGCGCGGGCTGGGACTGCTATCGCCGCTTCATCGACATGTTCGGCGACGTGGTGATGGGACCCTCCTCCGGCCTGACCCACGATGATTTCGAACACGTCCTGGAGGGCCTGAAGAAGAAGTACGGCGCCCAGCAGGACACCGACCTCACGGCCGAGCAGCTCAAGGAGCTGGTCGAACTCTACAAGAAGGTCTACCGGGACAAGGTCAAAAAGCCCTTCCCCCAGGATCCCTGGGAACAGCTCAATCTCTCCATCCAGGCGGTGTTCAACTCCTGGAACTCCGAACGTGCGTCGAAGTACCGCCAGATCAACAAGATCTCCGGTCTGCTGGGCACAGCGGTGAACATCTGCTCCATGGTGTTCGGAAACCTCGGAAACGACTCGGGCACCGGCGTCGCCTTCACCCGCTGCGGCTCGACCGGCAAAGCCCATCCCATGGGCGAGTACCTCCTCAACGCCCAGGGCGAAGACGTGGTCGCGGGTATCCGTACCCCCGAGAACCTCGACGACATGCCCAATGAGCCCGTCGAGAACACCATCTGGCGCCGCGCCCACAAGGAGCTTCTCGCGATCATGCGCAAGCTCGAGAAGCACTACAAGTATCCCCAGGACGTCGAATTCACCGTCGAACGTGGCAAGCTCTGGATGCTTCAGACCCGCAACGCCAAGCGCACCGGCCTCGCCGGCATCCGCTGGGCGGTTGAAATGGCCACCGGCAAGGACATCGAGAACGGCGAGGCGCAGCCCAAGCTGCTGACGCCGCAGAAAGCGTTGCTGACCATCAGCGGTGGCGACCTGGAGCAGCTGCTCTTCCCGATCTTCGACATTGAGGCCGAGGCCCGCCACACCCCCATTCTCACCGCCCTCCCCGCCGGCCCCGGCGCGGCCGTTGGCAAAATCGTCTTCGACGCCAAGACGGCCGAGGAGAAGGTCAAGGCCAATCCCGACGAGAAGCTGGTGCTGGTCCGTCATGAGACGAGCCCTGAGGACGTGGGTGGCATGTGGGCGGCCCGCGGCATCCTGACCTCGACCGGCGGCATGACCTCCCATGCGGCGGTCGTGGCCCGAGGGTGGGGCAAGTGCTGCATCTGCGGTGCCTCCTCCCTCAAGATCGACTACAAGTCCAAGACGATCAGCATCGACGGCGTGGTCTACCAGGAAGGCGATTGGCTCTCCCTGAACGGTTCCACGGGCAAGGTCTACGCCGGGGAAATCCCGACCATGTCCTCCCCGGTGGTGGCGGCGGTGCACGGCAACAAAGCCGCGACCCAGCATCCCATCTACCTGATGTACAAGACGGTCTCCGACTGGGCCGACCAGTTCCGCACGATCAAAGTGCGCGCGAACGCCGACTCTCCCGCGGACTCCGAGGTGGCTCGTTCCTTCGGGGCCGAGGGCATCGGACTCTGCCGTACGGAGCATATGTTCTTCGAGGGAGACCGGATCTGGGACATCCGTGCCTTCATCGTGGCCGAGGATCTGAAGGGCCGCGAGGCGGCGCTCAAGAAGTTGCTGCCGCACCAACGGAAGGACTTCGAGGGCATCTTCAAGGCCATGAAGGGTCTGCCCGTGACGATCCGCCTGCTGGATCCGCCGCTGCATGAGTTCCTGCCGCAGACCGAGGCCGACCAGGCCCGCATGGCGGAGCATATGGGCGTGTCGCTCGACCTGGTCCAGCGCCGTGTGCGGGACCTGCACGAAGCGAACCCGATGCTTGGCCACCGCGGATGCCGTCTTTCCATCACCTTCCCCGAGCTCTGCGTGATGCAGACCCGTGCGATTATCGAGGCGGCCTGCAACATCTCGAAGAAGCTGAAGGTGAAGGTGGAGCCGGAAATCATGATCCCGCTTGTGGGCACGAAGAACGAGCTCGACTTCCTGGAGCGGATCGTGCGCGCAACGGCGGACGAGATTCTCTCCAAGAAGGTGGCGGCCGAGGCCAAGGTCAGCTACAAGGTGGGAACCATGATCGAGGTGCCGCGCGCCGCCCTGACGGCGGACGCGATCGCCGAGACCGCGGAGTTCTTCAGCTTCGGCACCAACGACCTGACCCAGATGACCTTTGGGTACAGCCGCGACGACGTGGGGTCTTTCCTGCCCGACTACCTCAAGGCGAAGATCGTCGAGGTCGACCCCTTCCAGTCGCTCGACACCAATGGTGTCGGACAGCTGGTCCGCATGGGCGTCGAGAAGGGCCGATCCACCCGTCCCAGCCTCAAGTGCGGCATTTGCGGGGAACACGGGGGTGACCCCGCTTCGGTCAAGTTCTGCGTGAAGGCGGGGCTCGACTACGTGAGCTGTTCCCCCTACCGGGTGCCGATCGCCCGGCTGGCGGCGGCCCAAGCCGCGCTGTAAGGCTTCGGCTTCCCCACCCCGACACCCCGCCCTTCGGCGGGGTGTTTTTGTGTACGCCAGGCATGGCCTGTGACTGGGAGGGAGGTTTTTCAGCGAGCTGCGACGAACGGGCCTGGGAAAGGGGAAGGGAATGGGACCGCCGTGCGGTGGGGTGAACCTAAAAACGGTAATGGTTCGGGCGCATCTGCGGCAATTTCTTTGGCTGCAAGCGCTTGTGCGAAACACTCCACATACCTTCGGGTATGCCTCGGTTTCGCACAAGCCCTTTCGCTCAAAGATCTTGCCACATCTGCATCCCTCCCATCACTGTTTGTAGGGTGAAAGGTTCACCACCTGCCCGATTTCCGGTTGGGCTTGCATTTTGTGGGGGGGGGAGGTATGAGGAGAACCGTCGCGGAGGCCCGCGGCGGTCTTTTCCACGTGTCCGGCGGGTTGAGAGAAAAAGCACCGGACCGCAAGGAATGCCCCATGACCGTGAAGACTTCCCCACCCGCAGAGGGTGCTTTTGGACTGTTGATCCCCGAAATCCGCCAGGCGGTCGAGGAGGAGGGCTACCGTTGCCCGACTCCGATCCAGGAGGGTTGCATTGCGCCGATTCTGGAGGGAAGGGACGTGATCGGAAGCGCCCAGACGGGCACGGGGAAGACGGCGGCCTTCACCTTGCCCATGTTGCAGCGTTTGCGTGGGATGGGGCCCTCGCGCCGCGGTCCACGCGCATTGGTGTTGGCCCCCACGCGCGAACTCGCCGCCCAGATTGGGGAGAGCCTCGCTGCGTATGGGCGGCACGTGGAACTCCGCCACACGGTGATCTTCGGAGGGGTCAGTGCTCAGCCCCAGCTGCAGGCCCTCCGCCGCGGCGTCGATGTGGTGGTCGCCACTCCCGGGAGGCTGCTCGACTTGCTCTCGCAGGGCGGACTCCGTCTCGACTCCGTCGCCTTTTTCGTGCTGGACGAGGTCGACCGCATGCTGGATATGGGCTTTTTGCCGGATGTCCGCCGGGTGATCGGCCAGTTGCCGGCCGAAAGGCAGACCCTGTTTTTCTCGGCGACTCTGGCGCCCAATATGCTTCGATTGGCGAACGAGTTGGTTCGGGATCCTGTGAGGGTGGGGATCGCGCCGGAGAAGCCGACGGCGGAGCGGATCGACCAGAAGGTGTTGTTCGTGGGGAAGGGGGACAAGGACCGGTTGCTGGTCGACCTGTTGCGGCGTCCGGAAATGAGCAGGACGATCGTGTTCACTCAGATGAAACACGCGGCGAACAAGGTGGTGCAGCGCCTCGAGGCCTCGGGAATCCGCGGGGCGGCGATCCATGGGAACAAGAGCCAGGGAGCACGGACGCGGGCGTTGGAGGGATTCAAGAGCGGGGCGTTCCAGGTGTTGGTTGCCACGGATGTGGCGGCGCGGGGCATCGATGTCGACGACATCAGCCATGTGGTCAACTACGACCTTCCCCTGGAGGCGGAGACCTATGTGCACCGGATTGGAAGAACCGCGCGGGCGGGGGCTTCCGGCGGCGCGATTTCTTTCTGCTGTGCCGAGGAACGGGCCTGTCTTCGCGGCATCGAGAAGTTGTTGGGCGCGCCTGTCCCGGTTGAGGAGTCCCACCCGTGGCATTGCGAGGTGTCGAAACATTCTACCCTGCCGCCGCCGAAACAGGGCGGGGGCGGTCGTGGGCGGCAGCCGGGGAGCCGTCGCTCGGAAGGTCCGCGGGGAGACGGTGCCGGGCGGGATGCGGGGCATCGCCCGCGTTCAGGAAGCCGGGGAGGGTATCGGGGGCGTTCGGCGTAAGCCACCCCCAGGGGGTGGCGTTCAGAGCTGCTGGAAGAAGTCGTTGCCTTTGTTGTCGACCACAATGAAGGCGGGGAAGTTCACGACCTTGATTTTGCGGATGGCTTCCATGCCGAGTTCCGGGAAGTCCACGGTTTCGACCTCCTGGATGTTTTCCTGGGCGAGAATGGCGGCTGGGCCGCCGATGGAGCCGAGGTAGAAGCCTCCGTGCTGGCGGCAGGCGGCGGTCACGGCGGGGCTGCGGTTGCCCTTTGCGAGCATGACCAGGCTGCCGCCCTGGGACTGGAAGAGGTCGACATAGGCGTCCATGCGTCCGGCGGTGGTGGGGCCGAAGCTTCCCGAGGGCATGCCTTCGGGGGTTTTGGCGGGGCCGGCGTAGTAGATGGGGTGGTCCTTGAAGTAGCTGGGCATCGGAAGGCCCGAATCGAGCCGTTCTTTGATTTTGGCGTGGGCGATGTCGCGTGCGACGATGAGGGTTCCGTTGAGGTTAAGGCGGGTTTTGATGGGGAAGCGGTCGAGGATTTCCCGGACCTTGTCCATGCCTTGGTCGAGGTCGATGGTGACGGGAGGGGCGAGGTCGGGTGCGGCGGCGGGGAGGTATTTCTCGGGGTGGTATTCGAGTTGTTCGAGGAAAATGCCCTCGCGGGTGATCTTGGCCTTGATGTTGCGGTCCGCGCTGCAGGAGACGCCGAGGCCGACCGGACAGGAGGCGGCATGGCGGGGCATCCGGATCACCCGGACGTCGTGCGCGAAGTATTTTCCGCCGAATTGGGCCCCGATTTTCGAGCGGACGGCGATGTCGGCGACGCGTTTTTCCCATTCCGTGTCGCGGAAGGCGCGTCCACCGGGGCTTCCGGAGGTCGGAAGGTGGTCGAGGTAGCCGCAGGAGGCGAGTTTGGTGAGTTTGAGGGTGGTTTCCGCGGAGGTGCCGCCGATGACCAGGGCGATGTGGTAGGGGGGGCAGGCGGAGGTGCCGAGGTCCGCGAGTTTTTCGGTGATGAAGCGGGTGAGGGAGGCCTCGTTGAGGAGGCTTTTGGTTTGCTGGTAGAGGAACGTTTTGTTGGCGGAGCCCCCGCCTTTGGCGATGAAAAGGAACTTGTATTCCTCTCCGTCGCAGGCCATCAGGTCGATCTGTGCGGGGAGGTTGGTGCGGGTGTTGGTCTCCTCCGTCATGTCCAGGGGAGCGATCTGGGAGTAGCGGAGGTTTTTCTCTTGGAAGGTTTCGTAGATGCCACGGGACAGCGCCTCTTCGTCGCCGCCGCCGGTCCAGACCCGCTGGCCTTTCTTTGCGAAGACGATGGCCGTTCCGGTGTCCTGGCAGGAGGGGAGCTGGCCGCCTTTGGCGACCACGGCGTTCTGGAGGAGGGTGTAGAGCACAAAGCGGTCGTTGTCACTCGCCTCGGGGTCGTTGAGTTCGCGGGCGAGCATCTCGAGATGGGAGGAGCGGAGGAAAAAGGAGACGTCGGAGAAGGCTTCGCGGGCGAGGAGGGTGAGCGCGTCGGGGTGGATCCTCAGCACGGGGTGGCCGTCGAATTCGCCCAGGCTGACGCCCTGGGAAGTGAGTTTGCGGTAGACGGTGTGGTCCTCACCGAGCTGGAGGGTGGGTTCGTAGTTGTAGGGTTCCATTGGGCGTTTCCGGATACGAGATGTGCGAATACCCTTGGGGGTTGAGGCGGGTTTTGTCAAGCGTGGCAGATTCCTTTCCGTTCGCGGAGGAGGCGGCGTCGAGTCTGCCAGTGGACGTAGTGGAGGAAGAGGGGGTGGGAGGCGAGGGGGATATGGCGGGTGAAGCCGGAGGTGAAGGCCGTGCGTTCGTGGGGAGGGAAGCGGCGGGGAAGCGAGCCGTTGAGTTGGTAGCAGGTGCGCAGGAAGGAAAAGGTGGAGGGGGGTCTGGCACGGATGTCCTCGAGGTCGAGCCAGCAGAAGCGGCCGTGGGGGTCGAGTTGGAGGTTGCCGAGTTTGGAGTCGAGGTGGAGGAGGCCGGCGGTGTGCAGGCGGCGGAATTCGGAGCGGAGGCGGTGGCGAAGCAGGGAGCGGTCGGCCGGGGAGAGGTCGCGTTGGTGGCGGCGGAGCCAGAGGCGGAGGTTGTCGCCCGGAGGGGCGGGGAGGGAGAGGAACCAGGCGTCGGTCGTGGTTCCGTTTGGGCGGTGTTCGAACCAGCCGAGGGGTCGCGGGCAACGGATTCCCGCGCGGAGGAGGAGGTGGGAGCCGGCCCAAGCCCGGCGTGCGCGGGAGGGTTCGAGGCGCCGTTTCCAGGGGCTGGGGTTGGGGGAGTAGTGTTTGACGATCAGGTCGTGGCCGTTGAGGGAGCAGCGCCAGACGGAGGCGCGTCGGGAGCGGTGGAGGAGGCGTGCGGAGGGGGAGTGGAGTGCGAGGAGAACGGAGTGGGCGGTCCAGCCGGGGGGGAGGACGCCCACGTGGTCCGGGAGGTCGAGGGGATCGGCATCGCGGAGCAGGGCCTTGGCGGCGAGGCGGTGGCGGTGGGCGGTTTCGCGGTGGAGGCGGTCAAGGAAGACGCGGGCCCAGAGGGGATGGCCGATGAGGCGTGCGAGGCGGAGGAGGAAGCGGAGTTGGTTGGCAGGGGAGGGGGCGAGGAATTCGAAGGAGGAGGCGAGTCGTCGGAGGTCGGATTCGAGTTGGGAGCGGTCGAGGGGGGGGGGTGGGGAGGGGGGAGGGGGTGCGGGAAAGAAACGGCCGTTGTGGAAACGGCAGAGGTCCTCGCGGAGGTCGGAGAGCCTGCCGCCGGCAAGGAGATGGAGGGCGCAGGCTTGTGCGGCGGCGCGGAGGAGGGCGTTGCGCAGGGAGGGAGGGATTTGTCCGATGCGCAGGGCGGAGAGGGTGCAGTCGGGCAGGGGAGTCACGGGGGGGGGGAGGGGAGAGTTTGCTGGAGGAGGGGGAGGGCCGCGGCGGCGGCGCGGGCTTCCGCCGCGCGTTTGCTGGGGGCCCTGCCTGTGGCGATTTCGCGGCCCTCCCAGAGGACGGCGGCGAGGAAGAGGCGGTCGTGCGCGGGGCCTTCCTCGCCGAGGATGCGGTAGGTGGGGCTGCGCTGCCAGTGGCGCTGGGTGAATTCCTGCAGGGCTCCCTTGGGGTTGTCGGCGTCGGCCCCCTCGCCGCGCAGGCGCTCGAGGCGGGGGAGGAAGTGCAGGGAGAAAACCTTTTCGGAGGCTTTTAGGCCGCCGTCGATGTAGACGGCCCCGAGGAGGGCTTCCACGGCATCTGCGAGGTTGGAGTCCTTGTGGGCGCCGCCTGAGGACGCCTCTCCCTTGCCGAGGCGGAGGAGGGGGCCGAGGCCCCATTGTTCGCCGATCTGGGCGAGGGTTCCGCGGTTGGTGAGGAGGCTTCGGTACTTGGTCATGGTGCCTTCGTCGAGCTCTTCGGGAAGTTGGTGGAGGTAACGGGCGGCGAGCAGGCCCAGCACGGCGTCGCCGAGGAATTCCAGGCGCTGGTTGTCCGGGGTGCTTTCCAGGCCGCGTTCATTGCGGAGGCTGGGATGGGTGAGAGCGCGTTCGAGCGCGGCGGGTCGGCGGAAGCGGTGGCCGAGGATTTTCTGGAAGGCTTTGAGGGGGGGATTCATGCGGGGGTCATGCGCGGGGATGGAAGGCATGGTGGACCTGGCGGAGGCGCTGTTGGTCGACGTGGGTGTAGATTTGGGTGGTGGCGATGTCGGCATGGCCGAGCATTTCCTGGATGGCCCGCAGAGGGGCGCCGCCTTCGAGCAGATGGCCGGCGAAACTGTGGCGGAGTAGGTGGGGGTGGAGGGAGGGAGGGAGGTTCGCGGCGGTGGCGTGTTCCCGGACCAGTTGCCAGATCCGTGCGCGGGTGAGGGGCTTCCCGCGAATGGAGAGGAAGACCTCCCGGTGCGCCACGGTGGATTCGGCGGCGAAGAGGGGGCGGACCCGGTCGAGGTAGTCGGTTACGAGCCTGGCGGCGGCGGTGGACACGGGAACCAGCCTTTGTTTGCGGCCTTTTCCGAGAACGCGGATGTACCCGTCGTCGAAGTGGAGGTCTTCCGGGCGCAGGGAGGTGAGTTCGGATACGCGGAGGCCGCAGGCATAGAGGAGTTCGAGCAGGGCCCTGTCGCGGAGGCCGCGGGGGTGGCGGGGGTCGGGGGAGCGGAGAAGGCGGTCGAGGTCCGCAGGGCTGAGGACTTCGGGGAGGGTACGCCAGAGGCGAGGGGCGTCGAGGTTTTCGGCGGGGTTCCGGGAGAGGTGTCCCTCGGCGACGAGGAAACGGAAGAACATTTTGAGGGCGACGAGGCGGCGTGCGAGGGTGGAGGGTCGTAGGCCTGCGCGGCGGCCGTCCATGAGGAAGGCGGTAAGGCGGCGGCGGTCGATGCCGCCGAGGTCCGCGAGTTCGGTGGGGGAGAGGTGGGCGAGGAAGGCGGTGAGGTCGGAGCGGTAGGAGGCGGTGGTGCGGGGGGAGAGGCCGCGTTCGACGAGCAGGGAGTCCAGGAACTGGGAGAGGAGCCGGTCCATTGGCGTCAGGGAGGCGGAGGGGGTGGGGATAGGGCGAGGAGTTTCTCGCGGAGGGTCTGTTCGAGGTTGCGGGAGGCGAAGTGTCGCGCGCGGAAGCGGACCTGGAGGCCTGGGGGATCGGCGTGGACGCGGATGAGGAGGAGGTGGCGGAGGTCTTCGGGAAGGAGGGCCTGTTCCTCGAGGAGCTGGGTGCGGAGGGTGGCGAGCTGGGGGGGGGAGGCGTCGGGGAGGGGGAAGAAGTGTTCCTGGATTTCGTTGCGGAAACAGGCGGCGAGCAACAATGCGGAAAACAGGAGGAGGGGGCGGCGTTTCATGGCCGGCAGAGGTGGATGGCATTGGCGGCGCGAAGGGCGAACCCGGGGATCTGGTCGCCAAACTCCGCGGCCAAGGCTTGGAAAAGGGGGATAGCCTCTTCGTTTCGGCCCAGTTCCCGCAGGGTCTGGGCGAGGTTCCAGTGGGCGGCGAGAAGGGTCATGTCGGGGTCGAGGCGCACGGCCTCGCGGTAGTCGGCGAGAGCTTCCTCGAGGCGGCCGAGGTGGTGCCGGGCGTTTCCGCGCAGGTAGGGGAAGCGGGGGTTGGACTTGGCCCCACGGGCGTGTTCGATGAGGCGGGTGTAGAGTTCTTCGGCCTCGGCATGCCGCTGGAAGGCGAGGAGGGTTTCGGCATGTCCGGAGAGGGCGATCTGCTGCTGGGTGCCAATTTCGTCGCGGAAGGAGTAGAACAGGCCGAAGAGGGAAGGCAGGAGGAGGGCCAGGGCGGCGACGGCGGCCACGATGTTGCGCCGGTGGTGTTCGAGGTGGCGGACCCAGGCCGGGTAGCGGCCGAGCTCGATTCGTCCAGGGGTGTGGAAGGGGAGGAGTCGGAGATGGAGGGCGGCGGCCAAGGGGGTGGGAAGGCGGCCGGGCGCCGGGGTCCAATGGCTCCAAGCTTCGGCCAGTACGGCGGCGGCATCGGCCGGAACCTCGGCCAGGGCGGGAAGAAACAGAAGTTGGATCTCGAGGCGCACGGGGGGTGCGACGGGGTCTCCGGGCCTGCTTTCCCATTGGCGGAGTCCGTTGGGAGCCCGAAGGCCGCCGTGGGCGGTGGCACGTTTCCAGAGGGCGCGCCGTCGGTCGGCGGGGAGCTGAGGCCAGAGGAGGGGGAGCAGGCTGCCGAGGGTGAGGCGCTTGGCGAAGGTGCCATCGGGGGACTGGTCGGCCAGGGCGTGGTGTGTGGGAGACCAGAAGCGTTTGAGGAGGGTGTCCGCAAGGGGGCGGATGCGCGGGGAGAAGCGGGTGGGGTCCTTTCGGAGTTTGAGCCAGGCATCGGCCTCGGCAACGAGGAGGGCCGCGAGGTCGGTGTGGTGGAGGTCGGGGTCGACCACCTCTGGAGTGAGGGCGGCATCCGGATCCGGCCAGACGGGCAGGGGGCCCCCGGCCACCTGCCAGGAGGCGAGCCAAGCGTCCAGGTGGTCAGTGGCGCGGTCGAGGGCCCGCTGGAAAGAGGGGTGGGGATAGAGGGAGGGGGGGAGTTCGAGGAGGGAGAGAGCGAGGGTGGGCCAGGCCGGGAGAGAGGAGCCCGGGGCGATGGGGAGGAAGCCGTCAGGGGTGGCGGGCAGCTCGGCGATGCGGTCCAGCATGGCGCATGCGGCATCTGGGTGAAGGGGGGCGAGGGGTGGGAGCAGGGCGAGCAGATCCTGGAGGGCGATCGGGGTGTCGAACTCACGGGGCCACGTGGGCCAGGGAGGGGAGGGGGGGATTAGGGAATAGAGGCGTTCGAGGCAGGGGCCCAGCGATGGGGATTCTGGATGGTCTATGTGCTGCAGGGTCTCGTGCCGCAGGGCGATTTCGTCCTGCCATCGCTTTTCGTGGGCCTCGGGGTCCCGCAGGGCTTGGTGGAGGCGGGCGGCAAGTTGTTGGTCACCAGGGGTGGAAAGTCCGAGCGCGAGATGGCGGTGTTTTCCGGATTCGATGGAAAGGAGGGCGATGCGCTGGGTGGCGGTGTCGACCCAGGAGAGGGCCCCCTCCCTGCGGGGAGGTGCCAGGGGGGAAAAGAGTTCGGGAAGGGCGGCTTCGGGAGCGGAGCCGACCCACAAGCCGGTTTCGAGGGCGAGGAGGGTGTAGGAGCCCTCGGCACCGTAGTCGATCCGGAATCCGGAGTGGAGAAAGAGCAGCGCCACGGGGCGGAGGGAGGGGGGGATCCCTGGGTCGAACTGCCAGGCCGGTGGTGTTTCTGCGCCGGAGAGGGCTCCGAGGCTCTCGGCGGCGACGCAGGTGGTGGAGGGTGCCCCGGCGGATTGGAAGGGGAACCCGGGGATCCATTCCGGGGAATAGCGCTCTAGGGGCAGGGTCACGAGGGAGGCAGGGTCACGGGTGGGGGCGCGAGGCAACGGGCTGTCGGGGCCCATCGGCGTCCTCGTAGGCGCGGATGGAGTCCCGAAGCTGTGCGGCCTCCTCGTAATTCTCCATGTGGACTGCGTGGAGGAGCTTTTGCCGGAGCGCCACCACAGGGTTCTCGTCCGCTCCGTTTGTGCGGAGGTCCTCGATGAAGTCCTCGAGCATCGAGAGTTCCGGGCAGTCCGGTTCGATGTCGGGGTCGTCCTCCATGTGGTCCAGGAAGGCCTGGATCTCGGTGATGCCCGATTCGATGGTCTCCACGGCCTCGTCGATCCGGCCCTCCGCGGCGAGTTGTTCCGCGCGGGCCCGGTGGTGCATCATCAGGACATAGGGTTTGAATTGGAGGAAGTCCCAAACCAGGTCCTCGTTCTCCGCGTGTTGTTCGACGAGGTCGAAGATTTCCAAGCTATGGCGGGTGTCTGCGATCACCCGGGGGTAGTCCTTGAGCACCATCAGCGCCAAATAGCGGTAGTAGTACTGGACGCATTCCTGCTGGAGGTCGGAGCATGCCTCCGCATCGAGTTTGTAATTGGCGCGCCGTCCGGTGGCAACGAGGGTGCGGTAGTGGGTGAGGAGGTCGGGGCATCCATGGGGAGTGCTGCCATCGGGGCGTCCCTCCAGGGTCATCTGGAGGATGCCCAAGTCCAAGCGAAGCTGGACTTCCTGACGGTCGTCCTCCTTCTGCACGTAACGTGCCGTGACCCGTGTGGGGTCAAAGGGCCAGTCCTTGAGCAGGGGGGATAGGTCGTTGGATTTCATGGCGGTCATCTTTCCGTACCCTAAACATAGGGCAGGGGGGATCAATTGCAATCCGTCAAAAAGTGCCTGTCGATCCTTGCCTCTCCGTAGTCGACGGGGAGGGGGTGGCGAGGGGGCGGGGAGCCTCTGTGTGGGGTCAGGGTTTGGGCAGATGCTGGTCGCGGTCGCAGGCGAGGGGACGGCGGGGGGGGAGGGGGGTGTCGGGATCCTGGGAGGCCCAGTGGGCGCGTTCCTCGTCGCTCGCGTAGCAGGCGAGGTAGGTGTCCATGTCGGAATCGTTCAGGAGGGGCAGATGGGTGGCGCCGTCCTTGCAGCCGGACATGTCGAAGGTGATTTCGTTGAGGAGGTCGTACCAGAGGAGTTCGTAGACTTCGCGGTCGCTGAGGTGGTCGGTGAATTCAAGGAAGACGCGGAGTTCGGCGAGGCCCTGGATCACTTCGCGGAGCTTGAGGTGAAGGTGGGTGTCGTCGAGGTCGTCCGGTGGCGGGAGGCGGATGCCCCGGGAGATCAACTGGTGGGCGTGTGTGACGGAAGGGGCCTTTTCCAGGGCGTAGATGTGTTCGAGGAAGGCGAGCTCGGACTCTGGATCGGTTTCTTCGAAAGAGGAGACGAGGCCGCCGAGGTCGGAGAGTTTTTGGCGGAGGTAGGCGACGCGGGCGCGGACATAGGCGTCGCGGTTTGGGAAATCGGATTCGTGCATGGGGTCAGCGGAGGAGGTGGTCGAGGGAATACTTTCCGGGGCCTGCGAGGAGGAGGGCGAGGTAGGCGGCGGAGAAAAGGAGGGCGAGTTCGTTGACGGAGCCTAGAAGGGGGATGGAGTCGGGGGCGACGAGGGAGGCGGCGGTGGCCATGGTGGCGAGGAGGGGGAGGAGTGCGGCGCGGGTGAGGAGGCCGAGGGAGACGAGGGCGGCGCAGAAGACCTCGGCGAAGACGGCGAGGGCGAGGCTGGGGGCGGAGCCGATGCCGAAGGGGTCGGGGAAAGAGGGGGCGCGTTGGGAGAAGGCGGCGAGTTTGGGCCAGCCGTGTGCCAGGAGCATGCCGCCCCCGAAAGCGAGGCGTAGCAGGAGGAGGGCGAGGGAGGGCGCGGGGGAATGGGTGGAGTTGCTGAAGAGGAGTTTTTTCATCACGAGGGGGGGGGGGCGTCGAGGAGAGAGGTGATGGTGGCGGAGATGTGGGAGAGTTCGAAAGGTTTGGTGAGGAAGTCGCGGACGCCCAGGACCGCGCATTCCTCGAGGATTTCGGAGGTGGGGTATCCGGTGATGACGACGATGGGGAGGTCGGGGCGGAGCGTTCGAAGCTGGCGGATGAGGTCAATGCCGCTGGGGGAACCGGGCAGGCCCAGGTCGGTAATGGCCAGTCGCAGGGAGGGGTCGGCTGCCGCGTGGAGACCCTCGCGTCCATTCGCGGCGAGGCAGGGTTCGTGATGGAGAATCCGCAGGAGCATCTCAAAATGCCCGCGGATGTCCGCTTCGTCGTCGATCACCAGAATTCGTGCCATGGACGGGGCCTTGTGGTTTTGCGCGGATGGAAGCCGGGGGGTGGGGAGAATCCCTTTGTCAAGGAGCTCGGAATCCCCTCAGGATCGCCGGAGGGATTTTTCATGGGTTTTGACGATGGCGAGCCATTCGGCCTCGGTCGGGCAGTTCTGGCGGCGGCAGAATTCGTCCCAGACGGCGCCGAAGGGGAGGAGGCGGGACTGTTCCATGAGGCAAAGGCGGGCGGTGTAATCGCCGTCGGCCTCGAGCTGGCGGAGGCGTTCGTTGGGTTGTAGGAGGGCGAGCAGGAGGGCTTTGCGGGCGGAGCGGACACCGAGGACGGCGGCGGCGATACGGTTGATCGAGGCGTCGAAGTAGTCGAGGCCGAAGCGGACACGGGAGAGGAAGCCACCGCGGACGATTTCCTCCATGACGGCGCGGGTGGGGTCGTCGAGGATGACGACGTGGTCGCTGTCCCATCGGACGCCGCGGCTGAGGTGGAGGAGGAGAGCGGGGAGGTGGAGGAGGGTGGAGGAGATTTTGTCGGCGAGGGTTTCGGTGGGGTGGAAGTGGCCGGCATCGAGGCAGAGGAGGATTTGTTGGCGGATGGAGTAGCCGAGGTAGAATTCGTGGGAGCCGACGACGAAGGATTCGGAGCCGATGCCGAAGAGTTTGGATTCGACGGCGTCCTCGATGGCGGTGGGGTCGAGGGGGTGGGAGAGGATTTGGTCGAGGGAGTCCTGGAGGCGGAGGCGGGGGGAGAGTCTGTCGGCGGGGGAGTCCTTCATGCCGTCGGGGATCCAGATGTTGACGGTGCAGGGGGAGGCTTGTCGTTTGCCGAAGGTTTCGCCGATGTGGCGGCAGGCGATGGCGTGCTGGATCCAGAAGGTGCGGATGGCGGGGTCGGGGTGGGAAAGGGTGAGGCCGCTGGCGGCGAGGGGGTGGCTGAAGCAGCTGGGGTTGAAGTCGAGGGCGATGCGGCGGTCGGCGGCCCAGTCCATCCATGCGGAGAAGAAGGAGGGGGTGTAGGTGTCGCGGTCGGCGGTGGAGGTGCCGCGTTCGGCGTAGATGGCGTGGAGGTTGAGGCGTGTGGGGCCGGGGCAGAGGCGGAGGGCGAGGTCGATGTCGGCTCGAAGTTCGTCGCCGTTACGGGGTTTGCCCGGGTAGTTGCCCGTGGCGGCCAGGCCGCCTCCTTCGAGTTTGGATCCGGGGTTTTCGAGTCCGGAGACGTCGTCGAACTGCCAGCAGGGCATGGAGATGGGCACGGAGGCGAGGGTGTGGAGAGCGGTCTCGACATCGATGCCGAGGACGGAGAAGGGGGCGGTGATGGAATCAGGGAGGAGGTTCATGGGGGCGTTCCTAGCAGAAAGGCGGCGGGAAGGGAAGCGGAGGATTGGGTTGGCGTGCGGCAAGATGGCGGAGGACGAGGGGGAGGGTGTCGAGGAGGTCGGAGGCTTGGAGGGAGGTGGGGCCGAGCCGGAAGGCGGCGAGGTCGCCGGCGCGTGCGTGGAGCCAAGCGGCGAGTGGGGTGGCGTGTTCGAGGGGGAGGCGCTGGGCGAGGAGGGCGGCGAGGATGCCGGTGAGGACGTCGCCGCTTCCGGCGGTGGCCATGCCGGCGTTTCCGCAGAGGGTGAGGAAGCGGAGGCCGGTGGGGAGTGCGATGCGGGTGCGGGCGCCCTTGAGGAGGACGGCGGAGCCGCTGAGGTGGAGGGCGGCCTCGAGGGCCGAGGGGCGGTCGGCCTGGACTTCGGCGGTGGAAAGGCCGAGCAGGGCGGCCATTTCGCCGGGGTGGGGGGTGAGGACGCGGGGGCAGGCGGCATGGCGCCAGGCGTCGGGCTGTGAGGCGAGGGCCCGCAGGGCGGAGGCGTCGAGGACAAGGGGGAGGGGGCAGTCGACCAGGACTTGGCGGGTGAAGGCGCGGGTGTCGTTGTCGAGGCCGAGGCCTGGGCCGAGGGCGATGGCGTTGGCGCGGGAGAAGTCGAGGGGTTGGGGGCAGAGGGTGCCGTGGGAGCCGGAGGCGGCGGGGTGAAGGAGGAGTTCGGGGAAGGGGGTGGTGGCGGCGAGGAGGGAAGGGGGGGCGAAGAGGGTGGCGAGGCCGGCGCCGGCGCGGAGGGCGGCGCGGGCGGAGAGGACGGGCGCTCCGGGCATGGAGGGGGCTCCGCCGAGAACGAGGACATGTCCGAATCGTCCCTTGTGTGCGTCGGGGGGACGATGGGGGAGGAGGGCCGCGGCCTCGTCGAGGGAGAGGGTGGTCCAGGGGGAGGAGGAGGCGGAGGCGATATCGGAGAGGGGTAAACCGAGTTCGAGGACTTGGATGGAGCCGGTCCAGGGGAGGGAACGGTCGTCCAGGAAACCGGCCTTGGGTGCGCCGAGGGTGAGGGTGAGGTCGGCGGCTACGCAGAGGGAGGGGTCGAAGGGGCGGCCGGTGTCGGGGTCCATGCCGGAGGGGAGGTCGACGGCGATGCGGTAGGCGTGGCGTGCGGGATCGAGGAACCAGGCGACGGCGGCGGCGAGGGTGTCGCGGGGTGCGGAGGAGGAGCCGGTGCCGAGGAGGGCGTCGATGAGGATGCGGTAGGGAGGGGAGAAGGGGTCGGGGGGGAGCCAGGAGCGGGGATTGGGGAGGAAGTGGAGGGGGACGCCGGCGTCCTCGGCGGCGCGGAGGAAGGTCAGGGCGTCGCCGCGGAAGCGTTCGCGGGGGGCCGCGACGCGGATTTCGACGGGGATGCGGGCCCGATGGAGGTGTAGGGCGAGGCCGAAGCCGTCGCCGCCGTTGTTGCCGGGGCCAGCACAGATGCAGACGGGGGGGCGTTCGGGTCCGAGAAGGAAGAGGATTTCGCGGGCGAGGGCGCGTGCGGCGCGTCCCATGAGTTCGACCCCCGGGGTGCCGGCGGCGATCTGGAGCTGGTCAAGATTTCGGAGAGCCTCCGCGGAGAGGAAGTGCATGCGGTCAGTATGCGGGGGATTGATCCGGGGTGCAAGCGCGTTTGACATTTCTGGCCGGCAAGCATAAAGGGAGGGGCATGACGGTGATCCTCATGCCGGTGTTGGTTGTGTTGGCGGTGCTGTTGCTCTGTGTGCTGGGCATGGCGATCGGTGTGGTGTTCGGGCGCAAGCCGATCCGGCACTGTGGGGGTTCGTCCCTTGTGTACAAGGGCGAGAAGATCGACTGCCCCTTGTGCAGCAACGAGGGTTGTAAGAATAACCGCGAGGGGCGCTGCGAAAAGCCGGAGGAGTGACCCCGGAGGATGCGACCATGACGGAACCCGCCTCGCCCCCTGAAGAGCCGCTCCGCATTGAGAACACCTACCACTGGCCGGCGGACGGCGAGAGCCGTTCGTGGACGGAGTTTTGGATCACGACGTTCACGGGGCCCGTGGGCAAGGCAGAGGGGGCGTTTGTGCGGGTATGTCGTGAGGACGGGGGCGAGTGGGAGCGGCACGCGATGGAGCATGCCTGTGTGCTGGGGGAACAGGATGTGTGGCATGTGAACCTGGGTGTGTTTCCCGCCGGCACCCGCCTGCGGTATGCGATTGAGGCGGTGCATGGCCGTGGGGTTTTGGTGTGGGACAACAACGGGGGGCGTGACCACCGCGCCGTGATTGGGACTTCGGCGGATTTCGCCCGGGGGCTGCGGAGGGCCTGAGGCGCGCCGATGGGGGTGGGGGGCTTGAGGACCAGAGGTGGAGTGTGGTAGGATTGCGTTTATGAAAGGCGGGATCTGGAAGTGCTGTGGGTGGGTGTGGGCCGTGCTGGCGGGTTGCGGGCATGTGCCTTTGCGCGATGTGGCGCGGCAGCAGCGGTGGTGGGAGGGGGCCACCCCCGTGTCACAGGAGGAAGTCTCCGCGCTTTCGTCGGCATATTGGGAGGCGGCGGACCCGGGGGAGCATAAGGCTGCGTTGATTGAGGTGGGGGATGACGCCCTGTTGTTGCGCGTCCATCTCGTCCGGGCGGCACGGGAGTCGATCGACATCCAGACTTTCATCTGGAAGGACGATCCGGTGACCCGTCTTTTGTTTGGGGAACTGGCGAAGGCGGCGCGGAGAGGGGTTCGCATTCGTCTGCTCATCGATGGGCTGAATCCCGTGGGGGACGCGGGGGTGCTGGCCGAGATGGCGGGCACGCATCCGAATCTGGAGGTGGCGTTGTACCATCCCGTGCAGTCCCGTGCCGTCGCCGGATTCAGGGATTTCGTTCCGAACCTTCTGTTCCGTTCCCGTGGGCTCAACCATCGGATGCACAACAAGCTGTTTCTGGTGGATGGCCGCCTGGGGATTGTGGGGGGGAGGAACTATGCCGCGGCTTATTATGACCGCGATCCCGGCATGGTTTTCAAGGACAGGGAGATCCTGGTTTCTGGTCCGACGGTTCCGGAAATGCTGCGCTCCTTCGAGGCGTTCTGGACGCATCCTTGGGCGGTCTATCTTCCCCAATTTCCGGATGTGCGCGCGGCGGGTGCGAAGGGGCGGAAAGCGCTTCCGGGGCTGACGCCCGGGGAGCTGGCGGAATGGGCGGGGTTCTTGGAGCGTGCGGGACGGGAGGATCCCTCGGCCGGGAGTCCGGAATTGGGGCTGGCGCGGGTGGGGGAGCTGGTGTTCCTTGCGGACACGCCCCGCAAGCTCCACGAGGGAGGGGATCCCCGGAAGGATGCCCTCGCGCAGGGCATTGTCTCTCTTTTGGATGCTGCGCGATCCCACGTGCTGATCCAGACCCCCTATCTGGTGTTTGACGAGACGAACCAACGGCGCATTCTCGCGATCCGTCGGCGGAAGCCGGGGATCCGAGTGCATGTCTCCACCAACAGTCTGGCATCCGCGGACCACCTCCATGTGTACGCCATTTCCTACAAAAACAGGCGGGAGCTGTATTTTGCGACAGGACTGGAGATCCACGAGTTTAAGCCGGTGCCTGGCGAAGTCCTGGCCATGATGCCCCTGTACCATCGCTGGGGGGCGGTATCCCCGCCGAGGGTCTGTATCCATGCGAAAACCCTCTCGGTGGATGGAAGTGCCGCGAAGATCGGCACGCACAATTTCGATCCGCGTTCGCGCACCTACAACACGGAATGTGGGATCCTGGTGAGGGATCCGGTGTTGGTGGGGCGAATCGAGGCCTCGATTCTCCGGGACATGCACCCGGACAACAGTTGGATTGTGGCCGCCAAGGCGAACGACAAACAGGCCTTGGGAAGGGTCAACCGCCTCCTCGGGGGCTTCTTTTCCGCCTTGCCGTTGTTTGATGTTTGGCCCTGGGCCTCCACGACCAATTACGAGCTTCGGGAGGGCGCGGCCGCGTTAGCGGGTTCGCGCGATCCCTGCTTTTCCGAGCGCTATCGTGATGTGGGACAGTATCCGGAGGTCCGGGATCGCCTCGCCCCGGTCTTCCTTCATCTGTTCAAGGCCTTCGGCGGCTGGGCCCGTCCGCTGATGTGAGGGGAAGGGGGGGGGGCCTCCGGGCTCCTATCCTACTCAGAACCGGCGGGCAGTTTGGGAATCGTGGGAAAAGCGGAAAACATGGGGATT
>CAYLNG010000030.1:0-7482 GCA_964385155.1 uncultured Verrucomicrobiota bacterium
GCAAACCCCTTCCCGGCGAAACCGGCCCCCGCCCATTCAAATCCGCCGCCCTCGAGGACCTCCAATGATCCCATTCCCCCTCCTTTCCACCCCCGCCCCCTCCGGAGACGCCCCCTGGGACCACCTCCTCAAACCCGGCCGCTACCCCGGCACCGGCAAAACCCCCGACGGCAAGGAAATCCCCGTCATCCAGGTCGTCACCCCCGAAAACATCGAGGCCATCGCCACCGCCCTCAACCGCCTCGCCGCCGACCCCCAATGGACCGGACTCCTCCTCGACGTCGAACACGCCTCCCTCGGCAACGACGGCTCCACCGCCGCCGCCGCATGGTACCGCGACTTCGAAGTCCGCCCCGACGGCCTCTGGGGCCGCGCCGAGCGCACCACCCTCGGCCAGCAGCTCATCTCCGGCAAAGTCTACAAACGCCTCTCCCCCGTCGCCGACCTCCAACCCATCCCCAACCGCAAAGACGAATACCACGTCATCGGCCTCAACTCCGTCGGCCTCACCAACAAAGCCAACATGCCCGCCCTCCGCATCCTCGCCGCCAACCGCGAGACCCTCGACTTCACCCCAACCCAACCAAAGGAAAGCACCATGCTCACTCCCGACACCCTCAAGCTCCTCGGACTCCCCGAGGATGCCGATGCCGACGCCATCAACGCCGCCATCTCCTCCCTCGCCGCCAAGGCCGCTCGCGCCGACGAACTCGAAGCCGCCAACTCCGAGCGCGAGGCCGAGGACTTCGCCGAAAAAGAGAAGGACAAGTTCAAAGGAGGCAAGGAGGCCGCCAAAACCCTCTACGCCGCCAACAAGGCCGCCGCACTCGCCGTCGTCGAAAACGCCGTCGTCGCCACACCCGCCGACGCGTCCCCGACCACGGTCCGCGTCCTCAACCGCCAGGACACCCGCACCCCCAGGAGCCCCGTCACCACCGGCGTGGCCACACCCGACGACGACAAGCGCGCCATCCGCGTCCGCAACCGCGCCCTCGAAATCCAGAAGACCTCCGGCATCGGCTTCCAGGCCGCCTGGACCCGCGCCGAAAGCGAAATCGAAACCACGCCGTAAAACCCTCCCCTCTATCCCCCCGCCACGGAAAGCCCGCAGGCCTTCCGTGGTAAAAAGGGGGCCTCTCAAACCCTCATCCTCATCAAGGAAGAAACCATGAACACCCAGTCCAACACGCAAGGCGGCCCCATCATCATGGACACCGCCGACGACCTCACCGGCAAGGAAGGTCGCCTCGTCAAGCTCGGCTCCACCGGACTCGCCGAAGTGGCGGCCATCACCGACCGCACCCCCTACCTCGTCGATGAGGTCCTCACCTCCGCGAAAGCGGCCGTGATCCCCCTCACCGCCGGGAAAAACTCCCGCGTCGTCGCCAAAGGCACCGGCTCCAAGGGCGACGTCCTCGTCCTCGCCGATCCCTCCACCGCCGCCGACAAGGGCAAGCTCCGCAAGCTCCCCGCCACCACCGGCAACTACCACGCCGTCGCCATCGCCGAAGAAGACTTCGTCGACGGCCAGCTCGTCCTCTGCCGCAAGATCGATCGCGAGCTCATCGAAGTCGCCTAACCCTCACCCCCAACCAGGAAAAACCTCATGTCCAAACTCGCCGCCGTTTCCGCGAAGCCCACGCTTCGCCAGTACGCCCAGGGCGCCGCGCAAGCGGCTGTCAGCCCTGTGGCGGAGTTCATCGCGCCCACCGTGCCGGTGTCCACCTCCGTCGGAAAATACAAATCCTACAGCGAGAAGAACCGCTTCCGCCTGCCGAAGACCGAACGTGCCATCGGCGGCCGCGCCACCGAAATCGGCTTCAGCGCCTCCGACCTCGACTACAACTGCGCCCCGCACGCCCTCGATTACCCGATCGACATGCTGGAGCAGCTCGAAGCCGAGACCCTGGAAAGCATGCTCATGGAAGGCAGCCAGATCGTCTCCGAGGTCGCCGGCCTCGTTCACGAAAAAACCGTGATCGACGCCGCCATCGCCGCCGCCGGTGCGGGCACCGCCCTCGCCATCGGCTCCAGCGACGACATCATCGACCAGCTCGATGGCGACATCCTCACCGTCCTCAAGGCCGCCAAATACGGCGCCCTGATGAGCGTCGGCATTGTCTTCGGCGCGTCCATCTGGAAGGCCATCAAGAACCACGTCAGCGTCCGCAACCGCTTCACGATCTCCGGATCCAGCAAGCCCGCCAGCCCCCTGGCCACGCTCACCGCCGGCGACTTCGGCCAGCTCCTCCTCGGACAGCCCGAAATCAAGGCCAGCTTCATGGTCTACGACGACGCGCCCGAAGGCCTCGCCGCCGACGTGAAATTCGTCATGGACAAGAGCCTCCTCGTCTTCGCGCGCCACCCCAACCCCACCCGCCGCGATCCCTCGTTCATGAAGACCTTCCGTCTCATGGGCAAGTACATGGTCCCGGGCACCTACGTCCGCGAGGACGGACGTGTCGAGGTCGCCAAGTTCGACTGGTCGGAGGACGTGAAAGTCACCAACTCCGCCGCCGTCGTCCGCCGCACCATCAGCTAAGCGAATGCGGAGTGCGGAGTGCGGAGTGCGGAATAACGCCTCCAGCTCCGCACTCCGCAGCTCCTTTTCACTCCGCACTCCACACTCCGCACTTCCCCATGTCCTGGCGAGCCCCCACCGAAACCGACCTCCTCGAAGCCATCTCCAGCGATGAGCTCGCCGGCCTGCGCTCCGCCTCCCTCGCCCAGGGACAGGGCGACCCCGTACCCGCCAACCTCGCCGCCGCCACCGAGGAGGCCCGCGGCTACATCGCCGCCAACCGCGACAACACCCTCGGCCCGGCTGGAACCCTCCCCCCGCGCCTCATCCGCGCCGTCGTCGACATCACCCTCCTCCGCATCGGCTCACGCCTCGTCGGCATCATCTTCGACCCCGACAACGTCCGCCGCACCGCCGCCAACGAAGCCCGCCGCCTCCTCGAACGCGTCGCCGACGGCCGCTTCGCCATCGAAAAGCCCGACACCCCCGCCGACACCGCCGAGCAGAACACCGCCATCGGACCCCGCATCCGCGACCGCAAACGTCTCTTCACCGACCAAACCCAAGATGGAATCTAACCCATGAAAAACGCCGCACAACACCTCCTCCTCCCCGTCATCCTCCTTCTCGTCCTCCAAGGCTGCGCCAGCCCCGTGCCTCCCGGCTACGACGCCTCCATGCACGAACACCGCCCCGACTACATCGCCGTCCAATCCCGCGTCCTCACCCCCGGCGCCGCCCAGGACGCCCCCCGCGAGATCGACACCTCCACCTGGACCGAAAACCAGCCCCGCGCCGCCCGGAACCAGCCCAACGGCCGCGAAGCCGTGCAGGTCCGCGCCACCGAAAACGGCGTCCAGGTCGGCTTCGACCTCCTCGGCATCCGCCACTACCGCGCCGGACAATGGGCCCGCGACTCCTGGGGCCCCCTCAAACTCATCACCTACCCCGTCGACTATGTGGGCTACATGGCCACCAACCACCCCTGGCAGACCCTCGGCGCCGGACTCCTCGCCTGGGAACTCGCCGACGACGGCGTCTCCTCCCTCTTCGACGGCGGCTCCGGAAAATCCTCCGGCTCCGCCACCGCCCCCGCCGTAAACAACGGCAACATCATCCAGGTCACCGGCGACAACAACACCGTCACCTACGCCCCCTCCACCTCCACCACCAACACCACGGCAGGGCCGTAACAGGTTGGAAGGTTGGAAGGTTGAAAAGTTCACAACCCGCAACCTTCAAAAACCGCAACCTTCCAAACCTTCAACTCTTCTCTTCACTCCCCACTCCGCACTCCCCACTCCGCACTCATGAAGATCCTCATCCCCGACACCCAGGGGTCCACCCTCTCCCCCCGCTACCGCGCCCACCTCCCCCGCCTCACCCTGCGCGGCATCGACCACCCCGACATCCGCACCGCCTCCCCCCACGGCGCCTGGTGCGGATGGCTCGCCGGCGCCCCGCTCCAGGCACGCGGCGTCGACGCGGAGATCGTCTTCCTCCAGATCCTCGGCGACAACGGCACCCCCGGCGACTGGGCCGACTATCTCCTCTCCCACATCGCCGCCGAAAAACCCGACGTCATCTCCTGCTCCTGGGGTGCCTGGGACCAGGACGACGACTTCGGCGAACTCTTCCTCCGCGTCGCCTACAACCGCTACGTCCAGCAGCTCCTCGACCTCAAAAAAGAACTCGGATTCCGCATCGTCTGCGCCGCCGGCAACGACGACGCCAACGACCCCGATCCCGACGTCGCCTACCCCCAGAAGCTCATGCCCGACAACGCCTGGATCATCGGCGCCACCGACGCCTGGGGCGTGCCCACCCCCTGGTCCGCCGACGCCCACGTCGACGCCGTCATGATCGGCTCCAAAGTCGCCTCCCCCGCCCCCGACGGCTCCTGGCACCTCTGGCAGGGCACCTCCGCCGCCTGCCCCAAATTCGCCGGCGTCATCGCCGCCATGGACTGGACCGACGACCAAATCCTCTCCGCCCTGCAGACCGGCGCCGAGCACCCCGCCAACTGGGCCGCCTCCCGCCCCCACACCAAATGGGGCTACGGTTCCTTCGAGTTCGCCTGGCAGAACCTCGTCGCCGACCTCCCCCCCGACCTCCGCCCCCCCCGCGTCCTCTCCGCCCTCCACACCACCCACGAAAACCACCCCGACGGAAAGCACCCATGAACCCCGACACCTCCGACATCATCCCACGCCTCACCCAGGCCAAATTCCTCCACCCCCGCATCCTCGGCCTCAAACGCCCCGGGCTCCTCCGCGTCCACGCCGAAATCCCCCCCGACATGCCCGACCCCCTCACCACCTTCCGCGAGGCCATTGCACTCCCCGATGCCCCCCCCGCCGAACTCCGCCGAGTCCCCCTCTACCCCCGCGACATCATCGCCGCCGAAATCCCCGTACCCACCGACACCGAACCCACGCCCGAAATCCCCCTCGAACCCGCCGACTAAACCAACCCTTCCTCCACTCCCTACTCCGCACTCCCCACTCCGCACTCCATCCCCCCCATGCTCACCGACTTCCTCGAACGCGCTGTCTCCCGCCTCCAGGCCGATGAACGCCTGACCGGCGTCGACATCCTCCACGAGGAAAACCAGACCATCGCCGAGATCATCCGCAAAGCCCTCGGTCCCGGCCTCGGCACCATGATCATCGTCAAATTCGCCGACCTCTCTTCCAGCTCCCCCGATGCCCCCGGCCCCCACCTCGACCGCGTCGAACTCAACATCACCGCCGCCGAAAACCCCCAGATGAACCGGGGCAAAAACCGCCTCACCGCCCTTCAGCTCGCCGAATGCGCCGCCACCTGGATGCACTGGCCCAACCACCCCGAGGACACCCTCCTCCAGGAATTGCAGACCACCTGCTACCGCATCAGCTCCGCCAAGGAAGGCCCCCTCCTCCTCTGGACCGCGCAGTTCCGCACCTCCCTCTCCCTTCTCCCCTCCAACAACCCACCCCAGGAATAAGCCATGGGCATCACACGTGAATCCATCATCCGCGGCCCCGGCGCCGTCAAACTCGGCTCCACCCAGATCTTCGACAAAGAAGGCATCGACGCCGAACTCCAGAAAGAAACCTTCGACATCCCCGTCTCCGCCTACGGCAACGTCGACACCCGCTTCAAGGACGTCCTCGGCAAAGTCACCTTCACCCCCTGCGGCGCCGTCACCGCGGGCATTCTCGCCGCCCTCTACCCCTACGGCACCCCCAACCTCGGCGCCGACATCTTCGGCTCCGTCGATGTCCCCGTCGAGGTCCACAGCCTGGCCGGCAAAAAAGTCCTCTTCGCCGCCGGCGCCATCACCCGCATGCCCACCCTCCGCCTCTCCGCCCAGGAGACCCTCTTCGGCGGACAGGCCGAGATCACCACCGTCATCGCCAACGGCGCCGACCGCACCACCGCCAACTCCATGTACACCATCTCCGACGCCGCCTTCGCCGGCGCCTTCGACGTCGCCGATGTGAAGTGCAAACCCGTCTCCGCCGCCTGGGGAGCCTCCGCCCCCTGGGACGCCATCAAAACCAAGACCGGATGGACCATCGACCTCGAGGCCTCCTTCGACCCCGAGACCATCGACGAGGTCGGCACCATCGGCATGAAGCTCACCGGCGTCACCGCCCGCGCCCGCTGCCAGCCCCTCGGCGTCACCGAGGCCAACATCTTCGACGCCATGCGCGTTCAGGGCACCGGCAACGCCATCGGCGACAGCGTCCGCACCGGCAACAACCTCGTGCTCATCGGCACCGGCGGCATCAGCGTCACCCTCACCGACGCCGCCCTCGTACAGGGCCCCATCAAATGGGGTCCCGGCATGCTCCGCGCCGGAGAACTCGGCTGGATCGCCCACCGCACCGTCAGCGCCGGCGTCGGTGGCCCCGTCTTCACCGTCGCCATGACCGCCTGATCCCATTGTGGATTGCGGAATGCGGAGTGCGGAATGAGGAAATTCCAAATCCGCATTCCGAAATCCGCAATCCGCAATCCGAAATCCACAATCCGCACTCCCCATGACCCACGTCTGGACACCCACCACCGGCTCTCCCGTCACCCTCTGCCACGGCGCCGAGCGCGGTGTCGGCAAAGCCACAGGACCCCGAGACGAATCCATCACCTGGAACGACCAGACCCAGATCATCCTCCGCCTCCGCGCCCCCAACGCCCTCCCCATCGACCGCGCCAACCGCCTCCACGAATACACCTTCACCACCTCCGAACAATTCGCCACCGTCGCCCTCGCCACCTCCGCCCTCCACAAACGCCGCTCCGACATCGACCGCAACGGCACCCTTGCCATCACCAACGGCACCCAGACCCTCACCTACGGCACCGCCCTCCTCGACATCACCCGCGCCCAGCGCGACGGTCTCAACATCACCTGGACCTACAAGGTCACCGCCAAAACCTTCACCGCAGCGGGATCCCCATGAGACACCTCCTCCTCTCCCTCCTCCTTCTCCCCATCCTCCTCCCCGCCCAAACCGTCATCGCCCCCCTCAAATGGCGCGTCGAAACCTCCCGCGTCCAATCCGTCGACCTCGAACTCTACCGCGGCGAAACCATCGCCCTCCAGCCACGCTTCGACTCCTTCGCAAGCCCCCTGCAACTCCCCGAAAACGCCGTTGTACGCCTCCTCTACCGCTCCGCCGACATGGCCCCCGACACCTACCACCAGCTCATCGGCGCCCTCCACCCCGACACCGGCCGCGTCACCGTCACCTGGACCCCCGCCGCCGACAACGGCGCATCCCTCTACGACTACTCCCTCATCGTCGAACACGACAACGCGGCCCTCGTCCGCTCCTACGGCAAGCTCCACATGCGCGGCAACGTCTTCGGCGACCACGCCAACCCCGCCACCCTCACCAACACCTGGTCCCACATCCAGGACACCAACAACCCCCACAACGTCACCGCCGAACAAGTCGGACTCGGCCTTGTCG
>CAYLNG010000030.1:7582-28373 GCA_964385155.1 uncultured Verrucomicrobiota bacterium
CCCAGAACGCCCTCGACCTCAAGCAGGACGCCGCCACCGCCGCCACCGATGCGGAGCTCGCACTCCACACTAGCGACACCAACAACCCCCACAACGTCACCGCCGAACAAGTCGGACTCGGCCTTGTCGACAACACCCCCGACGCCGGCAAACCCATCTCCACCGCCACCCAGAACGCCCTCGACCTCAAGCAGGACGCCGCCACCGCCGCCACCGATGCGGAACTCACCCTCCACACTGGCGACACCAACAACCCCCACCAGGTCACCGCCGAACAGTTGACAGGCACTTTGCCCGTTGTGCACGGCGGCACCGGCGTCGCCGCGCTGGAAGATTTACAGCTCGCCATGGAGAGTCTCCGGCTCTACCCTCAATTTATCATCCCCCTCGGAGAGGGCTGGTATGATTTTGAAATCAAGGCCACCACCGAGAATTTCAAAGAAGTTGCGATCATCGCCCAGACGTCCTCCGCCCAGCTCCACGTGGTCGGCGAAGTCGTATCGGTGAATAACCCGGTGGTCGCTGACACGGAGGCGGAGGTGGTCGCGATCGACGGCACGACTCTCACCTTAGTGGAGAGGCGCCCCGGCGCGGGCCTCACGGTGGAAGAGGGGGCCACGATCACTGGGGCCGCGTCCTTGGTCACTTCCACAGTTTCCTCCATTACACAGCAGAACGACTATTCCTGGACCTCAGTTGTTTATGTCTATTCTTCTGTCGGGGCCTATTTCCCCAACCCTACCTGGGACGCCGCCGCGAACGTTTGGCTTGCGACACAGATTTACTGGAGCAAGTACAATTTCCAGAACCACACGTCCATTTACGAGTTCAATGGCGGCTCAGGGGGAAGCCCCATTTTGCAAGTTGTCTTTGAACCATCCAAGATTTCCGGGTCCGCCACCTGGATGTACGCCGGAAACGAAAACCTGAAGTGGAGTTTTGTCCGCGTAGGGACTGTCGTATCCGAAGTAAATTGGAACCCCATCATCCCACACGCCTGGAAAAGCCAAAGAACAGAACCAAACCCATAAGGGAGAGTTAGAATGAAACTGAAGAAGACATTGCCCCACCTGATCCTGCTTGCCGCGTTCGCGTCGACGGCGTTCGCCCGCACCGTCGAGGAGCGTGACCGGTTCCTGACCTTGATCCTTACCGGAGGAAGAGCGCCGAATCACAGGCTTTCCACCTCTTTACAGAAGGAAGCGAAACCCGACGACCTCACCTCGGAGGATAGCGCCACTTGGGATGAACAATCCTCGCTGGCCGCCCGGTTTTTAACCTACCGCCAGGACGCCCACAACATTCTGTTCCCCAACCTCACCACCACCGCCGAGGCGGAGGCCACCGCTTTAGGATGGCCGGGAGACCGTGAAGTTCCGCCACGCTTTGCGGGCGACTGGTCCACGGTGTCCGCTTGCGTCGCGCAATTGATCGAGATGCGCCGGAAGCTGGACCAGATGGGAGATCCGGCAACCCCCTTACTGGACCGCCTGGCCTTTGTTCGCGCCACGGTGGCCCAGTACAAAGACCCGACCCCTCCGGGGATGCTTGAGAGTTACAGGGAGGTTTTCATCGGTTATCAATTAGACACCGCGTATGCCCGCTTGACCAACGAACTGTTGAGGCAACCACTGTCCGACCCGGCGGCACTGGCCTTCGTCGAATCCATTTACCTAGCAGGCACCGCCGAACACCGGTCCCCCCGCCTACTGCTCCCGGTCGCAATGCTGTACCAGAAAGCGATCGACGCGGGTTCGACAGTGATCCCAGGCACAGAGCCGCCCAAGCTCGCCCGTGCGGCTTTCAGCTTACAAGGGGTCGATTTGGTCCCACAGATCGCCACCCTCATCCGGTACCGCACCAAGTCTCTTGCGAAGGCGAATGAGTACCTGGAGTACGTCAAAACGGGTGTGGGGACCTCCCCACAAGAGGGCTCGCTGTTCCTCTCCCCCGAGGAGGCGTCTAAACTAGTGCCCGCGGCGGGTTCTCTTCACGACATTTTGACGGGGGACTTCGAAACTGCGTTGATTAAGGCTGCCGGCGCCTACTACGCGAACCCGAGCAATGCCACCGCCAAGAACGTAGCCCGGGTCTATTTGGCGTATGACCTCAATATCGTGCGGTCAAATGCCTTCCTCCGCTCGCAAAACCAGCAGCTACCTTGGGTGATGACCCTCGGCGCTGACCCGTCCCACAACGTCCCTCAGGAGTAACTGATGCGGGCAGTAAAATTACTGGTTTTACTCCTGGCCCCGGTATGGGGTCAGGAGTACAGCGTCAGCAAAATCAACGCGGAGAGAGTAGTTGTCTCGGCCCCCGAGCTGACGGTGTTTGGCACAGCAACCGTCCTGTCAGCCCCGCCCGTAACTACGCAGGTCGCCGCCGTCGAGCTCGCAACGGACGGCACTACCGTTGAGCAGGAAACTGTCGAGCTCGCGACGGACAGCGCTACCGTTGAGCAGGAAACTGTCGAGCTGAACGTATTGGAACTCCGGCCCGTAGACCCTTCCATATCGAGCCTCCTCGCGGACACCCTCCTCGAACTTTACGGGGTCCGCCGACCATCCAGCTTTTCCCATTACGGGCGCATTTGGCGACAATATGAGGAGAGAGGCGCGTCCTTTGCGGCGTGGGACAAGCTCATGCTTGAACTTGAGGTGGAGCCCAGACCGTAGATCGGATCGGTGATCATCCGTGGCTTCCCCCCTTCAACACAGCACTCCCCACTCCTAACTCCAAATGATCTTCCCCGACCCCATCCCCTTCGCCGAAGCCCTCGCCGCCCCAGCCGACCGCGAACCCACCGAAACCGACACCCACCACCGCCTCCTCGAAGCCCTCCAAATCCTCCCGCTCCCCGACCGCCAACTCCTCCGCGCCGTTTATTACGACAACCGCAGCTACTCCGCCATCGGCCGCGCTCTCGATCTCTCCCACGAAGCCATCCGCCAGCGCCACCGCAAAGCCTTCCGTAAACTCCGCCACTACCTTACCGAGCAGCCCCTCCGCACCCCCCCCGCGCCACATCAGTGTTTATCAGTGTCCATCAGTGGTTAAACCCTCTTTCACTCCCCACTCCGCACTCCAAATGATTTTCCGTGAGCCCATCCCCTTTGAAAAGGCCCTCGCCGCCGCCGCCGCCCGGTCGGTGTTGCCCTCCTCGGCGACATCGTCCGAGATGCGCGAACAGTTCGGCCCGGTGATCCTGGAGCGCGCCTGGGCCTCCGCCCGGGTGGATGACGCCCGCATCCTCGACTCCGTCGCCCGCAACGTCACCGGCCTCATCTCCCCCGCCGCCTCCACCGCCTCCGGACGCAACCCCATCAACCGCGCCGACGCCCGCCTCGCCCTCAAACAAACCCTCGCCTCCCTCGGCTGGACCCCCGAGGCCAACGGCGTCAAACCCGGCTCCCTTCAGGACCTCACCAGCGACCGACGCCTCAACCTCATCCTCGACACCAACGCCTCCATGCTCCGCGGCCAGGCCCACCACGAGATGGCCCTCAGCGACGGCGCCCTCGCCGCCCGTCCCGCCCAGGAACTTTACCGCCGCATCAAACCCAAAGGCGGCCCCGCCGCCGAGCGCGACTGGAAAGCAAGGTGGTCCGAAAATGGTGGCACCTTGACCGACGGCCGCATGATCGCCCTCGTCACAGATCCCATCTGGGAAAGGATCAGCCGATTCGGCCTTCCCCACCCCCCCTTCGACTTCAACTCCGGCATGGACGTCCGCCCCGTCAGCTACTCCGAATGCAAACGCATCGGCTTCCCCGTGCCGAAGCTCAGCGAGATGAAGAAAAACAAACCCCTCCGCACCCTCGCCAGCCGAACCGAAACCGCCATGCCTACGGATCCCGCACTTGCAAAAGCCGTGCAGGAGGCCTTCAAAGACCGCGCATACCCCGTGCAAACCCCCAAAGGCCCCCGCCTCGCCATCTATCCCGACGCCAAACAGCATCTCCCAACCCTCCTCAAAGCCGACACCCCCGCCCACACTCTGCCCATCGGCATCCCACAAGCCGACATCCTCAAACAAGCCCGCACACACTTCGGCGTGACTCCCGCCGCCGAGATCCGCTTCTCCACCGACGACCTCCGCAAAATCTGGGCCAAACACGGCCCCGGCGGCTCCGACGGCCGCCCCATCAACCTCGACATCCTCCGCCAGATCCAGACCCTCCTCCGCCAGGAAGGCCCCGTCGTCCTCAGCCGCAAAGACGCCGGCGCCCTCGTCCTCCGCCGACGCCTCGGCCCCGACAACATCGAAATCGTCCTCACCTTCCCCGGCAAAAACATCATCCTCGTCAAATCCATCTACCGGGTTTGAAATAGCAGGTTCCGGCCAGCGTCATCACGTCCGAAACGCACAGAGGGCTTCACACCTCCCGGCGACATGCCGGAACCTTCCCCACACGATACCACCCCATAATCCCCCCGGTCAAGCCCCCACCCACACCCGCCATGCTATAAAACCCAAGATCCTCTTCCACTCCCCACTCCGCACTCCCCATGTACACCATCGAGATCCTCGACACCGCCTCCCCCAAGGTCGAAGAACTCCTCAGCCTCCTCGACGGCCCCAACCGCAACCTCCTCTCCGACGCCGCCGGCGGAAGCGCCGCCGCACAACTCCGCGCCCACTTCAACGCCCGCAACAACACCCCCAACCGCCTCGGTGGCGAGCGCACCAACTACTGGGCCAGCGTCGCCGACTCCACCGCCCACCAGGTCACCGACGACGGCTTCCTCCTCTTCGTCGACCACCTCGGCGTCACCCTCCACTACGAGGGCGGCGAAATCCGGCCCGTCAACGCCAAATTCCTCACCATCCCCGCCTCCGCCGAAGCCCACGGAAAGAAGGCCCGCGAGTTCCCCGACCTCGTCCCCATCTTCTTCGACAAGGGCACCGCCGATACCAAATCCTTCGGCGCCCTCATCCGCCCCCACGACGACGACACCTTCGACGTCATCTTCTGGCTCGCCAAACGAGCCAAAATCACCGCCGACAAAACCGTCCTCCCCACCGAACCCGAGCTCGTCAACGCCGCTCTAGACGGCGCACGCGACGCCCTCGATCGCGTCACACAGGAGTAACATGTCCAGCATCCTCCAGATCCTCTTCAAAACCAAAAAAGAAGGCAACGCCGCCGAGGACGTCCAGAAGCAGATCGCAACCATCAAGGATTCTGCCAACAAAGCCACTGACGCCCTCGACAAACAGGCTCAGGCCCAGAAACGCAGCACCGAGGAGGTTCGCAAATCCGTCGACGCCTCCCGCGACGCCGCTGATGGTGCCGAAAACCTGGCCACCGGATTAGGCATGCTTGGCTCCGGCCGCATCGTTGGAGGCATCCGGTTTTTAACCACCGGCATCAAAGCCCTCTGGACCTCCATCATCGCCAACCCCATCGGCCTCCTCGTCACCGCCATCTCCGCCGCCATCGCCGCCTTCATCAAATGGCGCCAACACACCGACGCCCAGCGCATCGCCCAGGAACAAGCCGACGCCGCCAACGCCGAATACGCCCGCAACATCGCCACCCAATCCGCCGCCCTCCAAAAAGAATACGACGCCGTCGCCGAGGCCACCCGCCGCGCCCTCACCGCCGCCTCCGATTTCGCGACCTCCCCCGGTTTCGATGCCATCACACGCAAACTCGCCCAGGCCGCCGACGACGCCTCCCGCATGCGCCAACAAATGGAGGCCGCCGCCGATCTCGACCTCGCCGCCGCCCTCGCCGACATCGATCTCCGCCAGGCCCGCGGCGAACTCACCGCCCCCGACGCCGAACTCGCCCGCCAGGACGCCCGCGTACAGGCCGCCGACGCCCGCGCCGCAGCCCAGCGCCGCGAGATCGAGGAACGCATGCGCATCGCCGACGAAAAAGTCCAAGCCGCCCAGGCAGCCCTCGGCAAAGCCCTCTCCGATCGCCAATCCGCCGAAGAAAAAAACAACCGCGTCCAGAACGCACTCAACAAAGTCGGAGCCAACCAGAAAACCCCCGACGCCCTCCAGGCCGAACTCGACGCCGCCAACCAACGCATGGGCAAGCTCCAGAACGCCGACCCCAGGTACGCCGCACCCCTCATCGCCGAACTCGACAAAACCATACGTGACCTCACCCTCGCCCTCGGCCTCATCAACCGCGGCACCGTCGCCTCCTCCCAGGCCGACCTCACCCGCACCACCGCCGCCCAGGGCGAGGCCGCACAAAACCTCATCGCCGCCCGCCAGGCCCGCGAACAGGAACTCAAATCCGCCTCCTTCGGCCTCTCCACCCTCGACCGCCGCGCCGGCATCTCCAAAGTCGAGGACCAGGCACGCCGCCAACAAATCGAAAACCAACGCCAGGAACAAGCCCGCGCCGAGGAGGCCAAACGCCTCAAAGAAGAACGCGACGCCGCCGCCGAGGCCGCCCGCAAAGCCAAAGAAGACGCCGAAAACCAGATCCAGGCCGCCGCCGAGGCCGCCGCCCGCGCCCTCGCCCAGAAAGAAACCACCGACGCCGCCACCGCCAATGCCGAAGCCGCCTCCTACCAACCCACCGGAACCCTCGCCTCCCGCCGCCGCGCCGCCGACCTCCGCGCCGCCGCCGCCCAGGAACAAAACGAGGCCGACCAGGCCGCCTCCCTCCAAACCGCCGCCGCCAAAGGCGACGACAACGCCATACAAACCGCCCTCGGCCGCGCCCGCACCCTCGTCACCCGTGGCCCCGCCAACGGCTACACCTCTGAAATCCTCGATTTCCTCTCCCAGGTCATCTCCCAGGCCGAATCCGCCGCCGAAAACGAACGCGCCACCCGCAGCCGCCTCGAAGACCTCGAACGCCGCCTCGGCGAGCTAAGGAACTACTGATGAGCCTCCCCATCACCCTCAACGCCACCCCCTCCGACACCCTCGGCATCACCGCCATCACCATCGAATACTCCACCGGCGGCCGCGACCACGCCACCATCACCTGTGAAGGCCGCGCCGCCAATGACGCCGCCCTCTTCCCCCACCTAACCGGCGTCACCATCGCCCAGGACGGCGTCACCCTCTTCAGCGGTCTCTCCATCCGCCCAAAAATCATTGACCGCCCAAACGCCCCCGCCCACATCTACACCATCGAAAACCCCTGGTGGTACGCCGAACACATTCCTTTTCTCCAAACCTGGAAAAAACACACCATCGCCGACGACACCGCCACCCCAACCACCCCCGGCCTCACCCGCGCCATCCTCGGCCAATCCACCACCGGCACCCCCGAAACCAGCGCCACCGTCCTCACCGCCGCTCTTACCCGCGCCTCCGACTCAGGATCCCGCTTCCCCCTCGGCACCATCTCCCCATCCATCACACCCCCCTGGGAGGAGACCACCGATCTCACCTGCGCCGAAGTCGTCCGCCGCCTCCTCCGCTGGTCCCCCAACCACGTCATACACTGGGACTACACCACCACCCCTCCCACACTCCACATCGTCAACCCCTCCACCCTCCCAGCCAACGACATCCCCTACGGCGACAACGGCAGCGCCACCGAAGCCTCCATCCAGCCCCGACCCGACCTCATCCCCACCGGCGTCGTCATCCGCTACGAACGCTCCAACTCCACCTCCGGTGGCACCTACGAGACCGTCGAATACGACACCTGGCCCGCAGCCCTCGACCCCGAAACCAACAGCCCACAAGTCATCCACTGGACCATCGCCCTCGCCGGCCGCAACACCACCCGCACCTCCCAACGCATCGAAACCCAGGACTACCCCGCCGATTTCACCACCGACAAAGCATGGTGGAAAGCCCGCATCCCCTGGCTCAACGCACACCCCGACGCCAACATCACCCTCACCAACTTCAGCCGCTCCGGAGCCCAGAACCACCCCGGCGAACTTATCGAGGGCACCATCGCCCCCTTTATGACCTCCAACCCAGACCGCGTCGAGACCGAAACCTTCCGCATCCAGGCCGTCATCACCCAGACCCTCGGCAACGACATCGTCACCGAACTCGACGCCGCCGTCACCTCCACCGACTTCAACACGGGAACCTACAGCGACATATCCGGCGACGCCCAGGAGGCCACCCCCAGCGGTATAGCCCAATCCGTTTACACAGCCATGCAGGCTTTCGGCTGGGAAGGCACCATAACCACCGAAGCCCCCTCCGTCCCCGCCACCAACCCCGTCGCCCAGCGTCTAAATCTACCCGACGCCGGAACCATCCTCGGCGTCTCCGCCACCGGACCCCACATCATCCGCTCCGCCACCAGCGACCTCTACACAGGCCGCGTCACCCATCTCCTCGGCGCGCCCTCCCACCTCACAGCCCAGGACTACCTCGAACTCCAGCGCTCCAACCGTGTCCGCACCACCGTAACCCACTCCAAAACCCGCGTCACCGGCGAAACCAAAGACAACGGCCTCGCAGTCGACCAAGGCGGACCCATCCCCCGCCAAAACACCGCCGCCTCACCACCCCCCCGCATGCCCGACGGCACCATCGATCGCCAAACCCTCATCTGGGATGACACCAACAAAAAATGGGAACCCGGTCCCATCCTACCTGAAGGTGCTCCCGGAGACCTCCTGACCTACGACGAAGGCGGCGACCTCATCCTCATCTCCAACCCAGGCGCCCCCAGCGGAGACGACTGGATATTCCGCCACGACGGCACCACACCCTATTGGTCAGTTCCCGAGCTGCCATCCGGCGGAAGCGACGGCGACATCCTGTCCCGCGCCTCCGGCGCACCCATCTGGGAAACCCCCGGTGCAGGTTGTGGCTCATGAGCCAGCTTTGGCGACATCCCGACGGCACCCTCCTCACCGGCCCCAGTGGCCGCCCTTGCCGAGCCGCCACCTACCCCTGCGACTGCCCAGCCCCATCCTCCTTCCCCTGCGCCGGTACCTGGCCACCCTCCTCCTGGCCCTGCGGCGGCCTACTTGAGGAGTATTTGGCTTCCTGGCATGCAAGCGAAGTTTCAGCCAAATATGGAACCACCACTGAGTGGAGACTGGCCTCCGACTCAATCGTCTCCGCTGGGGGGGGGCATTGGACTAGGCACTGGACTGGTTACACCCCGATCGAGCGGCAGGTAGATGGGGGAGGATGGACCACTTGGGCCCCCGCCGGCCAAATCGTCATAAGTTGGGATCCCAGCCAGTGGTCTTTCGCGGTTTACGGGTTCGGGGTGTTAATAGGTTTACCCTTAGTGAAACTTGTGGGGGCTACCCCTGTTGGTTCATATTCCAGGTTTGGAACCGAATGGAATGGCGATGAGTGGTCGATAACCGCTACGGTGTCATGATGCGATGCCTACACTGGCAACAAATACAGTCCCAGGACGGCGGCTACTGCGCCACCCGTTCTAAAACTATCTCCTTCGGGACCTGCCGCAACTGCACCGACAACACTGACCCCTGCGAATGGCCCCCAAAAAACCAAACCGAACGTGCCATCTGGCTTTCTGGGCACGAACCCAAACGCCCCTGTGAACCATGTGCCAAGCGTCGTATCCCATCGCCCCCCACCTAAGCCGCATCGCTTTTGTAACCCCCCTGCAAACTCAAAATTCCCAAACCTCTGACAAATCTTCCCAAACCGCGCGCGGGGATACACTACGAAAAGAGGGAAAGGTCGATCTTGACGACGGCTTTGCGGAGGGGGGCGGGCGCGAGGGCTTGGATTTTTGGCATGTGGGCGTCGTCGGGCAGAAAGATGGCGAAGTCCCCGGGACGCAGGAGGATCTGGGCGCCCCTTGTTTCCGGAGTCCGGAAGAAGGCGACGTCGCGGGTTCCGTCGTACGGAACCTCGGGGGGCAACCCCGCCACTGACATGACTTCGATGATCTCCTCTCCGGCAAGGAGCAGTTGAATGTCGATGTAGCGGCGGTGCGCCTCATAGCGGCAGGCTTCGCGGGGCTGGGTCGTGTAGCCTTGCACCATCACGTACATCTTTTCGCCTTCCCATGGGATCGTCGCATCGGGATCCTCCGGGCGGATGGCGGTCAGGCGGTGCAGGGCGCGCTGCCAGACCGGGTGTTGCAGGTACGGTGCATGGGTCTCGGGACGGAGGAGGGAGGCGGTGAGCATGCTCTTTTTCTAGCCGATTCCGGCTGCCAAATCCACATCAAATCCGGGAGCGGTTGGGGGCGGGGGACCGGAAGGGGTTTGAGGGGTCAAACTTTTGGAGGGTGCTCAAAACCGGTTGTGTTGTAAGTGGCTGAGATGGAATAAGATTCGGCTTGAAGCTTTGCGAGGTGGGGCTAGGGTGTCCCGGATGAAGCCAGAACGGATCGAGTTGACGTTGACCTTGGTGTGTGGCGTTTGCCTGGGGGCGGGCCTGGCCTTGGAGGCGTGGTGGCCGCAGGAGGTGTGGGGGGCGCGTGCGGTGTGGGCTCTGGCGTATGTGACGGGCGGCTTTTTCGGGGTGCGGGCGGGGTGGGCTTCCTTGCGGCAAGGGGTGGTGGACGTGGATCTGTTGATGGTGCTCGCGGCGCTGGGCGCGGCGGGGGTGGGGAATCCTTTCGAGGGTGGCATGTTGTTGTTCCTGTTCGCGTTGTCGAACGTCCTGCAGGATCATGCGCTGGACCGCTCCCGGAAGGCGATTCAGGCATTAATGAAGCTGAGGCCCGCGAAGGTGTTGGCGCGGATTGACGGGGGGAACTGGGTGCCGACGCGGGTGGAGGAGGTGCCTCCGGGAGCTTTGGTGCGGGTGAAACCGGGCGAGAGCATTGCGTTGGATGGGGTGGTGGAGAAGGGGGAGAGTTCGGTGGACGAATCGGCGCTGACCGGGGAGGCCATGCCGGTGGAGAAAGGGAGGGGCTCCCCCTTGTTTGCGGGGGCTATGAACCAGGGCGGGGCCTTGGAGTACCGGGTGTCCAAGGCCGCGGCGGATTCGACTTTGGCGAGGATCATCACCCTGGTCGAGGAGGCGCAGGCCGAAAAAGCGCGCACCCAGCATTTTCTCGAGAGGGCCGAACAGGTCTATGCGATGGGGGTGATCCTGCTCACGATCGGCCTGATTCTGGTGCCATGGCTCCTGATGGGGCAGGAGTTCAAGGCCGTGTTTTACCGGGCCATGACGGTGATGGTGGTGGCCTCGCCCTGCGCGCTGGTCATCAGTACCCCCGCGGCCTTCCTCTCCGCCATCGGAGGGGCGGCCAGGCGAGGCGTCTTGTTCAAGGGAGGGTTGCACCTGGAGAGGCTGGCGGAGGTCGATGTGGTCGCGTTTGACAAGACCGGTACACTGACCCTCGGGAAACCCAGGGTCATCGGGGTGGCGACGGTGGAGGGGGGCGGGAGTGAAGAGGAGGTCCTCCGCGATGCCGCTGCGTTGGAGTTGCATTCCGAGCACCCCCTTGCGCGTGCGGTCATCGACGCCGCGCGGGAGAGGGGCCTCGAGGTGCCGGAGCCCGACGGGTTCCAATCGATCGCGGGCAAAGGGGCAGTTGCGCGGATCGGCGGACGGCGGCTCGCGGTTGGCAGCCTGCCCTGGTTCGAGGAAAACGGCACCCTGCCGTGGTCGGGCCGTCTGCGCTCCGCTCTCGAGGGCTGGCAGGCCGCGGGCACTGGCGTCATTGTTTTGGGCGAGATGGATGATGCCGGGCGTGTGACCCACCTCCTCGGAGCCATCGGGATCGCCGACGCCTTACGCCCCGAGGTGGTGGGGGTGGTGAGGGAGCTGCACCGCATCGGGGTGAGGCGGGTGGCGATGTTGACGGGCGACCATGAGCGGGTTGCCCGACACATCGCGGAGAAGGCCGGGATCGACGAGGTCTACGCGGAATTGTTGCCGGGCGACAAATTGGAGACCATCCGGAAACTCTCGGATACGGGCAAAGTGGTCATGGTGGGGGATGGCGTCAACGACGCCCCGGCGCTCGCCGCCGCATATGTCGGGGTGGCCATGGGCGCGGCGGGAACCGACGTTGCCATGGAAACCGCGGATGTGGTGTTGATGGGTGAAAATCTCGGGCAGTTGCTGTACGCGCTGAGGATCGCGAGGAAGAGCCGCCAGATCGTCCTCCAGAACCTGGTGTTCGCGATGGGGGTGATCGTGGTGCTGGCGGCCTCGGCGCTGAGCGTCGGGATCCCCCTGCCGCTCGGCGTGGTCGGGCACGAGGGGTCGACTGTCCTGGTGTGCCTCAACGGACTCCGTCTGTTGGCGTATCGCCCGAACGTGCTGCCGGGAAGGGCCTGAAATGCCGAAAGAACGGTTGGACATTCTGTTGCATCGGCGGGGGCTTGCGGAGAGTCGGGAGAAGGCGCAGCGGTTGATCCGCGCGGGGCAGGTGCGGGTGGAGGGGCAGACGCAGACGAAGCCGGGCATGGCGGTGGACACGGAGGCGGGGCTGGAGCTGGAGCGGGGGCCGCGTTTTGTGAGCCGTGGGGGCGAGAAGCTGCTGGGGGCTCTGGAGACGTGGCCGGAGCTGGCGGATGTGGTGGCGGGGGGGGTGTGCGTGGACATCGGGTCGAGCACGGGGGGCTTCACGGATTGTCTGCTGCAGCACGGGGCCAGTCGGGTGTATGCGGTGGATGTGGGCAAGGGGCAGTTGCACTGGGATCTGCGGAACGACGCGCGGGTGGTGGTGATGGAGGGGGTGAACGCGCGGTACCTGGAGGCGGAGGCGTTTGATCCGCGTCCAACGCTGGGGGTGACCGATGTGAGCTTCATTTCGTTGACGCTGATCCTGCCGGCGGCGGCGCGGGTGCTGCTGCCGGGGTCGGAGATGATTTCGTTGATCAAGCCGCAGTTCGAGGCGGGCGCGAAACACCTGCGCAAGGGGGTGGTGGTGGACCCGGCGATTCACGCGCGGGTCTGCGACCACATCCGTGATTTCGGGGAAAAGGAGCTGGGCTGGACCTGCGTGGGCATTGTGCCGTCTCCGCTCAAGGGGCCGGCGGGCAATGTGGAGTTCCTGGCGCGTTGGCGGCTGCCGTAGGGGGGCGGCTCCCGTTTTGCCGCGGCACCCAGCAAAGCACCCTTTTCCCTTCCCGTTTTTTGGTGAAGGAAAAGAAGAGTGCGGGCACGGTCAGGAGGGAGGAGGAGCGGGGGCGTGGGGGGGGAGCGCCTGTGCGCGGAGGAGGGCGTGGTCGAGGTCGGCGCAGAGGTTGTCACGTCCAAGCGTGTCGAGGAATCCGGCCTTGTCCATCATGAGGAGGGGTTGGGTGTGGGGTGCGACGAGGAGGAGGTGGCGGTTGTGGCGGCGGAGTTTGGCGTGGAGGTCCTCGAGGGCGTTGAGGCCGGTGGCGTCCATGGCGAGCACGGAGCGCATGCGCAGGAGCAGGATGTCGGGGACGTCGCCAACCTCGTGCAGGGCGGTTTCGAGCCGGTCGGCGACGCCGAAGGAGAACGAGCCGAAGATTTCAAAGAGGGCGACGCCCTTGGGGAGTTCGCGGCCGGCGAGGGAGTTCGGCCCGGCCTCGGTTTCGGTGTTTTCCTGGACGAGGGCGACACGGGAGGTTTCGGAGATGCGTTTGAGGAACAGGAGAGAGGCAAGGACCATGCCGACCTCGACCGCGACGGTGAGGTCGACGAACACGGTGAGGAGGAGAGTGGCGAGGTAGACGGCGGCGTCGCTTTTGGGCCAGCGGGCGAGGCGGGAGAGGAGGTGCCATTCGCCCATGCGGAGGGCGACGACAACAAGGATGGCGCCGAGGGTGCCGAGGGGGATGTGGCGGGCGAGGGGGGCGGCGGCGAGGAGGAGGGCGAGGAGGACGAGGGCGTGGAGAATGCCGGAAAGGGGGGACCTCGCGCCGTGGCGGAGGTTGGTGATGGTGCGGGCGACCGCGCCGGAAGCGGCGATTCCGCCGAAAAGAGGGGTGGTCAGGTTGGCGATGCCCTGTGCGATGAGTTCCTGATTGGAGTCGTGGCGTTCGCCGGAGAGGCCGTCGGCAACGACGGCGGAGAGAAGAGAGGAGATGGCGGAGAGGAGGGCGATGGTGAAGGCGGGTTTGATGAGTTCCGCGGGATCGACGCCGGCGAGGGAGGGGAGGCGGGGGAAGGGGAATCCGGAGGGGATGCCGCCGAAGCGGGAGCCGAGGGTGGGGAGGTCCCAGGGGAGGAGGAGGGCGGCGAGGGTGCCAAGCAGCAGGACGGCCATTGGGGGTGGCAGAAAACGGGAGAGGTTGCGGGGCCAGAGCAGGAGCACGAGGAGGGAAAAGGAAGCGTGTGCGAAGGTGGGGAGATGGAGGGTATGGAGGTGGGTGGCGATGGCGTGGAGTTTCGCGGGGAAGGCGAGGGGGAGTTCCGGGAGGTCGAGGCCCATGAAGTCCCGCAACTGCATACTGAGAATGAGGATGGCGATCCCGGTGGTGAAGCCCATGGTGACGGGGTAGGGAATGAACCGGATGAGGGCCCCCATGCGGGTAAGGCCCATGATGAGGAGGATGCCACCGGCCAAGAGGGTGCACAGGGCGAGTTTTTCGGGGCCGTGGGTCGCGAGGAAACCTTGGATGATGACGACGAAGGCGCCAGTGGGACCGGCGATCTGCACCCGGGAGCCGCCGAGGGCGGAGACGAGTAAGCCGGCGAGGATGGCGGTGTAGAGGCCCGCCTCTGGTTTGACGCCGGAGGCGATGGCGAAAGCCATGGCGAGGGGGAGGGCGACGATGCCGACGGTGAGGCCAGCCCCCAGGTCCGCGAAAAAATCGCGGCGGGTGTAGCCATGGAGGGCGTCGAGGAGTCGGGGGCGGAACGTGAGCGCGGGGGAGGAGGGCAGCATGACGGATCCGGGGTGAGGAAAGCCTTGGATGTGTAACAGAAATGAATGCGATTGAGAATGCGAATCGGAACCCGAGGGGATTGAGAGTGCATTTTGGCGGGGGGCATGGTAGGGGGCCATCATGATGCGACGTGTCTTCCTGGTTGTGATGGATTCGGTGGGGATAGGGGCGGCGCCGGACGCGGGGGAGTATGGAGACGCGGGGGCGGCGACGTTGCAGCACGTTTCGCAGGCGGTGGGGGGGCTGCGGTTGCCGGTGATGGAGCGGATGGGCCTGGGCAATATCTTGCCGCTGGTGGGCGAGCATGGGCCGATTGTGGGGGTGAAGGCGGTGGAGGAGCCGATGGCGTGCTGGGGGGCGATGCGGGAGAGGTCGGTGGGGAAGGACACGATCACGGGGCATTGGGAGATCGGGGGGCTTTTGTTGGATCCGGGGTTTTATGTGTTTCCGGTGGGGGAGACGGCGTTTCCGCAGGAGCTGACGGAGGCCTTCGTCGGGGAGGTGGGACGGCCGATCGTGGGGAATTGTCGCGGGAGCGGAACGGAGTTGATGGATCAATATGGGGCCGAAGCGGAGGAACGGGGAGCTTTCCTCGTGTACACCTCGGCGGATTCCGTTTTCCAGATCGCGGCGCACACGGGCGTCATCCCCTTGGAGGAGTTGTACCGGGCCTGCCGCGTCGCGCGGAGGCTGTGTGATCCATACCGGGTGGGGCGCGTGATCGCGCGTCCGTTCACGGGGAAAGCCGGTGGGTACCGCCGCACGGCGGAGCGGGTGGATTTTGCGTATGAGCCCTCGGAGAGGACGCTTTTGCAACATGTGGAGGGAAAGGGGGTGCCGGTGTACAGTGTGGGGAAAATCGAGGATATCTTCGCGCACCGGGGGATCACGCGGGGCTGGCACACGGGGGACAACGCAAGTTCGATGGCGGAGGTGGAACGGTTGATGCGGGAGATGGGGGAGGGTTTCGTGTTCGCGAATTTCATCGATTTCGACATGCAGCATGGCCACCGCCGTGATGCGGCGGGTTATGGGGCGTGCCTGGAGGAGATGGACCGCTGGCTGGAGGGGGTCCTTCCGTTGCTGAGGGTGGGGGACGTGCTGGTGTTGACGGCGGACCACGGGAACGATCCGATTTTCAAGGGGACGGACCATACGCGGGAGTTGGTGCCCCTGTTGGTGTACGAGCCGGGGGTGAGGGGGCGGGGGCTTGGGCTCCGGGATGGGTTTTACGATGTGGCGCAGTCCGTAGCGGCGCGTTTTGGGCTGCCGCCGATGGCGCGCGGAGTCTCAATCTGGTGAAAGGAGCAGGCATGCGAAAGCCGGTAAAGGTGGACAAACATGTGTTGTACGAGGCGTCGGTGCAGGGCACGGAGATCGATATCGGGTTGATCGCGCGGATCTACCGCCGCTGGAACGGTCGGGCCCCGTTGACACTGCGGGAGGATTTCTGTGGGACGGGGCTTCTGGCGTATGAGTGGGCGCGTTCGCGTGCGGACCGGCGGGCGTGGGGGGTGGATCTGCACGGGCCCACATTGGCGTGGTCGGCCCGGCATCGGCGGCCGTGTTACGCGGCGGAGTCGGGCCGGGTGGAGCTGAGGGAGGAGAATGTGCTGGAGACGGGGTGTCCGCCCGTGGATGTGGTGGCGGCGTTGAATTTCTCGTACATGATCTTTAAGGATCGGGAGGTGATGAAGGCGTATTTCACGCGGGTGGCGGAGGGGCTGACGGCGGGGGGGCTGTTCCTGCTGGATTTGTTTGGGGGACCCCATTCGCAGGATGTGATGACGGAGAGCAAGGAGGTCCCGGCGGGGGTGGACGCGGAGGGGGTGGCGTATCCGGCTTTCACGTACGTGTGGGACCAGGCGGCGTTTAACGCGGTGGACCAGAACATCGTGTGCCACATCCATTTTCGGGGGAAAGGAATCGTGCCCGTGGAGCGGGCGTTCACGTATGACTGGCGGCTGTGGTCGATCACGGAGATTCGTGACCTTCTGTTGGAGTGTGGGTTCGAGGGGATTGAGCCCTACTTTGAGGGGTGGTCGGACGCGCACGGGAGCACGGACGGGAAGCTGCGGCTGCGGAGGGAGTACCGGGAGATGTCGGCGTGGGTGGCGTACCTGGGGTGCAGGAAGCGGGGGTGAGGGAGGAAGACGCCGGGGGTGACGCGCACCCACGCCACGCGGGCGCGGGGCTCTTTTGGCGTGAGGTGGGAGGGTGTGACGTGGCGGAGGTTTGACAGGTGGGGGGCAAATGCGGTAGGTGGATGCCATGAAGATCCTCGTGCTGCATGGACCGAACCTGGCGTTGCTGGGGACCCGCGAACCGGGGGTGTACGGGCGTATGACGTTGGCGGACATCAATATGCGCCTGGCGGCGGACGGGGAGGCGCTGGGAGTGAAGGTGGAGTGCCGTCAGTCGGATGTGGAGGGGGAGTTGGTGGGATGGATCGGGCGGGCGCCGTCCGAGGGCATTGAGGGGATTTTGATCAACCCCGCCGCTTACACCCACACCAGCATCGCCCTCCGTGATGCGATCAGCGCCGCCGGCCTGCCGGTCGTCGAGGTCCACCTTTCCAACACCCACGCCCGTGAATCCTTCCGGCATGTCAGCCTCACCGCCCCCGTTTGTGTGGGCCAAATCCTTGGTTTCGGGGTGGAAAGCTATCGCCTGGGCCTCCGGGCATTGGCGTCGCTTCTGGCCTCGACAGGTTGTGAGAAAATCGTTACATAGCCCTTTTCCGCACACACCCCGCTTGGAGAACCTTTCTATGGATTACAAGGATCTGAAACGGATCATCGACCTGATCAAAACAAACGACCTGGTGGAATTCGAACTCCAGGACGGCGAATTCCGCCTGAGCACCAAGCTGCGAGGCAGCGAGGTGGTGTATGCGGCGGCTCCTATAGCTGCCCCTTCGCCCCTGCCGCCTCCCGCCCCCCCCTCGGGCCCCGCCCCTGTGGCGGACAGCTCCCCCAAGGCGGGCATCAAGTCCCCCATGGTCGGAACCTTCTACCGCTCGCCGAACCCGGATTCCGAAGCCTTCGTCAAGCCCGGCGATGTGGTGACGCCCGAGAGCACCGTGTGTATCATCGAGGCGATGAAAGTCATGAACGAGATCAAGGCCGACACCAAGGGCCGGGTCAAGCGCGTGCTCGTCGAAAACGGCGAGGCGGTCGAGTTCGGCCAGTTCCTGTTTGAAATCGAACCCCTCTGAGAAGGCAGGACCCCCGATGGAACGTGTCCTCATCGCCAACCGCGGCGAGATAGCGCTGCGCATCATTCGCGCCTGCCGTGAACTCGGCATCAAGACGGTGGCTGTTTACAGTCAGGCCGACCGCGAGGCGGCGCACGTGCAGCTGGCGGACGACGCCATTTGCATTGGGCCCGCGGCCGCCACCGAAAGTTACCTCAAGGTGTCGAACATCATCAGCGCGGCGGAGGTGACCGACGCCGATGCGATTCACCCCGGGTACGGGTTCCTTTCCGAGAACGCGGCGTTCGCGGACATCTGCGCGAAATGCAACATCAAGTTCATCGGACCGCCCGCGGAGGCGATCCGGAAGATGGGCGACAAGAATACGGCGCGGGAGACGATGAAGGCGGGCGGGGTGCCGATCACGCCTGGAAGCGACGGGTTGGTGGCGGACGAGGCGACCGCGCTGCGGGTTGCGCGGGAGATCGGTTTTCCGGTGATCATCAAGGCGACAGCGGGAGGGGGAGGGAAAGGCATGCGGGTTGCGCACAACGAACTCTCGTTGGTGAACGCCTACACGACGGCGCGTCACGAGGCCGAGCGAGCCTTCGGCAATGCGGGGGTCTACCTTGAGAAGTACGTCGAAAGTGCCCGGCACATCGAGGTGCAGGTGATCGCGGACGAGCATGGCAACGTGGTGCATCTCGGCGAGCGGGACTGTTCGCTGCAGCGGCGCAACCAGAAGGTGCTGGAGGAGTCTCCGTCGCCGGTATTGAGTGATGAGATCCGGGCGCGGCTGGGCGATGCGGCGGTAAAGGCGGCGCAGGCGGTGGGGTACCAGAACGCGGGCACGATCGAGTTCCTCTACAACGAAAAGGAGGAGGAGTTCTATTTCATGGAGATGAACACGCGGATCCAGGTGGAGCACCCCGTGACGGAGGAAGTGACGGGGATCGACCTGATCAAGGAGCAGATCCGGGTTGCCATGGGCGAGAAGCTGAGCTTCCGGCAGGAGGACATCGTTTCCCGGGGCCATGCGATCGAGTTCCGTGTGAATGCGGAGGATCCTTCGCGCAACTTCACCCCCTGTCCCGGCAAGATCAATTGGGTCAATTTCCCCGGAGGCTTCGGGGTTCGGCTCGACTCCGCGGTTTATCCGGGCTATGTGATACCTCCGCATTACGACAGCATGGTTGGGAAACTGATCGTGAGGGGGCGCGACCGGTCCGAGGCGCTGGCCCGTCTGGGCAGGGCCTTGGAGGAGTTCATCATTGACGGACCTGCGACGACCATTCCCCTGGGGCTCGCGTTGCTCCAGGACGCCACCTTCCTTTCCGGACACTACAACACGCGCTACCTCGAGAAGTTCATGGAAACGTACAAGACACCCGAGCGGCGCCCCCATGGCTGACCCCATGCAAGACCCCCGCCTTGTCATTGTCGGTTCCATCGGCCTCGACCACATCGAAACCCCCTGGGAAAAGCGCGTGGACCTGCTCGGGGGCTCCGCCTCCTACGCCTGCGCCGCGGCTTCCTTCTTCACTTCCCCCGGCATGGTCGGGGTGGTGGGCGAGGATTTTCCCGACGAGTATCTGGAATGGTACAAGGCGTTCCGGGTCGACCTGCGCGGGCTCCGGCGGGAACCCGGCCAGACCTTCTCCTGGACGGGGGTCTACGAGGAGAACATGGACAACCGCCGCACCTTGGAAACGGTGCTCGGCGTGTTCGAGTCCTTTCATCCCCATCTTCCCGAGCCATACCGCCAGGCCCCCTTCGTCTTTCTCGGAAACATGCATCCCCTCCTGCAGGCGCATGTGCTGGACCAGATCCGGCAGCCGCGCTTCGTGATGGTTGACACGATGGATCTTTGGATCAACATCACCCGCGCCGATCTCGTCGCGGTGATCGGGCGGGTGCACATGCTGACGGTGAACGAGTCGGAGGCGCGGCTGCTGACGGACCGGAGCAATCTTCTGGACGCCGCCTCGGCGCTACTCGACATGGGTCCCGAGCACATCCTCATCAAAAAGGGGGAGAATGGGGCGATGCTTTTCAGTCGGGGTTCCCTCCATATCCAGCCGGCGTTCCCGCTCGCGGCCGTCCGCGATCCCACCGGGGCGGGCGACACCTTTGCCGGGGCGCTGATGGGGTATTTGGCCCGGGAGGGGACGGTGGATGATGCCACCCTGCGCCGAGCCATGCTTCATGGAGGAGTTGTGGCCTCCTTTGGGGTGGAAGCCTTTAGCCTGGAACGCCTGCGGGGCCTCAGCCCTGCGGAAATCCACCAGCGCGCCGAGGAGTTGCGCGACATGGTGCGCATCTGAACCCGGAAGCGGCAGGATCGTTGAACACGTGCCGGAGGGTGCTCAGCGGCGGATGACCTCGTTGAGCGTGTGGCAGACGGGGCATGCGGAGAGGGGGACGCGGCGGTTGTCGAGGTAGAGGTGGCGGCACTGGGAGCAGCGGAAGATGTTCGCCTTCGGCTGCCGGTGATGTCGGTATCCCCTGTTGCGGTAGATCAGGGCAATGAGGGCGAGGGCCGTGAATTGGACGGCCAAGGGAAGGAGAAAGAGGGGTTGAATTGAGCCAGTCATGGCGAGCGGGGCTCCAGAGAAAGGAGGAAACGGACGCGGGCGGGGGCGAGGGCCGAGGGGATGCGGGTGAGGAGCAAGGCCTGCGTGATTTCCGTGCGGTGGCCTTCGGGTGCCCCCGGAGGGTCCATCAGCAGGCTCTCCGCCTGGCCAAAGCGGTTGAAGGAAAGGACCCCCTCCAAGGAGAGAGGTCGGGCCGGCAGTGGAATGCGGGGGGGGCGGAACGACTGGAAGGTCGGGGCTCCATCTTCGGCGGGGTGGAGTCTCCAGCGGTAGCCGGTGGGGGAAGGGAGGG
>CAYLNG010000031.1:0-28240 GCA_964385155.1 uncultured Verrucomicrobiota bacterium
CGGCCTGGGGGCCCGCGTGGGCGGCCTCGTCGAGGGAGCGGGCGGAGGCTTGTGCGAAGACGGTGAGGTTGGTCACGGAGTAGAGGGCAATGGAAAGGCGGGTGCGGTCCTCGAGGCGGGTTTGGGAGAGGATGCGGATGGCGGGGTCGAGGAGTTCCTCCCAGGGGGGGAGAAGGTGGGGGGTGTCCGAGGCCACGCGGAGGTCGAGGGTGACGGGCTCGCCGATGTTCGGGGTGGGGTTGTCGAGGAGGGCTTGGACGGCGGGGGTGGCATCGGGCGCGGGGAAAGGCGGGGGGGCTTTGTCGGGACGACTGCAGGCCGCCAGCAGCAGGAAGGGGAGGAGGAAGGGGAGGGATCGGCTTTTCATGCGCGAGACTTCCTTTGGGCGCGGAGCCGAAAAAAGCGGGCGATCGCCCGTTCCGTGGGCTCATCGCTGCGGAGCGGAAGGGGGTCGATCCTCCCTTTGCGGAGTTCGGACTGCTGGGCCGCGCGCCAGGCGTTGCGGTGAGCGGAGAGGGCCTGCCGAACCCGCGGGCTCGATGTGTCGACGAGAAAGGTTTCCCCGGTTTCCGGGTCGATCCAGTCGAGGAGCCCCGCGGGAGACCAGTCGTTTTCGCGGGGGTCTTCGAGGAGGAGTGCGACGAGGTCGTGGCGGCGTGCGAGGAGCTGGGCGGCGCGGAGGCTTTCCGGGTCGACCAGTCCATCGCCTATGAGGAAGACGACGGACTTGCGGTGGGAGACGCGGCTGAGGAAGGTGAGGGCGGGACGGAGGTCTGTGCCACGTCCTTCCGGTTCGAAGGAGAGGATTTCGCGTACGACCCGGAGGACATGGCGGGGGCCTTTGCCGGCGGGGATGTAGCGTTCGACACGGTCGGTGTGGAGGAGCAGGGCGACCTTGTCCTGGTTGCGGATGGCGGCGAGGGCGAGGATGGCGGCGATTTCGGCGGCGACTTCGCGCTTGAGGCGTTCTCCCGAGCCGAAGAGCAGGGAGGCGCTCATGTCGACCACCACGAAAACGGTGAGTTCACGCTCCTCGCGGAAGGTCTTGATGTAGGGGTGTCGCATGCGCGCCGAGACATTCCAGTCGATGCTGCGGACATCGTCGCCAGGCTGATACTCGCGGACCTCCTCGAACTCCATGCCGGCGCCCTTGAAGGCGGAGTGGTACTGGCCGGCGAGGACTTCGGTGACGATATGACGGGTGCGGATCTCGATGCCCCGTATTTTCCGAAGGAGTTCCTTCGTGATCATGTGGGGGGACAGGGTCAGGGGACGGGGAGTTCGCGGAGGATTTCGGCGATGACGGAGTCGGAGTCGCGTTCCTCGGCCTCTGCTTCGTAGGTGACCAAGACGCGGTGGCGGAGGACATCGGGGGCGATGGACTTGACGTCCTGTGGGGTGACGTAGGCGCGCCCTTGGAGGAAGGCGTGGGCTCGCGAGGCCAGGGCGAGGGAAATCGTGGCGCGGGGGCTGGCCCCGAAGCGGATCATGTCGTCCAGCTTCAACTTCGCCGCGGCGGGGTCGCGGGTCGCGAAGACGATCGAAAGAATGTAGTCCTTGATTTTGTCGTCGAGGTAGATCTGGTTGACGACCTTTCTGGCCTGTTCGACCTGTTCGGGGCGGACGACGGGTTCGAGGGAGTCCTTGTGACCGGTGACGGCGTGGCGTTCGAGGATTTGGCGTTCGTCGGCGAGGGAGGGATAGCCGATGCGGAGTTTGAAGAGGAAGCGGTCCACCTGGGCCTCGGGCAACGGATAAGTGCCTTCCTGTTCGATCGGGTTTTCGGTGGCGAGGACGAGGAAGGGTGAGGGCAGCGGGTAGGTGGTGTCGCCGATGGTCACCTGGCGTTCCTGCATCGCCTCCAGCAGGGCGCTCTGCACCTTCGCGGGGGCACGGTTGATCTCGTCGGCCAGGATCAGGTTCGCAAACACGGGGCCTTTGCGGATGCGGAAGTCCCCGTCGCGCGGATTGTAGATCAAGGTGCCCAGCAGGTCGGCCGGCAGGAGGTCGGGCGTGAATTGCAGGCGCTGGAATTTCGCGTGGAAGAGGGACGCGAGCGTTTTGACCGCGAGGGTCTTGGCCAGACCGGGAACGCCTTCGAGAAGCACATGCCCATCGCAGAGCAGGCCGAGAATGAGGCGGTCGACCAAGTAGTGTTGTCCGATGACGACGCGGGCCATCTGGGTGCGAATGAGATCGACAAACCCGCGTTCGGCGTTGACGCGTTCCTGGATGATATCAAGGGTGTTGCTCATGGAGAGGGGGTCCCAGCGGTTGAAGTGTGAGGGCATAGACGTCATCCGATGGGGACGCGTTCAATATCCGACTTGAAATGTCAACTGGGAGCTGGAATGCAACCCTGAAGGCGTTGGGGCTTGCAGGTGGGGGGGTGCTCAGGGAGTGGGTTCGCCGAGGCAATCCTGGATGACGCTGCGCAGGGAGTCCCGCGTGAAGGGTTTGTGGAGCCGGTGGGTGTCCGCGCGCTGTAACTCCTGGGGGGGGATTTCCTGGGAGGTGCTTCCGCTGAAATAGATGATCGGCGTGCCGGGGGATTGTCCGCGAATCCAGTCCGCGAGTTCAAGCCCCGTAATATCCGGGAGATGGAGGTCCAGAAGGACGGCGGAGACCGGGCCTTCCTGCTCGAGGCACGCCAGTGCCCGGTTGCCGTTTTCGGCCTCGAGGACTGATAGGTGCATGTTTTTCAACATCCGCGCACAAAGCCGCCGTATCGATGCGTCGTCCTCGACAATCAATATGGAACCCCGATTGTTCATGAAAGTTGAAATAGCATAAAACGTTCCAAAATAAAGCCGGGCCGGGAGCCTTCTGCATGAATAAAGGGGATTGGGGTAATTCCTGGGGACGCAGGCTCTCGAAATTGAGAAAGAGCCCTCAAGGGTGGGGTGAACCCTGGGCAGGGAACTGGAGTTCCCAGAAGTGGGTTTCGGTGTGGAGGGTGATGGAGGCTTGGGCAAGGAGTTGCCGGGTGGTGGCCAAACCGGGCAGAAGGGTTTCGTCGAGGGACGGCAAGGAGGAGGTTGGGGAGGAGAAATGGAGGACAGGGCCATTGGGGCCGACGCGAAGCGCGAGGTGAAGGGAACGGCAGTCGGGTGCGGCGGAGGCGGCGAAGTTGAGGAGAATTTGTTCGACGGCGGCCTCGTCGGCATGGAGGAGGACGTCTTGGTCGGGGAGGGTGAGGGAGAAGGGGCAGGAGGGTCCGCAGAGGCGTGCGAGGGAGGTTTGCCAGTCGCGGAGCAGGCGGGAGAGATTGAAGGGGTGAGGGGGGAGAGGGGAGCGATGGGAGAAGGCCTGGAGTTGGGCAAGGAGGTGTTCGGCGGATTGGGCGGCGAGTCGCATGTCGTCCAGGAGGGGGCGCTCTTCGGCGGGAAGGATTTCCTCCAGGAGCATCAGGTTGCCCAGAAGGGTGGTGAGGCGGTTGTTCAGGTCGTGGGCAAGCCCTGACTGGAAGCGGGCGATGGCTTCGCATTTGCGGCCCTGGGATTGGGAGGCCATGTTGTCGGGTCCGGAGGCCTCGAACAGAACGCGGAGGAGGCTGGACCATTCGGGGGGACGTGGGGGGAGTTGGAGGGCCGGGCGATCGTATGGGGGGGGGGCGGGTGCTTGCAGGAGGTCGATCGCCTGTACAGAGGGGGGAAGGGCTTCGGCAGGGAGCCGTCGATCGAAGAGAACGAGGACGTTCCCTCCAAGGGTTTGCACCAGGTCGAAGGTTTGTTGGGAGGAGCCGGAGACCAGGAAAAGCAGGTTGGGGAGGGCTTCCTCGACCGTCGACTGGATCGGGTCCGCTAGGAGGGGGTCGTTGGTTCGGAGGATAAGCAGGTTCATGTGGGGGAGTGTTGCATAGTGGAGGACTGGAGACAATCCCGAATCCGAGGGGGTGCCTACAGGGAATGACGGAGTTGAAATGAGGGGAAAACGGGATTAAAGAAAGGGCCATGGACTCAACAGTGTGGTTATCCTTCTTTGGTGGGCTTCTGATCGGACTCTCGGTGGTGGCCTTGTACGTGGGCACCGGCAAGATCGCGGGCATCAGTGGTATCGCGGGGCAGCTGACGGCCGGGCGCTGGTCGGGATGGGGGGGCGCGTTCTTGGTGGGGCTACCCCTTGGCGGCCTGTTGCACCGGATACTGGTCTCGGGCATCGGGGAGATCCGCATCGATGCGGCGTGGCCCCGACTTTGTCTCGCGGGTCTTTTGGTCGGATTTGGAACCCGACTGGCCAACGGCTGCACAAGCGGACATGGGATTTGCGGACTGGGTCGTCTCTCTCCCCGCTCGTTGGCGGCCACCGGGGCCTTTATGCTCGCCGGAATGCTGACGGTCCTGGTTGCCGGGAGGGGGCTGTGAAACGCATTCCAGTGTGGGTGAGGGCCGGGCTGTCGGGCTTGATGTTCGGGGCGGGATTGAGCCTCTCGGGCATGACCCAACCTGAGAAGGTGCTGGGGTTCCTGGACGTGTCGGGGCAGTGGGACCCCCGTTTGGCCTTTGTGATGGCTGGGGCGCTGCTTCCCGCGGTTTTGGGGTTCAATCTGGTCCGGAGCGGCGGCAGGTTCGGCTGGGAATGTTCGGGGTGTGCGAACACGTCCCTCACTCCCGCTCTGCTCGGCGGCAGTGTCCTTTTTGGCGTGGGCTGGGGCTTGGCGGGCATTTGCCCGGGACCGGCGCTGGTCAATCTCGTTACCGGACAGGCGAAGGCTTGGGGGTTTGTCGCCGCCATGTTCGCGGGGTTTCTGTTGCACGGGGCGCTGCTGCGGCCCAGGGTTCAGGACGTGCTGTCCGAAACCGAGGGTGCCCGTAGGAGGGAATAGGCAAGAAGCGCGGCCGCGGCGTTGATGGAAAAGGAGTCCACCCCGGCAGGCATGGGGATTGTGACCCTCCGGTCCATTCGTGCGGCGATGCGGGCGTCCAGCCCGAAAGCCTCCGAACCGAGGACCAGCGCGATGTGGCGGGAGTGTAGCCGGATATCGGGCAGGGCTTCGGCATCGCGGCAGAGGGTGGCGAAGGATTCAAAGCCGAGGTGATGGAGGGAATCGATCCAGGAATCATCGTCGACATGGCGCACCGGCAGGGCGAAAAGGCTCCCCATGCTGGTGCGAACGGCCTTGGGATGCCAGGGGTCGGTGGTCCCCACGGCGATGAAACCGGTGGCGCCTGCGGCGAGGGCGCTTCGGATGACGGCTCCTGTGTTGCCGGGGTCCGCGAGGTTCCAGCCCACGAGGACGAGGTTCCGGGAAGGGGAGGAGACGAGGTCCTGCCACTCGGGTGGAGGGGGGATAGGAAGGACGGCGAATACATCGCCAAGGCCGCGGCCCTGCGTGAGTTCGTCGAGGATGGGGTCGGGGGCGACCTGGAGAGGGATCCCCGTGGAGGCGGCCGCTTCGAGGAGGTGTCGGTTGCGGGCCGCGGAGGATTCCGCGAACGAGGTGGAAACGAGGATTTCCAGGAGGGGGGAGCCATTTCGGAGGGCACGTTCGACCCCCCGGAAGCCTTCGGCGGTGAACAAGCCCAACTCGCGGCGGCCTCGCGGCAGGGCGAGGCGTTTGATGCGTTCGGCGGTGATGCGCCAGGGGGGGGGCATGGAGAGGGTTAGGGCAGGGGATCCTGCAGGTAGAGGAGGATGCGGTCGTGGATCAGGAGGAGAAGGTCGTCAAGCTGGTCTTGGTTGATGTCATACACCAGGGCCTCACGCGGTTCTGTATCGCCGCCATGGCGGCCATCGGGAGTTTGGGCGGTGTCGTAGACCTGGAAATGCATGGCCGAGGACCAGCCGCCTTCCGTTTGCCGGAGGAATTCGAGCGTGTTGGCTCGCCCAGGATCGAGCAACAGGATGTCGGTGGTCTTGTCGCCATTGAAGTCGCCCGTCAGGACCATGCGATGGGTGGTTTCGGGAAGATCGCTCTCGTAGAGGGTGTTTATGTCGAGGTGGTGGGGGGGAGGACGGGAAAGGAGGAGGACGGCCTGGTCCCGCCCGGCAATGCGCAGAAGAGGACCATCGGAGCTTTCTTCCAGGAGGACCTCGCGGAGGTCGAAGGGAGGGAGTGGGAGGTCCCTGCGGTAGGCCAGGATCCCCGTTCCGTCGCGCTCATGCCACTCGAGTAGATTCCGGGAGCTGTCCAACAGGCCGATGCGGGAGGCGTCGGGGGACAGGGGGAGAAGTGCGGCCAGCGTGCCCTTTCCGTGGAGGTTGATCTGGTCCACGATGCGGATGTTGCCCTGTGGATCGGCTTGCAGGAATTGAAGCATGGCCTTTTCCTGCAGCGCCCATGGAGAGGGTAATCCACTGCCTGCGGGAAAGAAGCGGAGGTTTTCGGGTTTTTTGCGGCGGAGGAGGGAGGTGGAGAGGCCAGGGGAGGTGGGGACGACGTGGAGGAGGGCCTCCGCGGTGGGCACAAGCAGAAACGCGTTGTCGTGCGCGTTGAGCACCAACAGCATTCCTCCGGGCAGAGGAAGAGGGGGGGAGCTGTCGCGGCTGAGGTCGGGAAGTGGGGTTTCCTGGAGGAGCACGAGGCCGTCGGGGCGAAGATTCCAGATACGGAGTTCGTATTGGAGGTCGGAGCGGACAATGGCGACCAGGAGGTCGTTTTCGGCGCCCGAGGGGCGCCAAGCGGACGCTCCGACCAGGCGGAGGTTGTTGGGGATCGACGTGGGAAAGAGGAGGCGGCTTCCGTCATGTTGCAACAGCCCAAGGTAACCGGATTCGGGGTCGTGGAGGAGGAACTGGGTGGCGGCTTCGCCGGGGAGCCAGTGGCCATGGATGATCCAAGCGGAAGGGGGTACAGGCTGGCGGACCGGAGGGGCGAAACGGTGGCCGGGCAGGCCTCGCCTCCAGGAGACCTCGGGCTGTCCGGGGGCGTGGAGCAGGATGTCCTGGACGCCATCGCCGTCGAGATCCTCCCAGAAGACCGTGGGGTTTCGCACCCCGGCAAAGTCGACGAAGCGGGTGTCGATCGTTTCGGTGGAGGGACCGATTCCGGTCGGACCGGAGACCAGTTGGATTTGTTGCAGGGTGCCGGAACGGGGGTGCAGGCCCAGGAAGCGGAGAGGGGAGGCCGAGAGAAGGGTGAAGGTCTCTGAAGAGGGGTCCACAAGGGGGAGGTGGACTCCGTCGACCCCTTGGGGGCCACGGAGGTGGTAGGCGAAGGAAAACCGGGGGAGGCGCACGGAGTAGAGGATGTCGTTGCGCCCATCTTCATCGAGGTCGTGCAGCAGGAGGTGGTGGGGACGGGAGTCTTTTGGTGGGGAGGCAAGAAGGGTGGCCTCGTAGGCCGAACGGTCTTCCTTCCACCGCACTTCCTGGATATCCCGTTCCCCCAGGAGGACGATCGCCCCTTCTTGGGCATCCCATGCGAGGGTGTCTCCTGCATTTTGTGCCGCCGTCACTGGGAGGGTAGCGGCGGGTTGCCAGCCGGGACGGAGGGGGCCGTGGTAGATGACGAGCCGGTTCTGGTCGTCCGTCACCGCGAAATCAAGCCGGGAATCGCTGTTGAAATCGCCCAGCACGAGGTCATGGAGGACCCCGCCGAGGACCAGGGTTTCCCGTTGGAAACGCGTGTCGGCCAAGACCGGTTGCCAGCGGTCGGTGCGGAGCACGGGGGAAGCGGGGGGGTGGCCCGCAGGAGTTTGCAGGTGGATGTCGACTCGGCCGCGGTCATTGTTGAGCAACAGAAGATCGGGAAGGCCGTCGCCATTGATGTCGCCTACCCGCAGGGAGCGGGTATTGAAGTCGGAGAGGAATACCTCGGGAGGGGCGAATCCGAAGGGGAGCGGACTGGCCGCGAGCAGGGAGAGCGAGGGAAGAAGGGCGAGGAGTCGCACGGTACGAGGGAGGGGATGGGGCGCGGACGGGAGGGGGCGGAGGACGGATGGGCCAGGGATCAAAGACGCGGCCCGTATTCCAGGAAACCTTCGGTCTCGTAGAGAAGCCCCAGGCGGCGTGTCACGCCGATGACGCGCCGGAGGGTGGAAACCAACGGCCGGATATCGGGAAGGGTGCCGCCCCGCAGTTCGAGCAGGGTGCCCAACGAACGCTGGAGCAGCGTGGCGGCACCATCCTGGGCACGTCCCGAAGCGTATTCCAGCATCTGCCCCGGAGCTCCGGCGTGTTTTTCGTGGAAATCCTGGTAGGCGGGGTCCGTCCAGAGGCGGAGGGCCGGATCCTGATGGGCGTCAATGGCCTGGCGCAGGAGGTGCGGATTGCCCAGGCTGACCAGGAGGTGGTTTTCCAGGAAGGTGTAGCCGAGGATTTTGGGGGAAGGTCCCGATTCCCCCCGGTCCGGAAGAGGGAAATGGAGGGTGACCCCCTTGTACTCCTCGGGTGGTTTCGGTCCCTGGGGATTCAGGCGCGCTGCGAGGGTTTGGAGGAATCCCGAAACCACCTCCCGGTCCTTGATTTCAAGGGCGAGGAGGATGTACTGCCCGTTCGTCGGATTTTCACGCTGGAACTTGGCCATTTTCTCGAGGTCCTCGGGGGATTCCAGGGATTGCGTGAGGTCCAGCATTTCATGGAGGATGCCGACATCCACGTCCTGGGCGAGCAGGAATTCGGAGGCGATCTGATCGAGGAAGTGCGCCTTGATGTCGACTCCCAGGAGGCCAGTGGCAGCCATGCGGGCCCCCGCGAGGCGGGTGGCCACGCCGGGGGAGAGGGAGGCGAGTTCTTGCTCAAGGGTTGTCAGGAACCGACCCAAGCTCCACTGGGCCGTCGAGACTTGCACCAGGTTCCGGTGCACAAAGGGCGGGGTAGGTGCGGGGGCTTCGGAAGGGTCGAGGAGAAGGCGCGAAAGCGGGGTTTCGCGGCGGAAGCCGAATCGGCCGCGGGTGTGTAGTCCTTCCTCACCTACCCGAAGGCCGCCGATATAGGGAAGCAGGGCATCCAGCGAAAGCCAGTCCAGGAACTGGGTGGGCGAGGGTGTGGAGGAGGGATCGTTTCCGGTCGTGCCCAGGGGAATACGAAGGAGGGCGTCCAGCCGGGGAAAATTGACCAGGAACCCGATGTCCATGGGAGTGGAAGCGTCCGCGGAGGTCAAGGTGGCCAGTTCCGGAAGCCGGGAGGCCGGGGGATTTGTCTGGCGCTCCAGGGCGTCGCGCAGTCCCTCCTCCGAAAGCGTCAGGTAGAGGACGCCGTTGGAGACGGTATACCAGATGGAGGGTTCGAGAGCCAGGAGCTGGCGGGTGCGCTCGTCGGCATCTTCGTCCGGCCGGGTCGCAAGGCTGTAAACGGGGAGGCCCTTCCAGTCATGCACCAGAAGTTCCTCGACCTGGTCGCCGGCTTCCTGTTCCAGCAGGTCCTCGCGGATCGTCTTTTCCAGGAAGGCCAACAGGCCGGAACCGTCGCGAACCTCCGCCATGCAGAGAAAAGCGCGAAGGTAGTGGAGGGTTTCACGGGCATCCAGCTCCATTTCCCTCTGGAGGGCGGCATCAAAGGCTGGGTCTTCCCCCTCTTTTTCCCAGTCGATGTCCTCGTAGAGCGTTTCACGGAGCGCCTTGTTGGCATGGGTGAGCCGAAGAGCGTCGGCAAGGTCGCCGATGACGAAGAGGGCCTCACCCGAGAGATATGGGTGGAAACGGCTCCAGTTCTCGGTGGCCTCCTCGATATGCCTGCGCAGTGAGGCGGGATCGGGGGTGGTTTCCTCGTCGCCGGATTCGGACGGCTCCCCGGCCAGCAGGATTTGTTGCAAGAGTTCGGCCCACTCGAAGGCGGCGAAGGCCTCGCCCATGGGGGAGCGGTTCCAGGCGGAGGAGAGGGACGGGACATTGCGGATGTGGAGGACGGCGAGGGTGTCCGCGGGAATCTGGTCCTGCAGGGCCGCGATAGCGTGGGTGGAGGCGGAGAAGAGGGCCAGAAGGCTGCACACAAAGAGTTTTTTCATCTGGAAAGATCTGGGGCTGGTTCGGGGTGATTTTCCGCTTCCGACTTGCGTGGCGGGTTGAGATAACGGTATCCCGTGTTGGCGTTCCGGGGATCGAACGCGTAGGCGTCGCGCTTGGCAAGGAAGGTCTTCACGGTTTCGGTGGGAATGGCAAACGCTACTCCCTCGATGCCGGTTCGGACAAACTTGAGCGTGTTGATGCCAACGACTTCGCCGCGGAGGTTGAATAGAGGCCCCCCGCTGTTTCCGGGGTTGATCTGGGCGGTGGTCTGAAGGAAAACTTGGTTGCCCACAATTCGGTCGACCAGGCTGACAATGCCCCGCGTGACGGTGCGGTCCAGGCCGAGTGGGCTGCCGATCGCAAAAACAGGCTCGCCGGCCCGCATGAGATGGGTGGAGCCCAGGGACAGACCTTGGAGGGGGGTTTTGAGTTTGTCTTCGACCCTGAGGAGCGCGAGGTCGTTGGCCGGATCGAGGGCGAGGATGCGGATGTTGCGGTACTGGATGCGCTCCAGGCGCTGGGCCTCCCCGGCGAATACGGTGACCGTCAGCTCCCGGTCTTGTGCGATGACATGGAAGTTCGTCAGGATGGTGCCTTCCGCATCGAGCAGGAATCCGGAGCCTTGCCCCCCCCGGGAGCGGATTTCGACGACGCCGCCCCCGAGGCGGGGGACCCAGGTTTCGACGGGAAGGGAGGGGGGGGGAGGGGTTTCCTGGGACAGGGGGGGCGGATTGACGCGGTGGGGCAAAGGATCGCGGGTGTCCAGGATGCGGGAGGCCGGCACGCGCAGAACGTCGAAACCGAGGTCGATCCAGTAGGAATCGGGGGAGTGCTTGAGCACAGGGCCGATGATTCCGGCGCCTCCCTCCAGCTGGAAATGGCGGGGGCTTTGCGGAAACTCCTTTTCTTCGGCGCAGGCGAGCAGTGTCGCACAGCCGAGGAAAAGGAGGGGAAAGCGCATGGTCAGAATTCCGAGGTCTTGTTCAGGTGGTCGATCAGCACGAAGGCGAGAGTCGCCTGTTCGTTGCGCGTGTAGGTGGAGGTCAACCGGCGGATTTCGGCGCGGAGGGTTTCACCCGACTCGTCGTTGGCCTGAAACATTTCAAAGGCTTTGTCAAGCTGGTGCTGGTTGAAACAGAACACGGACTTGCCACCTGTGAGGTCGATGGGTCGGAGCGTCATGGCGGATTACCCTGCAAAACTGGCGCCGCAGCCACAGGAGCCTTTGGCGTGGGGATTGGTGAACCGGAAACCCGAGCGGATCAGGTCGTCGCTGTAGTCGATCCCCAGCCCCTCCAGGAACAGAGCACTGCCTTGGTCGGTGACGATTCGGAGGGGGCCCCGCTCGAAGACGACCACATCCTCATTCGCCATGTCGGAGTCGATAGCCGCAGTGTAGGTCATGCCCGCGCATCCGCCCGGTGCTACGTTGATGCGGAGGAAGCCGTGGGCCCCCAGGTCGAGTTTAGCCAGTTCGGCTTGCGCGCGTTCTGTGATGTCAATCTGTGCCATTCGGTGTCTCCTGTTGCGTGTGTACGTGAGAATAGGCCCGTGGCGGAGGCCTGTCAAATGAGGAAATGCACGGGGAAAGGCGGGCCTCCATCAGGGGGACGCATCGAGAGGAGAAGGTAGGGGGGCAAGGTCGGGCCACTGGAAGAGGGACCTCTGCCGTATAGGGAGGGGAGGGGTCAGCCGCGTTGGATGATGTCCTGCACGATTTCGTGAAGGCGGGCGTTTTCGTCGGGTGAGAGGGTGGCGGGGTCGAGTGGGGGGTGGAGAGTGAGGGTGACGCGTGCGCCGGGGAGGCCGTGGCCCTTGGCGGGAAGAAGAAGGTAGGAGTCGGTGAGGGTGATGGGGAGGATGGGCACACCGGCGCGCTGGGCGATGTTGAGGCTGCCTTTGGCGAAGGGGCGCATCTCCGGACCCCGGCTGCGGGTGCCCTCGGGGAAGATCACCATCGAAAGGCCGCCTTTGAGCTTGTCGACGGTTTCGCGGATTTGTTCGACTTGACGGCGGCGGTCTTCGCGATCGAGGAAGACGCAGCCGATGCGTCGCATCCAGGCGCTGACCAAGGGGATGTGGCCGAGTTCCTTTTTGGCGACGAAGGCGAGGGGGCCTGGGGCGTGTGCGAGCAGGAGGGGGATATCGAAGTCGCCCTGGTGGTTGCTGACGATGAGAAAGGTACGGGGGGAGGAGAGTCCGGATCGGTCCACGATGTGGACGCGTGCGCCGCCGAGACGGCAGAGGAGGCGGCCCCATCCCTGTGCGATTCGGTGGATTCCGGGGCGTAGCCAGGGGCGTGAATGCCTTCGTTCCGTGAGGGTGTGGAAGACCAGCGGGGGGAGGATGAGGAGCTGGTGCAGGCAGAAAACAACAAAAAAGGATAGCGTTCGAAGGAGATTCATCATAATACGTATTCGCGCGAGGGAGGGCGCGCGCCCCGGGGTCATAACGTTTTCCCGGCCCGGCGGGCAACGAAAAACCACTTGAAACCGCAGCCCCGTCCCCGATGACCGCAGGAACGCATGATCCATCCGCCATTCAGTGAACCCCTAGAAGGCCTTGAGCAACAGGCGGGTGCTTTTCTGTTCGACTGTGACGGGACTTTGGTGGACACGATGGGGGCCCACCACGCGAGTTGGGAGGCCACGTTTCGCTCGCTGCATCCGGGTCCTGTGGAGCTGGATTACGGGAGGTTCTGCGCCTTGGGGGGGATGTCGGGCCTGGAGGTGGCGGAGCGTTTGAGCGTTTGGGTGGGGGTGAGCCACGACCTTGGGGAACTGGTGCGACGGAAGCGGGAGCATTTTCTGTCCCGGGAGGAGGCTTGTCCGGCGATCGAACCGGTGGCGGCGCTGGCGCGTCGACTGGCGGGGGAGGGGCGTCCGATGGCCGTGGTGAGCGGGGGACATCGTGCGGCGGTGGAGCGGACGCTGTTGCTGGCGGGACTGCGGGGATTGTTTCCGGTGGTGGTTACGCCGGAGGATGTGTTGAGGGGGAAGCCTGCGCCGGACATGTACCTGTTGGCGGCGGACAGGCTGGGGGTGGCGCCGTCGGAATGTCTGGTCCTGGAGGACGGGCCACCGGGGGTGGATGCGGCGGTGGCAGCGGGAATGAGGGTCGTGGGGATAGGGGCTGCCGCGATTGAACGACTTGAAGACCATCGAACCAAAAAGAAGAACGAAAGAAAACCATGCCCGTACAGAAGTTGATCAAGAAGGTGAGCGGACTTCTCCGCAAAAAAAGTGAAACCACGGGCACCGTGGCTCCTGTCGCTGAAGCCCCGGCCCCCATGCCGGCCTCGGCCCCTGCACCGGTGCTGGAATCCGGCGGGGCACCGGTCAGGAGGGGCAAACCCGGGGGGCGGCAAGAGGCTCCGGAGGCGTCCTTGCCGCCTCCGGTACGGGAGATCCGTCAGAAGCGCGGGACAGGTGCGGGGGAGGAGGAATGGCGTCCTTCACGGAAAGGGAATGGTGCCGCTGCAACCGTGGAAGGGAAGGGGGAGGGGGAGGGGCAGGTGGCACGGCCGCGTCGCCGGAGCCGTCATGGCGAGGGCGAAGCACCGCGTGGGGAGGGAGCGCCGCGCCGGGCGAGGGAGCCGCGTGGGGAGGGAGCGCCGCGTGAGGAGGGAGCGCCGCGCCGGGCGAGGGAGCCGCGTGGGGAGGGAGCGCCGCGCCGGGAGCGGCGGCCGAAGGTGGAGCGGGAGGGCGCAGTGGCTTCGCGTGGCAAGGGGTTCTCCTTTCCGCGTCCGAAAGCGGAGCCTGGGGGGTGGGACCGTGCGACGTATGTGGTGGCGGAGGCGGAGGGGAGGACGCGTTTCACGGACACGGATTTGCCGGACGAGTTGTTGCATGCGGTGTCGGACCTGGGCTACCAGTACTGCACCCCGATTCAGGCGGGGATCCTGCCGGAGATTTTGGGAGGGCGGGATGGAATCGGCCAAGCCCAGACAGGCACGGGCAAGACGGCGGCCTTCCTGCTTTCGAGCCTGGCCAGGATGCTTCGGAATCCCAAGCCGGACCTTCCGAACGGCGCACCCCGCCTGCTTGTCCTCGCCCCCACCCGCGAGCTGTGCCTCCAGATCGAGGAGGAGGCCGCCGTGCTCGCCAAATACACCCCCTTCCAGAGCCTGCCCGTCTATGGGGGGCTTGATTACGATGCGCAACGGCAGGCCCTTCGCAATAACCGCGTGGAGATTGTCGCCGCCACCCCGGGGCGTCTGATCGATTTCCTCCGTTCGAAGGTGGTCGATCTCTCGCATGTCGAGACTCTGGTCCTGGACGAGGCCGACCGCATGTTGGACATGGGATTCATTCCCGACGTGAAGCGGATTGTGTATGCCACTCCTCATAAGGATCGGCGTCAGACTCTTTTCTTCAGCGCGACCTTCACCGACGAGGTCCGCCGTCTCGCGGAATCCTGGACCCGCGATCCCGCCAGTGTCCGGATCGAGCCCAAACAGGTCGCGGCCGACACGGTGGACCAAACCGTTTATATTGTGACGGACGAGCAGAAATTTCCGCTCACGGTCAACCTGTTGCGGACACTCACGCCCTCCCGCACCCTGATTTTTGCGAACCGTCGCGACAGCGCCCAGGATCTATGCGACCGTCTCAAGGCCTATGAGTTCCACGCGAAGTTGCTCACGGGGGCTGTGCCGCAGGCCACGCGCGTGAAGACCCTCGAGGATTTCAAGACGGGAAGTCTGCCGATTGTGGTTGCGACGGATGTGGCCGGACGTGGTATTCACGTCGAGGATGTTGGATTGGTGATCAATTACAACCTGCCGGAGGATCCGGAGGACTACGTCCACCGGATCGGCCGGACCGGTCGTGCCGGGGCCAGCGGACGCTCCGTGTGTTTCGCGTGCGAATTCGATGCCATGGTGGTTCCCGATATCGAGAAGTTTATTGGCCGGGAGCTTCATTGCGTCCAGCCAGAGGCTGAACTTTTGGAAATCGAGGCCCGCGCGGGCGCGGTCTATCGCGGACGGCGCGATGGCGGTGGCAGAAACCGCGGCGGCGGGGGCCCCCGTGGTCCGCGGCGCGGCCCCCCACGCCGTCGGTAAGCCTTTCTCTTGCACGGGGCGAGGCGCTCCTCCTTTCCTTTTTTAAACCCGACTTATTTTGTCTTGCATTCAGCTGTTTTGCATATAAAACAAGCAGGAATGAGGGAAACCGCGATGATGCAGGAGAAAGGGGAGGCCGTGATCTGTGCGTTGACGGTGCTGAAGCCGGAGACGTGTTGCAGGATCGTGGAGGTGGAGGATCGCAGGGAGCTGGACCGCCTGAAGTCGATGGGGTTGTGCCTGGGGAGGACGGTGGAGGTGGTGAAGTCGGGGGATCCCCTGATTGTGCGGGTGTACGGTACCCGGATCGGGCTGTCGGCGCGGTTGGCGGAGCATGTGAAAGTGAGCCCGTGTTCGCATGCGCCCCGGTGCTGGGAAAGGGGAATCTGCATGGGGGAAGAGGCGGGACATGCGGGGTGACGCGTTACCGCAGGTGGTGTTGGCGGGGAACCCGAATGCGGGGAAAACGACGTTGTTTAATGCCCTGACAGGTCTGCGCATGCAGACCTCGAACTATGCGGGGACCACTGTGGCCCGGAAGAGCGGGATTTGGAGGCTGACGGACCGGGAGGTGGAGTTAATTGACCTTCCGGGGATGTACAGCCTCCGGGCGGCTTCGCCTGAGGAACGCGTGGCGGGGGAGGTGTTGTTGGGGCGTAACCCGGCGTTTCCTCATCCCTCGGTGGTCGTGATGGTGGTGGATGCCGCCAATTTGGAGAGGAATCTCTTCCTGTTCAGCCAGGTGGTGGAAAGTGGTTTGCCCGTGGTGGTGGCGCTGACCATGCTCGACCATGCGGAGGCGGAGGGGATGGAGATCGATGTGGAACGTCTGGGGACGTTGTTGGGTTGCCGGGTGGTCCCTGTGAGGGCCCATGAGGGGGAAGCGGGCCTCGAGGTGCTGAAGGAGGCGCTCGACGATGTGTTTGTGTGGGGAGTCGATGCGTATCCCCGGCCGCACAAACCGATGGAGCCGCCGCGTTGCGGCCAGGGCTGCGGGAGTTGTCCTTACAGCGGCCGCTTCACCTGGAGTGAATCGGTGGTTTCGGAGGTTGTGAAGTCCCGGGAACCTGCGCCGACGCGCTTGACGGAGAGCCTGGACGAGGTGTTGACGCACCCTACGCTGGGGATGGGGGTGTTTCTTCTGGTCATGGCGGGGGTTTTCTACAGCATTTTCGCTCTGGCCTCGCTGCCGATGGATTTGATCGAAGGAGTGTTTGCTCGTCTCTCGGAGGTGGTGGGGCGGCTCCTGCCGGAGGGGGACCTGCGCTCATTTGTCGAGGAGGGGGTCATCGCAGGGGTGGGAGGTGTCTTGGTTTTCCTCCCCCAGATCTGCATTCTCTTCTTCATGCTCGCCCTGCTGGATGACTCCGGGTATCTCTCCCGCGCGGCCTTTGTGATGGACCGCCTCATGCGGAAGGTGGGGCTGCCCGGGACGGCTTTTGTGCCGATGGTGTCGGGGCATGCCTGTGCCATCCCCGCGATCTTGTCGACCCGGGTGATCGCGGACTGGCGGGACCGCCTGGTGACCATTCTCGTGATTCCCTTCATGAGTTGTTCCGCACGCCTGCCGGTCTATTCGATTCTGCTCGGCCTATTGTTCCCGCACGAGCCTTGGAAAGCGGCGTTGGTGTTCGCGGGCGCCTACGCGTTGGGAGTGGCGGCCGCCTTGTTGACGGCACTGTTGCTGAAACGGACCCTGCTTCCCGGGGAAAGCCAGCCTCTGTTGTTGGAGATGCCCCCTTATAAGCGTCCCCGCCTTCGGAACGCCTGTCTGCACAGTTGGGGGAAAGCCACCCAGTTCTTGAAGCAGGCGGGTACGATCATCCTTCTCATTTCCGTGGGCATGTGGGTGTTGGCGACCTACCCGAAGGTGGATGCTCCCGCCGAGCTGGCGGGGGATGCCGCAGAGGAGGCGGCCTACCAGCTCGAGCATTCGCTGGCGGGGAGGCTGGGTCGTATGATCGAGCCGGTGGTGCGCCCCTTGGGATACGACTGGAAAATCGGCATTGGGGTGCTCTCCTCGTTTGCGGCCCGCGAGGTGGTGGTCTCCACCCTGTCCATCATCTATGGACTCGGGGAGGATGCGGAGGAGCGGACCCTGCGGGAAACGCTGCGCGAGGCGAGGGACCCCGAGGGGCGTCCCGTCTTCACCTTCGCCACCTGCATGAGCCTGATGGTCTTCTATGTGTTGGCCATGCAGTGTCTTCCCACCCAGGCGGTTACCCGTGCCGAAACCGGATCCTGGAAATGGGCCCTCTTCCAGCTCGCCTACATGACGGCCATCGCCTATGCCACCAGTTTCCTTGTGTACCAAGGGCTGAGCGCGCTCGGCGCATAGAAGACCCGGGGGCAGGGGGGGAAGAAGACCGGGCTGATGATGTCTCCCCACCCGCCACGCGCAAGGGCTCTTTTACCCCAAAAAACGGGGAGGGGAGGGATGCAGATGCGCCCGGTCCATTCCTGTTTTTTAACATGTTCCGAAGGACGATAATACACAAAAGCTGTATGCGAGAGATGAACCGCGGGGATCGTGCCGCGCAGCGTCTGAATCCGCCGCGCGGCAGACGATAACCTCACATGACTTCATCACCCCAACACCCCGACTCTTCTTTTCGGTTGCGGGGGGAGCCCCGTTTGGATTATTCAGGGCTTTTCGTTGACGGGATGGAGTGGCGGGGTGTAGAGTGACCCCGCCTCGCCCATCCAGGAGAACCCGATGTCGGAAGTGTTGTTGGAACATGTGTATAAAACCTATCCGGGGCCTGTGATGGCGGTGAAGGATTTCAATCTCGAAATCCGGGACAAGGAGTTTATGGTGTTTGTGGGCCCCTCGGGGTGCGGCAAGTCGACGACGTTACGGATGATCGCCGGGCTGGAAGAGATTTCGGGTGGGCGCATTTCGATCGACGGACGGGTGATCAACGATGTGCCGCCGAAGGACCGTGACCTTGCGATGGTGTTCCAGAACTATGCATTGTACCCCCACATGACCGTCTACAAGAACATGGCGTTTGGCCTGAAGTTAAGGGGCTTCCCCAAGGCGGAAATCGATCGGCGCGTAAGGGACGCCGCGAAAATCCTCCAGATCGACGCCTATCTTGACCGCAAGCCGAAGGCGCTCTCGGGAGGGCAGCGGCAACGGGTGGCTGTGGGGCGGGCGATCGTGCGCCAGCCGAAGGCCTTCCTGTTTGATGAGCCGCTCTCGAACCTCGATGCCAAAATGCGGGTCGAGATGCGCATGGAGATCAGCAAACTCCACCATGCCCTGCAGTCGACGATGATCTATGTGACGCACGACCAGGTGGAGGCGATGACGATGGGGGACCGGATCGTGGTGATGAAGGACGGGGTGGTTCAGCAGGTGGCGGCGCCGATGCGGATCTACAATTCTCCCGCAAACCGGTTTGTCGCGGGGTTCATTGGCAGCCCTCCGATGAATTTCTTCGAGGGGGCTCTGCGTCAAACGGCGGATGGGTTGTATTTTGAGGATGGCCCGATGAGGGTGAGGGTGGACGAGGCGCATGTGGGGGCCTTGTTGGCGGCGAAGGAGGAGAGAGTGGCCCTGGGGGTGAGGCCGGAACACATCCAGGACGCTGTATTCGCGGTGAATCCGGCCCCCGGTACGACCGTTCGGGCGAGGGTGGAGGTGGTGGAGCCGATGGGGGCGGAGGTTTACCTTTACCTGGCGCTGGAGGGGCGGAACTTCATCGCCCGCGTGGATGGACACGAGATGGCGCACGTCAATCAGGAGGTCAGCCTGGTTTTCGACATGGCCAAGGCCGGTTACTTCCGGTTAGACCCCGAAGGCGCGAGGATCGGGTGAGGCCATGATGATCCTTGCCCTGCTTCTGACGGGACTGGTCGCGGGGGCGGTCTTTTTCGCCGTCGCGGTCCTTTGGGCCAGTCACCTGCGTTTCCGTCGGTTGTTGCTGGAGGCCAAGCAGGCGGCCGAAAAGGAGGGAGTGGATGCGGCGGGCGCCGAGATGCTTCTTCTTTCGTTGCCGCGGAATGCGGGGGGGGCGATTTCTTTGTTGCTGTTGGATGCTGAATCCGGGGGCGGTTTACATGGGGAGGTGGCTAAGGTTCGGCGGCGGCTGCGGGCTGACGATTCCGTGATTCCTCTTCGGGGGGGGAGGTTGCTGGTGGCCCTCCGAACGGGCGCGGAGAATCTCCCGGCGGTTGCGCGCCGTCTGGAGGGGAGCGTTTCGACGGAAGAGGGGGGACGCCTGCGGGCTTGTCCAGTGGAGGGGGTGTGGGAGGTGGAGGAGGAAACCCCATCCGAGCCGTCTTTCCGGGGTCCCGTTCCCCCGCCGTCGCCTCCTCCTCCAGGGGTGCTGGATCCCCTCACGGGCACCCTTGCCGAGCATCACACCCCGAGGGCTTTCTCGAGGTTTCTGGCCTCCCACCGCCGCCGCAACATTCCGATCGCCGTGCTGCGGGTGGATGTGGACGGTCTGGGGGCGATCAACCGACACCAGGGGCGTGACCTGGGGGACGCGGTGTTGAGGCATGTGGCTTCGATCCTGCTCGCGGAGTGCCGCGAGAGCGATCTTGTGGGGCGTGTTGGGTCGGACGAGTTCCTCCTCTGCCTTCCTGGACCCTGGGCCCCCTGCCTGGAGGCCGCCCGTCGCCTGGCCGCCTCGATCCGCAACCAGCCCCTTCCTCTCGCGGGAGGCTTGTGCATCACGGTGAGCATCGGCGTGGCGGGTGCTCCTGACCATGGTCAAAGTCCCTCCGCCCTTTTCCAAGCTGCCGGGATGGCCCTCGACGCCTCACGGGCATCTGGCCGCGGGCACTGTCTGTCGTGGGACAAGTCCATGCACCCCACGGCCCAGCAGACCCTTCCGGCCATTTCCACGACGCCCGACCCGTTTTAGCGCCCGGTTCCTCTCCGCCCCCCACCCTCTGCTGTCGCGGGGTTCGCTCCTCCTGCCTGACTATGCTGCGGATGGCGCCTGCAAAAATTTTCTCACCGATTCCGGATTGATTCCGTACAAATCGGATATAATGGAGCCGCTTTAGTTGAAGACCAAGTGGTCTTTTCGTTCCCCCCCCAGAAAAAGTGAGCGTCTACGTGAATGTCCAGATCCCTACCCTGACCGATGTTTTGGCGGACAAGGTTCCCTCCCCCCCCCTTCCGGAGCGTGTTTTGCAATTTGGCGAGGGGAATTTCCTGCGGGGGTTCGTGGACTGGATGTTGGACCGGCTGAATGAGGAGACAGATTTCGATGGGGGAGTGCACATTACCCAGCCGATTGGGTCGGTGCCTCAGTTTGTGGTCAAGGCCCTGCAGGCGCAGGATCATGCCTACACGGTGCTGCTGCGGGGGTTGGTGGATGGGCGACCCAGCGTTTCCACCCGGGTCGTGCGCTGTGTTCAGTCCTCCTCCTGTTGCCAGTCGGAATGGCCGTTGCTGCTGCAAAAGGCGCGCAACCCGGAACTTCGATTCGTGGTCTCGAACACCACGGAGGCGGGAATTGCCCACCTGGCTGAGCCCTGGGAGGCGGGAAAGTGCCCCACCAGTTTTCCGGGAAAAGTGACGGCCTTGTTGTATGAGCGTTACCGTCATTTTGAGGGAGCGGCGGACAAGGGGCTCCTGTTCCTCCCCTGTGAACTCATCGAAGCCAATGGGGATAAACTCCGGGAGCTGGTTCTTCGTATTGCGGAGGAGTGGCATCTGGGTCTCGATTTCATCCACTGGGTCGAACGGAGCTGCCATTTCGCCAACACGCTGGTGGACCGGATTGTGCCGGGTTATCCTGCGGATGAAGCCGAAGCGTTGGCGGCGGAATGGGGATACCGCGACGACCTGGTGGTCTGTGGAGAACCCTACCATTTGTGGGCGATCCAGGGTGACGAGGTTTTTCGGAAGGAGCTTCCTTTCGATCGGACCGACCTTCATGTGGTGTTCACCGACAATCTGCCGCAATACCGATCGCGGAAGGTGAAGGTACTCAACGGTATTCACACAATGAGCGTGTTGCTGGCGCATCTGGCGGGTGTCACCACGGTCCGGGAGATGCTGGAACATCCGCAGCTGAAGGCCTTCATCGCGATGGGAGCCCTGAGGGAGATCGCGCCGACGATCGACCTGCCCCTCGAGGAGAAGGAAGCCTATATCCATGGGGTGATGGAGCGATTTGCCAATCCCTTTATCCGCCATGCCTGTCTCACGATATCCCTGAATTCTGTTTCTAAATTCAGGGTCCGTGTGTTGCCGACCCTGTTGGAGCGGCTGGCGCAGACTGGCTCGGCACCCCGGGCCCTCTCCCTGGCTTTTGCCGCTCTCCTGCGGTTTTACCGGGTGGAGCGTATCGAGGATGGACGTGGCCAGGGGAGTGTGGAGGGAGCCCTCTATCCCATCTGCGACGATCCGGCAGTTCTGGAGCGGATGCGCACCGCCTGGCAGGAACTGGGGACGGATCCCCGTGCGCTCACCGCGCGGGTGCTGGGAATGGCGGACTTCTGGGGCGAGGATCTTTCCTCATCCGGGGTCTTGGTGGATGCCGTCAGCTGTTCCTTGTCCGACCTGCTCTCCGGCGGGGCCTCCCTCGCCCTCGCTCGTGTGCTGGAGGTGCCTTGTGTCCTCTGAGTTGATCCGGATCTCCCCTGTCGACAATGTCGCGGTGGCGCTTGTCTTCCTCGCCGCCGGCACGGAGGTCTCGCTGGAGGGGGTGGCCCTCCGCGTGCAAACCGATATTCCCCAAGGCCATAAAATCTCCCTCGTCGATTTGCGGCCGGGGCAGCCTATTTTGAAATACGGGCAGGTGATGGGCGAAGCCACGGTGGAGATCTGCCGGGGCTCGCATGTCCACACCCACAATGTCAGGACCACCCTGTCGGACAATCTCTCCTACGACTACAAGGGGGAGGTTCCCTACCACCCGGAACCCCAGCCGATGACGATACGGGCCTACCGCCGGAAGGGAGGGGAGATCGGTATCCGAAATGAAATCTGGGTTATCCCCACCGTGGGCTGCGTCAACCGCACGGCCCAGCGGATCGTGGCCCGCGCTCGGGAGGAACTCGAGGGTTCCTTGGCGGATGGAATCCACACGTTCCCCCATCCCTATGGATGCTCGCAATTGGGCGATGACCACGCCCTTACCCGCCAGACGCTAGTCAACCTGGCTCTCCATCCCAATGCGGGTGGCGTGCTGGTGTTGGGGCTCGGCTGCGAAAATAACGGAATCGCCGGTTTCCGGGAGGCGATGGGGGATCGTTACGACCCGGAACGTATTCGTTTCCTGGTGGCACAGGACTGTGTGGACGAGGAGGAGGCGGCAATGGCCTCGATCCGCGAGTTGTTGCGCGTGATGGAAAAGGACCGTCGGGAGGAGGTTCCCTTTTCCAAGCTTCGGGTGGGCTTCAAGTGCGGGGGATCGGACGGATTTTCGGGGATTACCGCGAATCCGCTGGTGGGGCATTTTTCGGATTGGCACGTTGGAAAGGGTGGGACCGCGGTGTTGACCGAGGTGCCGGAGATGTTCGGGGCCGAAACCCTCCTGATGGACCGATGTGTCCAAGAGGCGGTTTTTGACAAGCTGGTGGCGATGATCAACGGCTTCAAGGCCTATTTTCGCAAGGTGGGCCAGCCGATATACGAGAATCCTTCGCCCGGCAACAAAAGCGGGGGGATCACGACCCTGGAGGACAAATCGTTGGGGTGCATCCAGAAGGGGGGGAGGGCCCCCGTTGTGGACGTACTGGATTACGGTGAACGGCTGAGCAAGCCCGGGCTGAATCTTATGAACGGCCCCGGGAATGACATGGTTTCGGTGACGGCGCTGACCGCTTCGGGCGCGCACATGGTCTTGTTCACCACGGGAAGGGGAACCCCTTTTGGCGGTCCCGTGCCCACCCTCAAACTTGCGACCAATTCCGCGCTGGCACGGCACAAGCCGAACTGGATCGATTTTGATGCCGGCTGCATCCTGGCCGGGCGGAGTTTTGAGGAGGCCCGCGATGACCTCATTGAGCGGATCCGTGCGGTCGCCAATGGCGAATGCCTTACCCGCAACGAGCAGAATGGCTACCGGGAGATCTCCATCTTCAAGGATGGTGTCACCCTTTGATCCGGGTGCCTTGAGCAGAAAGCTCCTGGATCTCTTGACCCGTCCCGGGAACTTCCGTAGAATGGTGTTTTATCCGATTGGTCGGTTTTCCCTTCTCTCCCCGGAATTGATATGAATGCTCTGATGAAATGGGTGTTTGCGTGTGCAGTATTTTCCATCTTGGGCCTGGCGGGGCTTTGGTGGAAGGAGCAGGAGGTTTCCGCGGGATTGGCCGCAGAGGTCCGCGAGGCCCGGGGGCAACTCGTTGAGCTGGAGGCGGCTTTCAAGGGGATGCGGGAGGCGAATGAGGCGCTGCACCGTCAGGTGGCGGAATGGAGGGAGGCGCCGCCACTGTATACGGATCTCTCGCAAACCAACGGGTTGCAGGAGCTCCCCCCCATGCGGATTTCCTTGGCGGAGAGTGAGCAAATGCCCATGGAGATGGCTGTGTCCGAGCGGGCCGAGCGTCCGCAACCGATGCCCCTGACCCCCGAACAGGTGGCGGAAAGGGAACGGCGGCTCCAGGAGTGGTCCCAACGCCGCGAGGATTTCCGGAAGCAGATGGTCAGCGAGGTTGCCGATCGTAGGGCCTTTTTCGCCCAGGTTTCCACCGAGGGGCTGGCACCGGAATACCGTGCGGGCCACGAGCGGCTCTTGCAGGCTATGGACGAAGTGGAGGCATTGATGAACCGGATGGGTGACCCGGAACTGTCGCGGGATGATCGGCGGGAGGTTTTTCGTGCCTTGGGCCAAGTATCGGGGGAGGTGCGTGAGTTGATGGGACGCCAACGGGAGATTTTGCTCAATGACTACGCCCAACAGGCCCTGGGCCTGAACAACCGTGCAACGAAGGAATTCATCGACTATATGCAGACGATCAACCGGATGACCTCATCGGCCCCCATGCACTCCATGGTGGGCGGCAGTCGCGGCAGGACTCCGCGCGCTCCCGAAGGGGTTAGGGGCGACGGCACCCCGTAATCCTCAAAACGGCAATGGATCGGGCGCATCTGAGGCCCTCTCTTTGGCGGCAACTCCGTGCGGCAAAGATTCGGTAGAGCACGGGGGGGGCGTTCCCGGGCGGGGCCATTCGCCCAAAAAGCTTGCCACATCCCTATCCGCTTCCCTCCGCCTCTCTTTTTTGATGCCCCGTCGCATAAAAGGGCTTGGGACGAGGGAAGGCGGCGTGTTAGGAGAGGGGTGTGATTGGTATTCCGCATCCCGAGGCGTTCTTGTTGGTACCCTTGTGGGGCGCCCTGGCCTGGCTTTTTCCCAAGGCGGGGCTCTTGCGCCCGGCACGTCTGGCCTGTGGGCTGCTCTTGCTGGCGGCGGCCCTGGATCCCCACCTCGATGTTCAAACTCCTGGCACGGATCTTTGGGTGCTGGTCGATCGCTCCCGGTCGGCCGAGGAATCGGTCGCTCCCCGCTTACCGGAACTCTTCGCGATCCTCGAGCAGTCCCGTGGACCTCATGACCGCCTCCATGTGGTGGACTTTGCCCAAGAGGCGGTTCACAGGGAGGCGCAATCCTATTCGGTGCCCCTGCCCGGTGCACGCGATGCGACGCTCGGGGCGAACGCTGTGCGCCATGCCTTGATGCGGAGCGACCGTGGCAGGAACCGGCGGCTGTTGATGCTCACCGATGGGCAGATGACCGAGCCTTTGGAGGAGGTGGGGGAGCTTTTGGAGCGGGAGAGGGTTCCGTTGGACCTTCGGGTGTTTCCGGCGCCCATGTTCGGGGATGTCTGGGTCGAGGAGTTCACGGCGCCGACACAAGTCCGCGCCGGGGAGCCCTTTTTGTTGGAGGCGCGGGTAAGGGGACCGGCGGGGGCATCTGCACGCTATCGACTCCTCCGCGATGGCGAACTCCAGCAGGAGGGAATGTTTGTTTTCCGCGATGGCGGTCCACCGCTGCGCTGGACCGACCTGCTGCCTGTCCCGGGAGCCTCGCGGTATGAGGTGTGGATTGAAAAGGAAGGGGATCCCCGCCCGGACAATAACCGTCTGGTGCGGGAGGTGGAGGCGTCCGGTAGGAATCGGATCCTGTTGGTAACGGCGTTCAGGGACGATCCGTTGACGGAGGTGTTGAGGGGCGCGGGGTTCGAGGTCGATGTGGAGGTGGAACCTGCGCGTCTGCTGGAGGGCCGCCTGAGTGGGGCGTCGGCACTGCTGATCAACAATGTCCCGGCGCACCGGGTGCCCGCGGAGTTCCTTGAGGCGGTTCCTTTCTTTGTGCAGGGACAGGGGGGCGGACTTGTGATGTTCGGTGGCGAAGGTTCCTTCGGTTCGGGCGGGTATTTCGATTCCCCGATCGACCCCTTGCTGCCTGTGTCCATGGAACTCAAGGAGGAGGACCGCAAGCTGGCGGTGGCCATGGGGATCGCGCTGGACCGATCCGGGAGCATGTCGGCATCGGTCGGCGGGGTGACCAAAATGGAGCTCGCAAACGCAGGCGCGGCCCGGGCCCTTGAACTCCTGGGGGACCTGGACGCGTTGACCGTTTTCGCGGTGGACACGGAGGCCCATCGCATTGTCCCCCTGCGGCGGGTGGGCCGTGACCGCGCGAAGCTGGCCGCACGGGTGCGGTCCATCCGCAGCACGGGAGGTGGAATCTACGTGCGGAACGCCCTGGAGGCGGTGGAAACAGAGCTCAGCAAAGCCCCCCAGGGCCAACGCCACGTGATCCTCTTCGCGGACGCCGCGGATGCGGAACAACCGGAAGGGGTGCCGGAGTTGATGGAAAGGATGGCCGAAGCGGGCATGACCCTGAGCGTGATCGCGTTGGGGACTGAGGGGGATGCGGACGCGGCGTTTCTGCGGGCGACGGCTGAGCAGGGCGGTGGACTGGCCTTTTTTTGTGGGGACGCTTCGATGCTTCCGGCCGTGTTTGCGCAGGAAACGGTGAGGGTAAGCCGCGCGGCCTTTGTGGAGGAGGAGACGGGAGTGCGTGAGGAGGCCGGCTGGCGCGAGGTGGCCGAGACCGCGCCAACCTGGCCCGTGCGTGTGGGCGGCTATAATCTCAGTTACCTGCGCGATGGCGCAGCCCAGTCCCTGGTGGGCACTGACGCCTATGCGGCCCCGCTGCTTGCCCACTGGCAGCGGGGAGCGGGCCGGGTCGCGGCGGTCTCCTTCCCGATGGCGGGCGATCATTCGGACGCCATTCGGGCCTGGCTGGAGTATGGCGACTTCGCGCGCACGCTGGTCCGCTGGGCGGCGCGTCCCGAACTTCCCCCTGGTCTCGCGCTCCGTTTGCGGAGGGTCGGGGCAACCCTCCGTTTGGAGTTGCATGCGGACGCGGCCTGGCAAGAACGTTTCACCTTCGAGCCTCCGTTATTGACCACCGCGAGCTCGGTGGACACGGAACCGCGCGAACACGGATGGCGTCGCATCGACCCGGGATTTTTGAGGACGGAGATCGTATTGCGTGGGGAGGAGCGGGTTCGTGGCGCGCTGCGGGTGGGAGGGATGACGCTTCCGTTTGGTCCGGTGATGGGGGAGGCCGGACTGGAGGCGAGGCCGGATCCGGCGATGCTTCGCAGGTTGCGGCAGCTTTCCGCGCGGAGCGGAGGGGAAGAGCGTGTGGACCTGGGTGGAGCGTGGACACCCGCCCTGCGTCCAGTTCCACGTGGTTTCCGGAACGGGTTTCTTGTGGCGTTGTTGCTGTTGTTCCTGGCGGAGGCCTGGATGTTCCGCCTACAGGGGAGGCGCCCCGAGTGGGAGGGGGGCAGCGGAGGATTCCAGGTTCCCACACGCCACGCAAAGGCGGTTCCAAAGCAGGGCTCCCCCCCGCTTTCGCGGGAGCCACCGCCTCCTCCGTCACATGCGCGTGGTGATCTTTTCCGCCGCGCCCGGAAGTTGCGCTGATCCCAAAGTCGGAATCCTCCTTCTCCCCAGCATGAAGGGACGGGAGCACCGGGGCGCCCCTCCATCACGATCGGGCGATCCCATGAAAATCGTATCTCTCCGTCAAGGTGTAATCCTTTATCCGCTAGGGGTCTTCGGGTCTTGAGCGAGGCGGGCGTCAGACATCAGACCTCCGTTTGACGTGCCGATTCCCCAAAACAAAGCGCAGTTTCAATTGCACGTGATTCTGAGGATTTTTCTTTACCCCTGAAACCAAGGGAGGAAAAAAGCCCGGAGTGATCCTCAGCCCCGCCGCAAGCGCGTGGGGTTCGTGTTCTGCCGCCGTTGAACCTTTGACCGGGGCTCGTTATCCAAGGCCTTCGAGTCCAACACCTTTGTTGTGTGAGTGAGGAGGCTCTATGTCTAGAACGTGCCTCGCCCCCCCCTCCGCGAGCCTCGTGCCCTAGTGGCACAGGTGAGGGGCATTCAGGGCTTCTTCCTCCGTGTTTCGTGAAACGGAGGCCTGGGGACTGGTCGGTAACGGTCAACAGACCCCGGACGGTTTCAGGTGTTTCCCTCTTCTTCAGCGTTTCCTGGCGGGGCCGGAAGGGGTGAGGAGGATCAGGCGCCCGGGAAAGGTTCTCCTTAGATGGAGATGGGGGGCTAGTTGGCGCAGTTCGGAGGGGGTGAACCCTTTTCGGATGGAGAGGAGCCCATCGGTGCGTGCGAAGCTGTCGCGGTAAAGGAATGAGAGGAGAGAGTAGGCAAGGTAGGCGGAGCGAGAGCGGCGGAGGTCGGTGAGGAGGACCCCCCGGCGGGCGAGTCGTGCAGCATCGGCGAGGAGTTGGGGGAGGACGCTGTCGGGGAGGTGGTGGAGAAAGTGGTTGGCGAAGAGGAAGTCAAAGGGGGCGAAGGTGTCGAGGGCCAAGGCGTCGGCCTCGCGGATGTCGAGGCCGGGTTCGTTGCCGTGGCGTTCGCGGGCGTAACGGACGACGCGTGGGTCGGCATCGACGGCGGTAACGCGGAGGTCGAGGTTGCGGCGGCGTGCCTCGCGGAGGAGCCAGACGGGGATGTCGCAGGCGCCGGCGCCGAGGTCGACGAGGTGGCAGGGGGTGCCGGGAGGGATGCGGTCAAGCACGTGGCGGCGGAGGAGGGGGCGGACGCGGGAAAAAAGCAGGTTGATAGAGGCGAACTGATCCAGGGTGCGGAAGAGCCGGGCCTCGTCGGAGTCCGGGAGGTCCATGAGTTCGGCGTCGGTGGCGCGGTGGCGCAGATCGGGCATTCGATTCATCTTCGTTTGACGTGTAATGGTGTTCGCAGGAAGCCAGATTGGTCTGGCTGCCTCCCCTTTAGTTGAGCCACTTCTTATGAGAGTACTTCATCGGGGGTGTT
>CAYLNG010000032.1:0-27882 GCA_964385155.1 uncultured Verrucomicrobiota bacterium
CGAGGATGTGCGGCTGATGCACGACGCAGCGGCGTGGATGTCCGCCAAGGGAACGCCCGCGCGCAACGTCGCGCGGATCGACCGGACATTCGCGGAGACCTTCGTCCTGAGATCCGAGCTCCTAGTCGCGAGTTGCAGCGACGGCATCGTCGGCTGTTGCACCTTGTCGGCCGAGGATCCCGAGTTCTGGCCCGACGCCCTCAAGGGGGAGGCCGCATATCTGCACAAGCTCGCGGTGCGACGGACACATGCGGGCCGGGGTGTCAGCTCCGCGCTGATCGAGGCTTGCCGCCATGCCGCGCGAACGCAGGGGTGCGCCAAGCTGCGGCTCGACTGCCACCCGAACCTGCGTGGCCTATACGAGCGGCTCGGATTCACCCACGTCGACACTTTCAATCCCGGCTGGGATCCAACCTTCATCGCAGAACGCCTAGAACTCGAAATCTAACGTCCGTTCGGGCATCGAGGTCCATGTCGGGGTGGGACGGGCCCGTGGCTTCAAGATCACTTGCAGTCCGACCGCGATGTCTTGGTTGCGCGAGAGGTTGTCGACAGGCCATGCTGAGTGTGCGATGGTTGATCGCTTCCTCGCCGCTCTCCACGGCGACGATGGCCGTTTGTGGTCTTTTTGGCCTCTGGCCCTTGTGTAGCAAGCGCGAGCAGCTATTTTTTTCGTAGTGCTGTGCCGCCTCGGTGGCACCGTGCCTTTTCGCAGTTAGCGCCCGTCGCCAAGTTACGGTTATCCGTTTTGGCTTCTGGCTCTAACATTTCGGTCAAGCCGACCCGCATTCTGCGGTCGGCTTACCTCGCCCGTTATGCACATAACTCTCAATTGCCACACACCCTCCATACGCCAAAAGATTTTCAAACCTAAAGCTTGATCCCCCCCGACACCTCGCCATGCCTTCCGGTAAGTAAGCAGGGAACTGCGAACCGCCGGAGAAACGCATGGATCTGGATACCTTCAAGCCGACATTTCTGATTCAGATCGAGGGGCAAGACCTCTCGAAGGACATCACCCAGGAGATCACTTCGTTCGTCTTCACCGACAATGAGGAGGAGCTGGATGTCCTCGAGCTGTCGGTGACCGACCGCAACCTGCAGTTCGTCGACGATCCGCTGTTCCAGGAAGGCAACGAGATCGTGGCCCGCTTCGGCTACGTGGGTAACCTCTCCCCGCGCAAGAAGGCGGTCATCAAGGACATCGATTACGATTTTCCGGAAAACGGTGATCCGACCATCCGCATCAAGGCCTACGACAAGGGCTTCAAACTGGCGGGCAAGGAAAACCAGAAGGTCTGGCAGAAACCCGCTCCCGGCATCCTCTATTCGGAAATCGCCGAACAAGTCGCCGCAGCCAACGGCCTCACGCCAGTGGTCACGGCCACCAAGGGAACCCATCTCCGCGTCACCCAGAGCAACATCTCGGACGCCCAGTTCCTCAAGGAGCTGGCGGAAAAGGCCCGTGACCGCGATGGCGACGGCGTGAGCGGCTATGTCTTCTACATCCAGGACGACGAACTCCATTTCCATCCCCGCGAGCTCGACCAGACGCCGCTTCTGACCCTCGAATATTTCACCGACACCAAGGGCCTGCTGCGCTCGTTCCGCCCCAGCACCCAATCCCAGGGAGCCAAGGGCGCGGGTGTCGAGACCAAGACGGTCGGTATCGACCCGCGCAAGAAGGACGTGGTCGAGCACAAGGCCAACAACGCCACCACGCCCGAGCGGACGGCCCTGGGCAAGCAGACCTATTTGGTCGACGGCAACACCGGCGAAGGCAGCTTCAAGGAACAGGAGACGGGACAGATCGTGCCCAGCTTCGACCGTTCCGAAGGCTTTCACGAAGAGCCGCGCCAGGAGCCCGCCCAGGACAACGCCGAAGGCAAATTCCGCGAGGCCGAGCTGCGGCAGGTCGAGGCGGACGCGGCCACCATCGGCATTCCCCAGCTACGCGCCAAGAAGAACGTCGAGATCAAGGGCGTGGGACGGAAGTTTTCCGGGATCTACTACTGCCACTCGGTGCGCCACAGCATCAGCGGCGCTGGCTATCTCTGCGAACTCAAACTCAAGAAGAACGCCCTCGGCAAAGGCGCGGGCGACAAGTCCGCCGAGTCCCAGGGCAAACCCAACGATAAGGAGGCCCCGCCCACGCCGCAAAACGAGCCGCCAGCCATGGTGACCATCGACGCGGATTCCGGCGCGGTCACACAAGGAGGCGGCAATGGGTGATCTCAGTAAGAATTTCAACCGTTCGGAATTCGCCTGCAAGGGCAAGAACTGCTGCGGCCATTCGGCTGCGGTCCATCCCGACCTGGTCGACGCCCTGCAGGCGTTGCGCGACCGCATCGGCAAACCGCTGTCCATTACCAGCGGCTTCCGTTGCAACCGGCACAATAAGGCGGTGGGTGGCGCGGAGCAGAGTTTCCACACGCTGGGCATGGCGGCCGACGTGAGCTGTCCCGCAGGTGTTTCGCCCGAGCAACTGGCGGTCATCGCCGAGGAAATTCCGCTTTTCCGCGAGGGCGGCATCGGCGTCTACGCCTCCTGGGTCCATCTCGACGTGCGCCAGTCGGGCAAGGCGAGGTGGCGGTCATGAGCGCCGAAAACAAGACCCTGTTTTCGGGCACCGCGCTGGGACTGTCCGGGCCTCTTCGGGTGGAGATCCTGCCCAATGGAATGACCGCGAGGCTGACCCAGCCGTTCCGTGTCCGCACCGGCGCTGGCCGCATCATCGAAGTGCCCGCTGGGTTCGAGACCGACTTCGCCTCGGTGCCGCGCCTGTTCTGGCGCGTGGTGCCGCCCTGGGGGAGATATTCCCCGGCGGCCGTCGTTCACGACTATCTCTACCACACCGGCAAGGTCTCGCGGCTTGCTGCCGACCGCGTCTTTCTCGAACTGATGGCTGCCCTGGGGGTGCCTCTGTGGAAAAGGCAGGTCATGTATTGGGCGGTTCGCCTGGGCGGCTGGCTGGCCTGGGACGCCAGTCGAAAACGGGAGACGGAGCATGCTTGAAACCCGCGACCGTCACTCCGAGGAGCGCTACCGCAACCGCTGGTACGGCAAGTTCCGGGCCTTCGTGCGCGACAACAACGACCCCGAACGCCTTGGCCGGGTCCGGCTGGAGATCCCCGCCGTGCTCGGCAGCGGGCGGGAGAACTGGTCCGAATGGGCCGCTCCCTGTTTCCCCTACGGCGGCAACGACGATACCGGCATGTTCCTGGTCCCCGAGGAAGGTGCCTCGGTCTGGGCCGAGTTCGAGGGCGGCGTCGTCCAGTATCCGATCTGGACCGGGGTCTGGTTGGCCAGGAGCAATCCCGGCGAGCAGCCCGAGGAATCCAAGCGCACCTGCGCGAATGCCTTCTGCCATGACTGCGAGGACAAGGTCGAGCATCAGGCCAACCGGCATGACGATCTCGAACACAAGAAGTACCACGGCCATCCGCCGTATTACTGCCCGCGCCTGAAGGTCCTGCTCAAGACCGAAACCGGCCACACCATCCTGGCCGATGACCGCGACGGCGACGAGCTGCTGCGGATCATCGACCGCGCCGGACAGATCCTCACCATGGAAGGGAAGGTGAAGCCGGAAATGCAGAGCGGCAACGCCCTGCGCCGAGGCACGAAGGACGCCGAGAAAGGCGACCAGCTCGACATCGCTTCGCAGATCGTCGGCTCCCGCGCCCGCATCCAGCTCACCGACCTCTGCCGCCAGCAGGTGATCCTCGAAGCCTGGCAGGACAAGGAGAAGGTCCACATCCTCTCGTGCGACAAGGGCCGCTCCCGCTGGCAGAAGATCCTCATCGATACCACCAAGGGCCGGGAGAAGGTTCACATCTGGGGACTCAACGGCACACAGGAAATCCTCGTCGATTCCACCGCCGCCGCCGAACAGATCCGGCTCACCGACAAGGCCGGTCAGGTGGTGCGCATGAACGCCGCGCCCGGTCAGGAGAGCATCAGCGCCACCGACAAGTCCGGCAGCCTCGTGTTCATGGATGGGGTGGCCGGAAACATCATCATTCGCTCGACGAACACCGTCTTGATCAACACCTGAAGGAAGCATCGCATGGGAGAAAGAACAACAACGCCCTCCGGACTCTCGGCCAGCGAGGAATTGCTGGCCCGGACTTTCGATCATTGGCGGGAAGAATTCCGCAGCATCCTCGAAAGTCACCGTCGGGAAATCCAGGACCGCCTCGAGAAGATCGAGCGTGAAATCGAGAAGAAATCGGACAAGGAAAACGTCGAGGTGCTGGTCCGCTCGATTTATTCTGATCTGCACCGGCACGCCGAGGAGATCGACCGGCTGCATGCCCGGGTCGGCTCCAAGATGGGGACCGAGACCATGTGGAAGATCGTCGGCCTGGTGTTGACCATCGGCAGCACCATTGGCGGACTCATCGGCTTTCTGATCCATCTGCTGCTGAAGGTGAACCCATGAGCTCCCAGGCGCGACTCGGCGACATCAGCAGTCACGGCGGCGTCATCATCACCGGGGCGAGCCGGACGCTGGACAACGGCATGCCGGTGGCCCGCATGGGTGATCTGCACGTCTGTCCCATCCCTGGGCATGGCGTGACGCCCATCGTGACCGGCAGCTTCGACACCATCACCGAAGGATTGCCCAACGCCCGCATCGGCGACATCACCGCCTGCGGAGCCATCATCGTCACCGGCAGTCCCGACACCATCGACAACTGAGGGGGCCGCCATGAACAATCTCGAACAGCCGCAGGAACCGCACTACTGGGATGTTTTCCCGAAACTGATCCGGGTCTCGCGATCCCCATTCGTCCAGCGCATTCCGCTCTCGATCCGTGGTCTACCCGAAGCGCCGGTGTTCGAATCGTCCAATCCCGACGTGGCCAGTGTCGATGAGGACGGCAATGTCGAGTGCGGCTTCGTTCCCGGGGCGGCCATGATCCTGGTCTGGGATTCGCCCGAGCGGCTCAGCCTGCGTCACGTCCAGGTCGAGGTCTATGGCGGCGGCGTCTCCGCACCGGTGGAGGTCCCTTCATGACCGATACCGCGCCAGACTATAGCCACTGGGAGGTACAGCCTCACTCCATCCGGCTCTCCGCTGGCGAGTTCGAGCAACGGGTTCCGCTCTCCCTGCGCGGCGACGTGGACGCCCCGGTCTTTGCCTCCAGCAATCCGGAGGTCGCGGAGATCGGGCCGGACGGTGTCATTCGCTGCGGCTGGACCATCGGCAACGCCGTGCTCATGGTCTGGCGATCCTCGGTCCGGGACAGCCTCCGCCATATTCTGGTGGAGGTCCGCGATCCGTCCTGGTTCGCCGACCACCCGGACTTTGCCAGCGGAGCATCGGTCTTCCTCAGCGGCACTGTGGTCAACGCCCTCAACACCAGCGGCGTCGGCAACGCGCTGATCGAATTCCGCCGCTCGGAAACCGGCCCGGCGGCGTTCCAGACCTTTGCCAACGCCTATGGCGGGTTCGAGCTGACCGTGCCCGAGGGGTTCTATTACGTGGAGGTCACCGCGCCGGGATACATCGCCTGGCATGGCTGGGTGAACGCCGACCCCAACATCTCCGGCGACATTCAGATCGTTCTCTCGCCCGAACTCGACGGCCAGGTCGCCCGCATCGTGTTGCAGTGGGGGCTCAACCCCCGGGACCTCGATTCCCATCTCACCGGACCGACGCCATCGGGCGGCCGTTTCCATGTGTTCTATTCCCACACCATCGAAAACGAGGCGGCGGAATTGGACGTGGACGACACCAGCTCCTACGGGCCGGAGACCATCACCATCCATCGGCTCATTCCCGGCGTCTACCGCTACGCGGTCCACGACTACACCAACCGCAACGCCAATCCGAGCACCGGCCTGGCGCAGTCCGGAGCATCGGTGAAAGTGTTCCTGAGCGATGGCCGTGAGCAGACCTTCACCGTTCCCAACGCCCCGGGCACGGTCTGGACCGTGTTCGAAATAGACGGTGCGACCGGAACAGTGACGCCGGTCAACGCCATGAGCTATCAATCCCAACCCGCCAATGTCGGCATGTAATGGAGGTTGTCCATGATTTCCGAAGAACCCGCCGACTTGCAGGCCACCATCGAACAGACCGATTCCGGCGAACAGCAGTATGTTTTACGGGCGCTCTGCGATCACCTGTCAGGCATTCGTGAGGAGCTTTCCGGCATCCGCACGCTACTGGAGGCCGGTCACTCCGCCTCTGAGGCGATGCGCGGCCAGGCCCAAGCCTATCTGGAGGCCCAGCAGGCCAGGACCCAGGAGTATCTGGACCAGGTACAGATCGAGCCGGAGCCCGATTTCTATCCCTTCGTCGAACTGCCTGCGGGCACCGAACCCCGGGATCTGCCGGATGGCAACCGGCTCTTCACCTTGCCCGACGGCATGATCCTGCGGACTACGGACGACCAGCGAATCTGCGTTATCGACGGCGGGGAACAGCAGGTCATCACCCCCGGACCCGGCACGACCGTCGAGGTCGCCCCGGGACGCCTTTACACCCTGGTCGAGTCCTATCTGCGTTCGACCCAGGAGGCGGCCGGTATCAGCGGACTGCCTGCCGGGATCGAGCCGACCGCAATGGGCGCGGAACGCTTCGCGGTGGTTCTGCCCGAGGGCATCCGCCTCGACGTCGATCATCGGGAGCGGTTCATCACCCTGATCAACCCGGCCGGGCCTATCGACATCATCGGCATCGGCCGCATCGAGGGCATCGGTGAAACCATCGCCATTCGTCTGCTCTCCGGCGGAGCCAAGGGATTCCAGTGCGGTCAGTCCGGCCACGGCGGGCTGATCGAGGCGGACGGCACCATCCATCTGGGTCTGAAAAATGGCCTGGATATGGTGGTCCGGTTCCAGGGAGAAGCCGTCGACGACGGCGCACCGGAAAATGGCTGCTCGGGACAGTGCGGCATCGACTGCAAGGAGCGTACCTGATGAGCTACGACTTTCTCGGCAAGGGGCTGCGTTACCCGTTCCGGTTTCAGTCGGTGTCCGGCGGCACCCAGGTCTCGACCACCACCTCACGTGAGCACGAGCATATCCGCGAAAGCATCCTGCAGATCCTCGGCACCCGGATCGGCGAACGGTTCATGAATCCGGAGTTCGGCTCCCGGCTGAAGGATCTGGTGTTCGAACAGAACGACGAGGTGCTCAAGGGCCTGCTGCGCCATTACGTGATCGACGCCATCAAGCGCTGGGAAAAGCGGGTGATCATCACGGAGGTGCGCTTCGACGACTGGCCGCTGAACATCGACGCCAACCTGCTGCTGGTACATATCGCCTACCGGGTGATCCAGAGCCAGGTGGACGGCAACCTGGTCTATCCCTTCTACAGAGAAGACCCGAACAATCCCGCGCCCAGCTATCCCCAGCCGGAACCCGAGCCTGAGCCGCCGCCGGTGCGCAGCGTGCGCCTGTCGGCGGACGTGCGCTCGCTGTTCAATCTGCTCTGGTTCGACGCAGCCGAGATGAGCCCCGATCCAGATGATTCCTTCATCTGGCCAGCCGGGGAATACGAAGTCGCCTACATCGAGGGAGCCTATCAGGACCGCAACGGCAAGTGGATCGTCAGCGATCCGGGTGACAACCACGGCCATTACCTGACATTCGAGGGAGCGCCAGAAACGGAAGCGCCCCAGGCCGAGCACGCCCTCTATCTGGCCGCGAGCGGTCTGGGCTTCGACACCCAGAGTCAGGCGGAAGACAACGCCGCTGGCACCGTTCACCGGATCACCACCCTGGAGCCGGGCCGCATCGGTCTGTTCTATTTCGAGGGCAAAAAGGAATCCCACTACCTCAACAACACCTCCGGGCAGCCCAATCCCGTCTGGCAACTGCGCGGCCCGCTCTGAGGCATCCCGCCTCCGACACATCCAGGCCCCTTCCGGTAAGTAACCGGCGTGGCGAGAGCATCAGGCGCTCTTGCATAACCGCCGAAAACCGGAGAGACCATGGGCCGCGCAAGCATCGGATACATCAACAAGGATTATGAATCGATCCGCCAGGAGCTGCTGGCGAAGATCCCGCAGTTCACCGACCGCTGGACCGATTTCAACCACTCCGATCTCGGTGTCGTCCTGCTCGATCTGTTCTGCGGCGTGGGCGACATGCTGGCCTACTACCTGGACGCCCAGGCGGCCGAGGCCTTTCTGCCCACGGCCCGCCAGCGCCAGAACGTCATCAACCTCTGCAAGCTCATCGGCTACCGGCTGGACTCGCCGGTGGCCTCCACCACCACGCTGCGCTTCCGGCTCTCCGCCCCGCTCGGCAAGGACCTGACCATTCCGGCGGGGACAGCCTGCCGCGCCTTGCTGAGTGACGGCGAAGCGGATTTTGAGACGGTCGAGGACGGCCTGATCCCGCGAGGCGTGCTCTCGGTGGACATCCCGGCCCGGCAAGGCGTGCGCCGCATCGAGACCTTCACTTCGACAGGCCTGCCATTCCAGCGCATCCACCTGACCGGCGACGTCATCGCCCAGGGCACCATCACCGTTACGGTGGGGGACGACGCCTGGAGCGAGGTCGATCATTTCCAGGACAGCCTTGCCGACGGCCGCCATTTCATGGCCGACCTGGATGCCCTCGACATCTCGACCCTGATTTTCGGCGATGGGCAAAGCGGCGCTGTACCCGCTCAGGGAAGCGCCATCACCGTCAGCTATCTGCAGACCATCGGAGATCAGGGCAATCTCGGTCCGAACCGGATCACCCAACTGCTGAGCCCGGTCTACCTCGACGGCGGCCAGGTTTCCCTGACCGTCACCAACCCGGTGCCTGCCACCGGAGGAGCGTCGCGGGAAGCCCTCGAACATGCCCGCCGACAGGCACCGGCGGAGCTGCGCAGTCTCTGGAAGGCCGTCACCCTGGAGGATTACCAGGCCCTCGCCGAAGGTTACCCCGGCGTCGCCAAGGCCAAGGTGCTCGACACCAATGCCTGTCAGAACATCCGCTATTACAACGTCCAACTGGCCATCGCCCCCAATGGCGGCGGCATGCCCTCGGCGTTGCTCAAGCGGGACCTCGCGGAGTTTCTCGAACGCCGCAAGGTCATCACTGTCGAGATCAACCTGTTCGATCCGATCTACCGCCCCGTTTCTATCGACGCCGAGGTCTACATCTGGCCCGGTGAACCGCTGGAAAACGTGCGCAGCCGCATCGAAGCCGCGCTCTCCGATTTCTTTTCCTTCGACCAAGTCTCTTTCGGCCAGACCATTCACTTCTCCGACCTGGTGGCCCTGATCGACGGCGTGCGCGGCGTCAGCCACATGCATCTCTACGCGCCCCAGCAGGACATAGAGCTGCGCCATGGCGAAATCCCGGTTCTCGGCAGCGTCAACCTCGATCTGCGGAGGGCTGGTTGATGTCGGATTGGTTCAAGGACAATCTGCTCGGCCTGCTGCCGCCGCTTTACGAGCACAACGACGAGGCCGGTGACCTGCGCACCTTTCTGAGCCTTCCCGCCGGAACGCTCGACGAACTCAAGCAGGCCATCGACGACTTCCCGACCATCTTCGACGTCGATCATTGCGACGAACGCTTCTTGCCGCTGCTGGCGAGACTGGTCGGCCTCGAGGTGGACGGCACCTGTTCGCCGGACTGCCAGCGTCTCCGCGTGCGGGAAGCGGTCGAAATCTATCGCCGCAAGGGCACTATCCCGGCCATCGAACGCGACTTCGACTCGCTCGGTTGGCAGGGTGAACTGCAGGAGACCTTCCGCTCGGCTCTGCGTCTCAATGCCCGCTCCCGACTCAGCAAAGCCAAGCTGCCCGGGCTGGTGTTCAGCCTCGGCGTGTTTCGCGTGCTGTGTCTCAACCAGACCGAGGGACTGCGCGACGCCCTGGTGTTTCACCACCCGGCTGGCACGCGCTGTTTCTGGCTCCAGTTTCTCCTGGAATGGATCGAAGGCGGCGCGATGCTCGACTTCGGGCATGCCAATTCCGTGCGCCGGATCGTGCTGGCGTTTCTCGACGAGACCTTCGTCCTTGGCCGTTCCTCGCTCGGTTCCTGCCGTCATCTGACCAACAAACAAAGGGTCTGGGAGCTGCTGCAGCTCACCAGTACCACGGAGATGATCCCGGAGATCGACCGGGCCGCCGTGAAGGTCTCCCGTTTTCACGGCCGCCAGAACAGGATGCGCCTGAACCACAAGGCCCTCAACGACTGGCGGCTGCCGTACACCCGTGTCGGCGAGGATCGGGTTTCCTTCTGTACGCCAATCTACACCGGCCGTGACTTCGAAGGGGATGTGCTGGAAAGCGGCTTCGGGCTGGGTGAGAGCCATCTCAACCGCACGCTGCTGACCCATGGCGAGACCGCGCTGCGCTACTGCTTCCGGCAGAAGGATTTCTTCTTCGACACGCAGGCGGAACCGGTTGAACGGGCGGAAGCCAAGTACGACCTGCGCCTGCCCTTGGAATCCCGGCACCGCCTCTGTTTCCAGCTTGGCCGCGCCAGGCTCAACGCTGGTCTCGATCTCACCGCCAACCAGGGCGGCATCAGCAATCTGCTGCTCGCCTCCACCGCTGGCTGCGACGCGGACGTCACCCTGGCCGTGGACCGGATCGACCGATGGCGGCGGAGAGGGCCTGTGTTCCGACTCAACGCGAACACCCTGAACACCCGGTATCTGAGCAATGCGAATCTGACCGGCGAACGGGCTTCGCTTGAAGTCTACGTGGACACGGGCTCTCTCCAGCGCCATCGGGTCGAGACCATGAAGCTGGGCGCGAGCCCGCTCAACACCACCGGCCTGCGCCTCTCCGTGGATCGGACCCGACCCCTGCGCGTCAGCCGCATGCGCCTCAACCAGGCTGGATTCCGCTGGTCGCGGCCTTCCTATCGCTGGCTGTTCCGTCAGCAGGATCTGCACGCACCGACGCAGGCCGGGTTCGAGGCCGCCACCAATAACTATCGCGCCACCCAGTGGCCCACCTGAAGGAGAACCCATGGCGATTCACCTCTATCTTGACGAAGCGCTGACCCAGCAGATTTCCGAGGGAGATTTCAGCCGCCCCGAGGCCGAGAGCTACAACGGCACCGACGGCGACATCAGGGATCGGCAACTCTACGTCGCCAATGAGCAGACGGGCCTCGCCTCGGCCATCGACGCGGCGCAGACCGCCATCCCCTTGGCCGAACCGCGCTTTGCCGACGGCAAAGTCATCATCATCGACGGCGAGCAGATGCTCATCGAAAGCGGCGGCGGCACCGCCAATCTCACCGTGCAGCGGGGCGTTGCCAACACCGCTCCGGCCGCGCACGACGCCGGAACGACCGTCTATTCCGGCTACGACTACACCGGGCTGGTGCTCGATCCCATCGACGAAACCGGCACCGACGAATCGGTCTGGTACCGCCTGGCTCTGACCCAGGCCGGACTCGACACCGCCACCCAGGGCGCACCGCTCAATCTCGGCGACAAGGCATTTCAGCAGACGTTGTCTTTCTGGCGGCGCTGCACCGTACTCCCGGGCACACCGGTGCAAAACAAACTCGACATCAAGCTGCGCCTGACTGGCACGGAAAACCCGATTCTCTAAGGAGGCCGCCATGGCATACCACAGCATTCAAGGACTCGCCCACGGTCGGCTCGACCTGCTCAATCAACTGCGTACCTTCCTGGTGACCACCACCGGCTGGACCCTGCATGACGACCAGTCGGCCGACCCGCAGCCGTATTTCGTCTTCAAGTCTCACGGGGAATCCGGGGCCGAGGACGTCTATCTGCAGTTCCGTATCAGCACCACCTCCGGGCGGATTCACGTCGCTGCATTCCAGTATTGGGACGCGGCCACCCACACCGGCGTCAACGAGGCTTCGCACACCAGTTACACCTACCTGCGGGTGGAGGACAGCGCCGACTTCATCTTCTGGCTGTTCGCCGATCTGGACCACGTCTTCGTGGTGACCAAGCTCGTCTCCACCTACTACGGCCATTACAGCGGATTGCTGAAACGGTTCTGGTCCGGGGCCGTCGCGCTCACGCAGGCGGCGGTCACTGCAGGAAGCGGCGTGGTGCTTCAGGTCAACGACGCCACCGTGGTCACGCCCGGACAGGACTATGTGATCAAGGACGACGCGGGCATCGAACGCGTGCGGGTGAGCGCCATCGACACCGCTGCCACGCCGAACACCATCACCGTCGAAACCCTCGTCCGGGATTACGCCTCGGGAGCCAAGATCGGCGAGGACCCGCAGCCGGTCGTCAACAGTTACTACAACGCGCCGGGCACATTTTACGCCGTGAACAAGTTCGACGGCTGGACCTCCGCGTCCGGCCAGCAGGGCCGCTGCGGCGCGGCCCACGGCGGTCTCCAGGGCGAAACCGATCCGGAAATGCGCTACGGCACCACCATCCTTTTTCCCTGGATCGCCTCGATGTCCGGCTCCGCCGCCTACCAGGAGCTGCGCGGCGAACTCATTGAGATCTTCGCCGTGGGCGGCGGCAACGTCGCCTCGGAAGACACCATTCAAACCGGAACGGACAGCTACCGCGTGTTCAACCTGACCACCGGCGGCTGGTGCGCGGTGAAGGAGTAACGCCATGGCAACGCATAGCGGAAAGCTCAAAACCGTCACCACGATCACCGGCCAGCGTCGTCCGGAAACCATCTTGTCCATGAACCGTGGTCAGGCGCTCAAGCTCAGCGGGAGGATTCGCCGTGGCCGTGCATAAGGGACAACTGGCATCCATCACCACCCGCAGAGGCATCCGGCGGCCGGAACTGCTCGCCATCGGCGCAGCGCAACCCGGAGCGCTCTTCGAGCTGTTTTCCGGGGCACCGGCCAGGCGCACGGTGATGGTCCGGGCCGACAGCGCAGTACGGGTCGCCCATCGGATCGAACGTCGATCCGACCTCGCGCTTCGCGTGAACAACCGCCTGAACCGGAGCGCTGACCTGTGGCTCGTCGTTCATGGCCGTCTGGGCGTCGATGCCGACGCGGCGGTGCGGGTGACGCGCCCCTGGCTGCGGAGCATCGATACCAGCGTCCGGACATCCGGCTCACACATCAGCCGATCCGACACCGTTCAGCGCATCGCGATCCCGGCCGGACTGCTGGCCGACACGCGCCAGATCCTGTTCGCGGTGCTCATCGATCAAGACCACGAAATTCAGACCTAAAGGAGAACAGCAATGGCACTGGGACTCATCGTTAAAACCGGCCGGATACTGACGGCCAAACTCCTCCTCGGCCAGGCCGTGGACGGCATCACCCACTGCGCCATCGGCGACGGGGATGCCAGCTTTACCGACCCGCAGAATCCGCCCGCGCCGGACATCGGCCAGACCGGGCTCAGAAACGAACGCGCCCGCAAGCGCTACTACAAAAGGACCTTCCTCAAGGAGGACGCCGAAGGGGCGCTCCTGGTCAATGGCGTGCGCTACCTGGAAACCGGCGAGGAGACCAACACCATCGGCGTCTTCTTCCGCTTCGACGAGGCGGAGGCCAACGGCATCACCATCCGCGAATACGGCTTCTTCGGCGGCGACGTGCAGTACACGCAAAGCATCACCGGGGATCTCGCCATGGGCGGCGTGTTCCATCAGGACACCAACTCGACCGGCGAGGTGCTGCGCCCGGGCTACCTGTACGAGGTGAAGAACATTCCCGACTTCAACAAGATTTCCGACACCCGCGTGGAGCTGGTCGGGATCATCAAGATCTAACTGGAGGATTCAAACATGAGCATCTCACGCGAGACATTCGACCCGACCAAGAACTACAAGCGCATCCGTTACCATCAGGATCGCGACCTGCTGGATTCCGAACTCAACGAGCAGCAGGACATCATCAACCTGGAGCGGCGCAAGATCGCCGATATCCTGTTCAAGGAAGGCTCCATCATCATGGGTCTCGAGGTCAGTGCGGCCGCCAACGTCCTGACCCTGGCCCCGGGCGTGGTCTACATCGACGGCCATCTGGAACAGGTGAGCGGCGCGACCCTGACCTATGACCCGGCCACCACCAGCGGGGCCGATTACGTTTACGTGGAGCTGCTGAAGTACAACTACGGCTATACCCAGGACCCGGCCCTGATCAATCCGGCCACCGGCGAGCCCACCGCAGAGCGGGAAAAATGGGTTCTCTCCCTCAAGGCGACGGACACCAGCGGCCAGACGCTGCCCAACAACGTGGCCGAGCGCCGGGTGATACCGATCTACAAGTTCGACCGCGAGAGCGGCGACGTCACGCCCACGGTGCAGGAGAAATCCAACCTCTACCTGCGGGATCTGCTGGGCACGCTGCCGGGCAGCCGGATCACCGTCTCCTCGATCACCGAGGACCAGCTCTCCTTCGCCGCCGCCGAGGGGCTCAACTCACTGATTCAGAACCTGGCCGAGCGCACCTTCGACCAGGCCGGAAGCTATCTGGTGCGGGGCTTCGACACCTTCATCGGCGGCGTCGACGACGACAGTGTGGAGGCGATCACCAACGCCGGACGCGCCTACATCCAGGGCTTCCGGCATCAGCGCGATCTACCCACCTCGACCCTGGTGCCCAAATCCATCGCCACCAAGTCGGTGCGCGGCGAGCAGAAAACCTTCGACATCAACAAGCGCCGCTATCCGGTCAACTCCACGCCGCTCAAGGAAACGACCCAGGTGGAGGCCATCGTCGAGATCACCCGCAACGTCACTCGCGGCTCGGTGGGCGGCGGCGAAGACCTGCTCGACCCCAATCCGGTGGTGGACATCCTCGAGGTCAGCCAAGGGGCGACCATCTTCCAGGAGGGCGTGGACTGGCAGCAGTCGGGCAACCATGTCGACTGGCTCGGCTCCGGCAACGAACCGGCCATCGGCACCACCTACACGGTGCGCTGGACCTACACCAAGCAGATGATCAAGGGCACCGACTACGTGGATAGCGGCTGGTTCGGACAGGCCAACCATCCAGCGGCCGGAAACTATTTCTATCTGGTGACCGCCTACAACGCCACCGGCGAGACGGCCTTCAACGCCGCTGCGGTCATTGCCCGGGCCACCGCCGCCGGGGAGATGAACAAGCTCTCCTGGCTGCCGGTCAGCGGCGCGACCGGCTATCGCGTCTACCGGGCCGCCACCAACGGCGCACGCACCGACTACAAGCGCCTGATGGAACTGGGCAGCGAGGCGCTCTCCTACGTCGACGACGGCGTCGAGGAGATCGGCACCGCTTCGCCTCCGGCCACCAACACGGCCGGACTCACCATGTCGCCGGCCCAGCTCGAGCTGGGCAACCTCAACGTGATCAACTTCGGGCGCGGCAGCCTCGGCGACCAGCCGGTGAACGGCTCCAACTGCAGCCTGGACTACGACTATTACCTCGGTCGCCGCGACATCGTTTACGCCACCACCACCGAGATCAAACGGCTGGAAGGGGCTCCGGCGGATTTCCCGAAGCTGCCCATCGTCCCGGAAAACGCCCTGGGACTGTGCAGCATCGATTGCCCGCCCAACTCCACCGACATGGAGATCCGCAACTTTGGCCTTACCCGCATCACCATGGACCAGATCCACGACATCATTCAGGACGTCGAGGATCTCAAGTACAACGATGCCCAGTATCAGATGAACAACGAACTGCAGAACCGGGACGCCCAGACCAAGAAAGGTATCTACTCGGACGACTTCTCGAACACCGCCCAGTCGGACATCTACCACGCCGAATGGGACGCCCGAGTGAACGAGATCGCCCGTTTCGTCGCGCCGGACCGCATTCCGCACTCCACGGTGCTCTCGGTCGATCAGGCGGGTAGCAACGCGAGCTTCTTCGGCAGCCTGGCGCTGCTGCCGGGCAACGAGACCGTGCTGGTGGAGCAGAACGACTGGTCCGAGGAGCGCAACATCAACCCCTACGCCGTGTTCGACAAGCCCCCGGCCATGCTGCAGATCACGCCCAACCTCGGGCGGCGCGGCCAAACCGGGATCGCCGTCACCGGCATCAACTTTACCCCGAGCAAATCCGGCATCGTGCTGCGCTGCGACGGCCAGGTGATGGCCAGCAATCTGATCAGCGACGAGGCCGGTCGGGTCAGCGCCTCCTTCACCATCCCGACCAACGCCCGCAACGGCAACCGCATCGTGGAGATGACCGACGGCGTCTATTCGGCCCGGGCCAGCCTGCAGATCAACGATCCGCTGGTCATCACCCGTATCGAGCGCATCATCGAGAACCGCATCATCCGCGTGCCCGTGGTGCAGGTGGTCTGGCGCACCCAGACCATCTTCGTGCCCCGCGACCCGCTGGCTCAGACCTTCAGTTTCACCCAAAACCAAGTGATCTCCAGCATCGGACTGCAGTTCACCGCCAGGGACCCGAGCATCCCGGTCACGGTGCAGATTCGCGGCGTCACCACCGGTCTGCCCAACGGCGTGGTGTTCGCCGAGAAGGTACTGGCTCCGAACGAGATCAGCCTGAGCGGCGAGACCCGCATTCGCTTCGACGACCCGTTCTACGCCGAAGCCAACACCAGCTATGCCGTGGTGCTGCTGACCAACAGCACCAACTATAAGGTGCGCACCGCCACCCTGGGCAAGATGGGCCGCTGGGGCATCATCACCCGGCAGACCTACATGGAAGGCGTGCTGCTGGAGAGCTCCAACGCTGAGACCTGGACGCCGCTCAACGGCTCCGACCTGGCGATGAAGATCTACGGTTACAACTTCCAGTCCGAGGGGATGATCCGCTTCCAGCCGATCACCGGCGTACAGTTCTCCGACATCAACCTTGACGAATACTCGGCCATCCCGCAGGGCACCGGTCTCGACTGGGAATACTCCACCGACGGCGGCGTGACCTGGGACGCCATGGTTCCCGCCGAGGAGGAACGGCTGCCCAACCTTGCCACCCGGGTTCAGGTCCGCGTGCGCCTGAGCAGTTCGCTTGCCAACGACACCCCGGCCATCAACTTCCGCGACGTCAACCTGGTGGGCTACCTCAACAAGACCACCGGGGCGTACCTGACCCGCGAGAACGAGCTGACCCAGGGGGTGGAATCGACCAAGGCCTATGTGCAGATGCAGATCCCCAGCGGCACCACCCTGCAATGGTTCGCCAGCAACGACGGCGGCCTGACCTGGGAGGCGATGACCATCCAGGACACCCGGCCCATCGACGAGAACTGGACCGAGTACACCCTGGTGCGCACCTTCACCGACAACACCGGCAACAAGGTCCGCTACAAGGCCGAGATGACCGGCACGCCGCTGATCTACCCGCGCATCCATTCGCTGGGCGCGACCCTGAGCTAAGGAGGCACAGCCATGATCGTTCGACGCAAAGGCGGCCTGACCGAGTTCATTCCATCGCCGCAGGAGAAGCGCGACGGGCTGATCCGCGACCACGCCCTGGGACTGCTGGAGAATCTGCACCAGCGCCTGGCACGGCTGGAACGGGCATCAAAGCTCCCGACCGACGAAGCGGAGGCCTTCACGGCGCTGCTGGCGCGGATGCGGGCCGACGAGTCGCGCAACCTCGAGCTGCACGCCAGCCTGATCACCTCGGATACCGCCTCCGGCTAACCGGCTCACTGCCACCGCCAACCCAGAACCCCCGGATACGGCCAGCCCGTTCCGGGGTTTCTGCCGTCTGTGCGCCGCCCAATCCGGCCAAGCTCTCAAGTTATTGAAAATAAAGGTGTTAAATGTCGGCTTCGGCTGTTCTTCTACTTGATTTGTGTCCGGAAAGAAGCATTCATTCATGGTGTAAGCAAAGGCTAAAAAGCCTTGCCAGACAATGACTTAGAAGCGCCATGAACGACGGAGGCACGTATGAACCTGAAAGAGATCCACTACGGGATCGAGATCGAGACCGTAAAACGCACCCGGGAACAGATCGCCTGGGCCATCCACTCGGTGGTGGGCGGCACGGTCCGCCATGTCGGCATCCCCAGCAGCTATGACCCCTGGGAGGTCGAGGACCTGCGCGGCCGCGTCTGGAAGGTGGTGGGGGACGCCTCCCTGACCAGCGTCCCGGCCCATCTGCGGGCCGAGGTGGTCAGCCCGGTGCTCGGTTACGACGACATCCCGCAACTGCAGGAGGTGGTCCGAGCCATCCGCCGCGCCGGAGGCAAGATCAACAGCCAGTGCGGCATCCACATCCATATCGACGCCGCGCCCTTCGACGGCAGGCACCTGGGTAACCTGGCCAAGATCATCTACAAGCAGGAGCCGCTGATCCTCCACGCCCTCGGCATCAGCCGCGACCGGCTCAACCGCTACACGCGGCCGGTCAGCGACGAGCTGATCCAGCGCATCGAACAGCATCGCCCCCGCACCAAGGACCAGCTCAACCGCATCTGGTACGGCTACCACAACCGCCAGCCCCAGCACTACGACAGCAGCCGCTACCACGGGGTCAACCTGCACAACGTCTGGTACCGGGGCACGGTGGAGTTCCGCTGGTTCGAGGCGACCCTCCACGCGGGGCGGATCAAGGCCTACCTGCAGTTCTGCCTCGCCGTGGCCGCCAAGGCGCTCAATGGACGAGCCGCCTCCAGCCGCAAGCGGGACTTCGATCCTCAGAGCGCCAAGTACGACTTCCGGGTCTTCCTGCTCCACCTCGGCCTGATCGGCGATGAGTTCAAGACCGCCCGCAAGCATCTGATGGCCAACATGCCCGGTGATGCCGCCTTCAAGAACGGACGGCCCAAACCGGAGGACGTCCTGCCGGACGAAACCGAAACCACCAATCTCACCAACGAGGCCGGGCAAGTTCCCGGCCTCACTGTTTAAGGAGGTGCCCCATGAAGATTCTGATCCGCTCCACCACGCTGGACGGCGAACCGATCCCCGGCAGCGGAGAAACCCTGCAGGCCGCCGACTGCCTCGAAGTTGTCGAGCTGATGCGCGGCCAGACGCCGTTTACCGCCAGCCGAGCGCCCCGGGACTACATGACCGAGGTGCTCTCCGGCATCGAAGGCGGTCCAACCCAGCCATTGCCGGAGGAAGCAGTCGCTGCGGCCGCCGAGTTTCTCACCCGTCTGGCCCGGCACGGCCTGATCGAGTTTCTGCCCGACGACAAGGCCAGCGATCCCTGGCCGGAACGCTTCCTCGAAGCCCTGGAGACGGTGCGGCTCTCCGGGCGCACCAACATGCTCGACCACCCGGAGGTGACCCGGCTGACCGCCGAGATGGGCTACCCGGAGGTGGCCGAGTGGCTGGCGGACCACCGGCGTGAATACGCGGCCTTCGTCCTCGAAGGGACGAGACCGCTCGGCAAGAACTTCGGCTGCAAGGAGGACCCGGCTCCATGTGCGGACAAGTAGGCATCATCTTCGGCCGCAAGCGCAGACGGCCGGACGAGCGGGACTACCTGCGCGAGCTCTTCATCCGCATGCTGCTGCACAGCGAGGAACGCGGTCCGCACGCCTCCGGTCTGGCCTGGATCAAGACCGACGGCAGCCACCGCATCTTCAAGCGGCCGATGCGGGCGCACGAGCTGGTCTACGAGAAGCCGTTTCAGGAGCTGCTCGGGCAGGTCGACAACGAGACCACCATCCTAATGGGCCACACCCGCTGGCGCACCCGGGGCAACGAGTTCAACAATCGCAACAACCATCCCATCCGGGCCGGGATCGTCATCGGCACCCACAACGGCACCATCTACAACGCCGATTATCTGTTCCGCCGTCTCGGGCTGCCGCGCTACGCCGAGGTGGACAGCGAGCTGATCTTCCGCCTGGCCGACCGATTCGCGCCCGAAGGCCCCATCGACCAGGAGGGCCTGAAGAAGGCGCTCGCTCTCTGTCGTGGCCAGATGAGCGCCGTGCTGGCCTCGCGGCTCGACCCCGGCACCATCACCGTGCTCAAGGGCAACAAGCCGCTCTGCCTGCGCATCCACCGCCAGCACCGGGTGGTGCTCTACGCCTCGGACGACGCCTTCATCGACTTTGCCGTGGACTTTGATCCGGGCTGGCGCGAGCTGGAGGTGCCGCCCATGACCATGCTCACCATCCGCCACGCGGATGTGCGGGCCATCGAAAACAGCGAATTCCGCTTCATACCCCAGGAGCGCAAAGGGACACTGCCCGAAGGAGTGAATGCATGAACATTGGAGAATCCTCGAAGCTGAACACAAACCCGGAAGACACTCCCGAGACCATCCTCCGGCTCTTCGTTTACGGCACCCTGAAACGGGGCTACTGGAACCATCAACGCTTCTGCGCCCAGGCCCGCAAAATCGAACCGGCCGTGGTCTGGGGCAGGCTCTACCATCTCCACGCCGGGTTCCCGGCCCTCGAAGTGCCGGAAGGGATGATCCTGTCCCGGGGCACCGCCGATCCACTGGCCGACGCCCGCAGACAACAGGAGATCGATACACCGCGTTTCGGCCGCCCAACCGGCGACTGGGATCTGATCCATGGAGAGCTGGTGACCTTCACCGATCCGCAGCGTGATCTGCCGCCCATCGACCGGCTGGAAGGATTCCGGCCCGGCGGGCACAGCATGTATCAGCGGGTGATGGTGGCGGTGCTGTGCGGGCGCACCTCGATTACGGCTTGGACCTACCGGATGCCGCGCATAGACACCGGGAATAGGCTCGGAACAGGCGTCTGGCATCGACCTTGTTAGCAAACAATCGGCTCTAATCGGTAAAGATCGTTTGACATCCGGCGGCCAAATCGTATATTTTCAAGTGATTTGATTGGGAGAACTCCGTCTGTTTTCCCTTACTTCGCCTCTGGCGAGCGCATGGCTTAACCCCAATCGCCCACGAGGAGCTTGAGAAATGGCCGAGATGGAAGACCGCTGGTTATCGATAAGTGAGATCTGCAAGTACCTCGGGGTCAGCAATGACACCGTGTACAAGTGGATTGATAAACATGAAATGCCCGCGCATCGCATGGGCCGCCTCTGGAAGTTCAAGAAGGATGAGGTGGACGAATGGGTGAAGGCCGGTGGCGCTGCCGAACACTATAAAAAGGATTCCTAACCAAGAATGAGTAACGATAGGTACAGCATGTCATTTACAACGGGCAGTCTTTTTCACCGTGAATCGGTGGAGCTGGCCGCGCTGTATCTTGATCTTGGCGACTGGAACGCTGTTCGAGACAAAGTCATCGCAGAAAACTTACTACAGACCAGAACGCTGAATACGCTCAAACGTGTCTGCCGCGAGGTCATCTCTCGGCTTAGAACGCTGAGCCCAGGCGAACTTGAATTCCTTGTTGAGAGCAGCCACCAAGAGCAGGCCTATCTCCTGTGGCTCGCCGTTTGCCGCCGGTACAGATTCATCGCTGATTTTGCCGTCGAAGTGCTTCGAGAGCGCTACATCACATTGAAAAGCGATCTGACCTACGAGGATTTTGATTCCTTCTTCAACCGGAAATCCGAGTGGCATTTGGAATTGGATGAGATCACCCCGGCGACACGAGGCAAATTAAGGCAGGTCCTGTTCAAGATGCTTCGCGAGGCCGATCTCCTAACGACCAACAACATGATCCACGCTGCCATGCTCAGTCCGAGACTATTGGATCTGATCCATCAAGGCAGCCACAGGGATGTTTTGCACTTCCCTGCATTTGAATCCGATCTGAAGGGGATGAAGCGGTGACAGCAGATATAGCCAGAATGCCGATGCAGGACAGATTTCAGCATCTTTTTGCTGTGATCTCGGGCCAGCGTTTTCTCAACAAGCAAGGTCTCGGTAACGAGGTTCCGTTCTTTATCTGTCCCTTCAAGCCGGAAGAGTCTGTTGAAATGGAGAGGCTCCAGCGTCAGCTGGTCAATCGCCTTGAGCAGGCCGGTGTCCGGATACTGGAGATCAACCTGTACGACCTTTCGATGGAAATCCTCAAAGAGCGTGATGTCTGGAACCAAATTCTCGAGATGGAGGAGTCTGTCTCCAAAGAGCAGCTCAAAGAACTACTTCAAGGAGTGCTGGACCCCGAAGCGCATCTTGTTCCGGCCATTGCGGCCAAGCTGGCAAGCACGGATTTCGAGGTTCTTTTTCTGTCCGGCGTTGGCGAGGTGTTCCCCTACATCCGCTCGCACAACGTTTTGAATAATTTGCAGAGCACGGCGAAAGAAAAGCCGACCGTCATGTTTTTCCCGGGAGCCTACACCCACTCCCTGGAGTCAGGAGCATCTCTCGATCTCTTCGGAAGGCTGCATGACGACAAGTATTACCGGGCATTCAACATCTTTCACTGCGAAGCATAAACGAGGGAAGCGTGATGACTCTTAAGACCATTTTTAACAAGCCAGTTGACCGCCCGATTGAAGGGGTCATCAAAGCTGACGATGAAGCAAGCCTTCGCCTCGAAATTGAAGAATACGTGCTGACCAATGAAGTCGAGAAGCGGCTTGAGTCTTTCCTGGATGCCTACAACAACTACGAAGGTGCCAACGGCGTTTGGGTTTCCGGTTTCTTTGGGTCCGGTAAATCCCACCTGTTGAAGATGCTGGCGCTCTTGCTCGAAAACCGGCAAATCGACGGGGCCTCCTCACTTGACCTGTTCCTGCCGAAGTGTGGTGGCAACGAAATCCTGCGCGGCGATCTCAAGCGAGCGGTCGCCATCCCGTCGAAAAGCATTCTGTTCAATATCGACCAGAAAGCGGATGTCATCAGCAAGACCCAGATCGATGCGCTCCTTGCTGTTTTTGTCAAAGTTTTTGACGAGATGTGCGGCTACTACGGTAAGCAGGGACACATTGCCCAGTTCGAGCGCGACCTCGACAGCCGTGGCCTCTACGAACAGTTCAAATCCGCCTATGAATCCATGGCAGGCAGGACATGGCAAAAAGGCCGCGAACAGGCCCTGCTGGAGGCGAAAAACATCGCCAAAGCCTATGCCCAGGCAACGGGTGGCGACGAGCCGTCAGCCATGGGAATACTGGATAAGTACCGCAGCCAATACCGGGTCTCCATCGAGGATTTTGCTGAACAGATAAACGCCTATATCGAACGGCAATCGACCCAGGAAAATCAAAAAGAATTCCGCTTGAATTTCTTTGTCGACGAGGTCGGTCAGTACATCGCTGAAAACGTCAAGCTGATGACCAACCTCCAAACCATCGCCGAGAGCATGGCAACCAAATGCCGAGGCCGCGCATGGGTCATCGTGACCGCCCAGGAGGACATGGGGACGGTTGTCGGTGAGATGGGCAAACAGCAAGGCAACGACTTCTCTAAAATCCAGGCCCGGTTCGCCAATCGCATGAAGCTGACCAGCGCCGACGTGGCGGAGGTTATCCAGAAGCGTCTGCTCATGAAAACCGAAGAAGGCGTTCGTCTACTGTCGGACATTTATCACGCGCAGTCCAACAATTTTAAGACCCTGTTCGACTTTGCCGACGGCTCGCAAACCTACCGGAACTATCAGGATAGGGAGCACTTCATTCACAGCTATCCGTTTATTCCGTACCAGTTCGCGCTGTTCCAGTCGGCCATTCAGAATCTATCTCAGCATAGCGCCTTCGAGGGCAAGCACAGCTCGGTTGGCGAACGTTCCATGCTGGGTGTGTTCCAGCAGGTGGCGATCCAGATCGGGGATCATGAAATCGGTCAGTTGGCGACCTTCGACTTGATGTTCGAGGGGATTCGCACCGCGCTGAAATCCAATATCCAGCGAGCCATCATCCAGGCAGAAAACCACCTTGATGGCCCTTTCGCGATCCGGCTGTTGAAAACGCTCTTCCTGGTCAAATACGTCAAGGAGTTCAAGCCGACTCTTCGCAACCTGTGCGTCCTGATGCTGGACGGCTTCAATCAGGATCTGCCCGCGCTGCGGAAACGGGTCGAAGAAGCCCTCAGCCTCCTTGAACAGCAGACCTACGTGCAGCGCAATGGCGAGCTCTACGAATACCTGACCGACGAGGAAAAAGACGTCGAGCAGGAAATCAAGAACACCGAGGTGGAATCATCGGATGTTGCCGCCGAGCTTGAGAAGATTGTTTTCGACCACGTCATCAAGCAACGGAAGATTCGTTACGACGAGAATGGCCAGGACTACCCGTTCTCCAGAAAGCTCGATGATCGGTTGCACGGGCGGGAGTACGAGCTGGCCATCCATGTCATCAGCCCGTTCCATGAGAACGCCGAAAGTGAGTCCATCCTGCGGATGCAGAGCATGGGCCGGGACGAACTGCTGATTCTGATGCCTGCGGATGAACGCCTTGTTCGCGACATCCTCATGTACAAGCGGACGGAGAAATACATCCGCCAGAATATCTCGATCACGCAACAGGAGGCGGTCAAACGCATCCTGACCGACAAGGGCTTCCAGAACCGGGAACGGTATGCCGAGCTGCAGCAGCGCGTTCAAAGTCTGATGGGCAAGGCCAAGCTGTTCGTGGCAGGTGCTGACATCGAGATCGGTTCCGAAGATGCACAGACCCGGGTGCTGCGCGGATTCCACGAGCTTATCTCTCGCGCCTATCCGAACCTTCGCATGCTGCGCGGCATCACCTACACCGAAAACGACATCGCTAAATGTCTCAAGCATTCGCAGCAGGGGCTGTTCGGCAACGACGCCACCTCCCTGGCCGAGTCCGAGCAGGAGCTTCTGGCGTTCATCCAGAGCAACAACCGGGGTGGCGTGCGTACCACACTGAAGAATCTGCTGGAGAAATTCGAGCGCAAACCCTACGGCTGGTACTACGCCGCCGTGCTTTGCACCTTGGCCAACCTGTGCGCTCGCGGCAAGGTCGAGGTTCGCACCGACGGCAACCTGCTGGAAGAGGATGAACTGGAAAGGACGCTGCGCAACACCCATGGCCACGGCAATGTGGTGCTGGAGCCCCAGGTAGAATTTACCGCATCGCAGGTCCGTGCCCTCAAGGAGTTCTTTGAGGACTTCTTCGATGCACCGCCCCGCTCCAGTGAAGCGAAGGCGCTCGGCAAGGAGACCGGAACCGCGCTCCAGGATCTCATGCATCAGCTCACCCCGCTGGCGGCTCAGGCATCCCAATATCCGTTCCTGAATGCGCTGACACCGGTGCTTGAGAAGCTCAAAGAGCTGACCGGCAAGCCCTATACCTGGTATCTGACCGAACTCACCCGCCAGGAAGACGCGCTGCTCGATATGAAGGAAAGGGTCATCGATCCTGTCCGCAAGTTCATGAGCGGCCCGCAGAAAGGCATCTTCGATAACGCCCGCAAGTTCGTTCAAACTCAAGAGCCCAACTTCGCCTACATCGATGGCGACGAAACCGCTCAGGTGGTTGCCAGCTTGACCGATCCGGAATGTTTCAAGGGCAACCGCATGCAGCAGGTGAAGACGCAAGTCGAAACTCTGCAGGAGAAGGTTACTGCCCAGATCGAGGCCGAGATTGCCAAGGCCAAGGAAACGGTCGCCGCCCTCAAAGGCCGCCTCTGCGGCATGGCCGAATTCAGCGCATTGAACGGTGAGCAGCAGGAGCAGGTCACCCGCCCGTTCAACGAATTCAACTTAGGCCTAGAGCGCCAGAAACTGATTGCCGTCATCCGCGACACCCTGCGCCGGTTTGAGGAAAGCGACTACCAGCGGCTGCTTTCGCAGATGACCTCCTGGGCGCAACCGGCACCAACACCCGAGCCCGCGCCGGAACCCGGTAAAACCGCTACGCCGGATGAAGGTACGAAGCCCACGCCACCAGCCAAGCCGGAACCGCGCATCGAGTACGTGCCCAGCCGTTCGGTGAAGGTCTCTTTCGACAAAGCCTGGCTGGCCGACGAAACCGACGTGGAACGTTACCTGGAATCCATGCGCGAGGCGTTGCTGGATGAAATCCGCAAAGGAAAAAGGATTCAAATATGATCACAAATCTGACCCTGAAAAATTTTACAGTCTTCAAAGACTTGTCCATCGATTTTTCCGCCAAGATCAATGTGATCATTGGCGAAAATGGTACTGGGAAAAGCCATTTACTGAAGGCTGCCTACGCTCTTTGCTCGGCGAATAATGGCCTTAGTAGCCAAAAAGAAGTGTCGGATAAAGAAATAAAAGAGGCTTTAACGAATAAGCTGCTCAATGTTTTTCTCCCCCCTGATCGGAAGCTTGGAAAAATGCGCAAGACAGGGGTGGCTGAAGATGCCTGGATGCGCGCCAGTTTTGTTTCCGACAAAGAGATCGCACTGAAATTCCGCTCAAATTCAAAATCAGTCACGGTCGAAGTGAATAGCGATTACGAGCGCTATAGCTTGAGTCCTATCTTCATTCCCACGAAAGAACTCCTGACATTTCTGAGAGGTTTCGGAAACGTCGAGATGGATACGAGTGTTCTCAAACTCATTTTCGATGAAACCTATTTTGATCTTGCTACCAAACTTCTCAATGACGCTGGCCGGGAACCACGAGAAAAAGAAGAGTGGTTGCTCGAAAACTTGGTGAACAAAATGGAAGGACAATTTTCGCTGGATGCCGGAGAAATGTCATTCCAACCTGGCACCTACATTGAATATGCCGACGGAAAGGCCAAGGATGGCAAGCTGACCTATTTTTCGCCGCAAAGAAAAGATGTGTTCAGCCCCAATATGATGGCGGAAGGGTTTCGGAAATTCGGTGTACTACAAAGACTATTGCAAAATTGTTCCCTTGTCCCCGGTGTTACAGGCTCGTTGTTCTGGGATGAACCAGAGTCAAACTTAAACCCACAACTGATGAAGCTGCTCGTGCAGACAATGCTGGAGCTGTCTCGTAGCGGCCAGCAGATCATTCTGGCGACACACGATTATGTGCTGCTCAAGTGGTTTGATCTTCTCGTTAACACGGATGCAGGGGACCACATCAAATTTCATTCGCTTTCCAGGGAAAATGGAGATGTGCGTGTTCAGTCTGCCGATGATTATCGACAGCTGAACAGCAATGCTATCGCCAATACATTCAGCGATCTTTACGATGAAGAAATCAAGCGCTCATTGGGAGGTGCTTGATGACAGTTTTAGCTGAGAATGATTTGGAGTTTGACTTTAGCGCGGCCATGGAAGCGATCATCTTTGACGATGACGCCTTGCACAATCCCAGCACCATCAAGAGAGTGGACTTCATTGCCGAGTTCAATGACCGATTCGTATTTATCGAAGTCAAAGATCCTGATATGCCGGGGGCAGCCAATCCAGAGGCGTTCAAAACAAAACTGCTGACCGGAAACCTCATACCTGATTTAGCCGGGAAGTACCGGGACAGCTTATGGTTTCGGTCCCTCAGCGGGAAAGCCACAAAACCCATCCACTACATTGTATTGATCTCTATGGCCAGCCTGGAGCCAGCTTTGTTGCTGGCAAAACAGGATGAACTGAAGCGGTCTCTGCCTATCACGCATAAAGATTGGTCAGTACCCTGTGCCGCTGGCTGCGCAGTTTTGAATCTGGATCAGTACAAAAAACAGTTCGGCGCAAATTCGGTCCGGCGTTTGAGTGCAGGAGTCTAACTCAATGGAAACACTAAAATTAAAACGATTCGCTCAATATGCCCGACGGTCTCTGCTGGAGCAGGTCTCTGCCAAGCTGAAACTGGTGCTTGCTGAGAACAGCGCCGCTCGCCGGGAAAGCACCGAGGCCATCAAGAAACTTGAAGAGGCGATCAAGGGACACGGCAAGGAACAGGTCATCGAGCGGGTGGCCTACATCTGGTTCAACCGTTTTTGCGCCCTGCGCTTCATGGATGTGAACCGCTATAACCGGGTGAATGTGGTCTCGCCAGCCGACCCCGGACAGTTCCAGCCCGAGATTCTGGCCGAGGCCAAGATGGGCCACATCGACGAGGAGATGGTTCACGACAAGGTCCGGCAGCAGATCTTTGCCCTGCTCGATGGCAAAGCGCCCAGCCGAGACCCGCAGGGTGAAGCCTACCGCCTGCTGGTGGTGGCGGCCTGCAACTTCTGGAACAAGGCTATGCCGTTCCTGTTCCAGCGCATCGACGACTACACCGAATTGCTGATGCCCGACGACCTGCTCTCGGGCAACTCCATCCTCGCCTAT
>CAYLNG010000033.1:0-23470 GCA_964385155.1 uncultured Verrucomicrobiota bacterium
CACCGAATTGCTGATGCCCGACGACCTGCTCTCGGGCAACTCCATCCTCGCCTATACCCGCGAGGCGATGACGCCGGATGCCTGCGAGGATGTCGAGGTGATTGGCTGGCTCTACCAGTTCTACATCTCCGAGAAGAAGGACGAGGTGTTCGACGGCCTGAAGAAGAACAAGAAAATCACGCCCGAGAACATTCCCGCAGCCACCCAGCTCTTCACCCCGCACTGGATCGTGCGCTACCTGGTGGAAAACTCCCTCGGCCGCCTGTGGCTGCTCAACCGTCCCGGCTCGAAGCTGATTGAGCAGATGGACTACTACATCAAGCCCGAACAGGCCGAATCGGACTTTTTGCGCATCGCCAAGCCGGAAGAGATCAAGATCTGCGACCCGGCCTGCGGCTCCGGCCACATGCTCACCTATGCCTTTGACCTGCTCTATGCCATTTACGAGGAGGAAGGCTACGAGCCCGCCGAGATCCCGGAGAAGATTCTCACGAATAACCTCTACGGTATCGAGATCGACGAACGCGCCGGGGAACTGGCCGCCTTTGCCCTGACCATGAAGGCCCGCGCCAGGCAGCGTCGGTTCTTTAACAAGGGCGTCAAGCCGAACATCTGCGTGCTGGAGAATGTGCATTTCGACGGCAATGAGTTGAAGGATTACATGGATTTTGTCGGGCGCGACCTGTTTACCGCGCCGCTGCAAACCACCCTGCGCCAGTTCGAAGAGGCCGACAACTTCGGTTCCCTGATCCGTCCCGATGTCACCGACGTCGACGGGATGCTCAGGATTCTGGCGTCAAAAAACGTCTCCGGCCAGCTGTTTATCAGCATGACCCATCAGAAGGTGCTGCAAGCCCTGCGGCAGGCTGATTACCTGAGCCCCAAATACCATGTGGTGATTGCCAATCCGCCGTATATGGGCGGGGGCGGTATGAATGGAAGGCTAAAGGTGTTTTCCCAGGATAACTATCCGAATAGTCGGGCTGATCTGTTTGCGATGTTTATCGAACGGAATTTGGATTTAGCTCGATCAAGCGGTTCTATTGCGATGATTACGATGCAGAGCTGGATGTCGCTGTCTTCATTCGAAAAGATGAGAGTCAGTATCCTGAACAATACGACAATAGCGTCAATGGCTCATCTCGGGGCAAGAGCTTTCGACAGTATTGGTGGTGAAGTTGTGTCTACAACGGCATTTGTCATAGAAAAACAGCTTAAGCCCACATACAAAGGCGCATATCTACGATTAGTCGACGGGACTTCCGAGGGCGAGAAAAAGCAGCTGTTTAAGGAACACCGGACTAGGCCATACCTATTTTGCTCCGCTGATTATAAGAAAATACCAAGCAGCCCCATCGCATATTGGCTCAGCGAGGCAACAGTTAACCTCTACAGCAACAGATTGATAAATGAATTCTTTGATGCAAAAGAGGGTGTTGGCACTCGGAATGATGAAGTGTTTATGCGGATGTTCTGGGAGGTTCCGGTTGAAAACATTTCCCGTGATAAAAGATGGATTCTCACGGACAAGGCTGGCGATACACGTCGTTGGTACATGGGATTTTCATTTTTGATGGACTGGGAAGACGATGGTTATCGCATCAAAAACTACAGAAATGAAGACGGCAGCTTGCGCTCGAGACCTCAAAATACCGCATACCTTTTTCGTGAAGGCGTAACTTGGGGAAAAGTTGGCACTGGCATTCCCTGTTTTCGTTGGCGACCAGAAGGCTATGGTTTCAACGATGCCGCGCCAACATTGTTTGGCTCAGATGTTCGAAAAATGCTGGCCCAAATGAATTCAAACGTTGTAAGGCTCTTGCTGGATATACGCGGTGGCACCATTAACAATACGACAGGCGTTATAGGGGAACTCCCTTTTTTGCCGATTGAAAACTTTGCCGATGAACGTAATTCAATAATTACAAAATGCGTTGATGCTGCAAGGTATGACTGGGACTCCTTCGAAACCTCCTGGGACTTCGCCAGCCAACCACTACTGAATGCCGACTACCACCAGTCGACCTTGAAGGCCACCTACCAAAACCTCCGCGCCCACTGGCGGGAGATGACGCTGGAGATGCAACGGCTGGAGCAAGAGAATAACCGCATCTTCATCGAGGCCTACGGTCTGCAGGATGAACTGACTCCCGAGGTGCCGCTCAACGAAATCACCCTGACCTGCAACCCGTATTATCGCTACGGCGGCGACAAGAGCGAAGAGGAACTGGAGGCGCTGCTGTTGGCCGACACCATGCGGGAGCTGGTTTCCTATGCCGTGGGCTGCATGTTTGGCCGCTACGCACTGGACAAGCCTGGGCTGATCCTCGCCAATCAGGGCGAGACCATCGAGGACTACCTGAAGCGAGTTCCGGAGCCCAGCTTCCCGGCCGATGACGACAACGTCATCCCCATGCTCGACGGAGACTGGTTCACCGACGACATCGCCGAGCGCTTCCGCAAGTTTCTGCGCGTGGCCTTTGGCGATGAGCACTACGAGGACAACCTCCGCTTCGTTGAGCAGGGCCTGAACATCAAGGGCAAGCGTAACTACGGCATCCGCGACTACTTCCTCGGCGAGTTCTACACCGACCATGTGAAGCGCTACAAGAAGCGGCCCATCTACTGGCTGTTCTCCAGCCCCAAGGGCAGCTTCAACGCGCTGATCTACATGCACCGCTACCGCCCGGATACGGTCAGCGTGGTGCTCAACGACTATCTGCGCGAGTTCCGCACCAAGCTCACCTCCCACAAGAACCATCTGGAGGCGGTCAGCATCAGCGCCAGCAGCAGCCAGGGCGAGAAGACCAAGGCCCTGAAGGAGATCGAGAAGATCACCAAGATGATCGCCGAGATGGAGGAGTACGAGCGCGAAGTACTGTACCCGCTGGCCACTGAGCAGGTTGAGATCGACCTCGACGACGGCGTAAAGGTCAACTACCCCAAACTCGGCGCGGCCTTGAAGAAGATCGTCGGCCTGGATGCGAAAGAGGATTAAGGAGCGCCATTGATGGAAAACCGCATAGCCCAGGCCTTGACCAAACTCTTCGACCGGCACCGGATCGTCTTCTGGTACGACGCCAAGCAGGAGTTGCGCGACGACTTCGAGGCGCTGTCGCTGCCCGGCATTGAGAAGCTGGAACTGACCAACAACGAGTACGGCATCAAGTACAGGCTGCTCCGCGAGCAACCGGAACAGAAATTCCTGCTCTACCGCGAAGGCCCTCAGCCCGCCGATCTGGATAACTGGCTGCTGGATGTGCAACTGGCCCATGGCGAGTTCCGCACCGACCAGGTGGCCATCTGGCTGTCCGAACTGGAGCTCGGCCTGGAGTTTACGGATGTGGTGCAAGCCCATGCGGAGTTCTTCCAGGCGATCAAGCGCAAGGACGCCCTCAAGAAGCTGCTGAAAGCGGACGACACCGCCGGACAGATTCGCCTGAAGATGCTGGCGGTATGCACCGGCAGCGAGTCGCGCATGGATGCGGTGGTTGAAAACCTGCTGCAGGAGCTGGCCGACGGTCGGGACGAGAAGGTCAAGCTGATAGGCCGGTGCAGCCTGGACAGCTTTTTCTGGGAACAGATGACCCGCTGCTATGGCTACAAGTCCGACGAGCCGGGCATCCGTGACTTCACCATTGAACTGTTCAAGTCATGCTACGCCATGGGCACCGATGGCCAGGTGAAACTGACCGGCGACGCCATGGTGTTTCTCAAGCGCTGGAAGGACAGCCGTCAGTTCGAAGGCGGCTTCGAGACCCTCTCGGGAGAATGCGCCGAGGTCCTCGGGATTGAGCAGGATCTGGCCAAGCGGGATTTCCGCGAGTTGATCGAGTTGGATTACTTCCGCCTGATTGACCAGAAGATCATCAGCGACTTGGTGCGGGCGGTGGCATCCCGCACGGCCTCCAGCGGTGACGTGGCGATCTGGGTTCGCCAGCGGCGACAAGGCCACTGGTATCGTGAATATCGCCACTTGTACGAAGCGGTCGATTACGCCGCCCAGTTTACCCACGCACTGGGCGAGGCCAAGCTATCCATGGACAGCCTGGCCGAAGGCGTGCAGCGCTACAGCCGCATCTGGTATCAGCTCGATCAGCTTTACCGCAAGTTTACCTACCACGTGCGCATGTCGGGACAGGCGTCGCTGATGGGCAGCCTGACCGACCAGGTCGAAAACCTTTACTCCAACAACTACCTGCTGAAGCTGGGCGACCGTTTCCAGACCTTCGTGGATGCGGCATCCAAGTGGGAAGCCTTTCCCGTGCGCAAGCAGAAGGAGTTTTTCGAGCACTGGGTCCGGCCGTTCCTGCGTAAGGACAACAAGGTCTGCGTGATCATCTCCGATGCCATGCGCTACGAGATCGGCGATGAACTGCTGAGCCTCATCCGCCAGGAGGACCGTTACAGCGCCGAACTGGAACCGGCGCTTTCGATGCTGCCCAGCTACACCCAGCTTGGCATGGCGGCGCTTCTGCCCAACAAGGAGCTGGCGATTGCCGATAACGAGACCGGCACCGTGCTGGTGGATGGCCAAAGCTCCCAGGGAACGGCCAACCGTATCAAGATCCTTGGCCAGGCGATCAGTCAACGGGCTACCGCCTGCAAGGCCGATGAGCTGATGGCCATGAAGGGCGACGACTGTCGGGCGCTGGTGCGCGATCACGACGTGATCTACGTCTACCACAACCGCATCGACGCCACCGGCGACAAGCGGGAATCCGAGGAGCGGGTTTTCGAGGCAGTGGAAGAGACCCTGCAGGAGCTGATTCGCCTGATCAAGAAGCTGACCGGGGCCAACGCCAACAACTTGCTGGTGACCTCGGACCATGGCTTCATCTACCAGAACCGCGCCATCGACGAGAGCGACTTTTCTGGAGTCGATGCCGAGGGCGACCAGATTCTGTTCCGGGACCGCCGCTTCGTGCTTGGCAAGGGGCTTGCCGAGGCATCCAGCCTGCACAAGTTCACCCCCGAGCAACTTGGCCTGACCGGTGAGGTGGAGGTGCAGATTCCCAAGTCGATCAACCGCCTGCGTCTGAAGGGCTCCGGCAGCCGCTTTGTGCATGGCGGCGCGTCGCTGCAGGAGGTGGTGATCCCGGTGCTCAAGATCAACAAGAAGCGCCAGAGCGATGTCACCGCCGTCGAGGTGGATATCCTGCGCGGAGCCAGCTCAGTGATTACCTCCGGGCAACTGGCGGTGACCATGTACCAGGCCGGGCCGGTAACGGACAAGATCCAGCCGCGAGTGCTGCGGGCTGGCATCTACACCGAGGCAGGCGACCTGATCTCCGACAGCCACGACCTGACCTTTGATCTTAGCTCGGACAATCCCCGGGAGCGGGAGCTGCAGGTGCGCTTCGTGCTGACCCGCAAGGCCGACGAGGCCAATGGCCAGGAGGTCATTCTACGGCTGGAGGAAAAACACGCCGGGACTTCACATTACAAGGAATACAAGTCGCTCCGCTACCTGATGCGGCGCTCATTTACCAGCGACTTCGACTTTTAAAGGACGGGTGACCGATGAACGAACTTGACCAGAAAATCAACACACACTTCCCGGGACTCGTTGTCCGCAAGGATCTCGTCAAGACGGTCAAGGGCAACGCCATCGTTCCCTCCTACGTGCTGGAATACTTGCTGGGCCAGTATTGCGCCACCAGCGATGAGCCGACCATTCAGACCGGTATCGAGACGGTCAAGGAGATCCTTGCCAAGCATTATGTGCACCGAAATGAAGCCGGATTGGTCCGCTCGAACATCAAGGAAAAGGGGCGCTACAAGGTCATCGACAAGATCAGTGTCGATCTGAACGACAAGAAGGATGTCTATCAGGCGCAGTTCTCCAACTTAGGGCTAAAAGAGGTTCTTGTTGATTCCGGAACGGTAAAAAAACACCCCAAGCTCCTGGTCGGCGGCGTGTGGTGCATCGCTGATCTGGAATATGAGTTTACCGAAGACAAAAGCGCCAGCCCCTGGATATTGTCGACCCTCAAGCCGATCCAGCTCTCCCATTTCGATTTCGACGGCTATGTTGAGGCCCGCAAACAATTCACCACCGACGAGTGGATCGACCTGCTGGTGCAAAGCATCGGCTTCAACCCGGAGATGTTCGGCAAGCGCAGCAAGCTGACCCAACTGGTCCGCCTGATCCCGTTTTGCGAACGTAACTACAACCTGATTGAACTTGGCCCCAAGGGGACCGGCAAATCCCACATCTACTCGGAGTTCTCGCCCCACGGCATCCTGATCTCCGGCGGCGAGGTCACGGTTCCCAAGCTGTTCGTAAACAACTCTTCCGGAAAGATCGGTCTGGTCGGTTACTGGGACTGCGTTGCCTTCGATGAGTTTGCCGGAAAGCAAAAGCGCGTCGACAAGGCCCTGGTTGATATCATGAAAAACTACATGGCCAACAAGTCCTTCTCGCGAGGCGTCGAGACGCTGGGCGCGGAGGCCTCCATGGTGTTCGTGGGCAATACCCAGCACACCGTGCCCTACATGCTCAAGCACTCCGACCTGTTTTGCGAACTGCCCGACAAGTTCTACGACTCCGCGTTTCTGGACCGCGTCCATTTCTACATCCCCGGCTGGGAGGTCGACATCATCCGGGGCGAGATGTTCTCTAGCGGTTACGGTTTCGTGGTGGACTACCTGGCCGAGATCCTTCGCTCGCTGCGCAATCACGATTACTCGGACCGCTACAAGGAGCACTTCTCCCTCTCCTCCGATATCTCGACGCGGGACCGCGATGGTATCAACAAGACGTTCTCCGGCCTGATGAAAATCCTTTTCCCGCACGGTGGGTCAACCAAGGAAGAGGTCGAGGAGCTGCTGCGGTTCGCGATTGAAGGCCGCAAGCGCGTCAAAGATCAGCTGATGCGCATCGACTCCACCTACGGCAACGTCCGCTTTACCTATCAAGACACTGATGGCCGGGCCAAGCCTGTCACCACCCTCGAAGAAGAGGAATACCCCGGCTACTACCACAAGACCATCGCCGAGGGTGAAGACGGGGAAATCTTGGAAGCTGCGCAAGCGGACTCGCCCCAAGGTCCATCCGAACCCCTGGCTCCGGCCGAGCCTGTCCTCAAGGAAAAACACCTCACATTCCAGGAGAACCAGAAGGGTCTTTCGTTCGATACGCTGCTCGGCCCCTACCTCAAGGGCGCGACCGTGATCACGGTCACTGACCCGTATATCCGCCTGTTCTACCAGGTGCGCAACTTCATGGAATTTTTGGAGACCGTGGTCAAGCACAAGGCCCCGGATGAGGAAGTGTCCGTGCATCTGGTGACGACGGAAGACGAGTTCAAAGGCGAACAGCAGAAGGACAACTTCGAGAAGATGAAGGAGTCCGCAGGCAGCGTGGGCGTGAACTTCACCTGGGAGTTCGACGGCACTGGCACGATCCACGCCCGCCACATCGTGACCGACCACGGCTGGAAAATCTCCCTGGATCGCGGCCTCGACATCTTCCAGCACTACGAGATGAACGATGCCTTCACCTTCGCCAATCGCCTGCAGCAATACCGCCCATGCAAGGCGTTCGAGGTGACGTTCATTAAACACAAGCGGGAAGCTGAGGGGGAATAATATGAGCGGGATATCGGCATCACTGACCAAATGGTTTTCAGAGCGCCCCCAGTGGCTCCAGATCGCGGCTACTCGGCTACTCCAACAATCTGAGCTTACCGACAAAGATGTCTCTGAGCTCGCAACCCTATGCCAGCAGGAAGCCGAAGGTAAGCTGCCCAAAACGACCTGTTCCTTTCCTGCTACCGCGTTCTCCCCGGGCGCAGCAGGCTCCCTGCGTTTGTGTTCAATCAGTGATGTCGAAGGAGTAAACGCCCTTGCTCCGAAAAAGCCACTTGAGTTTGGCAAGGGCAATATCACGATTGTTTATGGCAACAATGGGTCAGGCAAATCCGGTTACGTCAGACTCCTCAAACATGTATGCGGAGCCCGCGAGACGGGTACCCTCCACCGCAATGTCTATAAGCCCGGCTCTGCCGTACAGAAAGCCTGCATTTCGTTTGAGCAGGACGGCATTCCAAAAAGTCATACGTGGTCGGGACAAGGGATCTGCGATGACCTCAACAGTGTTGATATTTTCGACACTTCCTTTGGCAAGGTGTTTGTCAGCAGCGAAGACGAGGTGAGCTACGAGCCGCCGGTTCTATCGTTTTTCAGCTCGCTCATCCTCGCATGCGAAAAGGTCGCATCGGCCCTGGATGCCGAGACCAACCGGCACCAGTCCAAAAAGCCGAATATCCCGACTGACAAGAAGGTAACTCCTGAAGGCATCTGGTACGAAGCCATCAGCGCCAAAACCAGCACCCAGGACATCGACAAGCATTGCACATTTGGCAGCGCTGACGAGACCGAGATGCAAACGCTGCAGCAGCGACTTGACCAAAAGGCACCCGCAGAAGAAGCGAAGCGGCTGAGAAATCAGAAACAGCACATCGACACTCTGGTCCAGGATGCCCAAAAGTATCTGGAGCAATTATCGGACGAGAATTACCGGCGGATCATCGCTGCCAAGAAGAAGTCGATCCTTAAAAAGACTGCGGCAGATACGGCGGCGCAAAAGGTGTTCTCCGGCAGCGAGCTGGAAGGCATCGGCTCTGATGTCTGGAAAGAGCTATGGGAAGCGGCCCGGAACTACTCCGTATCGGCTGCCTACAAAGAGGCCGAGTACCCGAATGTTGCTGATGGCTCCCGTTGTGTCCTATGCCACCAGACCTTGACCCAGGAGGCCAAGGAGCGGTTGATCTCCTTCGAAAACTTCGTGAAGGGCGAAATGCAGAAAGCCGCAACGGATGCGGCCAAGGAATACGATACCGCCAATCAAACTATCGAGGCGCTACCGACATCGGATACGCTGAAGACACGTATCGATGCGGCTGGCATTCCACAGGATGAAGTCGCCAGCCAGGTGACGGATTTCTTTGCTCAATTACAGGCCAGAAAAGACCTGCTCCCTGGGATCGATTCCGAAGAAGCCATTCCCAATCCGCTACTCTCACCGAAATGGATCGAAGAAGCCAACGCCCGCTCGAAGAGCCTCGGTGAACTCGCGGCAAAATATGACGAAGACGCCAAAAGCGACAATCGAGAGGAGATCAAGAAAAAGCTAAACAGCCTGCAGGCCAGAAAGTGGTTGTCTGAGCACCGCGCCGCTATTGATGAAGAAGTCACCCGATTGAAGCTACTGAACCAGATTCAGGAGGCCAAGAAGTCGACCAACACCAAAGCCCTGTCCCAGAAGAAAGGGGAGCTGGCAGAAGCCTTGATCACGGATGCGTTCGTGCAAAGATTCAACGCGGAGCTCAAGGCCCTTGGCGCGTCTCAGGTGAAGGTTGAGCTCGTGAAATCAAAAGTCTCCAAGGGCCGAGTCCTTCATAAGCTCCAGCTTCGAGGTGCCTCTCAGAGTGGTCTCGCCGATGTCCTGAGCGAGGGAGAAAATCGGATCGTTTCCATTGCGGCATTTTTGGCCGACGTCACAGGCAAAAGCAACCAGGCCCCGTTTGTCTTCGACGATCCAATATCCTCGCTTGACCAAAGCTATGAGGAGGCCGTGGTTCAAAGGCTGATCGAGTTGTCTCAGGACAAGCAGGTCATTGTCTTTACTCACCGCCTGTCCCTGTTGGGAACGGTCAGGCATTTTGCCGAGAAGAAGTCCGTAAAGCCCGATGTGGTAAGCGTCCGCTCTGCTGACTGGGGTACCGGAGAGCCAGCTCCCATTCCACTTTCACAGAGTGACATCAAAACCGCCCTGAACACTCTCATGAATCAGCGGTACCAGGACGCAAAGAAGGCGAGTGAAAACGGCGAATTCGAACATGCCGAAATCTTGCTGAAGTCGATATGTAGCGATTTCAGGGCATTGGTGGAGCGTTCTATTGAAAATGATCTGCTGTGCGGAGTGGTTCAACGATTCCAGCGTCCAGTCCATACGTTGAAGCTCAAGGATCTGGCTAAGTTGAAAGACGCGGATTGCAATCTCCTTGATTCGCTCATGACCAAATACTCCGGGTTCGAACACTCACAGCCAGCAGAATCACCAGTGGAGCTGCCGAAGCCAGACGATCTTCTGGGCGACATGACTTCGCTAAAAAACTGGCGTGAAGAATACGCGAAGCGCCCCGCCTCTGCGGTGGCCGGGTAACAGTATGAAAGTTCTTCACACATCCGACTGGCACATTGGGCGCACTCTTTATGGCAGAAAACGCTACGAGGAGTTCGGAGCTTTTCTGACCTGGCTGGCTGATACGATTCAGCAGAATGAAATTGATGCACTGCTCGTGGCAGGAGATATCTTTGACACCAGCGCTCCGAGCAATCGCGCCCAAGAGCTCTATTACCGTTTCCTATGCCGGGTGGCCGCCTCATGCTGTCGGCATGTTGTTGTCGTCGCGGGCAACCACGATTCACCGTCCTTTCTCAATGCTCCCAAGGAGCTGCTCAAAGCCCTTGATGTCCATGTGGTCGGTAGTAGCACGGAATCCCCGGAAGACGAAGTGCTTGTGCTCCGCAATGATCAGGACACTCCGGAATTGATTGTCTGTGCCGTGCCCTACCTTCGCGACCGGGATATCCGCGTGGCGGAAGCAGGTGAGAGCGTCGAGGACAAGGAGCGGAAATTGATTGACGGCATCCGCACTCATTACGCCACCGTCGCCGCCTTGGCCGAACAGAAGCGCGAGGAACTCGGGGCCAATATTCCCATCGTTGGCACGGGGCATCTGTTCACCGCTGGCGGACAAACCGTCGATGGTGATGGCGTGCGCGAACTCTATGTCGGCTCCTTGGCTCACGTGACGGCCGGGATTTTTCCAGCCTGCTTCAACTATCTGGCGCTTGGTCACCTCCACATCCCGCAAGAGGTGAACGGCTCCAAAACCATACGCTACAGCGGCTCACCACTGCCCATGGGGTTCGGAGAGGCAAAACAGCAGAAGAGCGTTTGCCAGGTTGAGTTCCACAGCACGGCTGCATCGGTACAGCTGATCGACGTACCGGTGTTTCAGAAACTCGAGCGCGTCAAGGGTGACTGGGACGGCATCTCAAGCCGCATCCTTGAATTGACGGCAACGGACGACCCCAATCGATCAAGGGCCTGGCTCGAAGTCATTTACGACGGTATTGAGGTCATTGGCGACCTGCGTGAGCGCCTGGAGGCAGCTATTTCCGGCACCCAAATGGAAATTCTCCGGATAAAGAACAACCGCATCATCGACCGCGTTCTGGGGCAAATCCATGAAGAGGAAACGCTCGACGATCTGAACGTGAACGACGTGTTCGAACGATGCCTCGCCGTCCATGACGTGCCCGAAGAGCAGCGGCCGGAGCTGCTTCGGGCCTACCAGGAAACGGTCTCGTCTCTCTATGAAGACGATGTGCAGGCGGAATAGAGAGGCTGTCGATGAGAATCCTGCAGGTACGCTTCAAGAATCTGAACTCACTGGTCGGCGAATGGCAAATCGACCTGATGCATCCGGCCTTCGCGTCTGACGGCATCTTCGCCATCACCGGCCCCACCGGCGCGGGGAAGACCACCATCCTCGATGCTATATGCCTCGCCCTTTATGGGCGGACGCCTCGCCTGAACAAGGTCACCAAGAGCGGAAACGAAATCATGTCCCGCCAGACCGGCGAATGTTTTGCCGAGGTGACCTTCGAAACCCAGACCGGGCGTTACCGCTGTCACTGGAGCCAACACCGGGCACGCAAGAAGCCGGATGGCGAACTCCAGGCCCCGAAACACGAAATTGCCAATGCCGATTCCGGCGAAATCTTTGAATCCAAGATCAGAGGTGTAGCCGACCAGATCGAGTCGGCTACCGGCATGGACTTTGATCGTTTCACCCGATCCATGTTGCTGGCCCAGGGCGGCTTTGCCGCGTTCCTTCAGGCGGCACCGGATGATCGTGCTCCGATTCTGGAGCAGATAACGGGCACAGAGATCTACAGCCAGATATCCATCCGTGTCCATGAGCGCCAACGTGAGGAGCGGGAAAAACTGAACCTGCTCCAGGCTGAAACGGCAGGTATCGTGATTCTTGACCCGGAGCAGGAACAAGAGATCGGGCAGGCACTCGAGACAAAGCAGAAGGAAGAGACAGACCTTGCCGCCAAATCCGCTGACACCGGGAAGGCCATTGCCTGGCTCACTACCATCGATGGGCTGAAGAAGGAAATCATCAACCTGGCCGATGAAGCGAGCAAGCTGCAGGGCGATATCGAGGCATTCAAACCGGACCGTGAAAAGCTGGACCGAGCTTTGAGCGCCGCCTCACTGGACGGCGCATACGCAACGCTCACCGCCACCCGCAAACAACAGGCGGATGATAGAGCAGGCTTGAAAGCTGAGGAAGAGGCTCTTCCTGGACTGGAATCCTCCGCCAAGGAACAGGCCGAAGTACTGAAATCGGCTGAGCAACAAACCGCTCGGGCAAAAGAAGAGCTGAAAGCGGCCACGCCTACATTGCAGAAGGTTCGCTCCCTGGATCAGAAACTTGCCGATCAGAAAAAAGCTGTTTCGGAAGGTGATGAGGGCTGCAAGAAGGATGCGGCCAAGATTGACGCTGACAAAAAAGTCCGGCTTGATGAGCAGGTAAAGCGATCTACGGCCCATGAGACGCTGGAGCTTGTAGGCGGCTACCTCAAGGAGAATGCACAAGATGAATGGCTGATCGGCGGTCTGGCTGGCGTTGAAGAACAGATCGGCGGCCTGCTCTCCAAACAAAATGAAATCGTTCAAAAGGAGGCCGCTCAAGAAACGGCCACGACGGCTCTGGAACTGGCGGCAAAATCACTCGAGGACGGTCAGAAGCAATCCGGCATCCGGAAGCAGGAGTTGGAGGACGCCTCAAAACAGTTTCAGCAGGCGAAGGATGCTTTGAGCCAGCTACTGGGGGACCGCTTGTTGCGGGAATATCGCACCGAGAAGGAAACCCTGCTGCGAGAAATGGCCTTCCTGACGAAAATTGCGGAGCTTGAAGATCATCGGGCAAAACTGGAAGACGGCAAGCCTTGTCCACTCTGTGGCGCGACCGAACACCCCTTCGCGGAAGGGAATGTACCCGCCCCCGATGAAACCGAACAAAAGATCGACGCACTGACCAGACTGATTTGCAAAGCCGAGGATCAGGAAGCCGCCATCAAGAAACTCGAAGAAGCAGAAAGCCTTGCCCGCAAGAACCTGACGGAGGCTGAAAAGCTGGAGTCAGCAGCGGCTAATGACAAGAAGGCTGCCGAGAAAGCCCTGGCCGAGGTGAAGGACGGCCTGGTGAAACTCCGTGCCGATTTTGCCGAACGTAGACAGGCTGTTACTACCAAGCTCCAGCCGCTTGGTATTGCGGACATCCCTGAAACCGACATTTCATCACTGATCGAAACCCTCAAGGCGCGGCTGAAGGCGTGGCAGGCCCAGGTCAAGAAAAAGGCGGACATCGAAAAACAAATTTCCGACATCGACAGCGAGGTGAAGCGGCTGGATGCGGTTATCGAAACTCAAAGCACTGCCCTGACCGAAAAGCTGGAACGCCTGGAGACCTTGAAAAAGGAACTCGTCGCTGGAAGTGATGAGCGCAATGCACTGTACGGCGACAAGAATCCGGACGATGAGGAGCGCCGTTTAAACAAGGCGATTTCGGATGCCGAAGGTGCCGAAAAACAAGCCAGAGACCGGCACAATGAGCTCCAACAAAAATGGAATACCGCGAAGGCCCATGTCGAATCTCTGAAGAAACGCATCGACCTACGAGAGCCGGAACTGAGAGGTCTTGAAACCGAATTCTCCGCAGCGCTCGCGCCTGTTGGCTTTTCAAATGAAGAACAGTTCCTGGCGGCCATACTGCCCACTGAAGCTCGGGCTGAGCTGACAGCCACGGCCAAGGATCTGGATGAGCGTCAAACGGATCTGAAGGCCAGACAGAAGGATCGGGAAACGCGCCTGGCCACGGAAATGGCCCGCAAGCTCACCGACAAGTTGCTGGAAGAGCTCGATCCCCAATTCAAGGAACAAGAGGAGGCCCTGAAAGAGCTACGGGACATCATTGCCGGTCTGAAACACAAGTTGAGTGAAAATGCGGCTGCAAAAGAGCGGATAAAAGAGAAGCAGACAGCTATCGAAGCTCAGAAAAAAGAGTGCCGCAGGTGGGAAAACCTGCACGAATTGATCGGCTCGGCAGACGGCAAGAAATACCGCAATTTTGCCCAGGGGCTGACCTTCGAAATGATGATTGGTCACGCCAACCGGCAATTGCAGAAAATGACCGACCGCTACTTGCTGGCTCGTGACGATGCTCAGCCCCTGGAGCTCAACGTCGTCGACAACTATCAGGCTGGGGAGATTCGATCCACGAAGAACCTTTCCGGCGGCGAGAGCTTCATCGTCAGCCTGTCCCTGGCGCTGGGGTTGTCTCATATGGCCAGCAAGAATGTCCGGGTGGATTCGCTGTTCCTGGATGAAGGCTTCGGCACCCTGGACGAGGAAGCCCTCGACACCGCGTTGGAAACCCTCGCAGGCTTGCAGCAGGACGGCAAGCTGATCGGCGTTATTTCACACGTACCGGCCTTGAAGGAGCGAATCAGTACGCAGATCCAGGTAACGCCTCAAACCGGTGGCAGAAGCCAGATATCCGGGCCTGGATGCGGCAGGCTGGGCGCTACAGAGTTGGCCGTAGAAACAGGTTGAATTGAAGATGTCGGACGATCTCAAAACAGCAAAAACCGCTCTCGCCAAGCTCCATCAGGACATGGAGGCCATTAACAGGCTGGCCAAGCCGCCCTATCTGAGTGTGATAGAGCAGATGGAGCGAACGCTGGAACCGATCCGTCGTCAGCAGTTGGAAATCACCCGCGCTCTCGAAATGGCTGGAGCAGCGACCCGGATACAGGAGATCGTCGGTGCTAATCAACACTGGCAGGAGTTGATAAAGCAGGCATCCGCGACAAGTCGCATTGCCGAGAGTCTTTCGGCCGCGCATCAGTCATGGCTTGATACGATCAAACCTATCCAGCACGACTTCTCGCACCTTTCCCAGCTTCAGGCATCCGCCAAGCTCGCTCTGTGTGATACATCCTTGCGGCTTGCCGCCACGGAACGGCTCATGGCGGGCATCGATTTCGAGGCGATAAGGGGTCGTTTCCAGATCGAGATGCCGGTCATCTCGGGACTGGAGAGTTCGATAGCCCATGTGGCAGCCTCGTATGGGAATTTGGCAGAGTCACTGCGGGAGATCTCGGACATCACGCGGCTGCCAGCCTTCGTTTTACCTGGGGCCACCCGCGAGATCTATACCACCAGCTTCGCGCTCGAAACCCTTCGCCCCTGGGATGAACGGGATGAGGACGAGGCCGAAACGGAAATTCAGTTTGTCGCCGAAGCTGAGTTGGAAACATCGGGCTGCATCGCTCTTCTGCAGCAGGTCGATCCAGGGCTCGCTCGGCCGTACATCGGCGCTCGTGATGCCCTGTATGGTAACAATGCCGACCGGGCAAGGCACATTCTGAGCTCGCTCAGGGAGTTGTGGAACCATCTGCTCAGGCGATTGGCACCCGATGATCTCGTCGCCGCGTGGATTCCTGGGGTGTCCAATCAGAAGGACCTGCTGCATGACGGCAAGCCAACTCGTCGAGCCAGGGTACTTTATGTCTGCCGGGAGCTGAACAACGAGCCGCTGACCGACTTCCTGATGCACGATACTCGGGCGCTGGTGAAGCTGATCGAGCTATTCAATCGGGTTCACGAGTTGGAGACTGCGCTGACCGATGAACAGCTCAGGGCCATTCTCATCAGGACCGATTCGTGGCTTATGTACATACTGCAAATCTCGTCGGGAAATTTTCACAAGTAGACAGGAGGCAACCATGTCAAAGAAACCAGGATCACATCATGTAGTCCCGAACGCCGATGGCGGCTGGGACGTCAAGAAAGACGGTGCGACCCGTAGCAGCGGCCACTTCGATAAGAAGCAGGAGGCCGTTGATGCCGGGCGCAAGATCAGCCAGAACCAAGGCACCGAGTTCTACATCCACGGCAAGGACGGGAAGATCCAGAACAAGGACAGCCACGGGAACGATCCATATCCGCCGAAGGGGTGATGCCCGGGCCAATTCGATTCCCGTTTTTGGAACCGAACCGGCGTCCGAAAACCGGATTCGAAGTTGTTGCGGCTCGACGCCAGGTATCCGGTTTTACTGCAAACCCGTCACCCTCGTCCGGTGCCGGGAAATCAGGGGAGAAAATCGTTTCTCTGGTCGGGTTGGCGGGAAGTGGTTGTGTGAGACGACTTCGGCGTTTATTATCAAGGAGTTACGAGGAGCGCGGGCTTTGAGACTGTTTTGCGGTAGGTCGGCGTTCCCTCCACCATGTTTTAGTCGTCAAAAACCCCTGATTTTCAGGGGTTTTTGATTTTAACGGGAAGGGTGTTTTTGGGTGGGGTAAAGGCGGGGTAAACGCAAAAAACCTACTGCCTCCCCTAAAAACTGAGACAGAGTGAATGAGAGTGCTCCTTTGGGTATAAGCAAGGAGCCCATGAAACGCATAAGACACAGGCAAGAACAGATCATCGCGATCCTGAAGAAGGTCGAAAACCGGGATGCCAGTGCCGGAGATCCTCCGTGAACACGGACTCAGTGGTAACGCCCGCCGCGAAGCGTGAGGCGGTCGGGTACATCCAGAGGACGTGCCGGTCCGGAACTCCTCCAGAGCCACGTGTTTGATCTCGTTGTCTCTGCTGGGGCAGGAGCAAAATCCAAAATTAATACAATGGATCAGCACCCTTGCATGCAAGAGGACAAGTTCCTCCGACTCCGGAAAACGTGTGCAGGCCTCGCGCAGCACGTCGCGGGCTTGCTGATGCTCCTTCTTGCGGTTGAGGATGTGCGCACGTAGGAGAATAGCGAGCAGCGGATCCCGGCCTGGGTTTGCGCGAGTTTTCCGCCCGGTTGGCCGACAGCCACCTTCTGCAAGGGTTCACCCACTGCGGGGACTTCGGGATCGTGACCCCCAACTCGAAGAGCACTCAGATACGCTGCGAGAAGCTTTTCGACGGCGTGGAGGTGGAGAACCTTATCAGCGACCTGATCTGCCAGGCGGCCGAGGAGGACCCGGACCGGCGTCTGGGCGGCTTGAACGAGGCGCTGGATCTCGGGGACGTGTTCGCGGACTGCACCTGTGTGAAGGCGCCGATCCATTTTCCTGTGGACTGGGTCCTCCTGGTGGACACGGTGCGCACGTTGATGAAAGCGGTCCTCTGCATCCGGAAACACGGGCTGCGCCACCGGATGCCGGAGCCGGAACGTTTCCTGCGTCAGGCCAACGCGCTGGCGATGTCCATAGCCCCGGACCGGCGGGCGAAGGACGGCAAGAAACGGCGGAAGAGCTTGCTGCGCAAGTTCAAACGCCTTAACAAGGTGGTGGAGGCGCACGCCCGCCGTTCCCGCGACGCGCTCGACGCGGACTGGGAGAAAACGGACTGGACCCGCAGGCAGGCCGAGCAGGTCCTGGGGCGCATGGATGCGATCCTCGAACAACTCCCCACCGCGATCCACCAGGCGCACGAGCGAATCATCGGCGGGCGCAAGGTGCCCAACGACGAAAAAATCCTGAGCCTGTACGAGCCGGACGCGCATGTGCTGGTGCGGGGCAAAAGCGGCGCAGAAGTGGAGTTCGGCAACAAGCTCTACCTCGCCGAACAGCGCGACGGCGTTCTGGTGTACTGGGCGTTCTTCAAGGATGCTGTTCCCACGGACAGCGCATTGGTGGAGAAGTGTGTCGAGCGGATGAAGCTGATGGTGGGCAAACCCGGCGGCTATGTGGGGGACTGAGGCTTCGGCTCGAAGGCGAACGTGCGTTGGCTGAGGGAGGAGGGAATTCGGGACGGGTTGTGCGCGCGGAATCCGGAGGAACTCCGGCAACGCCGCCGAGACCCGTGGTACGCCGCTGTACAAACAAGGCGCGGCGGAACGGAGGTGCGCGTGGGTGTGTTCAAGAGCGTCTTCTTGCGGGGAACCCCCAGGGAGAAGGGCTTCGAAAACCGCAAACAAGCGCTGGTCTGGGGCGTGTTGGCGCACAACCTCTGGGTCCTGGCGCGAAAAAGTCTGACCGACGAAAAAGAGCGCCTCGCCCAAGCGGCCTGATCCCGCCCGAAAAACAGACAAATCCCCGATACGGCGAAAAAGCCGCCCAAGCTCATGCCCCAAAACCTAGGATTTTGGGCCGAAAAGGTCTCAAAACCCATCTGCCCGCCCGCATTGGGCTACACAAGCGACTGAATAAACACTCCTGTACAGCCATCAAAATGCAGTAACGGTAAAAATGCCAGTTTTGGGACAGGCTCTATTTAACGTCCTTCGAGCGGGTTAGGGTCTGGTCATAAAAAAACCCCGAAAACACCAGGTTTTTCGAGGTGAAAAATGGTCGGAGCGACAAGATTTGAACTTGCGGCCTCTTGCGCCCAAGGCAAGCGCTCTACCAGGCTGAGCTACGCTCCGATGAGTGCACCATATGAATTCGCGCGGAAAAAGCAACCCCGAGCGCATGGGCGGACGGGGTGCTTGGGGTGGGGGTCAGGCTCCCAGGACGCGGAGGACCGCGTTGTAATCGGGTTCCTGTGCGATTTCGGGGACTTGTTCGGTGTGAAGGACCTTGCCATTGGGAGCGACGACCACGACGGCGCGGCTGAAGAGGCCGGCGAGGGGGCCGTCCTGGATGGTGACACCATAGTCGCTCCCGAAGGAGGGGGAACGGAATGCAGAGAGGTTGCGGACGTTCGCGAGGCCTTCGCTGGTGCAGAATCGGCTTTGAGCGAAGGGGAGATCGAGGGAGACGTTGGCGACGACGACGTTCTGGAGACCTGCGGTGATTTCGTTGAAACGGCGGGCGGAGGCTTGGCAGACCCCGGTGTCGAGGCTGGGGACGATATTGAGGACGAGGGTTTTATCGGCGAAGGAGGGGAGGGAAACTTCGGAGAGGTCGCCGCCGCAGAGGGTGAAGTGGGGGGCGGGCGACCCGATGTCGGGAAGGGATCCGGAGGTGTGGATGGGGGAACCTTTGAAGGTGATGGTGGCCATGGGGGTCCTCGTGGGGGGTGGGGGTTGGGGATGGAAAGGCAGTATGGAGTCGGGTGGGCAAAATGCAAACGGCGAATTTCAGGGGCTGGGGGCGTTTCCGGTTTGCAGTTTTGGCGCGAATCGGCTAGGTGTAAACGAGTTTTCAGTTTTCCACGCCCACATTTGGAGGGAATCCGCATGAAGTTGTCTTTCGTCGCGCCTGTATGCCTTGCCTTGTTCACCCAGGTGTTCGCCGGGGCGTTTGGCCCCGCCCCCAAGCCTCCTGCGATTCTTTTGGTGCCGGCCCGGCACAGTCTTGTGCAGTTGGGGCGGGATTTTGTCGACAGGGAAGGTGTGTTGTTGATGACGTATGCGCTGGAAACTCCGGCGGCGGAACCCCACCTGCATGTGTGGTCCGGCACGGAGTGGATTCAGGTCCGTGCCCCTCTGTTCAGCGATGGGACGTTCCTGCGGGTGAAGCCGTCGAAGGTCATGGTGGTGGGAGAGGCGAATGCCTTGACCGCGGGGTTGATCGAACGGGCATCGGGCTGGACGGAGGAGGTCCTCCATTTCGAGACGGGGAATGTGACGGAGCTGGTCAACCGGCTGGGCCGTGTGTTTGCTTTCCGACAGGGGGATTGGCAATGGTTCGCCCGTCGCTACGACCTCAAGCTGGAGGATCTCAACACGGAGGCGCGCAAACGCAGCTGGTATGACACAACGAGGCCTGAGGATATTCCGCCGGCGACCAATCCCTTGCGTGGCAATGCGGGTGAGCCGACGCCGAATCCAGTGATCGTGGAGCCGGCTAGTCTGACGCCGGTGGTGGAGCTTCCCGCTGGGGACGCTGTGCCGTCGGAAGCGGAGCCGGAGAATTTCAGTTTCGAGACGCCGTGAGGAAAAGCGGGCGTGGATGGGGGTGGCTTCTGGCGGGCCTCTTGCTGCTGTGCTGGTTTGGCCCCACGGGTTGTGTGAGGACGGAGGAGGTGAGGCGGCCTTGGCGTTCTACGGCGCTGATGATAGGCCGTGACTCCGGGGGAGTGACGCTGCAGTGGAAAAGCGTGAAGGGGCAGCGCTACACGATTGTCTATAAGGACGGGCGTGTGGGTGGGGGGACGTGGCTGCCGCTGGAGGGTGCCCGGGAGCTGGAGGGCACGGGGGAGTTGATGACGGTGCGGGATACGAGTCCAGGAGCGTTCCAGCGCGAGTACATGTCGCAGACGCTGGTGCCTGTGAATCCGGGTGACCCCCGGCTGCGGGGGCGTTGAGGCGGTGTGGGGGTCAGGGGAGGAGGTCTTCTTCGCGGTCTTTTCCCTCCCACGCGCGCCGTAGGCGCGAGAGGAGATTGTTTTCGCGGAGTTTACGGGCGCCCTCCCAGCGGCCGGGCACGTACTCGCCCTTAAGGGCGGCCTTCATGGCCTGGATCGCATGATTGTAGGAGGCAAAGCGGCGGTCAGGGTCGCGTTGCAACATCCGGTAGAGGATGTCAGAAGTGGCGTTTCCGAGATCCGGACGGTGGTCGCGGGGCCAGGGGGTCGGCTCGATGAGGGATTTTTCGATGACCTCCTCGCCGCTTTCGGCCTCGAAGGGGGCGCGACCGCAGAGGGCATGGAAGAGCGAGGCGCCAAGAGAATAGAGGTCGCAGCGGAAGTCTTCCTGGCGCTGGGTGGATTTTTCGGGTGCGATGTAGTAGGGGGTTCCCCACCGTTCGACGTTCTGTTCGCGTCCGACGAGGCGTGCCAGGCCGAAGTCGGCGACCTTGGCTTCGCCTTTGGCACTGAAAAGGATGTTGGCGGGTTTCACGTCGCCGTGCAACAGGCCCGAGTCGAGGGCCGCGCGCAGGCCTTGGGCGATGTCGACTCCGATGTCCAGGGCCTCGACTTCGGAGAGGGTTTTCTGGTGCATGAGGGATTCGAGGCTGCCGTTGGGGACGAGTTCCATGACCATGAACGGGCGGCCATGTGTTTTCCCGAGGCTGTAGACCTGTGCGACGTTGTGGTGGCGGATGGCCCCGGCGGCGCGGGCTTCCCGTTCGAGCAGTTGCCACATGCTGGGGGTGGAGGCGAGGTTGCGGCGGAGGATTTTGATAGCGACATCGCGCTCGAGGGTGGTGTCCCTTGCGAGGTAGACTCGGCCCATGGACCCCTCGCCTAGGAGGGAGAGAATCTTGAAGGTGGAGAGGCTGGCGGGTACGGTCACGGGCTGTCCGCAGGAGGGACAGGGCGTGGTTTCAAGGGGAGTGCGTCCATGGATGGGGATGCGCGCCGCGCAATGCCGGCATTCAAAGAACTCCTCCTGTTCGGGGGAGTTGGAGTCGGTGGAATCGTGTGGGGCGGCGGCGTGAAACATCGGGGGCCGTTGGGGACGGAGCCCCAGTGTAGGGGTGGAGGGAAGGCTTTTCAAGGAAAACGTTTACAAGGGCGGGAAGAATGATTATTTTTTGGGGGAACCTCCCACCCCCAGGATCACCATGGACACCCCACCCGAAGTAGATGCCACTATCACCGACAATGACATCGTGTTTGAGTGTCCTTACTGTGGGAAGAGCATGGCGATTGACAAGCGGGGCATGGGGTTGACGATTGAGTGTCCGGACTGCAAGGGGTTGGTGCGTGTGCCCACGGTGTCCGACAGCCGTGCCCGAGCGCCGGATTCGATCCACATGCCGGTGGAGGGATTGGCAAATGCGTTGGAGGAGGCCCGCCGCCAGACGGCGGAGCTTCTGGTGGAAGTGGAAAATCTCCGGGAGCAGAGGGAGGAATTGGAGAAACGGGTGCAGGCGCGGGAGAATCTGCTCCAGGGGGTCCGAAAGGAGTTCGGGAACCTCCAGTCCGCCCTGGACCGTCTTTCCCTGGTGCTGGCCGAGGGTGAGGAAGGGGCTTGAGGGGCGCCTGTGGAAAAGTCGCCAGTCATGCACAGGTGGTTGTTGACAGTATAATCCTATCGTATGTAACCTCATATGCCAAAAAGCCCCTTTCCGGCTCCCTGTTTGTCAACAGGCCCTTTCTGGTGGGGGCGATTTCGATCTGACAAAGGTTTGCGCACATGAAACACCCACTTTCCCCGATTTCGGGGCACACAACTTATTATGCGGTGCTTGGGCATCCGGTGGCACACAGCCTCAGTCCCTTGATGCAGAACGCGGCACTGGCGGAGCTGGGATTGGATGCCCGGTACCTCGCGTTTGACGTGGAGGGGGAGGGGTTGCCGATGGTGTTGCGGTCGATGGGGCAGATGGGATTCCGAGGGGTCAATCTGACGATCCCGCACAAGGAGACGGGGTACCGGACGGTGGATGTGCATGCGGAGACGGCGAAGGAGGCCGGGTCGGTCAACACGGTGCGCTTTCTGGAGGATGGGCGCCTGGAGGGGCACAGCACGGATGGATACGGACTGGTGGCGGCATTGCGGGAGGAGTTGGGAGTGGAATGCGGTGGGAGGGCGGTGTTGATTCTGGGCTGTGGGGGGGCAGGTCGTGCGGCGGCGCTGCGAGCGGTGGGGGAGGGGGCCACGCGTGTGTTGCTGGCGAACCGAGGCGCGGAGAGGCGGGAGACGTTGGCGCGTGAAATCCGGGAGCGTGGGGCGGCGCCGGAGGTGGAGGTTTGTCCAGCCTGGCCGCCACCACCGGCGTTTGTGCGCGAGGCGGAGGTGGTGATCCAGGCGTCATCAATGGGGATGGGTGTGGAAGAGTCGAGCTGGGTCACCGATGGACATTTCCGGAAGGGGCAGGCGGTGTTGGATATGACGTATGTGCTTGAAGCGACACCGGTGATGAGGGAGGCCCGGAAAGCCGGGGCACGTGCGGCCAACGGACTTTCGATGCTTCTGCACCAAGGCGCGCGATCGTTGGAGATCTGGACAGGGCGAGCCGCGCCGGTGGAAGTGATGCGCCGTGCCCTGTTCGGGGCCCACCCGGGAGAAAGCAGATGATACTCGAAGAATTGCGTTTGATACCCGCCGATTTCTGGATGAGCCCGCCCGTGATGCTGATGGTGTGGGCCTTCGGGGCGATCTGGGGCAGCTTCCTCAATGTCTGCATCTACCGGATCCCTGCGGAATTGTCCGTGTGTTTTCCGCCCTCGCACTGTTTCGCGTGCAAGAAGCCCGTGAAGGCGTACGACAATATTCCGGTGGTCAGTTGGCTGTTGTTGCGGGGGCGTTGCCGCGGATGCGGGGCGAGGTTTTCGGGGCGCTATGCGGTAGTGGAAGCGCTCAGCGGGGTTCTTTTGGTTTTGATTTGGCGGATGCACGGGGGGCCGACGGCGTTGACGGCGTGTTATGCGCTGATGGCTTTTGGGTTGTTGTTGGGATCTGGGGTGGACTTGGACCATTTCTGGATACCGGACCGCGTGACCTGGGGGGGGATCCTGGTGGGGCTTGTGCTCAGTGCCCTGGTGCCGGAGTT
>CAYLNG010000034.1:0-21908 GCA_964385155.1 uncultured Verrucomicrobiota bacterium
ACGCCACGCAAACCGCATCTACCGGGGACTTTCGCCTTTCATGTTAACTGACCCCAGAACGACCTCTGATCGCCCTGATCGAAAGCGCCCAAGGGTTCTCGCAGGTGCAGGACATTCTTGCCGGGAGAGGTTTGTTTGCCATTGGCCTTGGTCTTGAAGACTTCCTTTCGGGCTCGATCTACGAATCCACGGAAATTCCCAAGCTTGTGGATCACCTTCGCGTCAGCCTAGCCATCGCGGCGATGAGCCACGGCGTGGAATCCATCGACACCATCTCAACCGATTTTTCCGGCGGAGATTCGTTTCTGGCGGAACTCCGTGAAAGTAAAGCAACGGGCATGACCGGAAAATTTTCCATTCATCCTAAACAGATAGTCGGTATCAACGCCACTTTTCTCCCGAATGAATCGTTGTGCGACAAAGCGAAACATCTGTTTCGGGATCTGCCGGACCTAGATGAGGACTTGGGCTATTTTCAACACCAGGACGAACTCCTTTCACCCCCCAAAATCAAAAAACTCAAAAAAATTCTTGAGTTCGCCAAACATCATGGACTCTAACCCCAACACCCCTCTTATCCGTGGTAGCCTCCGCAGTGCTATGTTCGTTCCGGGATACACCCGGAAATTTCTGGACAAGGCCATCAATTTTTCCGCGGATGCCCTACTCCTCGACTTGGAGGATTCCGTGCCGGTCCCCTACAAGGAGGACGCCCGCACGTTTGTCCGGGAGTACCTAGACGCTGACAAATTTCCTCAACAGACATTTATCCGTGTCAACGACATCGAATCCGGACTGCTGTCGAAAGATTTTTCGGCCACCCTGCATCGCAATACCGACGGTTTCATGTTCACGAAAGTGAAAGACGAGAACGACATCATCTATTTCGACAAGCTTCTCTCACAGTACGAACACGACCAGGGCTTTCCCCAGGGCAAATTCAAGATGCTTCCCCTGATTGAGTGCGGCTCCGCCGTGTTGCGGGCCTATCAGATCGCCACCGCCTCTCCGCGCATGGTGGGACTTGCTTTTGGCGGTGAAGATTACCTCACCGACCTCGATGGCCTCCATAAAGAACACGGCACCAGCCTCCTTGTTCCCCGATCCCTGATTGTAATCGCGGCTCGTTCCGCCCATATAGACGCGCTGGACACCCCTTATCTGGATATTCGAAACATAGATGGCTTTCGCAAGGAAGTGGAACAGGCACGCGAACTCGGATTTTCAGGTCAGTTGCTCTTGCACCCCACGCAGATTGAGATCACCAATCAGATTTTTACGCCCTCCGATGATGAAATTACGGAGGCAAACCGCATCATTGGAGCGATTCAGGAAAGCAGCGACAAAGGGCAGGGGACAACCCTTTTGGATGGAAAACTGATTGGTCCTCCGATGTTGAAACGGGCTTACAGTGTTTTAGCAAAAGCGAAAAGAATTGAGATTGCAACCAAACGCATGTAATTGCTGAATCGAGTTTTATGAAAAAAAAAGTTATCATTATTGGCGGAGAAGGGAATGGCGGTGTTATTGTATCGTGCATCGAGGACAATGCTCGCCGTTTTCATGATGAAGAATATGAAGTTGTCGGATGGTTGAATGATTATATTGAAATTGGCAAGAATATTAATGGATATCCAGTTCTTGGGAAAACTGAGGATGCTAAACGCTATTTTGATAAAGATGACGTGTTTTTCATGTGGGCTGTACATGTGATTGGACGTGGCCCTATGCGGGAGCGTTTGTTTCACAGTTTGAAAATACCTATAGAAAAATTTGCAACCATTGTTCACCGTTCTGCATTTGTTGCTCCCAATACGACTCTGGAGCCAGGGTCGTTTGTTATGGCAAATACATATATTGGCCCCGCCTGTCACATAGGCCAATGCACCCTAATCATGGCAAATTGTGTGGTTGGTCATAATGATAACATCGGACCTTTTAATCACATTTCTGCTGGGGCAATTGTAAGTTCTTACATTACAACCGGGAAATTTGTTGATATTTGTCTTGGAACTAAGGTTATTGAAAAACTTACTTTGGGAGACTATTCAGTTGCAGGGGCTGCTGCTTTGGTCTTGAAAAATATTCCCGAAAAAGAAGTCCACGTCGGCAATCCGGCTGTATTTAAACGCATGATTCGGGAAGATTAATATTTAAACTATTTTCTCAATTAAACAGTTCTCTGCCCCATGCCCTCTACCATCCACGACTGCACACTTCTTCCCTTCCCCAAGATTCAGGACCCGCGAGGCAACCTGACTTTTGTGGAAGAGAACCGCCACATTCCATTCGCCATTGAACGGGTGTACTGGATCTACGATGTTCCGGGCGGTGCCGAACGGGGAGGGCACGCCTTCCGTGAGCAGCAGGAAGTCATCATCGCCCTCTCCGGAAGCTTCGATGTCTTCCTCGATGATGGAAATGCCCAGAAAATCGTTCACCTCAACCGCGCCTACACCGGCCTCTATGTACCCAAGATGATCTGGCGCCGCATGCAGAATTTCTCCACCAATGCCGTCGCGTATGTGCTCGCAAGCACAGGTTATTCAAAAGAAGACTACATTTTGGATTACGACCAGTTTAAAAACCTTCGAACATAATCGCCCTCATATCCAGGTGTCAGGCATCAGGCATCAGGTGTCAGGCATCAGGTGCCAGGTGTCAGGTGCTAGGTTTCACGAGTTCAGTGTAAATCCAACCTCCGCCTTGCGCCCTGCCCTCAGCTTCCTGCCCTCTGCTTCCTGCCCCCTGACTCCTGACACCTTCCTCCCGCCTCCTGCCCCCTGCTCCGCCGCCCCCCCCAATGACCCTCTTCGACACCTGCCGTATTCTAGACCTCCCCAAAGTCTACGACCCCAAGGGCGCTTTGACCTTCGTGTACAACAACGAGCACATCCCCTTCAAAGTCGCCAGAACCTTCTTCACCTACGACGTTCCCGGTGGCCAGGACCGCGGCGCCCATGCGCACGTCGAAACCCACCAGTTTCTCGTAGCCGTCATGGGTGCTTTCGACGTCCGTGTCACCGACGGAATCCAATCCAAAACCTTCCGCCTCGAACGCGCCTACTACGGACTTTACATTCCCCCCATGATCTGGGCCGAACAGCTCCAATTCTCCTCCGGCGGCATCTGTCTCGTCCTCGCCTCGCACCCGTATGCGGAGAAGGATTATATTCGGAAGTATGAGGAGTATTTGACAGCAATGGCGGGGAGCAGGGGGCGGGGAGCGGGGGGGACAGAGATTACTGCTGTGAGCGGGGAGCTGGGAGCGGGGAGTCTAGAGAATGCCCGACGATACTTTTCGATTTGAACGTATGCAAATATGGCAACTGGCCTGTGATCTGGGCTTTGAGCTGTGTACCATTGCGGATGATCTTGCTGACCGTAAATTCTACTCGTTTTCCGACCAATTACGCCGAGCCGCACTAAGCATCTCGAATAATATCGCAGAGGGCTCCGGAAGTGAATCAGACAAAGAATTCAAATATTTTCTCAACTACGCTCGCAGATCCCTATTTGAATGTGCCAGTATGCTGATATTTTTCGAGCGCAAGCAGTACATTCATTCCGACAACAGTCAAAAGCTTCTGCCGAGCCTCGCTGATCTTTCAAAAATGATCACAAGCTTCAAGCGCAGCCTCTCGAACTAACTCCCCGCTCCCTGCTCCCCGCTCCCCGCCATGATCCCCTTCCTCGACTACAAAGCCGTAAACGCCCCCTACTTCGCCGAAATCGAAGCCGCCATGTCGCGCGTGTTGCGTTCGGGCTGGTATGTGCTGGGGCCGGAAGTGGAGGCGTTTGAGACGGAATGGGCCGCATATTGCGGCAGCAAATACTGCATCGGCATCTCCAGCGGACTCGATGCCCTCATCCTCATCCTCCGCGCCTGGAAGGAAATGGGCAAACTCCAGGAGGGCGACGAAGTCATTGTCCCCGCCAACACCTACATCGCCAGCATCCTCTCAATCACCGAAAACCGACTCGTCCCCGTCCTCGTCGAACCCGACCTCGCCACCTACAACCTCGATCCCGAGCGCATCGAGGCGGCCATCACCGACAAAACCCGCGCCATCCTCCCCGTCCATCTCTACGGACAATGCGCGGACATGGGACGTATCAACGCGATCGCCGCGAAACACAATCTGCTGGTCATGGAAGACTGTGCCCAGGCACACGGCGCCACCTGCCACGGCAAGACGGCCGGCAATCTCGGCCACGCCGCCGCCCACAGCTTTTATCCCGGCAAAAACCTCGGGGCTGTCGGCGAAGGCGGTGCTGTCACCACAAACGATCCAGAACTAGCTGATATTGTCAAAGCCCTCCGCAATTACGGAAGTCACAAGAAGTATCACAATCTCTATAAAGGCGTGAACAACCGCCTCCACGAACTTCAGGCCGCCATCCTGCGGGTCAAACTCAAGTATTTGGACGAAGATACGAAAAAGAGACAGCAGGTCGCGCGGTGGTACTTGGAAGGGCTGGGAGCAGGTAGCGGGGAGCAGGGAGCAGGGAGCGGGGAGCAGGGAGCAGGGAGCAGGGAGCAGAAGATACCCCATGCCCCAGGCCCCATGCCCCATGCCTCTTCCACCCCCGCTCCTCGCTCCACGCTCCCGGCCCAACTTACCCTGCCTGTCGTTTTGGACGGTAACAATCACGTCTTCCACCTTTTCGTGGTCCGACACCCCGAGCGTGACCGCATCATGGCCGAACTGGCGGCAAAAGGCATCCAAACCGCCATTCACTACCCTATCCCTCCCCATAAGCAGCAAGCCTTCAAGGAGTGGAATCACCTTTCCTTCCTAATTTCAGAGATGATCCATGAACAGGTCTTCAGCCTTCCCATGAGCCCTGTGTTGACACAAGAAGATGTACAAGCCGTCGTCCAAGCCATAATCGAAGTTCAACGTTGAATGTTCGAGCTTCGACGTTCGAGGTGCATGTTCGATGACCGATGTTTTCGTCAAGCTCCATGCCCCATGCTTCAAGCGCGGGATAGCCGCTCTCCCCGATCCCTACCCCATGCTCAATTCGAGCGAATCTCTCCCTTAGCCCTTATTCTCGCCTATGTCGATCTCCCCGATCTCTCCCCATACACAGCAGGTTTACAAAGAGTGAGACCACCTTTAAGTCCCTATTTCTGAAATAATACATGAGCGATATTATAGCATCTTAGTAAGTCGCATTTTTTTTATGAAGTATTAAAATAAGTAAAATGTGTCATTGCCACCACGAAGTTAAAAGATAAATTGCTACAAATGAATTTTATTAAAATTATAATAAAATGTCTTAACATGGCAAATAGATTGCGCAGCACATGCTGGGAATTTAACGCGAAGTATACCGCAAAGTTACATGGCGGGAAATTCTCGCATAAAAAAACAAAGTTTCAAGTGCCAGTCAGCTGCCGATATTCAAAAGGTACTGTAGTTGTCTCGGAAAATGTTACGTTTGGGTATAAACCAGCTCCAATGTTGGGAAACGGAGAGATTTTACTCCAAGCACGGAATTCAGAGGCCGTAATAGCTATAGGGGCAAATTGTCATTTCAGCAACAATGTGAGTGTAATTGCAAACAAATGTGTGACAATCGGTTCTGATTTATTGTGTGGTGCAAATGTTAGAATTAGTGATAGTGATGGTCATTCACTAGATCCAAGCAAACGAAATGAAAATGGAGAAATCAAAAAAATAGTTATTGGTAACAATGTTTGGATTGGGTCCAATGTTGTAATTTTAAAAGGTGTTGAGATAGGTGATAACAGTGTGATTGCTACATCAAGTGTTGTAAATAAAAATGTTCCACCCAATGTTGTTGTAGCGGGAATACCTGCCAAGATAATTAAGGAAATTTAATGTCACAGTTGTTGTACAGGAACGTACTAAAATCCACGTCACTAATTGGCGGTGCATCCATGATCAATATTTTGATCGGGATGGTCCGAACAAAATTTGTTGCGGTTTGGCTGGGGCCAGCGGGGATTGGATTACTGAACATGTTCAACTCTCTGGTGGGCCCTGTTGCCACCCTTGCCGGTATGGGCTTGCAGACCAGCGGTGTACGCCAGATTGCAGAGGCCCATGGCAAGGGAGATATCCATAGGTTTTCCCTGGTTGTAAAAACCCTTCGCTTAACTTGTTGGGTCTCGGGCGGCTTGGGAGGACTTTTGCTTGCTGTGCTTTCCCCTTGGCTTTGCCAGTGGACCTTTGGGAACCGTGATCACACCCTGGGGGTTGCATTGCTGGGAATTACTATCCTTCTCGGCAATATCAGCGCGGGCCAGGGGTGCGTTATTCAGGGCACACGGCGCATTAAAGACTTGGCCAAGATGCAAATTCTGGGTTCAATCAATGCGACCATTATCAGCCTGCCACTGTATTACATTTTAGGTATAAAAGGTGTTTTACCGAGCCTGCTTCTTACATCCCTTGTCGGTCTTATAACCACATGGTGGTTTGCAAAAAGAGTTAAAATTGAAGATGTAAATCTCGATCCAGTAATCGTAAAACGTGAAGTGGGTAAGTTGTTGGGATTTGGGCTTCCGATGATGTTAAGTGCACTGCAAACGGGTTTGTTCGCCTATTTGGTCCGCATTCTCTTACAAAGCCGATTCACGCTGGAAGGGGTTGGTTTATGGTCGGCGGCGTTTACGCTCTCCGGCCTGCTCGTAAACTTTGTCCTCCAGGCAATGGGAACTGACTATTATCCACGTTTAACCGCAGTGTCACATGATCATGAGGCCATGCGGCATGAAGTGAATGCACAAGGCAAGATCGCCCTGATACTTGCATTGCCAGCGTTGTTGGCAACAATGCTTTTTTCACCACTTGCAATACAAATATTTTATTCAGATAAATTCACTGACGCCATTCCAATCCTGCAGTGGATGCTATTTGGCGTATTTGGGCGAGTGGTTTTATGGCCGATTGGATATGTTATCCTGGCAAAAGGAATGGGAAAGTTGTTTTTTATCAATGAACTGCTTGGGAACGGAGTTTTTTATCTATTAATGTTTTTTATGACGCTAAATGGAGATGTTTTAAACTCAGGCAAACCTTTTGCTTTTCAATATGCAATCGGATTTATTAAAACTACTATTATTGGATATTACTTAATAAGATTTAAGTGGGATAAACAAAATGCTGTAACAATTGTGGTTTCATTTATCTCTCTTGTATCTGCTTACATTTTCAGTACATATTTAAAACAAGGGGTTTTGTATTATGCTGTATCGATCCTAATGGTTGCAAGTACGGGAGTTGTTTGCTTAGCTGTGCTGCACAAAATGATACGGTTTAACTTAAACGATCTTATCAACAAAAAGTTTAAAAAATGAAAATATCAATAACCACTTCAACCTACAACCATGAAAAATATATCAAAGATGCAGTTGTCGGAAATCTAAATCAGAGGTACGAGCCGCTTGAAATCATATTTTCTGATGATGCATCTTCCGATAAAACTTATTCTTTAATGAATGATATAATTGAAAGCTATTTGGGGACGCATAAAATTATTTTAAGAAAAAATAAAATAAATTTGGGAGTCTCCAGTCATAAAAACTTAACATTTAATTTATCAAAAGGTGATGTCGTTATTGGATCAGCAGGAGATGATATATCTCTTCCAGAACGTAGCCTTAAGGTAGCCGAATGTTTTTTAAACAGTTCTGATGTTGTTGCTGTTGAAGTTGGTTATTATGAAATTGACGAGGAAGGAAATATTTTTAATACAGTTGACAAACCCAAAAGGGCTGAAACCGATCCTGTAAAATATATTTTAAAAAGTGATTATGTAGTTGGTGCCGCTATGGCATACAAAAGGGTTGTGTTTGAATCTTTCCCGGCAATGCATAAGAATGTTATTTATGAAGACCGCGTACTGGGTTTCAGATCACTGTTATGTGGCAAAATTGAATATATTGATGAACCACTCTTGAAATACCGCAGAAATCACCCTGGTTCTTTGTCCTCCTCCTCAAAAAAATCGTATACACGATCTGAAATCATTGATAAAAATTTGATTTGGATCAAGAGGCTTTATAGAATATGTCGTCAGCATTATGCTGATATTCTTTATTATTGCCCTCACCGGGATGATTTGCTAAAAGCGGTAGCACTGAGAAAAAAACAGCTTGTCATTGAGGCCTATGTTTACAAAGGTCATTTTTTCAAAATGATTTATTATGTATTCAGTAATAATTTCGGCGACAGTTTCACCTTTAAGAAAAAAATACGTCTTATATTAAAAACATTATACTATCGCTGTCACATATTGATTTCAAAAACCAAAATTTCAACATTGTTGCACCATAAAATATGACCTTCAAAACCATATCAAATCTTTGCGCAGACATCACCCACTGGATAGAACGGGATGGGCACGATTATGACTGCATCGTCGGAGTGCCCAGGAGTGGACTGTTGGTGGCGAATATCATGGCGCTGCGATTGGATCTGCCCATGTCTGATTTGGAAAGCTTTCTGAACGGGCGTTTGATCCAATCCGGGCATCGCATGAGAAACCGGGATTTCAGCAACTATTTTGAAACCCGCCGAAAAATTCTTGTCGTCGATGATTCGATATATACCGGCAGGGCTATGGTGGAAGTAAAAGAACGTTTGGCATCCGTGATGCACCTGCATGACATTACGCTTGGTGCAGTGTATGTCGTAACTGAGGAACGTCACCTTGTGGATACCTATTTTCAGGTCCTTCCCCGCATCCGTTTTTTTGAATGGAACCTGTTTACGTCGCTTCTCAAATACGTGTGTTTTGATATGGATGGCGTTTTGTGCCAGGATCCGACAGAAGAACAGAACGACGATGGTGTCAGATACCAGCAGTTCATGCGTGAAGCCAAGCCATTGTACCTGCCGAAATTTGAACTCGACACCATTGTCACCAGCCGTCTGGAAAAGTATCGTCCTGAAACAGATGCTTGGCTGGAGGCACACGGTGTCAAAACACAAAGATTGCTGATGCTTGACGCGCCGGACAAGGAAACCCGGCAGAGAACCAATGGCGCGCTTGCGCATAAACTGAAGATTTACAAAGACAGCTATTACCATCTCTTTGTTGAAAGCGATCCGGTTACGGCCAGAAAATTGGCCATGCTTTCCGGAAAACCGGTTTATTGTGTGGGTGACTCCGTATATTATGATGGCAGTCCGATTCAGTCTCGCTGTGCTCTTTTAAAATCTAATTTTAAAACGAGACTCACTCATCTACTTAAAAGTAAAGCTCCAAACATGTTTATAAAATTAAAGCAAATTTACTTGAGATTTAAAAAACCTAAACATTCGGGTTAATATTTTTGGTGTAGACATCTGTGGAAATCGAATATGCATTATTTGTTTCATCAAATCATTGAACGATAACAGGAAATGAGAGTTCTTTATGTTTTGAGTGGAGGTGGTTATGGCGGCATTGAACGCCATGTTCAGGCTTTGCTGGGTAGTTTAGACCGTTCCCGGGTCCTGCCCGTCCTTTGCATTGTGCTTCAGGGAGGAGCTATTTCAGACGAAATTGCGGCTTCAGGGGTGAAAACACATGTCATCGGTGCTTGCAATGGTCACGATTTCCGTATCCTTCCCCGCTTGCTGACCATCCTCAAGGAGGAGAAGATTGATTTGGTCCACGCCCATGATCTGCGGGCACTGGTCACCGTTTCCCTTCTGTTTCGCCCACGGGTGCCGTTGCTGTCCTCAATTCATTGTGCGCTCTATCCGGGTCTCCCCTGCCTTAGATCCTGTCAAACGACCAGTCGTACCATTGATCGTAGAATCAATCTGTACTTGCCCGTTTCCAGAGCCACATGGCGGAGTGCCGTGGACCTTCTTGGCCTTCATCCATCGCGTGGGGTTGTCTTTCACAACCCGATCGATCTTTCTTCTCTCCCAGCAAAAGAGGGCCTCTGGCTGCGGGAGGAACTGGGGCTGTCACCAGAAACTCCCCTTGTGGGCATGGTGGGACGTATGGCGGAGCAGAAAGACTGGCCCTCATTTTTGAAGGTCTGCCGATCGTTGGCGGAAGCAGATCCCCGACTTCACTTCATTGCGGCGGGGGACGGCCCCCTGCGTGCCGACCTGGAAACGTCCGGGGACGCGGCTGCCCTGCGGGAGCGCCTGCATTGGCTGGGCTTCCGGCCTGATGCCCGTCGCATCATCGGCGCTCTGGATCTTTTTTTGCTGATGTCCCATCACGAGGAATTGCCCACCACCCTGCTGGAGGCTTTCGGCATGAAAACCCCGGTGGCCGGATTTCTGCCCATTGGAGGAACGGAAGAGGTGCTGGAGCACGGAAGTCCTTTGCAAGCGCTGGCTCTGCTGCACCGGAACCGCGATCCGGGATCTGTGGTTGCGGATGCGCGAAGACTCCTTGCTTCTCCACACGAAGCGGCTGCCATGGCGGAACGGGCCTATGGGGTGGCAAAAGTGCATTTTGATACAAAAACAGCCATCCCTGTATTGACAGAACTCTACGAGTCTTTCATGCGCAATTGATCGAATCGAATGCATCCTTGTCACATTTCCATTATTGTGCCTGTTTACAACTGCGCTGCTTTTGTGCGGGAATGCATACAGTCGACCCTCGTCCAGACGATGAAGGAGATCGAGGTGATTGCCGTAAATGATGGCAGTACAGATGATGCCGATACATTGCTGAATGAACTTTCCCTCGAAGACAATCGTCTGAAGGTGATTCATACCATGAACCAAGGTGTGGCGGCGGCACGGAATCTTGGGGTTTCATATGCATCCGGTGATTATCTTTTGTTTTTGGACGGGGATGATATTTTGCATCCCCAGACCTGTGAGATCCTTCACGCTGAGGCCCTGAAACTGGGAACAGATGTCTTGTCCTTTGATTACGGACGCTCCTTGGATGCGTTCTCAACGGAAGGACACTGCGAGTGGGCTTCCCCACCAGACGACAGGGCGGACTGCGCCCTGCGCATGTCTGTCACTGCGTGTACCAAACTCTGGTCCCGGTCTTTCTGGAACGAAAACAATATCCAATTCCCCCCGGGTATTCGCATCGGGGAAGACCAAGTGACACATTGGCACGCCTTGGCCGTGGCAGGAAGAGTGGCCCATGTGAAGAAATGTCTTTATTATTACCGTCCCAACCCCCATTCCTCCACCCGCAGGGGAGGGGAAGCCTATTTTGATATTTTCATCGCCCATGCGCGTATTCGGGACATCCTCGAATTGGTATCCTCTGACGAAGATTTACGAAAGCGTCATGTCTCTGCGATGTTGTACATGTTTCGATCCCTGTATCTCCGTCTGGACAAGACCCTGCGGGAGGACTTTTTGTTTAAGATTATTTCCAGCACTGAAATTGGCATACTTCGTTCAGCAGGGCAGGATGCTAAAAATTCTTTTTGGACACGTCAATTTTACCGTGGCCTTTGCGGTGATGTTCTGAGTAATCTGCTGCACAAGTTTTTTGTGGGTCTCAGGGATTTAAAAACCAAATTGTGTTGAGTTCCCCGTCCTCATGAAAATCGTCTATTTCAGTGGTCCGTTCACCACCTATTCGCTCAGCGCGAATGCCCGGCAGAAGCCCCTGGGGCTGGCGACGCATTTTGATTTGACGTTGATACAAGCCCGTCGGGAAACTCTGCCGGCAGAGCAGCAAGACCTGCCCCTCACGCATCTGGGGCTGTTTCCTTCGGAGTGTCCCGCATGGAAAGAGCCTTTCCTGATGGCCTCCCGCTGGCTGCGGACGCTCCGCCGTCTGAATGAGCAGGGACAAGTGGATGCGGTGGCGGTGGCTTTTGATGCAAAGTCCTTGTGTCTTGGCTGGCTGGCGAAAAAACTCCTGAAGCGGCCCCTGATTGTCTTCTGCTGGGACCCGCCGGGCATTTTCTGGCGGGATCGCCGGGACATTCCCGCCCGGCTGCGGGTGGGTGTTTTCGACTTCTTGTTTCGGAAAGTGACGGCGCTCTGTGATTTGCTGGTTCTGAACATTGAACAGGGGGTGTTGGAGGAAATCGGCGCCAAAGTCCCGGAAGAAAAACTCCTTGCCCTGCCCAACGGGATTTGTGTGGAAAAGATTGTCGCCTGTGCAGAGGGCATTGAGCCCGATCCGTGGTTGTTGGGCCTGCAGTCTGCGGTGCGTCGCCAAAAGAACTTCGACAAGTTGAAAAAGCTGTTCATCGAAATCCTCGTCCGGGAGCCCCGGGCCAGCATTCTGTGGGTGGGCGATTGTCCAGAGGACCTGCGACTCGAAATGCAACAGGCGCTTTCTGAGCATCACATTGAAGCTGCACGACTGGTCATGACAGGGCTGTTGCCCCAGGAGGAGGCCCTGCGCAAGCTTGCCACTGCCGGGGTTGTGTTGCATTACTATCCCAACCAGCCCAGCGTGCGCTGGAACTGCCCGCTGAAAATCGGGGAGTACATGGCCCTTGGCCGTTGTGTGGCGGCGGTAGATCTCCCCGGCGTCCGGATGTACCAAAACCCTTCCGATCCCGCTCTCACGATTTTCCCCAACGATGACCCGCGTCAGGCCATTGATGAGATTCTGCCCTTGTTGGGCGATACCGCCAGACAACAAGCGCTGGGACAAAAAGCCAGTGAACAGGCGGAACGCTTTGACTGGACGAAACTCAACCGGCAAATGGCGGACCGTATCAAACAAAGGGTAGAATCAACTGCGGCGGGATGATCCTTTTACCACCCGATCGCCCAAACAGAAACGTGGAAACTGGATCCAGGAACCATAAACGCTTCAACCTTCCTCCCTGACCACCGAATGACCTACGAATGACCACCGATTGACTTCTTCTTCAATCCTTCAACCCTCAACGCGCCTCCGGCACTCCTCCCCATCTCCGCCACGCAGTGGCTATCTCCGCGTCTAAGGCGCTATCTCCTATCTCCTCGCAGCTCCGCTGCTCTTTTCCCTGCTTCAATTTCTACTCTGAATTATGGTAAAACACCCCACGATCACCGGAAAAGCCAAACTGCTTTTACGTTTTCTCTTTGCAACTGGCTTTTTATTCATGCATTCAAATATTTTCATGGCATGGGTTACCCCCAGAGTTGCGCCCACGGGTAAATGGGTGCCTTTGTATTTATTTGCTTTCCTTGCCATGAGTTCGTTCTCTTTGGCCCCACTTGTATTCAGGAAATCAAAGCCAATAGATGCTTTTCTTGTTTTGCAACTTGTATTTTTTGGTTTGTCTGCGGGGCAATCTGTTTGGCTGCAAAAATCACTGGTCTATTTTTTAGCGCTTGTCTCTGTCGTGATTGTGCTTACCCGACTGACGCGCAATATTCCCCCTGCGGCTTGGTCGAGAATGTGGTGGCTATTGACCGCGTTTATATTGGGAAACGCCATCTATTCTTATCGTGGTTATACCGCTGGTCGGGTAGGATTTTCGCGCATGGGAGATCGATTGGCTGGATTGGTAAACACTAACTCTATTGCAATGGTTTTGATGGTGGGTTTTATCGTCTCTCTCCAATTTACCCTGAGTTCATCCAAAAAATCACAGTGGTTTTATCTTGGTTGTACAGGTTTTCTGTCTTATGTGCTCTACCTGACAGCATCGAGGAGTTCTCTGTCGGGAGCAATCGCTGGTGCCTCCGTTCTGTTAATCCTACAGGGGCGTTTGCGCACGTCGCTCTTGTGGTTGACATTGGCCCTAAGCATTGGCGGCGTGGTCTTGCTAACCCAATTAAGCACGCCAGAGGGAAGGGAAACTTTTCGTGAAGAAATGGATACTCGTTTTATCCGGGGCGGAGCAAATGAGGATATTCTCGATAGTCGTCGTTCCATGTGGGATTTTTGCATTGCCCGATGGAAAGAACGCCCCGTTTTGGGTTGGGGCTTTTCTGTGACGGACCAATTTTCAATCTTACCTGTCGATGGCTCCGGATATCACGGGATGCTGGCCTCCGTGGGTACCCTGGGGGCGCTTGGTTTTGGGGGGACGGTTCTGGGACTCTTGCTCAGCCTGCAATCTTATCGAAAAATGACATCTCAGCATCCAAAGGTCGCGCGCACGGATGACCCCCGTTTTGTGGCTTGCCTGGGTTTTGGCCTTGTCTTTGCCTTTCTGGTGCAGGGGGTGGGAGAACCCTGGCAAATAGGGATTGGGTCTTTTAGCACGTTTACATTCTATACAGGAATTGGCATGGTGCTATCCGGCATGGCCTGGATGGAGCTGCAGGGGGGGGGGCATGGGGCGGGGGGCATGGGGCGGGGAGCGGGGGGAGGGGGACGGCGGGTATGGGGCATGGGCACGGGATCGGGAGGGAGATATTGATGCGGATGGGATTGTACACGAATATTGTTTCCCCCCATCAGATCCCTTTGTCACGGGAGCTGGTTCGTTTTGTCGGAGCGGAGCATTTCCGTTATGTCGCCACGGTGCCGCAGGACAGGGAGCGCAGCTCGTTGGGCTGGAACACGGGCAAACAGGAGGAGTGGATCACCTACGCCCCGCCCGGCGGTGACGCCACACCGGGGGCGCTGGACTGGCTGGAATCCTGCGATGTGCTCCTGTCGGGTCACCGGGCGTTTGATCTGCATCAGCGCCGGGCGGAAAAAGGACTCGCAACTCTCTACATGTCGGAGCGCTGGTTCAAACCACCGACGCATCAGCTCCGTCTTTTACACCCGTCCTATTTTCGCATGGCAAAGGCCTTTTTGCGCTCTCTCCAGCACCCGGGGAATGTGTACCTGCCGATCGGTCCCCATGCGGCGGCAGACATCCGCTGTCTGGCGAAATTGTTCAGACATATTCCGGGCAATATCGCTGAGGGAGTCGTTCTTCCTGAAAAACTGCTGGCATGGGCGTATTTTGTCGACAAGCCGTCAGAAAGTCCCTCGATCCGGCAAGCCGGGTCCCCGCTGAACATTTTATGGGGCGGACGATATTTACGATGGAAACGGGTGGATATTCTTCTGCGGGCAGCTGCCGGTCTGCGCGATCAGGGGGTAGCGTTTCACTTGAATCTGTTGGGCCAGGGGCCGCAGGAGCAAAGGCTTCGGACCTTGTGCCAGCACCTTGGGCTGAATGAGGCTGTGACTTTTCACCCCCCCGTTCCGATTGCGGAGGTGCGGGACTGGATGGGGAAATCGGATATCTATGTGTTGCCCAGTAATGCGGAGGAGGGCTGGGGGGCTGTCGTGAACGAGGCCATGGGCGAGGGCTGTGCCGTTGTGGCCAGTCGCGAATCTGGATCCGGCCCCACCCTGATTCAGGAGGGTTTTAATGGTCTACTGTTTCCCTCGGGGAAAGTCCAGGCCCTGACAGACCGTTTGCTGCTTTTGTGCAAGGAACCGGATCGGTGTGTGCGCCTGGGGAATGCCGCCCGAAACACCCTGCAGGAGCTTTGGGCCCCTTCTGTGGCGGCGGAACGTCTGCTCGCGGTCGGTGAGGCCCTGCGGGCTGGTAAGGATCTTCCACGCTATGACTCCGGGCCTTTGCATCGGGTGCATTTTTGAAGGTCTTGCACGTGATTGCGGGCCTCCATCCCGCCAACGGCATGACGGCATTCACGCTTGATCTTTGCAGGGGGCTGGCCGATGCAGGAGCACAAACAGCGATTTGCAGCCCTGTGGTAGGCCTTCCCCAAACCGCCTTCCCGGAGGAGTGCCCGGTTTTCCCAAACCTGGATCAAGCGTCTGGCCGCCTGAAAACGGTGGAGCTTCTGCATGTGCATGGTCTCTGGTTGAACACCCCTAATCATGCCATGCGTTTTGCGGTGCGCTGGAAGATTCCATGCCTGGTCTCCGTTCACGGAATGTTGAATCCCTACGCTTTGGATCGGCATGGTGTCCGCAAACGCCTGGCCTGGCATCTTTACCAAAAAAGAGCTTTGCAGAACGTGTCGGCCCTGCACGGCACCTCCGCACTGGAAGGAGAATGTATTGAATCCGCAGGGCTGAAACCAAAAGTTTTTTTGATTCCACCGGGTGTGGATCCTGTGGAACCGCTCCCCCGAAGCTGGAAAAAAGCAAAAAAACTCATTTTATACCTGGGTCGCCTTTCACCGGAAAAAAATCTTCCCGTGTTGTTGCGCGCCTGGTCTCAGGTGAAAAACCGTTCCGGCTTCACCCTTGGGATTGCAGGTCCGGATGTGGGACGGGCCAAAGCGAAACTGAACCGTTTGTGCCGGAAATTGGGGCTTCGGGTCGGAAGCCGGGAGTGCGCAAGCGATGTGCCCCTGAATGAGGTTCAGTTTTTTGGCGAAGTTGACGCTGAGCAACGGGAGGAACTGTACCGACAGAGCTGCTGTTTGGTGTTGCCGTCCCTTTCTGAAAATTTTGGACTGGTGGTGGCCGAAGCGCTGGCGAGGGAAATCCCGGTGCTGGCTTCTTCCGCCACTCCCTGGAAGGTGCTGGAGGGGGCGGAAGACGCGGGGCGCTGTGGATGGTGGGTTCCACCGACCCCAGAGGGCCTTGCCGCAGGCCTTCAAGAGGTTTTGCAGATGACGGATGTTCAAAGGAGCACCCTGGGGCAAAACGGCAGAAAACTGATAGCGGCACGGTTTTCACGGAAAAATATGGTGGATGCGTTTCGGGCGGCATATCAGGAACTCACGGCATGAAAATGGACTTGGCAAACTATCAAAACCGGCATTCCCTGCAATCCCGCATCGGTCGGGTGCTTTGGCATCTGGTCTGGCTGTTTTTCTTTCGGACTACACCCCGGGGCATCCTCTATGGATGGCGCAGATTCCTGCTGCGCTGTTTTGGTGCCCGGATCGGCAAGGGCGCTCATGTGTTTCCCACCTGCCGCATCTGGCAGCCTTGGAACCTGACTCTGGGGGACCACGCCTGTTTGTCGGAGGATGTGGATTGTTACACGGTGGACAGGATTACCCTCGGCGATCAGGCAGTGGTCAGTCAGGGAGCGTTTTTGTGTACGGCCTCCCATGACATCCGCTCGCCTATCATGGAACTGACATATAAACCCATCGTCATCGGGGCCCAGGCCTGGGTGGCGGCGCGTGCCTTTGTCGGGCCGGGAGTCACGCTCGGAGAGGGTGCGGTGGTGGCGGCCTGTGCGGTGGTGTCAAAAGATGTGGAGGCCTGGACCGTGGTGGGTGGAAATCCCGCAGTGCGCATCAAAAACAGAGTCCTGCGGGGGGAGGATGCGTAAAGTGATATTTTTATTCTATGACTACTTTATGAAATTCCGCTATACAACAGAGTTCAGGGGTTCATCAAAACCTTCCAACTGAAATGGGCAAAACCATGAACATCCTGCACGTCATCCCCGGAATTCCAAAAGCGGCCGGCACCTCGGTATACTGTGCCGAGGTCTGCAACCAGTTGTCGCACATGGGCCATGACTGTGTCATCGCGCTGCAAAGCCACCAGCCCGATCTGGATTACGACCTGTATCCAGAGGTGCGCATCCATGTGGCATCGGAGCGCTGGGTTCCGGACGCGTTTGTTCCGGACCTTGTGCATGTTCATTCCCTGTGGAACCCTTTTTTACATCGGGCCGTCCGCTGGGCGCACTTAGAAAAGGTACCTTTGGTCTTCTCTCCGCATGGGATGCTGACCCCCTGGGCTCTGAAACACAAGGCGCTGAAAAAGGGACTGGCCCTGGTGCTCTACCAATGGTCGGATTTGAAACAATCGGCGATGCTGCACGTGACAGCTCCCGAGGAGATCCCCGATGTCAGGCGTCTCCGATTGAGGCAACCGGTGGTGTGTTCCCCTTTGGGCGTGCATCTGAACGAGGTGCAAGGGCATTCCAAATGGTTCCACCCTGAAAAAAGGACTGCTCTTTTTGTCAGCCGGGTTCATCCTAAAAAAGGACTGGTTCATTTGGTGGATGCCTGGGCATCCCTGCGTCCGAAGGGATGGAGGGTATTGATCGCGGGTCCGGATGAGGCCGGGCACACGCAGGAGGTCAAACAACGTGCGGAAGCGTCGGGTGTCTTAGCAGATTTTGAGTTTATTGGCCCGGTCTTTGGTGAGGAGAAGGATAGACTCTATGCGGAGGCGGATCTTTTCGTCCTGCCGACATTCTCGGAAAACTTTGGCGTGGTTGTCATTGAGGCTCTGGCTCAGAACTGCCCAGTCATCACCACTCACGCCGCTCCCTGGAGGGAACTCGAGGGGGGCGAAACATGGGGCAAATGCGGGTGGTGGATTCCTGTGGGGGCGGAACCTCTGAAAGACGCACTGCGTGAGGCCACTGCAATGGACCCTGACCAATTGAAATCCATGGGTCAGGAAGGGAGAAAATTTGTGCAGGAAAAATACGACTGGTCTGCAATTGGCTCCTCACTGCTGGATTCTTATCGCTGGCTTTTAAATCAATCGAACCCGATACCCGATTGTGTGCATCTTTGGAATGGGCGATGACGATGTTTTCACTTTTAATTCTCACCTACAACGAAGAATCCAACCTCCGGGCCTGTCTGGAGTCCCTCTCCTGGTGTGACGATGTGGTGTTGCTGGATTCGTTCAGCTCGGACCGGACCAGTGAGATCGCGCGTGAGATGGGGGCGCGGGTGTATCAGCGAAAGTTTGACAATTTCGGGGCCCAGCGGAATTATGGGCTGGGGGAAATCGAGTTCATGTATCCATGGGTTTTTCATCTGGATGCGGATGAACGATTCAACGAGGAATTGCGGGAAGAGTGTGAACGGGTGATCGCCTTGGATAAACACAGCGGCTATTTCGTGCCGAACCGCATTCTCTTTATGGGACGTTGGATCAAACACTGCACGCGTTATCCCTACCCGCAGGTGCGCCTGGTCAAACGGGGGGAAATCCGTTTCGAGGCCAGCGGTCACGGTCAGAGGGAATGCGATGCGAAGCGCGGGGTGGGGCACATCCACATCCCCTACGATCACTACAATTTCTCGAAGGGGCTGGAGGACTGGTTCGCGAAGCATAACCGCTACTCCAGTGAGGAGGCGAAGTTGGCGAGAACCATGCGGCGAAGCCCCCTGAGCGAGTGTTACTCTGCAGATCCCATGATCCGAAAAAGAGCGCTGAAATCCTGGTTTGTGCGAATGCCATTCCGTCCATGGATCAAGTTTCTCTATCTCTATCTGGTCTCAGGAGGCTTTCTCGACGGTAAACCCGGATGGATCTACTGCCGGATGCAGTTTGTCTATGAGGAAATGATTGCGATTAAAATCGCTGAGGGCCGGCATTCCTGCCGCACAAGGTGACATGGGGTAATGTTTTTGTGTTGTGATGAAATCCGTTATGCTTCTCAACCTGAAACTGTTCAACCCTATAACCTTCCAACCTTTACTTTAACCTGCAACCCTATAACCTCCCAACCATCTCCGCCACGCAGAGGCTCTTTAACCCTTTCGTCAAATCTATGCCAAAAATCCTCTACACGTGCAGCAGTGCGCGCATTGATTATTTTATTTATTTGGGAACCTGCCTCTCCGATGTTGGCGAGGTCAGGGAAATCTATTCCGTGGATGAGGAGGCGTACAGGTCCGGGGCTCGGAGCCGGGGGCTGCGCCGGATTCTCTTCAGGATGCGGCTGTATGTTTTTTACCCTCTGAAGCTGATTCGCGTCTGTCTGACCGCTCCATCCGCATCCACGTTTGTGGTGACCAGCAACACGTTTTACGCTCCGTTGATGGTAGCCGTGTTGGGTCGATTGAAACGCCACAAGGTGGTTCATCTGCTCTATGACCTCTTTCCGGACGCTCTGATCGTTGCCGGCAAAATCAAGAGGGACAGCTTCCTCTCGGGGATTCTGGGGAAAGTGTTTTGCTGGTCGCAACAGTTTTGCCATGGCACGGTCTATTTGGGGGATTTTCTGGCGGACCATGCCGAAACACTATACAAAGCCGCCCGGAAGCGGGCGGTGATCGATGTGTCCGGGGATTCAACGCTCTTTGCCGAGCAGGTGGTCCCGGCCGCTTCTCCGGTCGTTTTTCATTATGGCGGTCAGATGGGCCACATGCACGATGCGGAGAACGTCATTCATGCGATTCGGGCGGTCTGGTCGCAACCCGATATGGCCAATCAAGCCCAGTTCAGTTTTTATGTGAGCGGGGCGCAGAGCCAAAAAATCCATGCATCCTTTACAAACACATCGGTGGAGGTTGTTCCCGCAGTGTCCTCGGAACAATGGCGCGTGGACATCCGGGCCTTTCATGTGGGGCTGGTCACGCTGAAACCCGGAGGAGCCACGGTATGCCTCCCCAGTAAATCCTACAGCATGATGGCGGGGGGGCTGGCCATTCTGGCCATCTGTCCGCCCTGGTCGGATCTGGCGAAAATGGTCCTGGCCCATGATGTCGGCTGGGTGGTCTCCAATTCCCCCTACGAAGAGGCCCCTTCCTTCTCGGATCCGGAATACCTTGTCCGCACCACCGAGACCTTGGACAGTGCCATCATCTCGGAGCGTTTCGCGGCCCTGGTGAACCACATCGTCCACCATCCGGAGGAGCTGGACCGTAAACGCAGGAACGCCTCGCGGGCCATGCGCACACATTTTGATAAAAAGTCTTTGTCTTCCAGATGGCTGGCATTTATGGAATCTCTTTCAAACGCCTAACGAAGACAGGGGCCGAAACCCATTACAAAACACGGATTCACACCTATATCACGGTGTATCTTCTTTTCGGTTTGCACTATCCAAACAATCCTGCCTATCTATGTGGATCCGTGAGTATACACGTCAATCCAATGTTGAAACAAACTCTAATTTTACCATGAAAAAAATCCTTGTCACCGGTTCCTCAGGCCTCATCGGCTCGGAAGTCTGCACTTTTTTTGATGCCCAGGGTTATGCGGTCCATGGCGTGGACAACAACCAGCGGGCCGTCTTTTTTGGCCCGCAGGGCGACACCCGCTGGAACCAGCAGCGGCTTGCCTCCAAACTGAAGTCCTTCACCCACCACGAGTTGGATATCCGCGACCGTGCCGGCGTCCTCGCGCTGGTCAAAGAGATTCAACCCGATGTGCTGGTCCACACCGCCGCGCAGCCTTCCCACGACAGAGCCGCTGCGATCCCGTTTGATGACTTTGACACCAATGCGGTAGGGACCCTCAATTTGCTGGAAGCCGCGCGGCAGGCCTGTCCGGAAACGCCTTTCATCCACATGTCCACCAACAAGGTGTATGGCGACGCCCCCAATCGCATCGCGCTCAAAGAACTCGACACCCGCTGGGACTATGAGGATCCGGCCTATGAGCACGGCATCCCGGAATCCTTCACGATAGACCAGAGCAAACACAGCCTTTTCGGGGCATCGAAAGTTGCTGCGGATGTCATGGTGCAGGAATATGGGCGGTACTTTAACATGCCCACCTGCTGCCTGCGCGGAGGCTGCCTGACGGGGCCGAACCATAGTGGCGTTGAGTTGCACGGCTTCCTCAGCTATCTGGTGAAGTGCAATCTCGAGGGTCGTCCATATACGGTGTTTGGTTACAAAGCAAAGCAGGTGAGGGATAACATTCATTCGTTTGATGTGGCACGATTCATGTGGGAGTTTGCAAAGAACCCGCGCTGCGGTGAGGTCTATAACCTGGGAGGGGGTAAACAGAACTCCTGCTCCATGCTGGAGGCCTTCGCCCGCGTCGAAGCCATCTCCGGAAAACCCATGAATTACACCTATTCCGACAAAAACCGGGAAGGGGACCACATTTGTTATTACAGCGACCTCCGTAAAATGCGGGAACACTATCCAAAATGGAACCTCACGAAATCCTTGGATGATATCTTTTCTGAAATTGTTCTTGCTTGGAAGAACAGGTAAATGACCTGCATCACATTCTTCTTTATCTCGAAAAATTTCAAAACTGCTTTTTGGCCAAATCCCAGAGCGCAAAGCTGTTAAACTCCCCCAGAATCCTTGTTACAAACGCCAGAGCTGTTTCCGATAAACTCCGTATGCACTTGACTCCACCTACCCCCACCCGTTGTGCTCCACGAGCATTTTGTA
>CAYLNG010000035.1:0-20674 GCA_964385155.1 uncultured Verrucomicrobiota bacterium
GCACAAGCGAAAACGAGCCCCACGCCCTTGTGGCGTGGGTGAGGGTCACCTGTAGGCACAAGCGAAAACGAGCCCCACGCCCTTGTGGCGTGGGTGAGGGTCACCTGTAGCTAGAAACGTCTCCCGGGTTAGGAGTAACGAGCCCCACGCCCTTGTGGCGTGGGTGAGGGTCACTCTCGGCTTCTTGCAACCATCCGGGTCACATGGGAACCGCTGGCGGCTGGCCGCTCTCCGCTTTGTCTTACGGTGTGCAGCCGGCATAGGTTTCGGCCCTCCCCGCGGGGTTTGGATTTTCCGGTCCCGGTATTTACAGCTTGTTTTCTGGGTAACGTCAACATATCATAGTGGTCGTAAACCCACTAGAACCGTCTCCACCTGGGGACCAGGAGGTTGATATGAAACATCGGAATCCCAAGAAAAAAAGCGGCCAGGCCATGGTCGAGTACATCATCATCGTCGTTATTGTCGCTATTGCGGCCATTGCGGTATTTGGGGTGTTTAGCGACCGCATCCGCGAGATGTTGGGTGGAGCCACCGAGGAACTAGGGGGCGACGCTGGAAGCGCGGCCTCCACCAGTTCGGTGGAGATCATGCAGGACATCGGCAACTGATTCTCTGGGCCGGCCCCGCAGGGCCGCCCTCCCAACATGAAACGGTATGCCCCCGTTGCGGCGCCGTTCCCCGGGGCCGCCCCGGAACCATCAGCCCCCTCCAAGAGGGGGCAGGCTCTCTTGGAGTCCTTCGGCGTCATTCTCCTCCTTTGCCTGATCCTCTTCGGGATCGTCCAATACGTCATCCTCCTGACCGCCACTGAGATCGTCCAGTACAGCGCCGACGCCTCCGCGCGCGCACGGGCCGTCGGCTTCAACCGCTTTATGGTCTATAAGGTCCAGCGCGTCGCCTCCATCGCCAATGCGGGCCGTATGACCTTCCCCCGGCCGATCCGGCATGGAAACGCCGCGGCCTGGCTCACTCAGAACGCAGGACAGGCCTTCTCCGCGGCCATTGGCGGCAGCCCTTCCTCCCGCCAGTTCCACGAGGTGGAGCAGTACAACATCCCTCTCTACCTCGCCTCCGAACACTATGGACGACTCGGGGGCATCCTCGACTACGAGGATTGGGACACCCTCAGCGGCCCCGCCTACATCGGGACCCCCGGCCTCAGCGCCGGTGTCGTTGTCTCCCAGGACTTCCCCCTCCGCATGCCTTTCCTGCGGGCCTTCGTGTCGGGCGACAGTGCCCGCATCCGCAAGGAGGCACGCGTGGCGGACCACGCCGCCCTTTACCTGGAGTGATCATGGCACACACACCGTCCAAGTCCGGGCAGACCCTCATCTTCATGGCCCTGGTGACCGTGATGATCGCCTTCGCCGCCTTGTTCTACTTCGACGTGAACAAGATCCTCCACGTGAAGGCCGTGAGCCGCAACGCCGGTGATGCCGCCGCCCTCGCCGGCGCGCGCTGGCAGGCCATCACTCTAAATCTCGCGGGATCCCTCAACCTCGCCCAGGCCTTGGCCATCACCAATGACCTCTCCGCCGGACTTCCCGACAGTCCGGACGGCGACGCCATCGCCGACCTGCGGCAACGCCTGCTCTTCGCCGGCCCCCTCTTTGGGTTTCTCGCATCCCAACAGGCGGCCAAAAACAACGGAATCTTCAATCAGGACGAGTTCGAACGCGAAATCCGCGACCACATCACCCGTGTGTCGGACGAGTACGTCCGGTTTTTCCCGGAACCCTTCGAGGCGATCCCCCCCTTCGGCAACGCCTGGGAGGAGTACGCCGACATGCTAAGCCTGATCGAGCAGCACGGCGTCGCCGTCAACGCCGGCTGGAGTTATTTCCGCCACTACGCGAACAGCAACCACTTGCTTCTTGATCCCGCCTTCTACGACGCCATCGCCGGGCGGAGCTGGTGCTGGTTTTTCTACAACGCCTACGACGAACTTCGCGACTACCGGTCCTGGCTCGACTGGGACGATTTGCCCCCCATCGAGGTCGACCCCCCCACCAATTCCGAGATCTTCAGCCTCCGCCTCGAACGAGTGCGCGTGCGCGACCACATCCCCACCCTGCCCGCCGGCTCCGACTGGGCCGCCACCTTTGACAATCTCCGCGCGGCCTTCGACGGCCTGGAGGCGCGCGATGCGACCGATGGCACCAGCCATCTCCGGGATTTCGACGCCACCTGGGCGTGGTACGGGCCGGGCTGGTCCTCCTGGTCCGGTCACATTCCCGAGAATTTCCCCTGGGACGGCGATCTTCGCCCCCGCTACAATTACGGTGGGGCCGACGCCGCCATTGTCGTTCGCGCCGTCACGGAGCGCCACACCGATTTCCGTGGGGCCGACACCGTGGACTGGACCGCCGGGGCCAAGCCTTTCGGCCACCTTGGCGACCAGACACCCCCGACCGCCTACGGTCTCGTCCTCCCCGCTTTCTCCGCCGTCCGCCTCGTTCCGATCGACACCACCCTCAGTGGCGGTTCCGGGCAGCTCCGGCCCGGCTGGCTTGAATTCATCCTCACCCTCCTCCCCCAATATATGGCCTATGGCCCCTCCGTCCTCCCCCCCGGCAACTGGTACGCCCAGCAGCTCCTCGCCTGGGAAAACCCCGCCTTCCGCCAAGCCGGCCTTGAGTGGCTCCTCGACTACTCCGATTCCTGCGATTCCCCCCCCCCCGGCCCCGGCGGCGGCGGCTCTGGAGGCTCCTACCATGGCCACTGATTCTTGCCACCGCTCCGGCCAGGCGCTCGTCGAGTTCTGCATCGGCCTCGTCGCCCTCCTCGCCGTCCTCGGCGCGGTGTTCCAGCTCGGCCGCCTTGGTCTCGCCCGCACCGAGGCCCGGGTCGATGCCACCCGCCTCGCCCACAACCGCTCCATGTTCGACGCCGCCGTCACCGGCCTCTCCCTCCCGCGCTACATCAACCGCATGTCCGAGGGCGATGACGGTTACAGTTATTCCCAGGACGACCTCGCCATCGGCGGCAACGAACAGTCCGCCTACGACCGTGTTGTCGCCCGCATGCGCCCCGATGAGGTCGCCCGGAGGGTCCCCGACTCGCCCGTGGCCGGCCTCTCCGGCCCCACCGAGATGATCCTGGGCATGGGCCTCGTGCATGGAACCGGCATGGAACTCAATGTCCCCGTCCTGCCCGTCGTGCGCCGCCTTTTTTTCCGGCGGGACCGTGTAGACGTGCAGGTGACCGCGTGGATGACCCGGACGGGGGACCTGTACTGATGCGGGGGTCCCTCCTGCTCTTGGCCCTCCTTCCCGCCGCGGTGGTGGCCGAGGTGTTCTGGCGCACACCCGCCGGCCTGCCCGCCGGCTGGTCCCAGGCCTACTCTTCCCCTGTCCGCCTCCAGGACGGCCACGGCGAGTTGCGCGTCCTGGGCGCACCGGACTCCCTCGACGCCATCCACGCCCGGCTGCGGCGCGAACACGGTGACCGTCTCGCCTGGATGCCCGGCGAAAACGTGGCGTGGGCCCTCGTCTTCGAAAAGGGATGGCTGCACCGTTACCTCGTGCAGCCCCGCCCGCCCGCCGAGGGGGGGTTTTGGATCCTCGCTCTCCGCCAGCAGGTCCCCGCCGCCACCCCCCCGGGCGATGCGCCGGCCCGGCACCAGCTGCGCGAGCTGCCCGTACATCCCCAAAGCCGCCCCAGCTTTTACAGCCTCGATGAGGGAACGCGGTTGGCGCTCGAAATCTCCCGCAGCCCCTCCGAACCCGCCGCAGTGCTCGGGTCCCTCGATGCCGCCCTGCGGGCCGAGGGATGGCAGCCCTCCCCCGCCAATACCGGCGGCCTCCGGCTCTATGTGCGCCGCGACTGTGTCGCCGCGGTCTCCGCCTCCCGCGGTTCTGATGGTTTTACCCGTGTTCTGAGGCTTCACAAACCGCTTGGAGTGGAGTAGAGAAACGCAATGCCCCCCCCCTGGAGTCTCCCCGTATGAAACAGAAAGCCGTCCTGATCATCGCGGTGGGCATGGGCCTGCTCGCCTTCGTGCTCACCCACCTCTACCTCAAGGCGGAGCTCAACAAGATCTACGCGAACGCCCGCAAGGTCTCCATTGTCGTCGCCCGCTCCGACATGCCCGCGGGCACCGTGCTCGACAGCCAGAACACCACGGTCATGGAGCAGTTCGAGAGCGCCGTTGGCACCACCGTCTTCCGCGCCGAGGACCGCCGCATGGTGCTTGGGGCCACGCTTCGTTTTCCTGTGCGCCGCGGCGACCCGATCGACTGGGTCCGCATCGGCAAGAGCCGCGACGAGCTGACCGGCCTTTCCCAGCTCATTCTCCACGGCCAGCGCGCCATCTCGATCCCCGTCTCCGGCGAGACCGCCGTCAGTGGCCTGGTCCGGCCGAACGACAAGGTCGACATTTTGGGCACCTTCAACTTTCTCTCTGAAGCGAACCCGGGAGAGATGGAGACCCGCAGTTTCACCGTCCTTCAGAATGTGACCGTTCTCGCCACCGGCCAGGAAAGCGCACGCGCCGAACTGGAGATCGCCAGTTCCTCCCGCCGCAACAGCTACAACATGGTCACCATCGCCGTCTTCCCCGAGGAGGCCGAGCTTCTCGCCTTCGCCATGAACACGAAGGGCGGCCTCATGCTCACCCTCCGCAACCCCGGCGACACCTCCATCCTCGAGGACTCACCCCCCATCGATTTCCGCACTCTCCAGCGCGAACTCCCCCGCCTCAACGAAAAACGCATGCGCGCCCTCGGCGAACGCAACGCCGCCACCCTCCTCCAGAGGACCCTTTGATGTCCGACTCGCCGCTGGAACTGGTGATCCAGGCCCGGAGCGGCCCCCCGCAGCGCTTCAAGCTGCCCTTCGGCGTCTACAACCTCGGCCAGGACGCCTCCAACAAAATCGTGCTCAAGGATCCGGGCGTCTCCTGGAGACACGCCGTGCTCGGGGTGCGCCCCGATGAACTGACGATCGAGGATCTGAACAGCCACACCGGGACCTACCTGGACGGCGAACGCGTCGCCAACCGCCAGGTTTTCCGCGCCGGACAGCGGGTGCAGGTGGGCGGCTACACCCTGTGGGTCGAGGCCCCCGCCACCGAACCGCCGCCGCCACCTCCGCCTCCCCGCCCCGCCCCCCCTCCCTCCGCCCCTCCTCCCCCTCTCTCCGCACCCCCCGACCGGCTCAGTCCCGACATGCGCATGCGGCGCGACATCAAACGTCAGGTCCACAAGGAACTCCTCGACCGCCTTGACCTCCGTCGCATGACCGCCCAGAACATCGGCGAGCAGGGCCTCCAGGACCGCGCCCGCGAACTCGTCGACCAGATCATCGCCGATGTGCGCGCCCGCCTTCCCGCCAGCATCGACTCCCGGAAACTCGCCGACGAAATCTACAACGAGGCCGTCAAGCTCGGCCCGCTCGAGGACTACCTCGCCGACGATTCCATTACCGAGGTCATGGTGAACGGCCACGACCACATCTACATTGAACGCGGCGGCAAGCTCTTCAAGGCCGACACCACCTTCGTCGACGACGCGAGCGTCCAGGCCATCATCGAGCGTATCGTCGCCCCCCTGGGCCGCCGCATCGATGAAAGCCGTCCGTATGTGGATGCCCGCCTGCCCGACGGCAGCCGCGTGAACGCGATCATCCATCCTCTTTCGCTCATCGGCCCCTGCGTCACCATCCGCAAGTTCTCCAGGAAACCCTTCACCATGGCGAAGCTCATCGAACTGGGAGCGGTCAGCCGAGGCGCCGCCCTTTTCGCCGAACTTTGCGTGCGCACCCGCAAGAACATCATCATTTCCGGTGGCACTGGCACAGGCAAGACCACCTTCCTCAACGTCGTGGGAGCCTTCCTGCCCGAGGACGAGCGCATCATCACCATCGAGGATGCCGCCGAACTCCAGCTGCCCCAGGAACACGTCGTCCGCCTCGAATCCCGCCCCGCCAACATCGAGGGCTCCGGCGCCATCACCATCCGTGACCTCGTGCGCAACGCCCTGCGCATGCGCCCCGACCGCATCGTTGTGGGCGAGTGCCGCGGCGGTGAGGCCCTCGACATGCTCCAGGCCATGAACACCGGCCACGAGGGCTCCCTCACCACCGTCCATGCGAATGCCCCCCGCGACGCGCTGGCCCGTTTGGAGACCATGGTGCTGATGGCGGGCATGGAGCTGCCCGTCCGTGCGATCCGCGAGCAGATCGGCTCCGCCATTCACATCATCCTTCAGCTCGCGCGTTTCCCCGATGGCTCCCGTCGGGTCAGCCGGATCACGGAGGTCAGCGGCATGGAGGGCGACCGCATCATCCTCAACGACCTCTTCGAGTTCAGGCAGCAGGGCGTCGACACGTCCGGCAAGGTCATCGGCAAACTTCTGCCCACCGGCAACGTGCCCACCTTCATCGACGAAATCCGCGCCCGGGGGCTTTCCCTGGACCCCGCCGTCTTCGATCCTGCCCACGCGGAGGCCTTCGAGAAATGAGCCTCGTCGTCCCCCTTCTCCTCCCTTTGCTCTATTTCGGGTGCTTCACGCTCCTGGTGTACCACCTCCTTTCCGGCCTTCGTGAGGCCTTGTCCGGCGGCGGCGACACCTCCTCACGGCAGACCGCACGCGAGCTGGAGAGCCTTTTCCTGTTTATCCCGGCCCATCGCATCGCCTCCATCTCCCAGTCGGCCGCCCTGCTCGGCTTCGTGACCGGCTTCCTCCTCGTGGGCGATCTGGGGCGTCCCGACGGCCTGCTCGCCGGCGCCGTCGCCGGTATGGCCCTAGCCTCCCTCATCCGCCTCTCCCCCTCTGTCGTCATCCGCCTCCTGAAGCAGAAACGTCTCGAGGCGTTCAACCAGCAGCTGACCGAGGCGCTGGTGACGATGAGCAACGCGCTGCGGGCGGGTTTCAGTATTCAGCAGGCGTTCGAGACCGTGGTGCAGGAGGGCCGCAAGCCCATCGCCCAGGAATTCGGCGTCTTTGTGCAGCAGACCCGCGTCGGCGTCCGCTTCGAGGACGCCCTCGTCAACCTCGAGGAACGCGTGGGCAGCGAGGACCTCACCCTGATGATCCGCGCCGTTGAAATCGCCCGCCAGACCGGGGGCAACCTGACCGAAGTTTTCGACATCATCGCCGCGACCATCCGTGAGCGGATCCGGATGGACGGTAAAATCCGGTCCATGACCGCCATGGGCCGCCTGCAAGGCATCGTCGTGGGCCTCATTCCCCTTTTCCTCATGGGCGCTATGTTCGTCCTGGATCCGCGCATGATGATGGCCTTCGTCACCAGCCTCATGGGCATCGCCCTCCTGCTCCTGGTCGCCGTCCTCCTCACCGTCGGCTTCCTGGTCATCCGCAAAATCGTGCACATTGAGGTCTAGGATGTCTGCGCCTATGTTGCCCACCGCCACGACTGTCCTGCTCCCTCCCCTGGGAGGCATGGGCGTGTTGGCGCTTCTCCTGTGGGTCGTGGCCGCCCTGCTCCTGGGCATCTACGTCGGCCTCCGCGTGCGCGACCTGCGCTACGCCACCCTCGCGGATGGACGCCGCCAGCTCCGGGGCCTCCCCCTGAGCTTCCAGCTTCTGCTGCCTTTCACCCCCAATGTCCGCGCCTTCCGCAAACCGAAGTACGCCGCCCTTCGCCAGAAAATCGAGCAGCAGCTCACGGCCGCGGGGTATGACACTGTCCTTACCGCCGACGACTTCCTGGCCCTGCGCGTGCTTGTCCCCCTCTGCATGGGCCCTGTCGTGGTCCTCCTGATCGCCCTGGCCACGGCGAAACTCCCGGGCGGCCTGGGCTCCTACCTCCGCGAGCGACAGCCCCTCCTTTTCCTCGGCATCTTTCTGCTCTACCTCGTCCAGCCCATGGGCTGGCTGCGCCGCACCATCCGATCCCGCCACCGCCAGATCGAAAGAGGCCTCCCCTTCGTCCTCGATCTCCTCACCCTCTCCGTCGAGGCCGGCCTCGACTTCATGACCGCGATCCGCCGGCTGGTCGAACGCAGGCGAGTCGACGCCCTCAGCGAGGAGCTCATCCGCGCCATCCGGGAAATGCAGGTCGGCCGCACCCGCAAGGAGGCCCTCCGCGACATGGCCGGGCGCGCCCAGCATCCTGACCTCTCCTCTGTCGTCTCCGCCCTCGTGCAGGCCGACGAATTGGGCGTGGGCATTGGGGCCGTCCTGCGTATCCAGGCCGAACAAATGCGCACCCGCCGCTTCCAGCGCGCGGAGAAACTCGCCAACGAGGCCCCTGTGAAGCTCCTCTTCCCCCTGGTGTGTTTCATCTTCCCCTGCGTCTTCATCGTGTTGCTGGGCCCCATCCTCCTCCAAATGATCCAATCCGGGTTCTGACCATGAACGTACTCCCCCCCCATTTCCTCGTCGAGGAAGGCCCCGAAAAGGGCCGCGAAATCATCGTCCCCGCAGGGGGCGCCCGCATCGGCCGTGCCACAGAGAACGACATCTCCATCGCCGACGCCGCCATGTCCCGTTTCCAGTGCCGGGTGTATTTCCGCGACGGCTTTCTGCATGTGATGGACCTGGGCAGCACCAATGAGACCCTGGTGAACAACAAGCCTGTCACCGACCAGGCCCTGCGTTTCGGCGATGAATTGCTCATCGGCGAGTCCCTGCTGCGTGTGGTGCGCGACGGTCTTCCTTCGGACATTGCCGCCCCCGAGCCGGGACCCGCCCCGATCGTTTTCAAGGGCGAGGAGGCGGAGCCCCCCCCTGCACCCATTCCGGAGCTGGATCCCCATCCGCTCCCGGCGCCCGCCACCCCTCTGGCCGGGGGCGTCATCGACCTCGGCCTCGGCCGCCGCGATGAACCCGCGCCCTCCTCCGGCACCCCCGCCGACAAGCGTAACCCCCTCTCCCTCGTCCTCGTCACCCTCGTCACCATGCTCGTCGTCTTCGGCGTCGGCTTCCTGGTCATCCTCTATTCCGCCAAGCCCCCCCCGCGCGTCGCCCCCCCCGACAACCGCCTCCGCGTCTATTACGAGAAAGTCGTTGCCGACCAGGGCAACATCTCCCGCTACGCCATCGACCTCGGCGCTGACGGTCAGCTCTCCGCCCAGGTGCACGACCTCGCCCAGCAGCGCGATTTCACCCCCTCCGAGACCGTGGGCGAGCCGACCCTCCTGCAATTCCGCGATCAGATGCTCAACCATCGCGAGGACTTCTTCAAGCTGCGCGACCGCTATGAGTCCGCCCCGCAGGGACGCCACGAAAGCTACTCCATCACCCTCGTCTTCGGCAGGGACGTCAAGTCTGTCCGCGTCGCCAATCAGCCCGAACCCTCCGCCTTCCGCGAGATGCGCGAGAACATCGAGGCCTTCGCCGGCGACCAGCTCGGCCTCAGCACCCTCCACATGCCGCCGGAGGAACTCCGCCGCGCCGCCCAAATCGCCTGGGACGTCGGCCAAAAACTCTACCGCGAACGCGAGGTCAAGGACAGCAACCTCTGGGAGGCCTCCCAGAAAATGCGCGAGGTGGAGTGGCTCCTGCAATCCATCGAACCCAAACCCGCGTACCACCGCGACGCTGTCCGCCTTCGCCTGGAATGGCGCGAGGAGCTCAACCGGAAAATCAATGAACTCATCTTCGAGGCCAACCGCTCCAGTCAGCTCGGCGACCGTGCCGGCGCCGCCGCCTTTTTCCGGCGCATCATGGCCGCGCTTCCCGACGAGAACGAGCGCGCCTTCCGGGAGGCCCGCACCAACCTGGTCCGCCTTGAACAGGAGTTGCAACGATGAAAATTCCGCCCCGCTCCGTATTCGCCGCCCTGGCCCTGCTGTTTGCCGCCTGCGCGAAGCCTCCTCCCCCCTCCGGTGAGCTCTTCGTGTCTTCCGAACCCTCCGGCGCCATCGTCGAGGTCAACGAACAGGTCCTGGGAAGCACGCCCCTCCAGGCCAGAGGGGTCCCCGTCGGCGAACTGCTCGTCACGGTCCGTCGCGAGGGCTTCGAGACCGAAAGGAGTACCGTGACACTTGCGACCGGTGGGCGTGAGGTGGTCGAGGCGGTCCTCCGCCCGGTCCAGGGTCTGGTGCTCATCGACTCCACCCCGCCGGGCGCCGCCGTGAGCCTGGGCGACGTTTTCGTGGGCAACACCCCTCTGCCCCTCCACGACATCCGCCTCGGCACCCACCGGGCCCGCCTCGTCCTCGCCGGCTATCGCGACCGTGAGGTCGAGTTCTCCGTCGAGAACCGCATTCCCAAACGCGTGGCCGTCGACATGGTCTCCACCTCCGGCCGCCTGGTGGTGGACTCCTCGCCGATCGGCGCCACTCTGTTTGTCGATGGCCGCGATGAGGGCGCCACCCCCGTATCGCTCGAGCGCGTGGCGGAGGGCCAGCGGGAGCTGCTCCTGCAGTTGCCCGGGTACGAGCCCTACCGCGCGACGGTGGAGGTGCGGCCCGGCGAGGCTGCGCGGCTCGACGCCACCCTGACTCCCCTTCCCGGCAGCCTGGGTGTCGTTTCCATTCCCAACGGAGCGCGTATCTACCTCAATGGCGAACCGCGGGGCGAGGCGCCCCTCAACCTGGGCGACCTTCCTCCCGGCGCCTACAATCTGCGCGCGGAACTCCGCGGGCATGCCCCACAGACCCGCACCGTGCAGATCGCCCGAGGCGCCAGCCTGGTCGAGGAATTCCGCCTGGAGCGCGACAGCGGGACGCTGCTGCTCGTCACCGAGCCCGCCGATGTCGCCGTCTCGATCAACGGGGAACGCGCCGGGGTCACACGCCCCCGCCCCGGTCAGACGGACACCCTGTCCCAGCCCTTGCAGATCGACATGCTTTCTCAGGGTGCCCACACCCTGCAGCTCACCCGCGAGGGCTACACCACCATCACCAAACGCTTTTTCATCACGAAGGACCAAGTGACCAACCTGACGGAGACGCTGGAGCGCCTGTTCATCCCGAACACCCTGGTGCGTACCGGCGCGACCGTCGACAATGTGGTGACGGGTGTGCTTGTGCGCCGCCACCTGAACGGCGACCTGGAACTGGAGACCCGCCGGGGCATTTTCCGGCTCATCCCGGCCGGGGACATCGTCTCGGTTGAACCCCTCCGGCAGGAGGAGCGCCTCGAGGCCGCGCCCACACCCGCGCCCACCGCCCGGCCGTGAAACCCGCCCTCCGCGCCCTGCTCCTTTTCCTTGGGTTGGCCGCACTTGTGCTCACCACCTTCGCCCTGTTCGGGCACACCTTCGAGACGTGGTTCTCCTGGGACGCTTCCCGCGAATGGATGCAACGCCACCGCTCTTTCGCCGGTCCCCTTGGCGCCGGGCTGCTGCTGGCCGACCTGCTCCTGCCGATCCCCACCACGGTCGTCATCGCCGCCATGGGCGCCGTCCTCGGTGTCCTCCCCGCCTTCGCCTGGGGCTGGCTCGGACTCTCCCTCGCCGCCTTCGCGGGTTTTGGCCTCGCACGCCTCGGCGGACCCCGCCTCGCCAACCGCCTGTGTCCGCCCGAACAACGCGCCGCCCACCAGAAAGCCTTCGAGACCTGGGGGGGGCTCGCCTTGGTCCTCAGCCGCATGCTTCCGGTCCTCCCGGAAGTCTTCAGCGTCATGGCCGGTCTTTACGGCATGGACTTCCGTCGATTCGCCATCGCGGTTGTCCTCGGCTCCCTTCCTCCCTCTCTCGCCTACGCGGGCATGGGCGCGCTGGCGGCACGCCACCCCGGACCCGCCGCATGGGCCCTCGTGGCTCTCACCGCCCTCGCCTGGCTTGCCCTCGCACGCCTCCGTTATCCCAAACCTCCGCCCCCCGCTACGCCGCGGGGAGGGCCAGAGGAGACCTCAGGTCGGGGACCATAAGAAACGCCAGGGGACGGAAGCCCATTCGGGGCCGGCGTAGTCGATGCCAATGCGGGGGCCGGGACGCACGTCGCTGTCGGGTATCGTCTGGCCGCGTTCAATCCAGAGGCCGTTGACCTTGCGGAGGGGCTGGTTGTTGTGGGTGCCGTTGAGTTGGAAGTGGCGGGTGAGGCGGCCGGGTCCGGCGAGGTCCACCACGCCACGGATCAGGACGGCCGCCGGGTAGCCCACTTCGCGGGTGGTCACGTTGAGGAGCCAATGCACGCCGTAGCAGAGGTAAAGGTAGGTGTAACCGGGCGGGCCGAACATGGGGGCATTGCGCGGAGTGCGCCCCCGGTGCGCATGGGACCCGCGGTCTTCGAAACCGTCGTAGGCCTCCGTCTCCGTGATGCGGGCCCGAAGCTCTCTGCCGTCGTCCAAGCGCCGGCAGAGGGTTTGCCCAAGCAGGGCGCGGGCCACCTCGGGGGTCGGCCGACCGAAGAAGTCTGGTGCCAGCGGGGGCGCAGGGCTCATTCGGCCTCGGAGGCCTCCCCGCTCTCCCCCGCCGTTTCCGGCGGATTGCGTTGCCGAAGGCGCCCGAGATCCTCGTCGCGCACCAGATATTCCCAGTTCTGCCTCGCCCGTAGTTGGTTGGCCTTTTCCTGCTCCTCGCCGCCTTCGACCTGGTACCGCACGGGAGCGAGCCCCTGTTCATTGGGCGGGCCGAGGCGGAGGACCACCCGGTAGGCCTCGTCCTTGGCGGTCAGGGTGGCGGTGACGGTGGGGGAGAAATCTTCCCCGGCGGTGCGGACGTCCTGGAACCGGAGGGTGGAGAGGCTCCAGAGTCCGTCCATCTCGGGGCGCACCTCTTCACCATCGGCGTGCGTGAGCACAAGGCTCCCGAGCGTGTCGGGACCGAGGCCGAGCAGGGTGGTGTCCACCCAGGGAAGGGGCCCGGTGGGAAGGCCGCGCGGGGCCTCGGAAAGCAGCCGCACCGGCCCCCCGCCCACGCGTGCATAACGTCCGTCCGCATACCCCTGGGCCTGATTCATGCGTTCGGCGCCAAGCTGGAGGACCCCGAGCTCCTCCCCATCCTCGGCAAGGAAACGCAGCACGGTGGCTTCTCCCTCGCGCAAGCCGAGTTCTTCAAGCAGTTGCTCGCCACCGAAGACGGTGGAACCTGCCTTGAGGTCCATGATGGACCGCACGAACCCGCGGAATCGCGTGAAATCCACAGGAAAAGAAGCCGCCGCCGGCAGGACCCAGTGGTTGTCGCGCCGTTCCACGCGGAGGGGAGGGGTCCCGGGCGTTTCGAGCACGAGAGCGGCGACCCGCGAGTCATCCAGTGCGAGAAGGGGGCTGTCATCGGGCGGGGGAGGGGTGGGGTTGCTGCGGTTCAGTTCCCAGACCCCGGTGGCGAGCACCGGGACGGTGCCCAGGTAGGCGAGCGTTTTTTTCGTAGGCATGGTGGTGGGTGTGTGGGGGGTGGGGAGGGGGAGGAAGGGGTTTCAAGAGGGGGGAGGCGTGGGCGGGGAAGCGGAGCCTTACCGTTCCCCCCTCCGTTTGCGGAGGACACCGCGGACGAGCCCGATGAGGCCGACCAGCGCGGGCATGGCCACGAGGTTGAGAGCTTGGAGGCGGAACTCCAGGGCGTCCACCTCACGGCGCCGCTCCCGTTCGATGTCCCTCAACCGGCGGTTCGCCTGGAAAATCTTGTCCTCCAAGGCGGCCTGCTCGTCCCGCAGGGCCTTGTCCAGACCCAGGCGCTGCCGGGGGTCGCCCGACCGCGCGATCTCTCCCACCCGTTCCCGGGCCTCGCCGATCTCCCGTTGCAGCGCCTCCATCTCCTCGCGGCTCGCGCTCTCGGCCTTCCGGAGGAGGTCGTTCACCACCTGGAAGGGGCGGTCGAACCGGCCGCGGCTCCGCAGGGCGATCAGCTCCTCCGCACCACTGCTTTGTTCGACGAGGTTCAGGAACAGCGCCAGGTTGTCTCCCACCGGCTCGTACACGGTCCTTCCCATCAGGCGATACGCTCCCGCGACCATCTGGTCGTGAATCCAGTCGGCGTCCGCCACGAGGATGACCTGCCCGTTTTGGGCGCCCTGGCCGAGATGTGCCCCCGGGTCGAACCCTTCGGGCGCCGCCTCGAAGGCCGAAGAAAACCGCCCCACCAGCCGCGTCGCGATGCGCCTTCCGACTCCGTCGGGTTTCAGGTTCCGGACGAGCGTGGCGGGATCGCTGTAACCAACCATCCTGCCGTCCAACAGCGCGTTTTCGGTGCTGGCGTGCACGAGCGGGAACTCGGCTACGCCTTCGGGGGGGTGCACCGTGAGACCCCCGGCGAATGCAAATTGCAGGGGGTCGAGGTCCCGCACCGCGAGTTCGTCGGGGTTGAGGCTTTCGGTGCCGGCCAGCAACCAGAGGGGATGGGCCACCCCCGTCTCGCGCGCGGTGAGGGGGGATGCGAGCTGCAAGTCGCCGAGCACCTGCCCGGGGTCATACGTGACTCCCCATTTCGGGAGGAGCAGGGGGAGGTCGCTCGCGTGGTCGGCTCCTATGCCCATCGGCGTCCCACCCCCACCCGAGCGCTCCACGAGGCTGAGGGGATCCAGGAGCACGACCAGCCGCCCTCCCCCCACGAGATACTGGTCGATTCGGTACTGCGCGGCGCTGTCCAACCCCTTGGGATGCACCAGCAGCAGGGTGTCCAAGTCAGCGGGCAGCTCCTTCTCCAGCGTCTCAACCCTCAGCACCTCCCCCGCGTGCCGCAACTGCGATACCACCAGCCACGGCGGCGTCGATCCCCCTCCCATCCCCATCGGCATGCCCGCCTCCCCGAAAAGCGGCAGCGGGCTGTACACCCCCACCCGCGGCGGTTTCGCCCGCGTCACTTCGTGCACCATCCGCGAGAGGTTGTACTCCAGCCGCGCCTCTTCCGCCGGGTTCAGGAAGGGCAACGCGCTTTCGCGCGCCCCGCTGAGCGCCACCACCCCGAAGAACAGCGCGTCCCCTCCAAAACCACCCCCTCCCGCCGCCTCCAGCCCGTGCGTGCGCGCCTGCTCCTCCTCGTCAGAAAGCGGCTCCGGATGCAGCACCGTCAGCTTCAGGTTGCTCCCGGCCACACGCGCGTATTCCCGCAGGAGGTCCTCCACCCGCGCCGCGTAGGCCTTCAGGTACGGCGGCACCTCCCGCGATCCCGCACTGAAATACATCCGCAGCTCCACCGGACGCTCCAGCCCCTTCAACAGCGCGCGCGTTCCCTCCGACAGCGTGTATACCTTGTCCTCCGTGAGGTCTATCCGCAGCCCTCTCAATGGGCGCGCCAACAGGTTGAGGGCCACCAGGCTCCCCAGCGCAAGCAGGAGGAGCAGGGGCGTGTTCAGCTTCCGAATGGTGTTCATTTTTTTCATGGAGGTCTCCGGTTCAGCGGCTGGCACGGTGGGTGACGGAAACGTGGGTGAGGTACAGCATGAATCCCGCCAGCGACCCGAAATAGAGGAGGTCCCGGACGTCGATCACCCCGCGCTGCAGCGATTCATAGTGCGGCAGAAAGCCCACGCCGGCGATCGCCTCCACCGCCATGCCCGGGAGGAACCCGCGCAGGAACTCCGTCACCGGCGGAAAACCGACGAGCAGGAGCAACAGGCCGAGGGCGACGGCGAGGATGAAGCTGATGACGGGGCTGCGCGTGAGCGAGCTGGTCCACATGCCAATGGAGAGGTAAGCGCCGGCGAGCAGGAGGCTGCCCACATAGCCGGAGAGAATGACACCGCCGTCGGGGTCGCCCAGCCAGGCGGCGCTGGCCGGCACCGGGAAGGTGAGCAGCAGGGCCAGCCCAAGGAGTATCCAGGCCGCCAGGAACTTGCCGAGCACCAGCGTGGAGGCCCTGACCGGAAGGGTGAGCAGCAGCTCCAGCGTCTTGTTGCGCCGCTCGTCCGCCCAGGCGCCCATCGAGATCGCGGGCACCAGCACCAGAAACAGCCACGGATGCCAGAAAAAAAAGCTGCGCGTGAGCTCGGCCTGTCCGGCGTCGAAGAAGCCCGAGAGGTTGAAGGTGAAGAAGCCCATGAGGGCGAGGAAGGTCATCAGGAATATCCAGGCGACCGGGGAGTTGAAGTAGCCGGAAAGTTCTCGTCGGATCACAGGTGTCATGGCGGGTAGAGGGGGGGATGGGGGGATGATGGGGAGGGAGATGGCGGGGGGACGTCCGCGGTCGTGTGGAGTCAGGCGGCGCGGGTGTCCTCCGTGGTCGTGAGGCGCCGGAAGCTCTGTTCGAGGCCGCCCTGGTCGCGCAGCGCCCCGGGCGTGGAGTCGAGCACCAACCGCCCCCCGCTGATGATCACCACACGTGTGCAGAGGGCCTCCACCTCCTCCAGCACATGGGTCGATAACAGGATGGCCTTCTCCGCGGCCATGCCGCGGATCATCTCCCGCACCACCGCCTTCTGGTTGGGGTCGAGCCCGTCTGTCGGTTCGTCCAACACCAGTACCGGCGGATTGTGCAGCAGGGCCTGGGCGAGGCAGGTCCGCTGACGGTAGCCCTTTGAAAGCGTGTCGATGACTTGGTGGCGGACCTGCGTGAGGAAACAGCGTTCCAGGATCTCCTGCACGCGCTGACGGAGTACGGCGCCGCGGAATCCCCGCATGCGCGCGATGAAGCTGAGGAACTCCGACACCGTCATGTCCGGATAGGACGGCGCATTCTCGGGCAGGTATCCAATCGAGGCGCGCGCCGCCAGCGGGGCCTCCCGGATATCGTGCCCGCACACAACCGCCGTGCCGGAACTCGGGGCGAGGAAGCCCGTGACCATCCGCAGCGTCGTCGATTTGCCGGCCCCGTTCGGCCCCAGGAACCCCAGGACCGTTCCGGGCTCCACTTGGAAACGTACGTCCTGCACGGCCGTGCGCGCACCAAATCGCTTCGTCAGGTTTTTCACGTCGATCATCGGGTCTCCTTCGGGGTTGTTTTTGTGTGGTTACGACACTTCCGGACCCGAAACGTTGAAATCCGGGGCGGGATTTCTGGGGCCCTCCCCCACAGAACGTTTCTCTCCCGACACCGCGTTTCCTGTTGTTTTCCCCGGGGGAACCCCTAGGATTCGGAGACGGAGAACGCTGTATGGCCCTTCCGATCGTCTGGATGTTGATCTCGTTGGCGATGCTCACCTTCGGCGCGGAGGCCCTCGTGCGGGGCTCCGCCTCCCTCGCCCTTCGCGCCGGCCTGAGCCCGCTCATGGTCGGTCTCACGATTGTCGCTTTCGGCACCAGCGCCCCGGAGCTGTTCGTCAGCCTGAAGGCCTCCCTCGATGGAGCGGGCGACATCTGTTTCGGGAATGTCGTGGGGTCGAACATCTTCAACATCGGCATGATCCTGGGCCTGGCGGCGCTCCTCTGCCCCATCCCGGTCCATCTCCAGGTGCTTCGGGTGGACGGCCCCCTGCTGCTGGCGGTAACCCTTTTCGTTCCCTGGCTCCTGCGCGATGGCGCCCTGGGCCGTGGGGAGGCCTTTCTTCTTTTTGCGGGCATGGTGGCCTACACCAAGCTCAGCCATGTGCTCGCCAAAAGGGAGGAGAAGGCCGCCAGCTCCGCCGCGGATCCCCTCCCGCGGCCGGGCTCCATGGCCGCGGACCTGGCCTGGATCGCCCTGGGTCTCGTCGTGCTTGTCTGGGGCTCCCGCCTGCTCGTCCACCATGCCGTCTCCCTCGCCCGCCTCCTGGATGTGCCCGATGCCGTCATCGGCCTGACCCTCGTCGCGGCGGGCACCAGCATGCCCGAACTCGCCACCTCCGTCGTCGCCGCCCTCCGCCGCCAACCCGACATCGCCATCGGCAATGTCATCGGCTCCAACCTCTTTAATCTCCTGGGCATCCTCGGCGCGGCCGGCCTCGTGGCCCCTTTCCGCGCCCCTGGCGTCTCTCTTCTCGACCTCGCCACCCTGGTTCTGCTCACCGCCCTGCTTCTGCCTCTCCTCCACAGCGGCCGCCGCCTGCTGCGCATGGAGGGCCTCCTGCTGCTCCTGGTGTTCCTGGCCTACCTCGCCGTGCGCTGGCCCACCAGCGCCTGACCGGCTCGTCCGGGTCAGTTCCTCCCAGGATGCCCCGGAATCTTTTCGCGGAGGCGCTGCCAGCGGTAATCCCCCACCACCAGCAATTCCCAGAGGCAGGGCGTGGGGTGGCCCGCCACCATCATGGCGTCTGTCGTGGTCCACAACCAGTCGTTGCGTGCGATCTCCTCCTCCAGTTGCCCCTCCGACCATCCGGCGTAGCCGACAAAAGCCCGGATGCGGCAAAGGGGGTCCTCCAGACTCCCCGCCACGCCCTCCGGCGAGGGCGCTAGCTCGCAGTGGAACCGGTGCGTATGCGGGTGGCATCGGAACAGCGCCAGCAAAAACTGGTCGGGTTGCACAGGCCCGCCGAGGTGGAGCGGAACGTCCGGCAGTGTGGTGTCGGGCAGCAGGTCGCGGAAGCCGCGTCCCAGCGGACGGTTGAGGATGAGCCCGAAACTTCCTTCTTCCCCGTGCGTGTGCAGGTACACCAGACTCCTTGCGAAATGGGGGTCCTCCAGCGAGGGGGAGGCGATCAGCACATCTCCCGCCCCGGGCGCGCGTCGACAGCTCGGGTCCTTCATCACTTTCCTTCTAATCGCCCCCGCGCCAATGAAAAGCCCAATCGCCGCTCCACTGGATTCCTGCCACTCCCCCCGTCTGGGCCCGCGGGAACTCCTCAGGCCTCCAGATCCTGTGCCTCCTCGTTTTCCCCCCCTGAATTCCCCCCTTCCCAAGGGGCGCCGACCACGCCTCCACTAGGCGCTCGACCCCCGGCGGACCGCTTGCTATGGAACCAACCCATGAATTCTTCCTCCCACCCCCTCCCTCCCGAGTACGCCCTGTCCATCCGCCATGGCACCGGCCGTCACCCCAAGGATTTCGACTGGATGGCCCGCAATGTCCCCTGCCGCGACGCCTGCCCCGCACGCACGGACATCCCGGGCTACCTGGACGCCATCCGCCGCGGGGATCCGGAACAGGCCTACCTCATCAACCTGCGCGACAACGTCTTCCCCGCCGTCCTCGGGCGCGCATGTACCCGCCCCTGCGAACCCGCCTGCCGCCACGGATGGAAGGACCTCGGTGAACCGGTCGCCATTTGTTTCGCCAAGCGGTCGGCCGACGATTTTCGCGCCCGGAGGCAACCCGTGCGCTTGGAGCCCCTTTTTCCGCCCTCCGGCAAACGCGTGGCGGTTGTCGGCGGCGGGGCCGCCGGTCTCGCCGCCGCCCGCGAACTCTCCCTCTGGGGACACCAGGTCGTGGTCTTCGAGCGCCATTCCGAGGCCGGCGGCCTCATGGTCCAGGGCATCCCCGAGTTCCGCCTGCCCCGCGACCTCGTCCGGCGCGAGGTGGAACAGGTCCGCGCCCAGGGCGTCCTCTTTCACTGCAACACCGAAATCGATGCGGAGCGCCTCCGCGCCCTGCGCGACGAGTATGACGCCGTCGTCCTCGCCGCCGGTACCCACGAACCCCGCCGCCTCGCCTGCCCCGGCGAAAACCTCCCCGGCGTCCTCCACGGCCTCCCCTTCCTCAAACTCACCAACGCCGGCAATCCCCCACCCGTCGGCCAACATGTCGTCGTCATCGGCGGCGGCTTCACCGCTGTCGACTGCGCCCGCATGGCTCGCCGCCTCGGCGCCTCTTCCGTCACCCTCGCTTATCGACGCTCCCCCGATGAAATGTACATCGGGCCACACGAACTGCACCAATTCGAAACCGAGGGCGTGCACACCCGCTTCCTCGCCGCACCCGTCGAACTCCTCCCCGGCAACGACGGTCGCGTCCGCGCCGTCCGTTTTATCCAAACCGAAATGCGGGAGACCGACGGCTCCCGCCCTGTCCCTGTCCCTCTCCCGGGCACCGAATTCGAGGTCGAAGCCGACACCGTCCTGCTCGGCATCGGCCAATGCGCCGCCGACTGGTGGCGCGATATCGAGGGCCTTTTCCTGGCCGGCGATGCCGTGAAGGGGCCCGGCTCCCTCATCGAGGCCATCGCCCACGGCAAACATGTGGCCCGCGACGTCGACCGTTCCCTCATGGGCCGCGAGCGTTTCCAGACCGTCGTACGCGTCGAGGACGTGCGCTCCACCGGCCGCACCCGCGACATGGACCTCCTCCCCCGCCAGGAAATGCCGGAGCTCCCCCCCCCCGCACGCGGCGTCACCGACGAGGTCGAGTCCGGCCTCTCCTCCTCTTCCGCCACCACCGAGGCCTCCCGCTGCTACCTCTGCCACTTCAAGTTCGAGATCGACAACGACCTCTGCATCTATTGCGACCGCTGCCTCAAGGTCAAACCCGTCGAAAACTGCATCGTGAAGGTCAGCAGCCTTATCTACGACGACTCCGACCGCATCACCGGCTACGTCCGCAGCCACTCCACCCGTGACTACAACCGCCTCCATCTCGATCAGAACCAATGTATCCGCTGCGGCGCCTGCGTCGAAGTCTGCCCCGTCGAGTGCATCTCCATCCAGAAGGTCTCCGAAATCACACTCCCTCTCCCTTCTCCCCCCTCCTCCTGATCCTTGCTCGTGAGGCCTCCCCTCATCGGGGTCGAGCGGGTTGTTCTGCGGAGCCCCGGCGCTGCAAGCATCGCCCCCCCAAGGCGGCTTCGCCGCGGCGTGGAAAGCTCCTGCCCCAAAAACGAGCCCCACGCCCTTGCGGCGTGGGTGAGGGTCACCTGTGGGGGAAGAAGGGGTGATGGGGTGTTGGGGAACGGAGCGCGGACACTCTTGTCCGCCGACACCCTGTTCCCAAACGAGCCCCACGCCCTTGCGGCGTGGGTGAGGGTCACCTGTAGGCACAAGTGAAAACGAGCCCCACGCCCTTGCGGCGTGGGTGAGGGTCACCTGTAGCTAGAAAC
>CAYLNG010000036.1:0-19023 GCA_964385155.1 uncultured Verrucomicrobiota bacterium
GGGGGCGTCCCGCCCCCGAGACACCCGGCGGCGGGGACGCCGCCGCTCCGTACCCCATCGCCCCCGAGACAGGGCGGCGGGGACGCCGCCGCTCCGTACCCTAATCCGGACCGGGGGCGTCCCGCCCCCGCGACAGGGCGGCGGGGACGCCGCCGCTCCGTACCCCATCGCCCCCGAGACACCCGGCGGCGGGGACGCCGCCGCTCCGTGCCCCATCGCCCCCGCGACACCCGGCGGCGGGGACGCCGCCGCTCCGTACCCTAATCCTCGCCCTACTCAGCCATTACAAGCCTCCCTCACATCCACCCAAAGCGGTCTCTCCCTTTCCCACAACAAAAATCCCGAGGAGAGCCCTGCCTTGCCCGGATTATTCAGAATGTATCTGCGTACATGCCAGTAATGTTCTGGCGAGCGGATCATGCGGTCCCAATAATCCGGCATCCATAGCGTTCCCCCTGTATGCCCCCTCTTGTTCAATTCATGGGCGGAGAAGCCTTTCCACGCTTGGAGTAACGTCTCCAATTTCCAGCCCGATTTCTGCAGAAACAGCGCGTGCACATGGTTTGGCATCACCACGAATGCGTCCATCACCACCCGTTCACCTTCGAAAAACAAAAGACTGTCCCTCACCACCTTTGCATAATCGTTTTTACGCAATAAACAGCTGCCAGCCCCTGCGTCCAGCCATCGACTGACCCTTTCCGAAAACAACTCGTAGTATTCCATCTCTTCCTGAACAGACCAGGGTTGGGGATGTAGCGATGTCCACTCCCTCCGTTCCCGTTGAATGCGTCGCCGAGCCTCCATCGGCAACGCATCCCCCAGACTCCAGGTCACGAACTGAAAACAATCCTCCTGTTGCCAGTGTGGAAGGTGATTCCTGTGCTTTGACACGGGCGCGTCCCCACGCAGAAATGGTGCATGTTCAAGAGGCGCTGTTTCATCCATGGAACAACACAAACACAGATGAAATCTAATGTATAGCTGAATCATAAAAATATGGTATAACCCAACTTCCCCGGACCGGGGGCGTCCTGCCCCCGCGACAGGGCGGCGGGGACGCCGCCGCTCCGTACCCCATCGCCCCCGCGACAGGGCGGCGGGGACGCCGCCGCTCCGTACCCCATCGCCCCCGAGACACCCGGCGGCGGGGACGCCGCCGCTCCGCGTCCCCCTCAAAAAAACAAGCCTTCCCCTCATTCTGTGTTTGTCAAAGACAAGGCAAGTCGGCTAGCCTGTCCACAACCTTCAACGGAGACATGGGAAATGGAAACACAAGACAAGGATGGTGGGGCGAGGAAATGAAAGGATTGTCCGTGCGGTTCATGTCTGGCGGCTTCACCACGAACACAAGCACCTCATTACATTTATTGGATTTTTCATCCGGAAATCCCCACACAGCCGTCCTTCCTGATCGCATGACCCCTCTCCTCCTCGGCAACAGTTTCCCCTTCAGTCTCATTCGCGCTCCTGTGCGGATCGAACCGCGTAGCATGTCCGATCTGCGCGCGGCCCTGAAGGATGCCGAGGTGCATTCCTTCTGGGGCCACGCCAACACCGCCTCCGCCGCCGAAGCCTTGGCCGGTGTGACACTGTCCCGTCCCTCGGAACGCCCCGCCCTCACCCTTTCCGAAGACCGGAAACCCATGCTCGACGGCATCGAGTTCCCCGAATGCTGGATCCTCTCGCCCGACTACCCCCCCGGCTTCCGGCCCGCCATTGGCGAGGAGGTCACCCACGAAAAAATTTCCGGATGGCAGATCCTATTTATGGAGTGGTTCATATGAGAACGATTGTATGCACAGCTGGCACATCGATTGCCGCGGGAATTCCTCGCATGAAGAAGGAAGACGAGGCGGAAACCTATCAACGGAATATCCGTGAACGAATCCGCGCGCTGAGGAGTTCCTCTCCCAAGGAGTTCCTACGCTTGATTTCGGCGGAAACCAACAGTTTGTCGCATTATGGCCTGTTGCCATCGGACAAGGTGATTCTGCTGCATACCGAGACGACGGACGGGAGGATTTGCGCGGAAGAGGCGGGACTACTCATCGAAGAGGCCTTCCAGGTGACAACGCGTTTGATTGAGGTGGTTGGACTCCAAGTCAAACAAGCGGTTGATTTCCGTAGAATCGGCATCCATAACCTGATCAGCCGCATGGACCGGATGCGGGGGGAAAACCCGGACGACGAATGGGTCCTGAACGTCACGGGCGGTTTTAAATCCGTTGTGCCCTACATGACGTTGTATGGACTGATCTATCGAATGGATGTGATCTACCTTCATGAGACCGCCGGCGAGTTGATCCACCTTCCTCCCATCCCCATAACGTTCGACTTCGAACACATCGGCGGTTTCCGGGACGCCATCCGGGCCCTGCGGCGTGAAGGGGTGATGTCCCGTGCGGCATTTGACGTCCTGATCCCCAAGGACCTGCGGGCAAACCGCGAGTGGCTGCGCTCCCTGATCGAAGAGGAGGATGGTATGGTGGCGCCCTCCGGATTGGCCGGCCTCTTCTTCAAGGAAACCGATGAGCATACGGTTCAGGTTCTCCTCTCTCCCGAGGCGCAAAACGAGCTGAACGGCAGCAGCGGGTTTGTGCGCAAGCAATACCTGGCCATGCTCGCCCGCGTGAGCGATCCCCTCTGGCGCGACAGCAAACACCATGCCGTGCATGGCACCGATCTAACGGTATGGAAACCCGGACGGGTCAGCGAGCGCGTACTCGGGTTTGTGAAAGGGAACCGCGTTTTTGTTTGTGAACTGGCCCAACATGAGCGGTACGAAGAATTGCTGCAGACCCGTAAGGTGGCGGACTATCCCGAATCGACTTTCTCCACCTACATCCCACCGGCGGATGCCGCGAACCTGCCCGAGTCCGAGGACGCCGAATTGCGCGAATTGACCGACGCACTGGCTGAGAAACATAGGGAGATGGATGCCCTCTACACGGAACTGCAGGCGAACGAGGCCAAACTGTCCACCGAGAGCGAAGACCTCCAGAACGAGCGGGCGGAAAGGGAAAGGGTGACGGCCCATGCGTGCGCTCTGGAGGCACAACTTCAGGAAGCAAAAGCCTATCTGGCGCTGCCCATTTGGAAACGGCTGTTCCGCAAGCCCCCGAAAAGTATGATTTCAACCAACCAACCCGGGTGATCGCATGACCGACTCCTCCACAGACTCCATCCATCTCTGCTACGACCTCAAGGGCATCCAGTCCTTCATCTTCGCCGTCCCCAAGCTCAAATACATCTGCGGCGGCAGCGCGATCATCGACCAGTTCGACCGGGAGACCGTCCTCGACCTTGGGCTGCCGAATTGCGAACGCATCTTTTCCGGCGGCGGCAAGGGGGCTTTCCGCTGCGCCACCCCGCAGGATGCCAATGCCTTGAAGAACAAACTTGTGGAAAAAGCCCATGAGGTGGGGCTTTCCATCAGCTTCGGCGTGGATCCCGACTACAGCGAGGCGGCCTCCAACGCCGACGAGAGCTATCCTTTCCTGCCGGATTCCCTTGAGGGTCACCCATGCGAGGCCAGCGGACTTTATCCGGTGGCAAAAAAGGGGTCCGTTCATTCCATCCTAAATGCCCGTGATTGGGGAAACCGCGAAAACCGAGTCTCCCGCCGCGTGGAGAAAGAGCTGTTGGTCGGTTTGAAACGCCTCGATGGCACCCCCTTTCCGGAGGAAGAGATCGCCTTTTTCCACAACGTGGATGCGAACGATGACTGGGATCCGTGTGGGAAAATCGGGGCCAAGGTCCTGGGCAAGCGCAACCGCTGGGCGGTCATCGCCATGGACGGCAATGACATGGGGAATCAGCACCGCAAGGCCGTGGAACTGTTCGCGGGAAAAACCGACGAACACTTGCGATGGCTGGCCTACATGAGCGGGGCTCTGGATGCCTGCAGCCGCGGGGCCTGCAAAGAGGCCATCCAGGCTGTGGTGGACCAGTGGAGCCGCGACCTCGTGAAAGACAGCAGGTCCTTGGATGAATTCCGTGAAAAGGGCACAAACACGCTCATCCTGCCGGTCCGCCCCCTCCTGGTGGGCGGGGATGACATTCTTGTGCTCTGCCACACCCGATATGCCGACCTGTTTTTCGTCAGCGCCGTGGAGGCTTTCTCCAGAATCAGCGCGGAAAAAGCGAAAGGCTACGGCCCCGGTCAACTCTGGCCCGCCACGGGAAACCGACTGAGCATCACGGGCGGCATTCTCTACGCGCCCGTCGGCCTGCCGCTCTCCACCGCCATCCCCTTCGCCCAGGCGCTGGAGGCTTCCGCCAAACGCCGAGGGCGGGACCTGCACAAGGCGGAAAACGCCCCCACGCCTCCCTGCATCGACTGGGAATCGGTGACCGAGGGCGTCATCGAAACTCCTGCCGCCCGCCGCAACCGGGAACTTCGGTTCCGCGAACCCCTGGATGAAGATCCGCAAGGATCCCGCCGTGAAATCTGCCTGACCCAGCGTCCCATGACCCTGGAGCAATTCCAAGAGCTGCAACAGGATGTGTGCGGCAAATATACGGACATTCCCGGCAGCATCCGCCACGGCGTGCTTTCGGGGCTGCGACAAGGCTTTTGGGACCGCAAAGTCTATCTGGCCCGCATCGGCAAGCATCAGGAACTACTGGCCAGACACTTGGCCGAAGGCCGCAGCCCCAAGTCGGAACCGCCACCCGGCAGCCGATGGAAGGACATGGAAGCGGAACGATCCACCGACGTGGTGGACGCGTTGTTATTGCTTGAGGAAACGGCCCGGGCCGAAACCGAAACCATCGGGGACTAAAAACATGAACACCATCACCTTCACACTCGAATTTCTGTCAGATGCCGAACTGGGTAGCGGCACCGGCAATGAAATCATCAACGATGTTCTCGCCCGCGACCACAAGGGACGCGTGGTCCTGCGGGGCTCCCACCTCCGGGGGCTCCTGCGCGAACAGGTCCGCCTTTTGTTCGGCGAAAACACCCCGGTCGAAAGATTCCTCTTCGGTGAAGAGGGCAACGCCGTCCGCACTGGCGCGCTACGTGTGCCGGACACCGCCGCGAATGCGAAAGCAAAGACACGAACCATCACCCGCACCGCATTGGAGAAACACGGAACCGTCAAGCCCGGCACCCTGCGGACCACCGAGGCGGTCGCCGTGGGCACCCTGTTCTCCGGTACCTTGCAGGTGGACGCGGAAAAAAACACAGCCCCCTATCTCGCCCTGTGCACGGCCCTGCTGTCGCTGGAGGCGGTTGGCGGGGGACGCACCCGCGGCAGCGGGAGCTGCCGGGTGACCTTGCCCTCCATCGAGGGAAAACCTGGCGATTTATATCTGATGGCCCATGAAAGCCTCCAGTCCTGGGAGCCTCCATCCCAAACTCCCGTGCAGATGGCTTCGCGGGAGGCGTTGGCCGAAACACAAACGGTCTGGCTGCAACTCGAATTCACCGCCACGGAACCACTTTGTTGCCCCGAGGTGCCCGTCTGTGGCAACAACGTGATCCAAAGCGGCATTTCCATTCCCGCATCGGCGGTGCTGGGGGCCGTGGTTTCGCTGTTGGACAAACAGGACAGTGCCCTGGCCTCCCAAACGCTGCTCTCGCCACTTGCCCGCGCCTGGCCCCTCAATCCCGTTCCAGGCGATGCCGCCGACGCCTTTCCCGTGCGCGTGGCGCTCAGCCACCGCATGAGCAAACTTCCGAACAACAACCATGAACATGATTTCAAGGATGCGGCCATCGAACCCTATTCCTGGAAAGACCAGGCGAACGGCTCGCCCCTGAAGGGCATCGATGGGGTGTTGTTTCGCAAAGGAGACAAGATCCACCTCTGGCGTTCCGGAGACATTCCGCGGATCCTGACTTCCCATGCCGTACATTTGGGTGGCAGCAACCTGTTCACGGTGGAATCCATGGCCCCGCAGGTCTTCCGCGGCCTGCTCTGCCTGCCCGCATCCGTCTGGCCTGTCCTGGAGAACGCGCTGAAGTCCGTGGACCACCAGGTCGTCCTCGGAAAGGCCCGCGGTGTCCGCGGCGGAGGCCGATTGATCGTGAAAGAGACCTCGCCTGGCGAACTGTTGAAGGCGCACGATGGCAAAGTCTGGGTGCTCCAGTCCCCCATGGCCATTCCGGACGGGGAGACCTTGGGCAACGCACGCGCGGAAACCGTCATGGCCCGCCTGCTCAGGGACGCCGGTTGGCCGGCTCTGAAATCGATCGAGGAAAACCAGGGGGTGTTGGACGTCCGCACCATGGCGAACGCCGGGGTCCGCTTCGGATGGAACCGCCACGGGGCGGGCAACCTCGTCGAGACATCCCGTCGGCTCCGGGCGCGGCGGGTCTTTCTGCCCGGCAGCGTCTTTGTGCTGGCGGAGTCACTTCCGGTTGACCAGTGGGAGCGTTTATTGCTTTCAGGCGCTTCCGTCCCTGACGGCGAGGACCGCCTGGGGCGCCTGCAAGGCTATGGTGCCGTCCTTCCCCATCCCGGGGTAGCGCAAGCCCGATATACTCCGGAAGCAAAGAAGCTGCTCGTCTACTCCTCCAGCCTCGCCGGAAAATGGGCCTGGGACTGGTTCGAAAAAACGAGAGAATCGCCCCCCAGCCCCAGCCAAATCTCCGCGGTGGCGGAGCGGCTGCCGAACCAGGACGAAGCGAGCAAATATCTGAGAAACCAGCAAGACGAGCGTTCCATACGTGTGTGGGAGCGCTGGCAACCTGTTTTTAACGATGTACTGGCCAAAATGCAACAAAACCCCGAAGAGGCCCGTACGGCCCTGCGCACCTGGCGGGACCTCGCCGTCATCCATCGCAAGGAGAAAAACTGATGAGCACCTCTTTCATGCACCGCCTCACCCTTCACCTGGTGTTCCCGGAAGGCCTCAGCCCCGGCGAAGGTAAGGATGCCAATCTCCTTACCGTCTCCCAGGACGGAAACGAGCAGCCCGTCCTCCGCGGAACCGCCCTGGCCGGCGCCCTCCGCCATGCCTGGGAAAAGACCTTCGGCACCGAGGAGCGCAATGCCACGGAATGGTTCGGCCACCCCGCCGAAGAGGACAGCCGCTCCCTCAGTCCACTCCGCGTTCCGGACGTTGTTCTCGCCACGGGCGGACAGGACCTGGTCCTTCGCACCCACAACGCCATCAACCGCCATCGCGGGGCTGTGCTGGAGGGTTCCTTGTTCAGCCTGCAATCCCTCCCCCCCGGCACCTCGGGCGAGGCCACCCTCTGGTTAAAGGGATTTCCCCAAAAGGAGGAGGGCGAGAAGTTTCTGCGAGAGCTTGTTGACATCTTCGACGCCGGCCTCACCCTCGGCGGCAAGGCTGCGCGCGGCCTCGGACGTGTCGAACTCCGCACCCGCCCCATCCTGCGAAGCTACGACCGCTCCACTCCGGAGGGAACGCGCGACTGGCTCAACGACAGCCACGATCTCCGCTCTGGCCGGAAACCACAAGGAGGAGAACAGATCCCCGTCTCCTCCGAACAACCTGCGGGCGTTTTCTCCCTCGCCCTCACCCTCGGCATCCCCGGGGCCGAGGATCTGCTCATCGGCGACGGCCAGGGTCTGGACCACGAAATGGAACCCCAAAAGGTCAAAGGCGCGGATGGAAAGGACTATTGGCGCATCCCCGGTTCCTCCCTCCGCGGCGTCTTCCGCGCCTGGTTTAACCGCCTCGCCGCCCGTGCGGGCTATGACATCTCCGATTCACACGCCCATTTTCTACAAAATCCCGGGGCCAAAGGCGATGAACTGGGATGGTTGGGCAAAAACAAGGAAAAGCGCAAGGACATGATCCAAGAACTCTCCGACAACCCGGCGGCCCTCCATCAACTCATCGACTGTCCCGTGGCCCGCCTCTTTGGCAGCTCCTTCACGAAGAGCCGCATCCACATCAGCGATGCCCTCTCACCCGTTGGCGAGACCAGAGCCCAACCCCGCATGCACGTCGCGGTGGACCGATTCACTGGCGGTGCTACTGAAGGCGCTCTTTTCGACAACACGGTCCTGACCCAAGGCCCCCAGTTCACCTTCCACATCCGCATCGACTCCCCGGAGGAGCGGGAAGTCAAGTGGCTGCTCGCCACCGTCCGCGCTCTTCACCACGGCGTCCTCCGCGTCGGCTCCAGCAAGGCCGGTGGCAGGCTCGGGGTGCACAAGGCCCTGGCTGCTGGAAAAGAATCCCTTTATTTCACATGGAACGCACAGGAGGCACACACATGAGCACACCACAGAATCCCGCCGCCCGTTTTCTGAGTCTGCTGCAGGAGGGAAAAGCCACCGCAGCAGATGCACGCGAGTTGAAAAGATGGCTGAATGGCAACGGCCGCACCCAGGAAGAGCGGGATGCCGGCGAAATGCTGCTTGGTCTTTTTGAGGAGGAGGATAACAAACGGATGGCCCAACAACAGGAGGCCGAACGCGAGCGCCAACGTGCCAAGCAGCAACAACAAACCCAAAAAAGGGCACACCATGCTGCAGGCCAGAAACCCTCCCAGCTCGCCACCAAGGTCTTCAACCGGAACCGCGCGGATGCAACCTGCTTGGGAGAGTCTTTCCACAACCCCTACACGTTCATCCCGTTCCCGGATCAGCCGCTGGGTGAACGCGTGGAGCCCACGGCCTTAAGTATCGACGAGGTCGAAAAGGACCGATTCACAGGTGTGCTCGATCTGCAAGTTGAATTGCTTTCCCCCCTGCTGACCAGCGAGGCCCAGCCCTACCAGGGCCAAAAGGAAAACCACCAGAAGTATCATGCCTTGTGCATCGGCAACGATGTGGTCCTCCCCGCCACCGGAGTCCGGGGCAGCCTGCGCACCCTCATGTCCATCCTCACCGGCGGAACCCTCGGCTACGTGGACGAGGAGGCCTGGCTCTGTCAGGGCCGCGATGCCCGGTTGGGGCCTCGCAACCCCAAGACGCGTGAGCCGCATATTCCCCAAAACCCCATCCTGGCGGAAGTCATCCAGCCCGGCGGCGTCAACAAGTCAGGCCGAATCCGCATGGGCACCACCCGTCTGGTGAAGCTGCAACAGTTGGATGGCCTCTGTGGCCAGGATCTGGTCAACCGCATGCGACCCGAAGCCGGTAGCACATCCGGCAGCATCTATGTCGATGAACAGATGAACCACCACAGCCTCAATTGGAGCGACGTCACCCCGTGGCGGGTTAAACTGTCGGGTCGACCAATCAATCTGAAGGGAAAGCGGGAGGGGTTATTCCTGTCGAATGGACGGGAAATCCAGCTGCCCGCCTCCTTCTGGGCCGCCTATGCGGGACGGAACCGTCACGGCGACTTTCCCGAACTCCGCCCCGGAGACCTTGTCTGGGTGCAGCCCAAAACACCTGACACCCGCGAGGAGGAAATCCTGGACTCCACCCACATAGAGTCCATCCAGTGGGCACGCTGGGGACGCAAAGGCGAGCGGCTCCTGGAGGCCGTGAGTCGGTATCACCCCGATCAATTGCCCGACTGCTTCAACCCGGACGGCAAGGTGGACGAGGTGACCAACCTCTTTGGACAGGTCCCCCGCGATACACTGGTGAAAGATGTTTCCGCCTTCCAAGGCAAATCCGGCAAGCCCGCCGCCGCTTTTGCGGCGCGCATCCGCACGGGAAACCTGATCTTCCCTGGCGGAAAATCGAATCTGGAGACCAGTCTGGTTCTGGCCCCCTTGGCCCCGCCTCACCCCGGCTGCTCCGCCTTCTACCGCCAACCCAAAGCTGGGCGGGAGGCCTCTTTCGCCGATGAGGTCAAAAATGGAGATTTCAAACTGCGGGGATTCAAGGTGTACCGCACCCAGAAGCCGACCGACCGCCCCTGGGACTTCTCCCAACAGGGGGTCTGCACGGGCGATGGCAAAATCGACACCCAACGAGAGAAAAAAGTCAACAAGACGGTCGACCTCCTGAAGGGCGGCACCGGGCATCTCCGGCTGTCGCTGCGGGGACTCAATGACCGTGAGCTGGCCCTCCTGCTGGCGGCCTGTTCCGTGGACTGGCGCCTGGGGGGCGGAAAACCCTTCGGACTGGGTCATGCCCGCATCCGCAGAGCCACCCTGCTGCGTCTCGATGATGATGGTAATTTGAACCCCGAGCCGGATGGGCAAATGGTGCACGGCGAAAACCTTAAGTCCTCGATTCCTGCACGTTTCCGAAATGCGCTCGAAACAACTCCGGACATTTGGGAACGCCTGGCGCTCTACCAGACCAGCCAGGTTCCCGTGGAAAAGCTGCGTTATCCCAGAGCGGCCGTATGCAACAATAAAAAGGTCAACCGCGGCGGTCATGTGTGGTTCAACCGCCACGCATCCCCGCACAAGAGCGGTCATCAGAATGAGGAACCCCAGGGACTGGAAATCCTGCACGTTTCCAGGGAGGCAACCGGAATCCTGCAGGGGAAAGCTCCCGGGATATCCGCCCAACCCCTGCCCCTCCTCCAGAAAGGGCGACCCGAGGCGGATGTCCTCTACGGATACGATCTCTACTCCGATGACAACCCTGGCAGCGGTTATCGGGAAGATTCCAAAGGGACTGCCAAACCGCAGAAAAGGCTTGAAGGTTTTGATCCCAATCGTCACCCCGGCAGACCGGTTCAAGCGGGCGAACACCAAGGGCAGACGCGTCAAACCCGTCAACAAAACCGACATAATCGCCGTTGAAAAACGGGCGAAAACAATTTTTGACATCTCATTTCCAGCAACCCAATCATCAGGTTTTACTCATGCCCACTCCAGCCGCCGTCATGGTTCACTTGATTGGGGGTCAGATTCTCCCCAACTATCTGGCCTTATCGCAATGTAATGCGGAGGTGCATCTCTTGGTCGCATCCGAACAAACCCGCTCTGTGGCGGAACGTCTGAAGAAATCGGCAAGTGACTACAGGATCGCCATCGTGATCATCCCCGCGTACGATGTTCCGGAAGCCGTTGACCTTCTGCTTCAGGCTGTTGAACCCTACGATTCCGTGATCGGGAACATCACGGGAGGCACAAAGCCCATGTCCATTGCCGCGCTTGCCGCCGCCAATCGTAAGGGCAAACTCCATTCCGTGTATTACTTGAACACGGAAACGGACTCCTTTGATCAATTGAGCAAACCCTACGTTAAAGCTCCTTTGGTCCATGGCATCCCGGATACGGCGACCTTCCTCCGTCTTGCCGGATACAAACAACAGCAGGAGGGCCTTGATACGGAGGATCCCGCCCTCGCGGAACGAAAATCCTTGTGCGAGGCGATCCGCGCCAACCCGGATGCGCTGGCCCGCTTCATGCCCCAACTCACGCAATCGAAAAACGGCGAAATCGACTTTTCCGCCCCGAATGGCCGGAACGCCATCCGGTATACTCCGGGAAAGGAAAGTGCGGTCACAATCCACAACCAAAAATTCGCGCTCACTCCTGATATCGATCCCCGGAAGTTCCTGATGGGAGGGTGGCTGGAGGAAACGCTCTTCTGGACTCTTGCGCCCCTGAAACGCCGGGGTGTTCTCAAGGATCTTCGCCTGAACACCACCGTCTCCTGGAATGCCACGGGCGGCGGCCAGTCCTCCCCCGCTCAGGAAATTGATGTAGCCGCCACGGACGGGCTCCGGCTCTTCCTCTTCGAATGCAAACTGCACAAACCCACCCAGGACGAGTTCCAAAAACTTGAGAATCTCACCACAAACCTCGGGGGACTTTACGGGCGAGGCTTCCTCGTCATCCGCGGAGTGAAGAACTCCATGCGGGAACGGGTCAGTGCCTCCAGATCCCAGGCCATGTTCAACGACAAAGCCATGCGGCGCCTCGGAACCTCCGTTTTGAACCTCCCCCCTGATTCGGTGGAACTCGATGCCTGAGCCGCCCGACATCCTTTCACCTCTCCAGTCCGGTCTCAGCCTCCGCATGCTGGAGGGCGAGCTCGCCTTGGACCGTCCCGCCCCCATCCGTCGTTTATCCAGCGCGACGGTACGGGGCCTTGCTGGCACTCTTCTCCTTCGGCACAATCCCGAGGCCTTCAGAGGGTACTTCAAACCTCCCGCCTCCGCCAACACCTCCCCCGGCTATCTCTTCCAGCCCGTGCTGGAGCGGGAGGAGTTGGGGACCTTCGTTCCCTTCCGCCTCGTCACCTGGGAATCCAGTGGCAACCTGCTCGAATCCTTCAAGTCCGCGCTGGACGCCGCGATCGGCGAACCCTTCGGGGAAAGCGGCGCACGGGTGCTCGGCTGCTCCTTCTCGGATACCTACTCCCTACGCTTCCGGGGGGCGAGGGACGCCGACCACTCCCTCCTCCTGGAATTGTTCACCCCCTTGCAGTTCCGTCAAAACCGTCGATCCCTCCGGGCACAGGATCTGACCCTTGGTCATCTTGTTCTCGCCGCCGTGCAGCGCCTCAACAGCCTCAGTCTGGCCTGGGGAAACAGGATTCTACTTGATCCCAGCCCCTTCCTGGCAGCGTCCGCCACTTGCCCGGTACGGGATGTCCGTCTTCATCAGGTCAGCCCCGCCCGCCGTTCCTCCACCCAAGATGAGTCCATCCTCCTTGGCGGTATCGTCGGCTCCCTCCTCCTTCCCTCTCCTCCAAAAGTCCTCGCCGACCTTCTCTCCATCGGCGAAATCCTCCACCTTGGCCGCCACACCGCCGTCGGGTGTGGAAAAATCCGCCTTCGATCCGCCCGGGTGCAATCCAACGGGTGATTCATCACCTCACACCACCACTGCAGCGGGGGGCAGTCGGCTGGACGCCATTCCCAGAACCTGTGCCCCCACCAGCAGTCGTTCGGTGAGGGGATAGAGACGCAGGTGGTCTTCGTCGCCGACCATCCATTTTTCCACATCCCTGAGCATGCGCGCACGGGCCGCGTCGCCCAGATCACACTCGAAAACCGATTTTTGGACGCGCACGCCATACCCCTCCATGACCTTTGCCACCCTCCGCAGGCGTTTGGGATCCGCGATGTCGTAGACCACCAGACAGGGATTCATGCCAGCTCCCCCGCCCAGTCCGGCGGGCGGCGGTCCCGGATGGATTCGCGGAGTTCCCGGGCCAGGCGCGGGAGCAGTCTGGCGGCGGGTGAGCCCTCGGGGTCGCTCCAGGCCTGGAAACCAGCAAGGAAACGCGGCAGGGCCTCCGGACGGAGCCGGCACCCCAAGGTCTCCTCCTGCTTGAAATCCCCGGGATCCAGCTCCTCGGACTGCAGGGTCCGGAGCACGAACTGGTCGCAGCAGGGAGCCCGCAGGGGCTCGAGCAGGTCCAACGCCAGGCTGGGCCTGCCGTATTCCAATTGATGCAGGAACCCGACATTCGGGTCCAACCCCGTAGCGAAACACTGCGCCACCGCCCGACCCAGCAGCAGCATGTAGGTGAGGGACAACAGCGCGTTGACCGGATCCCTCGGCGGCTGACGGTTCCGGCCCTGCCAGGTGAACTCTGGCGGCAGCGCGTCCCCCAGCGCCCCGAAATACAGGGCGGCGGCCTGGCCTTCCACCGCGCGCAGGGATCCCACCGTGGCGCAGGCTCCCAAACGGCCCCGCAACCGGCGCAGTTCCCTTGCCGTTGCCCGGGCCTCGCGGTTCCATCCGTTGCGGGTCCAACGGTCCAGCACGCTCAGGGAGGAGGCCAGTTTGGCGTCCACCATGGCCCGGGCGATGGCGAGCGCATCCTCCCTCCGGAGCGATGCCTCATATTGGGACAGGCGCGCCTCCGTATTTTTCGGACAGCCGGGCTGCAGCATCCCTTTGAAACCTCCGCCCATCGTCAGGTAGAGCAGGGGAATGCCCTCATCCAACAACGCATGCGCAGCCTGGGTGGTCACCTGCACATGCCCGAACAGCAGCACCGCCTCGACCATCGCCCCTGGCATCGTGCACAGTTCCGAATCCCCCCGCGCGACTACGAACGTTCCACCGCGTTTGCGGAGGCTTGCTCCCTGGGTGGTGATATAAAGGTTGCTCATGCCCAAAAGAAGGGTGTCGCGCCTCCGAATTCCGGATTTTTTTTTCGTCCTCACCCCCAAGGGGAGTCTCCTGAAAGGAGGACGCATGAACACGTGTGGATTTGAAGGTGATTTTCCGGAAAAACCCTCTCCGCCTTCCTTCCTGTGCTTGAAGCCCATGAATGCCTGCCCCTCAACCGCCGGAATCCTCCACTCTCAACCCTCCACGATGCTGGAGCAGACCGCCGCGCACAACAACCTCCTGATGGCCTGGCAGGCCGTGCAACGCAACCATGGCGGTCCGGGTCCCGACCACCGCCGCATCGAGGACGTCACCCCCCGCATCGACCAGGAACTTGCCTCCCTCCGCTCCGACCTCCTCTCCGGCGCCTACCAGCATGGTCCCATTCAGGTGTTCCCCGTCCGCAAACCCTCCGGCGGTCTCCGCGACATCGCTCTCGCCAATGTGCGCGACCGCATCGCCGGACGCGCCCTCGCCCAGATCCTCACCCGCCACTGCAATGGGCGACTCTCTCCCCATGCCTGCGCCTTCCGCCCCCATAACGGCCCCCTCAAGGCTGTCGCCGCCCTCCAGCGCTCTCTCCAGAATGCCTCCCACGTCCTCCGCGCCGATATCGCCAGCTACTTCGATGAAATCGACCACGGCCTTCTCTCACAGCGTCTGCGCTCCTTTGGCCTCCCGGAGGATGTCGTCTCCCTTTCCCTCTCCTTCGCTCGCGCCTCCCGCTTCGACGGCTGCTCCTCCTGCCTCCCCACCCGCGGCATTCCCCAGGGATCGCCCCTCTCCCCCCTCCTCGCCAACCTCTATCTCGACTCCGTCGACCGCGCTCTGGAACAATCCCATCCCCGTTTCCTCCGTTATGCGGATGATATCGCTGTGCTCGCGAACAACATCGACGCCGCACGCGATGCCCTGGACGTCCTCACCCGTCTCCTCGCTGAATCCCATCTCCGCCTCTCCACCGCCAAAACCCGCATCTACAGCATCGACGAGGGCTTCCTCTTCCTCGGCTTCCTCATCAATCGCCAGGGCCACAGCGCCAGCAGTGAGGCCCGCGAACGCCTCCGCGAAAAACTCGACGCCCCGCCCCACGCCGACGAGCTCCCCTCCGAAACCCGCGAACGCCGCGCCTCCATCCTCCGTGGATGGAACAACTACTTCCACTACGAATCCCCCCAAAACCAGGACCCTCCCATGATCGCCGATCCACAGACCTGCCCCACCGGAGTTCCCGGCAACGAACCCGCCGCCCCGCCCATCCCCTCGAATCCCCTTCATCTCCGTCAGTGGATCGCGGCCGGTAACATCACCATCCACGACCCTCTCTACCCCGACCTGCTCTGCCGGCTCGCTGATTGGTACGAGTCCCAGGGCATGCCCGCGGCTGCCCGCGCCTGCCGTCACGAGGCCGGACGACCCTCCCCCCATACCCCCGTCTCACCCAAGGTCGACCCCGACGAGCACGCCCTCGACGAATGGTTCAATCTCCTCTCCCAGAGCCACCTCTCCCCCAAAACCGCCTCCGTCGACCGCCTCGGACGCCTCCGCTATTCCCCCTTGGGACACCTCCCCCGCCATGAGGACCTTCTTGCACACCTCGCCGGCAAAAAAACTCTCTCCCTCCCCATCTATCACTCCGACAGCTCTGTCCGTGTCGGTGTCATCGACTTCGACCTCACCCGCGCCGCCTTGGAATCCCTGCCAGCGCCCGCCCGCGGGAAAGCCCTCGACCTCCTCCGCCGCGACGCCATGGGACTGGCCCAACGCGCCCGTGAGGTCTCTGTCCCCTGCCGTGTCGAATGCAGCGGCTTCAAGGGGTTCCACCTCTGGTTCCTTCTCGCGGACCCCATCCCGGCCTCTGAGATGCTCGCGTTCCTCAAGGAACTCTGCCGCATCGCGGGCCCCCCTCCGGCGGACTGCCAACGCGAACTCTTTCCCTCCTCCTCCAAATCCCCGCCCGATGGCGGCCTCACACACGTCAAACTCCCCCTCGGGCTCCACCCCGTCACCGGCCACCCCTCCGTCTTCCTCGATCCCACTGGCGAACCCGAATCCCCCTCCCGCCTCCCCGCTCCCTCCGACTTCTTCTGCTCTCCCCGTTCCCTCCGCGCCGCCGTCCAGTTCTGGTCCCGCGAACACCGCCCTCCCCTAGCCCACAATCCGCCCCCCTCCCAAAACCCGACGCCTCCCCCCAACCCCCTCAATTCCCTCCGCGGCTCCTGTGCCGTCCTCGATGCCCTTTGCCGCCGCGCCGAGGAACGCCATGACCTCTCCCACGGCGAACGAACCGTCGTCCGGGGCATTCTCGAACCCCTTGACCCTTCCCTTGTCCATAACGTCATCCGCTCCTGTGGGGACTACGACCCTGAAATCACCAACGGCTTCCTCGGGCGAGGCAAAGGCAAACCCATCGCCTGCTCCACCATCCGCGAAATCCTCGGTGATTTCTGCGACCATGTGGGCTGCCGCTGCTCCTTCAAAAAGCGCAAGGACGACTACGCCCACCCTCTGCGACACCTCGGCCTGCACGCCGCCAAACCCATTCCCACTTGTCCGGCCACACCCGTCTCTTCTCCTCTTCCGGAAACCCCTGCCGTCGGCACACCCTGCATCTCCCCCCTTTCCCTCCCCACTCCACCAGCCCCCACGGCCCCCACAACACCCCCTTCAAACCTCACGGACCTCCTCGCCCATTACCAGCATCTCCGCGCCGAGATCCGCGAGGTCAACAAACTTCTCATCCGGGCCATCGAGGACGGACAACATCGACTCCCCTTCGGCGAACTCACCCGGGGCGCCCCCGACCCCGATCTCCCCACCTGGTCCATCCGCGTCGGATGATCCTCGTAAACCGTTGGAAATCAACAAAACCAAAGACGCGTCTGTAAGTCGTTTTCGCCTATTGGTTTGCATGACCTGTCCCTCCCGGATTTCCTCCTGTCCATCCAGAATCCTCAAATACAGCCTCCTCTCGACATTTTTGCCCGGTAAAATCCATTGACAACAAGTACTTGCAAAAGCTACTCTCCAAACAGCCGCCAATTCTGAGCGGATTAAGACACGGGTTCCGGTTCGAGTTCTCCGACGAATAGGACTCCAAACAGCCGCCAATTCTGAGCGGATTAAGACACGTGTTTTTCAGAGAGGTTCCCGAATTTTATCACTCCAAACAGCCGCCAATTCTGAGCGGATTAAGACACCTGAACCACGGTATACCTCTCTTCCGAGAGGCCTCCAAACAGCCGCCAATTCTGAGCGGATTAAGACACGTTCTCATGTTTTTCTCCTTGTTTTTAGTGAACTCCAAACAGCCGCCAATTCTGAGCGGATTAAGACACAATTTTCCGTTTAGACTCTCCGGCTTTCACCTCTCCAAACAGCCGCCAATTCTGAGCGGATTAAGACACCAAGGGAGGGGCATGGAGAGGCGGGTGGTTTCGCTCCAAACAGCCGCCAATTCTGAGCGGATTAAGACCGTCGTAAGCTCAACCTGATCTGTGATCAGGTCTCCAAACAGCCGCCAATTCTGAGCGGATTAAGACACACGGGAGGTTTTCTGATAGGTCACCACTCGGTTCTCCAAACAGCCGCCAATTCTGAGCGGATTAAGACACTATTGGATCTGGAACTATGTTCCTTGCCTTCGCTCCAAACAGCCGCCAATTCTGAGCGGATTAAGACACGAAGGTGAACGACTCTTGTTCGGCTTCAGCGGCTCCAAACAGCCGCCAATTCTGAGCGGATTAAGACACCTTTGACCATGCGAATGGGTGCATCAAGACCCCTCCAAACAGCCGCCAATTCTGAGCGGATTAAGACACCTTCTTTCCAATATGTCCAACTTGCTGCCATAGCTCCAAACAGCCGCCAATTCTGAGCGGATTAAGACACGCGGGACTGTGGCGGCCTGGGCAAGCAATTTAGACTCCAAACAGCCGCCAATTCTGAGCGGATTAAGACACATTTGGGGCTCCATGGCCCCACTGATTTCCTCGACTCCAAACAGCCGCCAATTCTGAGCGGATTAAGACACGGCGGCGATGGGGGCGACGACGTAGTTCATCCCTCCAAACAGCCGCCAATTCTGAGCGGATTAAGACACGCAGTCCGGGTTCAGGACGGCGACCGATGTACTCGCCCTCCAAACAGCCGCCAATTCTGAGCGGATTAAGACACAAACACCCTTATCCGGATGGGGGTGAACCCCTTCTCCAAACAGCCGCCAATTCTGAGCGGATTAAGACGGATGTAACTTTAACGACTACAGTTTTCTTAGATTTCCTCCAAACAGCCGCCAATTCTGAGCGGATTAAGACACAAGGTGATATCACGTGCCCCTCCGACGAGGGACTCTCCAAACAGCCGCCAATTCTGAGCGGATTAAGACACGATGTGCTCGCCGTACCCCTTCGCTTCGGAAACTCCAAACAGCCGCCAATTCTGAGCGGATTAAGACTTCCAGCGACTCGTGGACCCGCGTTGAGACCCGCCTCCAAACAGCCGCCAATTCTGAGCGGATTAAGACAACCTCTGAGTGATGGGCAGGGCTCCGCCTTCCAGCCTCCAAACAGCCGCCAATTCTGAGCGGATTAAGACACCCACGTGCCCGAGGACGACGAGTCGATCTCCAGGCTCCAAACAGCCGCCAATTCTGAGCGGATTAAGACACGCGGGGCGGACCATCACCTCCCGCCCGATCGCCTCCAAACAGCCGCCAATTCTGAGCGGATTAAGACGAAGAACTGTTTGCGGCGTATGGTCAGGTCCAGTCTCCAAACAGCCGCCAATTCTGAGCGGATTAAGACACTTAGCGGCCTCTCGGATATTATCCTCCCATCCTCCAAACAGCCGCCAATTCTGAGCGGATTAAGACATGGTGACAGTGCGGTTCTTCACCTGAGGGATACTCTCCAAACAGCCGCCAATTCTGAGCGGATTAAGACACGAGCTCCGCCGCGGAGGCGGCGTGGTCAGGTCCTCCAAACAGCCGCCAATTCTGAGCGGATTAAGACATGGTGACAGTGCGGTTCTTCACCTGAGGGATACTCTCCAAACAGCCGCCAATTCTGAGCGGATTAAGACACGAGCTCCGCCGCGGAGGC
>CAYLNG010000036.1:19123-20561 GCA_964385155.1 uncultured Verrucomicrobiota bacterium
AGGCGGCGTGGTCAGGTCCTCCAAACAGCCGCCAATTCTGAGCGGATTAAGACACGAGCTCCGCCGCGGAGGCGGCGTGGTCAGGTCCTCCAAACAGCCGCCAATTCTGAGCGGATTAAGACACGAGCTCCGCCGCGGAGGCGGCGTGGTCAGGTCCTCCAAACAGCCGCCAATTCTGAGCGGATTAAGACACCCTTGCCGTTTTTGTTCTTATATGCACTTAGGGCTCCAAACAGCCGCCAATTCTGAGCGGATTAAGACATCCGAGTCATCTCCTTTTGCCCCGGGTCTTCCGCTCCAAACAGCCGCCAATTCTGAGCGGATTAAGACACTTGACGAGCAGTTTGAACGCGTGCATAATGACTCCTCCAAACAGCCGCCAATTCTGAGCGGATTAAGACACCTCACCACATGGGGTTGTCCGGCGTACTTCGAGCCCTCCAAACAGCCGCCAATTCTGAGCGGATTAAGACCGAGGGACTCGTGAACGACGGTGCTCTGCCGCCCCTCCAAACAGCCGCCAATTCTGAGCGGATTAAGACACGTTGCGGGTTTTTGGGTGGCGGAGGGCGCTCATCTCCAAACAGCCGCCAATTCTGAGCGGATTAAGACACCCCTCTGGGTGTTCCAGCAGGGCTTCGGTACCCCTCCAAACAGCCGCCAATTCTGAGCGGATTAAGACACGATCGCCGGGATCAAGAAGTCCTTGGCGGCTTTCCTCCAAACAGCCGCCAATTCTGAGCGGATTAAGACACGTCCGGGGTCTCCGACAACAACACCAGTATCACTCCAAACAGCCGCCAATTCTGAGCGGATTAAGACACCAAACACTTCTCCCCGTCATCATTCCGGAACACTCCAAACAGCCGCCAATTCTGAGCGGATTAAGACACGGGGTGCGTGAACTGGAGGCTCACACCGAGTGCTCCAAACAGCCGCCAATTCTGAGCGGATTAAGACACTTTTGGTTACATCCGGAGGGTGGCGATGGTGCCACTCCAAACAGCCGCCAATTCTGAGCGGATTAAGACAACTTCCGCCGCGTCCCGGACCATCTCCACGATGACTCCAAACAGCCGCCAATTCTGAGCGGATTAAGACACGCAGGTCGAGGAAGGCCTCTCCCGTTTTATATGCTCCAAACAGCCGCCAATTCTGAGCGGATTAAGACACGGTTCGCCATGGCCGCCGTGAGGGAGGTGCGCTCCAAACAGCCGCCAATTCTGAGCGGATTATGACGGTAGGCTGGTACATCCACCTAGTGGACCAAAATTGAAATCCTGCTCCAAATATTGGAGTGGAGCAGACGCGATCCCGCAGCCGTGTGTCTCGGGGGCGGGGACGCCCCCGGTCCGGGATTTGTTGCCGCCGTGTATCACGGGTGCGGGGACGCCCCCGGTCCGGGATTTGTTGCCGCCGTGTATCACGGGTGCGGGGA
>CAYLNG010000037.1:0-20492 GCA_964385155.1 uncultured Verrucomicrobiota bacterium
CTCTTCTGGACGAGCCCCACGCCACCAAAACGGAGCGCGGACACTCCTGTCCGCCTACACCCCGTTCCCTATCGCTCCCCCCCGCCTTCTCTTCGTAATCGTGCTCGTATCATACTCGAAACCTGAACCACTTGGCGGACACGAGTGTCCGCGCTCCGTTCCCAAACCCCCGCCACCCCCGCAATCCCCTCCCCTTGTGTGAGACCACCCCTTGGACGAGCCCCACGCCCTCGCGGCGTGGGTGAGGGTCACCTGTGGCTAAACTCCTCCAACAACCCACGGTCTTTTCGAGCCCCGTGGGCTTGTCCCACGGGTGAGGGTCACCCCCGGCTTCTTCCTCCCCAACCCCTCGCCAACCCCCTTCTTCCCACCACCTGAAAAACTCAAATTCCTGTCCCAGGGGACAGCTTTTTGAGTTTTCGCGTCATTCGCGTGTTTCGGGGTTGTTTCCAGGAACCCCCTCCCGCCCTATCTTCGTAATCGTGCTCGTAATCGTCATCGAAAAGCGCCCCGACTGCCAGTTCGGGTCTCCCCCCGCAAAACCCGACCCACGACTACTCCCCTCTCCCCGGATCCCTGAACCCTGAACTCTGAACCCTCTTCAGGATTGCAAAGGTTCCCCCCATCTTTAGGATGTCACTCCATGCTGACCGAACTGACCGTCAACAACCTCGCGCTGGTGGAGAAGACCACGATTCCGTTCGGGGCCGGGCTGAACGTGATCACCGGCGAGACCGGCGCCGGAAAGTCCGTGCTCATGGGCGCCCTGCAATTGCTGCTGGGCGCGCGCGCCGACCGCAAAGTCCTGCGCAGCGGGGCCGACCAGGGCAGCGCCCGCGGCGTCTTCCAGCTGGCCGATCCCTCCGCCGTCAACGCCATCCTCGAAGAGTCCGGCCTCGAACCCTGCGAGGGCGGACTGTTGATCCTCCGCCGCGTCATCCGCGCCGAGGCCGCCGGACAGCCGTTCGTCAACGACGCCCCCGTCACCCTCGCTCTCCTCAAACGCATCGGCGACGTGCTCGTGGACATGCACGGCCCCTACGATCACCAGTCCCTGCTTGACCCCGACACCCAACGCGCCATCGTCGACGCCGCCGGCGTTCCGCCCAAAACCCGCGACACCTACGCGGAGGCCTGGCGCGAACTGCGCGCGAACCAGCGACGCCAGGAGGAACTCCAGGGTGACGCCGGCCTCATGGAACAGCAACTCGATCTCCTGCGCTACCGCGTGCGCGAACTGGAGGCCGCCGAACTCGCCGTGGGCGAGGAGGAAAACCTCCGCGAGGAACACACCCTCATCGGCAACGCCCAGAACATCCTCGAAGGCATCGGCGGCGCCCTCAGCGCCCTCGACGAGTCCGAAGGCAATGCCTTCGACGCGCTCGCCTCCGCCCGCCGCGCCCTGGAAGGGCTCCAACGCCTCCACCCCGAGGCCGACGCCTGGCTCGGAGAGGTCGAATCCCTCCAGCGCGGCCTCCGCGAACTCGCCGCCTCCCTCCGCCACGCCGCCGACCGCGTCGAGGGCGACCCCTCCCGTCTCCAGTGGCTCGACGAACGCCTCGGCCTCTACTCCCGCCTCCGCAAAAAATACGGCCCCACCGTCGAAGACTGCCTCGCCACCCTCGCCGATTCCAGATCCCGCCTCCGCGACCTCGAAAACCGCGAAAACCTGCTCGCCGAACTCGCCGGCGCCGAAACCCGCCTGCGCGCCACCCTCGAACGCGACGGTCTCGCCCTCCGCCAGGCCCGCGAACATGCCGCCTCCTCCCTCGGCGCACGCATCCTCGCCCAGCTCCGCGATCTCGGCTTCCCTCACGCCCGCTTCGAAATCGCCCTCACCCCCGCCGATCCCGCCCCCCACGGCCTCGACTTCATCGATTTCCGCTTCGCCCCCAACCCCGGCGAGGCCATCCGCAGCCTGCGCGATATCGCCTCCAGCGGCGAAATCTCCCGCGTTATGCTCGCCATCAAAACCCTGCTCGCCGACCACGACCGCATCCCCGTCATGGTCTTCGACGAGATCGACGCCAACGTCGGCGGCGAGATGGGCCACGCCATCGGCCGCAAGATGGCCGAGGCCGGACGCACCCGGCAGGTCCTCTCCATCACCCACCTCCCGCAGGTCGCCGTCCACGGCGCGCGACACCTCGCCGTGAGCAAGGAAGTCTCCGACGGACGCACCCACACCCGCGTGCACGTGCTCGACGGCGAGGAACGCGTGCGCGAGGTCGCCCGCATGCTCGGCGGCACCCTCAGGGTCGCCGAGGACCACGCCCGCGAACTCCTCCAAAGCGCCCGCGGATGAGCCGCCGGGGCTTCACACTGCTCGAGGTCCTCCTCGCCCTCTCCCTCCTCGCTCTCCTCGGCGTCATGGTCTTCGGCGGCTTCACCAGCCTCGTCCGCGCCACCACCGAGGGGGAGATGGCCCTCGAAAGCCTCCACCAGGCCGAGGCCGTCCTCGAACCCCTCGTCGCCTCCCTCCGCTCCGCCGCCTACTTCGACAGCAACCCCGGACTCTACGCCTTCAAACACGAACCCGGCACCGGCGATCCCCCCGACGACCTCGTAAGCTGGGTCAGCGGCACCATGGCCTTCCTCCCCCCCAACTACCCCACCCGCCAAGGCCTCAACCGCCTCATCCTCAGCATCGAGGAGATCGACGGCGTCCGCGGCCTCGCCGTCAGCGCCTATCCCCACCGCCTCGACCCCGACAGCGAGGAGGCCGCGAACGTCCAACCCTGGCTCGTGAGCACCCGTGTGCAAGGACTCCAGCTCCGCTACTGGGACCCCACCACCCACGCCTGGGAGGACACCTGGGAGCGCCGCAACCAACTCCCCACCTGCGTCGAAATCCGCCTCTGGATGGCCCCCTCCGACCCGGACGCCGAACTGCGCGAACTCGTGCGCCGCGTCGACATCCCCGTCGGACGCCTCTCCCGCGAGACCCGCCGCGGCCGCCGCCCCGTGGAGAACACCCCATGACCCCCACCCCCCGCCGCGGCTCCGCCCTCCTCCTCGCCCTCGTCACGCTGGTCATCCTCTCCACCCTCATGGTCGCCTTCCTCTTCCGCGTCCGGGTCGACACCGAACTCGCCGCCCGCTACCGCTACCGCATGAAAGCCCAGGCCCTCGCACGCGCCGGCCTCGAGTACGCCAAACTCATGCTCACCAAGTCCCTCAACCCCGGCAACGAACCCCAGGACGAATACGGCGAGGCCTTTTTCCTCGCCCTCAAAAACATGCAGCGCGGCATGCCCCTCTCCGGCTTCACCCACGAAATGCAGGATGGACGTTTCACCCTCCACATCCAACCCGAACAGGGCCGCCGCAACATCAACCGCCTCTCCCAGGCCGACTGGGAGGCCCTGCTCGAAAACAGCGGCGTCCCCTCCGAACTCTTCAACCCCCTCATCGGGGCCTTTCTGGACTGGACCGACCCCAACGACCTCACCCGCCTCCACGGCGCCGAGGCCGAAGACCCCTTTTACACCGACCGCGGCTACACCCCCACCAACGCCCCCCTCGACACCCTCGACGAACTCCTCCTCATCAAGGGCTTCACCCGCGCCATCCTCTACGGCGGCTCCCTCGCCGACTTCTGGGACATGCCCGACCTCCACGTCACCGGAATCGCACGCCTCCTCACCGTCTACGGCGACGGCAAACTCAACCTCAACACCGCCTCTCTCGACGCCCTCCTCACCGTCTCCGGCCTCCGCCCCGAACAGGCCGAACAACTCCTCCTCGGCCGCGACGGCCCCGACCGCATCCCCGGCACCGACGACGACGGCTACCGCTCTCCCGAAGAAGCCCTCTCCTACGCCGGCCTCCCCCCCTCATCCGCCCCCCTCTTCAGCACCTCCGACCGCCGCTGGATGCGCATCGTCTCCATCGGCGAGGCCGGCGACACCCGCACCGCCATCTGGTCCATCGTCGAATTCTCCGGCCGCGACATCCTCCCCCTCTTCCACCGCGAAGAGGAAATCCCCTGACCCACCCGCTTTTTGCTTGATCCCTGCACGCTTCCTGCTAGAAAACCGTCCATCCGGATAACCGAATATAACCACCCAGGAGCCTCGCCCATGTCCGCCTCCAGCTACATCTTCACTTCCGAATCCGTCACCGAAGGCCACCCCGACAAAATGTGCGACGGCATCTCCGACGCCATTCTCGACGCCCTGCTCGCACAAGATCCCCACGCACGCGTCGCCTGCGAAACCTTGGTCAAGACCGGAATGACCGTCATCGCCGGCGAGATCACCTCCAACGCCGCCGTCAACTACGCCGACATCGCCCGCCGCAAAATCAAGGACATCGGCTACACCAACTCCGCCATCGGCTTCGACGCCGACACCTGCGCCGTCCTCGTCGCCGTTGACCGCCAGTCTCCCGACATCGCCCAAGGCGTCAGCGAAGGCGAAGGCAAATACAAAGAACAAGGAGCCGGCGACCAGGGCATGATGTTCGGCTACGCCTGTGACGAGACCAGGGAACTCATGCCAGCACCCATCATGTACGCGCACAACCTGACCCACGCGATGGCCAAGGTCCGCAAGTCCGGCAAACTTCCCTTCCTCCGCCCCGACGGCAAATCCCAGGTCTCCGTTGTCTACGAAAACGGCAAACCCGTCCGCATCGACACCATCGTCCTCTCCTCCCAGCACAGCCCCGACGTCTCCCAGAAGACCATCGAGCAGGCCCTCATCGAGGAGGTCGTCCTCAAAACCCTTCCCGCCAAACTCATCGACAAAAAAACCCGCTACCTGATCAACCCCACCGGCAAGTTCGTCGTCGGGGGACCCCAGGGCGATTGCGGCCTCACCGGCCGCAAGATCATCGTCGACACCTACGGCGGCATGGGCCGCCACGGCGGCGGCGCCTTCTCCGGCAAAGACCCCAGCAAGGTCGACCGCAGCGCCGCCTACATGGCCCGCTACGTCGCCAAAAACATCGTCGCCGCCAAACTCGCCCGCCGCTGCGAAGTCCAGCTCGCCTACGCCATCGGCTACCCCGAACCCGTCTCCGTGCTCGTCGACACCTTCGGCACCTGCTCCGTCTCCGAAGACAAACTCGCCAAAGCCGTGCGCGCCGTCTTCGGCCTCAAGCCCCGCGAAATCGTGGAGGGCCTCCAGCTCAAACGCCCTGTCTTCGAGGCCACCTCCGCCTACGGACACTTCGGCCGCGCCTCCAAAAAAGAGCTCGAAGGCTTCACGTGGGAGCGCACCGACAAGGTCGACGCCCTCCTCGCCGCCCTGTGAGCATGCACAACATCCCCCGCGGGCACATCTTCGACTTCGACGGGGTGCTCTGCCTCAGCGAGGAACTCCACTTCCACAGTTTCCAGGAGGTCCTCGCCCCCTTTGACGCCACCTTCGACTGGCCCACCTACGAGTCCGTCTACATGCACTTCGACTCGCGCGGCGTCTTTACCCGTGCCCTCGCCGCGGTCGGACGTTCCCTCCTCCCCGACGAACTCGCCGACCTCGTCCGCCAAAAAGCCGCCTCCTTCCTCCGCCTCATCGAAAAAGCGCCCCCTCCCCCCTACCCCGGCGCCCTCGAAGCTGTCACCCGCGCCGCCGCCCACGGACCCATCGCCCTCTGCACCGCCGCCGAACGCAGCGACGTCGAACCCATCCTCCGACGCTTCGGCATCCGCGACCTCTTCACCGCCGTCGTCACCGCCGAGGATGTCGAAACCAGCAAACCCGACCCCGCCTGCTACCGCCTCGCCGCACAGCTCCTCGGCCTCCCCCCCTCCAACTGCCTCGCCATCGAGGACACCCCCGGCGGCCTCCGCGCCGCCCGCGGCGCCGGCTGCCAAACCCTCGGCGTCACCCAAACCCACTCCGCCGAACAACTCGCGCCCCTCGCCGACCGCCTCATCCCCACCCTGCTCGAATTCACGGTGTGACGGAGCACGGGCTTTCCAGCCCGTGGCCCCACGCCCGCAAAACGAGCACAACTCCCCCCGCGGTAGGGTAACCCCCAAAAAAACGAAACCGCACAGTGGCCCCACGCCCGCAACACCAGCCCCCCCCCCTCAGCGCCCCCCTGTCTTTTCCCGCAATACGGTCACCGGCTCGCCTTTTATCCCGGCATACACCACCAGAATCACCGCGGGCGTATCCCCGACATTGCGGCCGAAATGCCAGGTGTTGACCACCTCCGCCAGCGAATCCCCGGCCTTCAAACGCATCGTTTTACCGGACTCCAGCGTGACCTCCAACTCTCCCGACTCCAACACCCCGGCATTCATGTAGGGATGTTTGTGTTCCGGAAGCGCCGTGCCCGGCGCGATCGTGATGCGAAGAATCGTCACCTCCGGCTGACCCTCCGCATAGGCAGGAAGCGGTGCTCCGTCCCAGGACTCCGCGCTTTTCAAAAGCGTCTCCACCTGAATCGCCTGCTCCGGCGGCGACGGTGGGGAAACTCCCGGCACCGTGGTGCAACAGGAACTGAAAAAAACAAGCAGCGGTACAACAAACAAAATTTTCATCCCCGAATCCTTTCCACCAAACACCACAAGTCAAGCTTACAAAGCGTTTTCAACACTCCCCCACTAACACATCTTGATGTCTGAATCCCAAAACGGTAATGATAGCCTAAGTATGGCAAAAACAGATCAGGACAGATTGGCAGTACTCATCGACGCGGACAATGCACTGGCAACACTCGCTGAAGAGTTGATATCTGAAGTGAGTCGATACGGGACCTCCACGGTCAGGCGAGCCTACGGCGACTGGACAACCAATCACCTCAAAAGCTGGAAAGAATATCTGCATAGCCTCGCGATTCAGCCAATTCAGCAGTTCCGGTTTGTCGACGCGAAAAACGCCACCGATTCGGCCCTCATCATCGACGCAATGGATCTTTTGTATAGCGGAAATATTGACGGCTTCTGCATCGTTTCCTCGGATAGTGACTTTACCCGTCTCGCTACAAGACTCAGAGAGTCAGGGAAAGTCGTCTACGGATTTGGGGAGAAAAAAACTCCGAAAGCATTCGTGTCCGCTTGCAACAAATTCATCTATATGGAGATTCTACACAAGGACCCTGGTCAGAGCAGACCAGAAAACCCCGATATTGATGGGTTGAAAAAGTTACTCATGGACGCGGCAAGCGTTACTGCGGGTGAGGATGGCTGGTCATTTCTAGGTCACGTTGGAAATCATATCGCTAAAACGATGCCTGATTTCGATTCCCGGAACTACGGATTCAAAAAACTCAGCGATCTTGTACGTGAGCAGTCTTATCTCGAGCAGAAAGATGTTCGCATCAAAGACAACATTCATATTGCCATTAGGTTGAAGGGAAAGAAATAGCAACCCGTCCCAAGCTGTAACCTCCGTGTCCATCCGCGTCCATCCACGTCCATCCGTGGTTGAAAACTCCTCTCCACAAGTGAAATGGAAATCCGGGTTCGATTCCGAACCCCGGAACGAAGCGTTGAGCCGCTTTCCGACCTTCGGAATCAGGGTTTGAGGCGGGGAACCCTCGCACGGGGAGGGCGTTGGGGATCCTGTCCGCCCCCCTCCTGGGCCTCTTTTTCTTTCCGGGCGATCCCGACGAGTTCGCGGCGAATCTCCGCCTCCACCGCCGTAGCCGAGAACTTGGATCCCATCTCGTTGCCCTCCGCATCGAACACCAGCACGCCGTAGCCCTTCACCTTCTGTTCGGCCGATCCGGAACCCAGCCCCCCGTTGCCGTTGAACTCGCGTTCGCGCAGGGTGAAGCTGTCGCTCTGCACTTCCACCGGGATGCCGACCTGCGTGGCGACCTGCTGTTTGCCATGCACGGCCGGCCGCACATCGCCGGAGATGGCCTCCATGAGCACCATCCAGCGGACTTCCGCGTTCGCGGGGGCGTTGGGATTCACCCGGCGGATCTCCATGACCAGCACCTTCTCCTCCTGCACCAGACGCGTGCTGCCGTGGGGCAATTCCTGCCGATCGCTTTTCTCCCTGGTGAGCGTCTTGACGGAGCCCGCGACCTGGTAGCCCCCGGCCTGAGCCGACGCGAGGCCTGCGATCGAACACAACCATAACAGCAACATCGGACGTTTCATTGGGGTCTCCTGGGTTCGGCGGGTTATGGACAAGACGAACCGAAACCGACTTTATTGCCCTGTTCACAAAAAAAGGCGCACGGCGGGGTTGTCCGTCTCCTCGACGTGGGCGTATCCGATTTCCGCAAGGAAGCGTTCGAAGTCCGCCGCGCTGTCGGCGGGCACCTTGAGCCCGGCCAGCACGCGGCCGGTGTCCGCGCCATGGTTGCGGTAGTGGAAGAGGGTGATGTCGCAGGCGCGCGGAAGGGAGTCGAGGAAACGGGCCAGCGCCCCGGGCCGCTCTGGGAACTGGAAACGGAACATCCGCTCGCCGCCGGGAATCTCCGCGCGTCCGCCCACGATGTGGGGCAGATGCAGCTTGGCAAACTCGTCGCCGGTCAGGTTGAGCGTCGGGAAACCCGCCGCCTCCAGCCCCGCCGTCACCTCCGCCGTCTCCTTGCGGTCGCGCACGCGCACGCCCGCGAACACATGGGCCTCCGCTCTATCCCGGCCCTGGCGGTAATTGAACTCGGTGATGCTGCGCTCGCCAATCGCGGCGCAGAAGGCCCGGAAACTGCCCGGCCGCTCGGGAATCGTCACCGCCAGCAACGCCTCCCGCTCCTCGCCCACCTCCGCACGCTCCGCCACATGCCGCAGGCGGTCGAAATTCATGTTCGCGCCACAGGTCAGGGCCACCAGCACCGGATTTCCCTCCGGGTGTTCCCGCCGCCAGGCCTTCATGCCCGCGACGGCCAGCGCCCCCGCCGGCTCCATCACCGAACGCGTGTCCTCGTACACATCCTTGATCGCCGCGCAGATCGCGTCCGTGTCCACCAGCACCATCCCGTCCACCACCTCCCGGCACAGCGCGAACGTCCGCTCGCCCACCTTCTTCACCGCCACCCCGTCCGCGAAAAGCCCCACCTCCTTCAGGACAACCCGGTGCCCGGCCTCCAACGAGGCGGACATGCTCGCCGCGTCCACCGGCTCCACCCCGATGATCCGGATATGCGGGTACAGCGCTTTCAGGTACGCCCCCACCCCCGCGATCAGCCCCCCCCCGCCGATCGGCACGAATACCGCGTCGATCCGCTCGTCATGCTGCCGCAACAGCTCCATCGCGATCGTCCCCTGCCCGGCGATCACCTCCGGATCGTCGTAGGGATGCACATACACCCAGCCCTCCTCCGCCGCCAACCGCAGCGCCTCCGCCTGCGCCTCGTCGTAACTGTCCCCATGCAGCAGCACCTCGCCGCCCAGCGCCCTCACCGCCTCCACCTTGATCGACGGCGTCGTGCGCGGCATGACAATCCGTGATCGCGCCCCCAGTCTACTGGCCGAAAGCGCGACTCCCTGCGCGTGATTGCCAGCCGACGAACAGATCACCCCCCGCGCCCGCTCCTCCGCCGATAACTGCCGGATCCGGTTGTGCGCCCCCCGGATCTTGAACGAGAACACCGGCTGCGTGTCCTCGCGTTTCAGGAACACCTCCGCCCCCAGCCGCGCACTCAGCCGCGGCGCCCGCTCCAGCGCCGTCTCCCGCGCCACCTCGTACACCCGCGCCCTCAGGATGCGGTCCAGGTACTCCTGCAACAACGGCGAACGTCCTTCCATGCCCCGAGTCTAGACCGCCTCCCCCGCCTGTCAACCGCCAATCCCCTTGTCCTCCTGCGCCGCTTCCGCTAAGAACGTGGCCCATGCCCCCCACCTGGTCCGAACTCTTCTCCCGCTTTCCCGAGGTTCCCCCCGAAACCCTCCGCTGGTGGCTCTCCGACCTCCTCCGCCTTCCCCTCACCGGACTGCCCCTCGCCTCGCCCGCCGCTCCCGACGACCTCGCCGCCTTCGAGGCCGCCGCCCCCCGCCTCGCCGCCGGCGAACCCGTGCAATACGTCTGCGGACGCGCCCCCTTCCTCGATTTCGAACTCCGCGTCGACCCGCGCGTTCTCATTCCCCGCCCCGAAACCGAAGAACTCGTCGAACACATCCTCCGCTTCCACGGACCCGCCCCCCTCCGCGCCCTCGACATCGGCACCGGCAGCGGCTGCATCGCCATCGCCCTCCAGCGCGCACGCCCCGCATGGCACATCCAGGCCACCGATCTCTCCCTCGACGCCCTCGAACTCGCCCACGACAACGGCCGCCGCCTAGCCCCCTCCCTCCGCTTCCACCACGCCGACCTCCTCGACGGCTTCCCCCCCGCCTCCCGCGACCTCCTCGTCGCCAACCTCCCCTACATCGGCACCGCCGAAACCCACCGCGTCGACCCTAACGTCCTCGCCCACGAGCCCCACCTCGCCCTCTTCTCCGGCCACGATGGCACCGACCTCATGCTCCGCCTCCTCGGACAGGCCCGGCACGTGATCGCCCCGGGCGGCTCCCTCTGGCTCGAATCCGGCGACAACCAAGTGACCGCCCTCTCCCACGCCGCCCCCGCCTTAGGCTGGACCTTCCACAACCTCATCGACCTTCGCGGCAAACCGCGGTTCTGGCATCTCCGCCCGGTCACTCAGGAGGGCGAGCCGTGGGGGAAGATGTAGAGCAGGAGATAGACGAGGACTCCAGTGACGCTCACATACAGCCAGACCGGCCAAAGGATGCGAGTGATGCGGCGGTGCACGTCGAAGCGAGCGCGCAGGGCGGTGGCCACAGCCGCCAGAATGAAAGGAACCTGGAGAGCGGCGAGCAGAATGTGCGGAACGAGAATCAGCAGGTACAAAGCCCGGGCCCACCCCACACCCTCGTATTTGACGCTGCCCACCAACGCGTGGTAATACAGATAGCTTCCCAGGAAAAGCGCCGACACACAAAGGGCGGCGGTCATATTGCGCCAATGCCCCCCAATGTCCCCACGTTTCACCGCCCGCCTCCCCGCCACCAGAAAAAAAATGCTGATGAGGTTTAGCGTTGCATTCAGGGTGGGAAGCAAGGATATCTCGGGCATGGGGTTTCCAAAAGAAAAGTCCAGCCCATGATACACCGCAAACCCACCGCTTTCAACCGTTTCCTCGCGCGTCTTTTCCGGCGCGCGGCCTTGCTGACCGGTCTGTTTCTCCTAGTCGGCGCGGGCCTTTTCCTCTCCGTCCGCCTAGGCCGGGCCAGCCGGGCCGTGACCATCCAAAGCCCCGCCGAAGAGGTCCAGCCTCCCCTGCGCGCTCCCGACTCCCTGCGCCTGCTCACGTACAATATGGCCCAGGCCGGCGGCCCCGGACGGGGAACCTCCCTCGGAGGGGACACCCCCAGCGCCCCCCGCCGTGAACGCCTCCAACGCATCGCCGACCGCATCAGCGCCCTCAACCTCGACCTGGTCTTCCTCCAGGAAGTCGATTTCCACACCAGCTGGGAGGGCGGCGTGGACGCCGCGGAGCTCATCGCCGCCGCCGCCGGCCTTCCCCACATCGTGCGCCTGCGCGCCTATGACACCCGCATCCCCTTCCACGGCCGTTACGAGTCCGGCTCCGCACTGCTCAGCCGCTTCCCGATCGCCGCCGCCCAATGGGTGCGCCTTCCCCCTTTCTCCCACTGGGAGGACCTCCTGGCTGGCAACCACGACGCCCTCGCCGCACGCGTCCGCATCGGCACCGAACAGGAGCTGCTCCTCCTCGGGGCCCACCTCGACTCCCGCGACGAGGAAATCCGGGTCCGCGCCGCCGGACGCCTGATCGAAATCCAGCGCGCCCACCCGGCACTCCCCACCCTCCTCCTCGGCAACCTCAACAGCACCCCTCCCGGCCTCCCGGGCTCTCAAACCTCCTCCTCCGGACAGAACACCCTCGAAATCCTCGAAAGTTTCGGTGGGTTCCAGCGCCGCCCCCCTCCCGGTCAAACCACCCCCCGCGACTTCACCTTCCCCACACTGGGCCCCCGCCGCGTCATCGACTGGATCCTCGCCGACCGCAACTGGGCCTTCACCCAATACCAGGTCGTCCACGACCTGCGTGAATCCGACCACCTCGCCGTACTTGCCACCCTGCGCCGCCGCTGAGGACCCCAAGGCCCGGTTTTGCTCCTTGCCAAACGGCGGGAACGCCGTAGGACAAGGCGGCCCCATCGCTCCGCCCTCTCTCGCTCGAAACCCATGCCCGCCGCCTCCGACGTCACCGCCATCATCCTCCACTACAACCAGCCCGAGATGACCGCGCGTTGCTGCGCAAGCCTCTCGCGGCAAACCCTTCCCCCCGCACGGGTGCTTGTCGTGGACAATGGCTCCCCGGACCGCGACGCCGAACGGCTGCGCCGCGACTGTCCCGGAACGGAAATCCTGGTGCTCAACCGCAACCTGGGCTTCGCCGCAGGGGTGAACGCCGCCATCCGTTCCCAGGCCACCGCCCGCTCCGGCGCCTTGTGGTTGCTGAACAACGACACGGAATGCGACCCCGCCGTCCTCGAACGGCTCCACGCCGTCCTGGCCGCCTCCCCACGCTGCGGCGCGGTCGCCGCCCTCCTCGAGGAGACTCTCCCCGACGGACGCGTCCTGCGGGTGGCCGGCGGACGTTTCGATCCCCGAAGACCCGGCATCCCGCTCGTGGCAGGCCCGGGTGAAGCGGTCGACTATCTCGTCGGGGCCTGCCTCCTCATCCGCGCTGAGGCGCTCGAGGAGGTGGGATTGCTCGACGAGGGCTACTTCTTCTTTTTCGAGGATGCGGACTGGTGCCGCCGCGCCCGGAACCAGGGCTGGGATCTGGCGGTCTGCGAGGACGCGGTCGTCCACCACCTCCGCTCCGGCACGATCGGAGCCCTGCCACGCCTCCAGTCCGCCTACTACCGCCGGAGCCACATCCGCTTCCTCCGCGCTCACACGCGTTTCCCGTTCCTGCTCTCCAGCGCCGCCGCCGTCTACCGTCTCTGCGCACAGATGTGGGGTCGAGACTGGGGCGGCGCACTCGGAACGTTCGAGGGCTGGTGGCAGGGCTGGCGCGAGGCATTCAGCCGTCCACCTGCCTGCGCAGATACTCCGCAATACGGCCACGCAGCCCCCCCACCGCCTCCAAGGCCAATGGAGACCAACCGCTGAACATGCGGCGGGGAAACCGCCGAAGATAACCGGTGGTATCGAAACCGGGCCCCGGATTCCTCCCCTCGCGCCAGCCATGGCGGACGAAATGGAGCAGCGGGTCGATCCCGCTTGCACGGACATCCGGGAAACTTCCCAGGTAATGCGCCGCATCCCAATGGGGGCAGCCCCGCGATAGCCAGTGGTCGAACCGCTCCTTCCAGGGACCTGCGCCCGGAATGCGGGGCAGGTCCTTCTCCCAGCCCGGAGCACCCTCCGCAGTGGCACGGACCCCACGCGCGCGATTCCGGAGTTCCTCCAACTCCTCATACTCCCCCAAAAGCAATCCCATCAGGACCGGAACCGCATCCTCCACCGTGAGCTGGGGAGGATGGAAAACCGCATCCGCCTCCGGCCAGGGCTCCCGGAAAAGCATCCCGTCTCCGCGGCCCAGCCACTCCCGGGCGACCCGCTGGTTGCCCGGGTCACAGCATTCAAGGAATCTCCGGCGCAGACCCGGCGACATCAACACTTCCGAGGCGCGACGCCCGCCCTTGTTGCCCCGGGGAACCTCCTGCAAGGCCGCCAGCAGAAGCGCCTGCTGTTCCGGCGTGCGGGACCCGTTGCTGCGCCGCAGCATCTCCAGAGTCGCAAAATCCAGGCTCTCGTTCGACCGCCCAGCCTCCGGCAACACCAGGCTCCCGTCGGATTCCAACCCCAACTCCCCCAGGAAATCCGAGAAAATCGTCCCTCCCTCGAATTGGCCGGGCTCATACACGCGAACTCGGATGTTTTCACGCGGGAAGACGGCCGCCCAGCGCCCAAGCAGGCCATGCCAGTCGAAATGCACGGAAACCTCCTCGCCCCAGACGCCCATTTCCGCGCAAAACGCCTCGAAGGTTCCCGTATACCGGTCGCGGGGACTTTTCACATGTTCCTGATAGACCGATTGCAGGTAACTGTCCTGACGGCGGAGGTAGATCACGACACGGGTGCGGCGCGTGCGGTCGCCCAAGGCCTTGGCCACCTGTTGCGAATGCCCCCGGAAATCCTCGCTGCTGAGCAGGCCCATCGGGGCGCCGGAGGCCCGGATCTGCTCCAACGCCTCGTGCAGCGGCCCGGAATCCCCGGCCGCCAAGGCATGCGCCACCCCCGCATGACTGAATCCACAAACCGGCGGATAACAAACCCCACGCGCGAGCAGCCAGTCCCGGTTCCCGTCCAGAAAACGCTGCAAGGCGGTTGTGCCCGTTTTGTGGATGCCGGCGTGTATCACGAGTTCCATCGGATTCCCTTCCATTCTTTGCGAATCTCTTCGCGGGTGAATAACAGGTGCGCCGCCATGCGGAAGGCCAACTCGCAGAGTTCGGCTTCCTCCACCACCGGCGGACTCCAGGTCGCCTCTTCCCGGGGCCAGGGTTCACGAAACAACACCCCGTCCTCCCGACAAAGGAAACGCCTCGCCAAATGCCGGTTGTCCGCCTCCACCCCCTCCAGAATTTCACGCCTCACCGCAGGCGACAGGTACGGATACGCCTCAAAGGGCTTCTTCTTTCCTCCCTCGTCCAGCGCGTTGTACAAAAGCTCCTTGATCCGGTTGACCCGCACCGTGCCCGCCCCCCCACAGACCAACCGCATCCACTCCAGCGCCGCGGGCCGGAAACCGACATTCCTCGTTTTGCGCGACTCCGGCGCGGGCCCGAACCCCTCAGGATCCCGTACCCCCAACCCGTCGAGAAAATCCACCACGACATCCCCCCCGCGCAACTGGCCGCGCTCATACACCCTGAGCCGGATCGCCTCCCGCCCCACCTCCCGCTCCCACGCCTCCACCCGCTGCCGCACATTCACCCGGCTTCCCGGCGCGATGACACGCCCCCCTCCCGGACACACGGGAAAATGCCGGTTCAGGAACTCCTCAAAGTCCCGGGCCGCATCCAGCTGCCCCCACTCCTTCCACGTCGCCTCCAGCAGATGGTCCTGCCGCCTCACGTACACCACAACCTCCCCCCGCACACGACCCCGCCGCGCCGCCATCACCCGGCCCACCACCTCCCGGTACCGCGGTGTGTCGGTCTCGCTGCTGAAAACCACCCCACGCAACCCACGTGCCTCCGCAAAATCCAGGCAGGCGAGCAAACGCTCCACCTGCTCCTCGACCGGACGCAGCAAAAACCGAGAATGGTTATGGCAGTCCCCCTCCTCAAAGGAGCTCCCGTCCAGATTGGGATACAGAAGCCCCTCTTCCCGCAAAAGACGCTCCCGATGGTAGTTGAGAACCCCCTGGATTGCGCTGCTGCCCGTCTTGCCAAGGCCGGGATGGACAATCCACCTCATGCCCGCCCCCCCTCCTCCTGCCGCCACCGCACCGGAAGCCGCAACATCCCCCGCCCCCCAGCCGCACCTGCCCCCGGCAACACCTCCAACAAAAGCGGTTTGCCAACCCGCTCCGCCGGTTCCCCGGGCGCGGGGCGCACAAGCAAGGAAACCAGCCGCGGTCCCGGCGTCAGATACCCCCCCGGTATCGTCCCCAACAGCCTCACCCTCCCCACAACCTCGCCCACGTCCTCCCCCGGAAAGGCCTCAAACACGGTCTGCCCCTGCGCCGTAGCCACCTCGAATCCAACCTCGCGAACCGCAACCCCCTCCTCCCACTCAAACACCACTTCCACCGTGGCCGCCTCCTCCGCTCGCGGCGCCGCCACCACCTCCCCTCCCGGTCCAATCACTCGAAAGGCGTACAACCTCAACCCCGGCACCTTCACCAAGGCCTTCCCCTTCTCCCACGTCTTCTCCCCCTCCCCGTGCGTGGTCGCCTCCAAATAACGCGACAACACGTCCTCCGTATCCCCATCCATCCGCAGCCGCCCCTTGTCCAGCCACAACGTCCGCCCACACATCTCCGACAGCGTGGAGATCCGGTGGCTTACAATCAACACCGTCCGCCCACGTCCCGCCAACCGACGCATCATCTCCACGCATTTGCGCTGGAAGGAGGCATCCCCCACCGACAACACCTCGTCAAGCAACAATACGTCCGGCTCCAGATGCGCCGCCACCGCGAAGGCCAAACGCGCCCTCATCCCGCTCGAATACCGCTTCACCGGCGTGTCAATGAAATCCTCCACCTCCGCAAACGCCACAATCGCATCGAACTTCGCACGGATCTCTCTCTCCCCCATCCCGAGAATCGCCCCATTCACAAAAACATTCTCGCGGCCGGTCAGCTCCGGATGGAACCCCGTGCCGACCTCCAGCAACGCCGACATCCGCCCTGCAATCCGTGCCCGCCCCTCCGTCGGCTCCGTGATCCGCGCCAAAATCTTTAACAACGTCGATTTCCCCGCACCGTTCGCCCCCACCACCCCCACCACCTCCCCCCGGCCAATCGAAAAGGAAACGTCCCGCAACGACCAGAAATAGCCGGGATGCTCCTGATCCATCTGCGACGCCAGCCGCCCCGGCGCACGATGCCGCCACCCCTCCTCCAGCTCCCCCAGCTCCTCCCCCGGATCCCGTCCCCGCAGTCGGCAAGTCCAGTACCGCAGCTCCTCCGCCAAGCTTTGCCGCCCGATCACTCCCAAACGATACCGCTTGGAGATCTGTTCCACCTGCAGGATGGGAGAGGAGGGAGCCATGGATCAGAGTACGTCGATGAAATTCCGCTGGGTCCGGTTGAACAGGAAAACCCCTCCCAACAACAGCAGCATCGTCACCACCGCTCCCTGTGCAAGGTGCCAGCGCGACGGCATCCCTGTGCCAAAGAAAAGATGCCGGTGCGCCTCCAAGACCCCCGCCATTGGATTCAGGAAATACCCCCCCCGCCACTTCTCCGGAACCACGCCCGCCGGATAAATGACCGGCGTCGCAAACATCCAGGCCTGCAGCACCATCGGCAACGCGATCCGGAAATCACGGTAACGAACCCCGATCGACGCGAACACCAGCCCGCAACCCAACCCCAACAGCCCCACGTTCCCCATCAGGAGAACCGCTCCCGGAAGACCCGCCAGCCCACTCCAGCCCCCCCCTTCCCGCCCCACCCCCACCCGAATGGCCCATACCCCAAGAAACACCGCATAGTTCAACCCGAAATGGATCGTCGCCACCCCCGAGGCCACCAACGGCGCAATCAACCGCGGAAAATACACCTTCCCAAGGATCGAGCCATTCGCCACCAGACAACCCGCCACCCCCAGCGTCACCGCCTGGAAATACGACCACGGCACCATCGCACCCAGATAGAACAGGAAACGGGGCACCCCCCTCGGCGACAACCCCGCGAACAACCCGAAAAAAACCGCGAACAGCAGGGAGGTGACCAACGGTTGCACCACGAACCAGCCGGGACCCAACACGCTTTGCTTGTGGGAGGCCAGCAAATCCTTGCGGATGAGCAGGCGGCACAAGTAACGACGCCGCCAAACCTCACCCAACTCCAGATTCCACCAGGGCCGGTCCGGCACCAGCTCCAGCACACGCGGCTCCCCTTCCATCCCCCCGCTCATGCCCTTTCCCTCCAACGCCCCAACACCCGCAGCACCGTCCGCGCGTCCGACCGACTCAACCGCCGCAGCCACCCCCCCAGCCGACGCTTTCCCACCCCCACCCGCACCCCCGGACCCATGCGCCGGTCCAGCTCCGGATCCGCCGCCCGCGCCTCCTCGATCACCGCTGCCGCCCGCACGTCCCGCCGTGCGAATTCCTGGAGGCTGGACACATCCACCTTCAACTGCTGCTCCCACACCTCACACAACTCCGGATAACGTCCCCGGGCCTCCGCATAGGCCTCTCCTACCAGGCATTCCAACAACAACTTGGCCGATTCCAGATGGACCCCCCGCACAGGGTCCCGATGGTTCGTCCCCGTCGCCGATGCCCCATGAACACGGAACGTGACCAGCTTCTCGTGAAGATACACCATCGGCTCCCTCAAGGCAAACCGCAACCAAAACTCGTAATCAGACAACTGCCCCAACCCCCCGTGATACCCCCCGTGCGTCTCAAATACATCCCGTCTCACCAACCCACACAACGGCTCCCCAATGAAATTCGTACAGGGAGTCGGCAAAAGCGGAATCAACTCCGCGATCACACCCGGCCTCACCAGACCCGGAGGAACCCCCATCCGGTCCAAGGTGGGCAGCTCCCAGTCATAGCTCTCCCGCAACGCCTCACTCGCATCGTCCTCAAAGGCAAAGCCACGCGACGCCAGCACCAACCTCACCCCTTCCCGCCTCGCACCCAGCGCCACCTCTATCGCGTCCGCATCCAACAAATCGTCCTGGCCCATCAACAGGATCCACTCCCCCACACACTCCCGCACCGCCAGATTCCAATTCCCCGTCATCCCCAACCGCTCCCTGTTCCTCAACACCCTCACCCGCCCATCCCTCCGCGCAAACTCCTCCGCGATCCCCACCGACCCGTCCACCGAAACATCGTCCACCACCACCACCTCCACTGCGGCATGCGTCTGCGACAATACACTCCTCAACGTCTCCCCCAGATATGCCGCCCCATTGTGCACTGGTATCGCAATACTCACCCTTACCCCTTCGTCATACCCTAACCGACGCGGCATCGGCTCCTCCTCGACGCGTACCCCCGCTGGCTTTCTCCCCGCCTCCCCCACCCCTCTCCCCAGCCAGGGCCGCAGCACTCCCCGCAACGGCGCCGTCACCACCCAGCTCCAGGATCGCCTCAATGCGTCCCGCTCCCGGCGGAAGTCCTCTGCCATCCTCCGATAATGCCGCACCTGCTTCCTCAAGTGACGGCATTCCCGCTCCGCACACATGCAACGCTCCCAGACTCGCGCCAGGGAATCCGCATTACGCTCAGGAGAATGAAACGATTCCATCCCCCCCACATAGCAGATCGCCCGCAAAAGAAAATCCCCGATACCCACCCAAGGAACAGAACCCTCAGTCCAAATGTTCCACCAAGTACCGGCGCACCGCCTCCACCTCCCCGGGAAGCCGCACGCAGCGCGTCGGCGCCCCCTTGAGCGCCTCAAGCACCGGATGCGTGGGCTCGATCCCTATCGCCTCCCGAAGCGCGTCAGGAAACTTGGCCGGATGCGCCGTCGCCAGGCATACCAACGGCACCCCAGACTCCCGCAACCGGTCTCCCACCACCACCCCCACCGCCGTGTGAGGGTCCAGCACATACCCCGTAGCCCCGTGCACCTTCCGGATACACTCCAGTGTCTCCGCCCGATCCGCCCTCCCCGCACGGAACAGCGCCAACGCCGGGTGGCTCCTCCGCTCGGACAAGTCCACACGCCCCTCCCGACCAAAACCCTCCATCACCCGCGACACCTCCCGCGTGTCCCCATCCAGGACCTCGTACAGATGCCTCTCAAAATTGCTCGCCACCTGGATGTCCATCGAAGGACTGATCGTATGGGCCACCGCTCCCGCCTCATAAATCCCGCTGTTGAAAAACCGGGCCAGAATATCGTTCTCATTCGTCGCTAGGATCAGGCGGGACACCGGCAGCCCCATCCTCCCCGCATAGTACCCGGCCAGGATGTTCCCGAAATTCCCCGTGGGCACACTGAACTGCACCCGGTCGACCCCGCTTTCCCGCATCACCTTCAGGCCCGCGTGAAAATAATACACAATCTGAGCCATGACACGGATCCAGTTCACCGAATTCACCGCCCCCAGTTGATGCCGTTCCTTGAACGGAAGGTCCGCGAAAAGCGTTTTCATGATCCGCTGACAGTCGTCGAACGTCCCCTTCACCGCAAGGTTGTGCACGTTTTCATCCAGCACCGAAGTCATTTGCAACTCCTGCAACGGACTCGTGCGCCCTTCGGGATGCATCATGAAAATGCGCACCCGCTCCTGGCCCCTTACCCCGTGGATCGCGGCCGACCCCGTGTCTCCGCTCGTGCTCCCTAGGATATTGAGCCGTTCCCCCCGCCGTGCCAACGCATGGCTGAAAAATTGGGCCAGGAACTGCATCGCCATGTCCTTGAATGCGAGGGTGGGGCCATGGAAAAGCTCCAGGACCCATCGGTCCCCCACCCTCACCGCGGGCGCCGTATCGGGATGCCGGAACCCCGCATAAGCTCTCCCCACCATCCCCTCGAGCTCCGCCGGGCCGATGTCCCCCACAAATCGCGTGAAAATCTCCCGGGCCAACCCGGCATAGTCCAGCCGGGACAGCCGCTCCAAGTCCCCCGAAAGATCTGGAAGGCTTTCCGGGATCAATAACCCCCCGTCTGGCGCCAGACCGGCCAGTCCGGCCTCCATGAACGTCAAAGGCGATGTCTTCCCGCGTGTGCTGAGATATTTCATGACGCGTGAATAGGACAAATGCCCGCTCCCGTCAAGGAGCGCCCTCCCTCCCAGCTATTTTTGAACCCAAAAGGGACTCCGCACACCGGGGCTTCCCTCACCCCACCTGCCGGAGGGAGCAGAGGCCCGCCCATACCCGGCCCATGCCCTT
>CAYLNG010000038.1:0-19293 GCA_964385155.1 uncultured Verrucomicrobiota bacterium
TCGCCGAAAACGCCTTCCTCTCGAAGTGGGCCGGCGGCCTCGGCGGCTCCTGGACGGCTGTCCGCGGCACTGGCGGCTACATCAAGGGCACCAACGGCGAATCCCAGGGCGTCATCCCCTTCCTCAAACTCCACAACGACCAGCTCGTCGCTGTCAACCAGGGCGGCAAACGCCGCGGCTCCGGCTGCGCCTACCTCGAGACCTGGCACAATGACATCCTCGACTTCCTCGAACTCCGCCGCAACACGGGCGACGAGCGCCGGCGCACGCACGACATGAACACCGCCAACTGGATCCCCGACCTGTTCATGAAACGGATGGAGGCCCGCCAGGACTGGACCCTCTTCCGCGCCAACGAAACCCCCGACCTCCACGACCTCTACGGAAAAGCCTTCGAGGAACGCTACGAATTCTACGAACGCCAGGCCCGCGCCGGCAAAATCTTCGGTCGCGTCCTCCCCGCCATCGACCTCTGGAAACAGATGCTCAAAATGCTCTTCGAGACAGGCCACCCCTGGATCACCTTCAAGGACCCCTGCAACCTCCGCAGCCCCCAGGACCACTGCGGCGTCATCCACTCCTCCAACCTCTGTACCGAAATCACCCTCAACACCGGCAAGGACGAAACCGCCGTCTGCAACCTCGGCTCCGTCGTCCTCGACCAGCACCTCCGCGACGACGGCTCCCTCGACCTCGACAGGCTCCGCGAAACCGTCCGCGTCGCCGTACGCGCCCTCGACAACGTCATCGACATCAACTTCTACCCCACCGAGGCCGCCCGCACCTCCAACCTCCGACACCGCCCCATCGGCCTCGGCGTCATGGGTCTCGCCAACGCCCTCTACAAACGCAATGTCTCCTTCGCCTCCGACGAGGCCGTCGACTTCAACGATGAATTCATGGAGGCCATCGCCTTCTTCGCCTACGAGGCCTCCAGCGACCTCGCCAAGGAACGCGGCACCTACAGCTCCTACACCGGCTCCAAGTGGGACCGCGGCCTCCTGCCCCAGGACACCCTCGAACTCCTCGAACGCGAACGCGGCGTCGCCGTCGACGTCCCCCGCGGCGGCAAACTCGACTGGAAACCCCTGCGCGACAAGATCGCCAGGCAGGGCATGCGCAACTCCAACGTCCTCGCCATCGCCCCCACCGCCACCATCAGCAACATCATGGGCACCTCCCCCTGCATCGAGCCGATGTACAAAAACCTCTTCGTCAAGAGCAACCTCTCCGGCGACTTCATCGTCCTCAACGCCGACCTCGTCCGCGACCTCAAGGAACGCGGCCTCTGGGACCCCGAAATGTGCGAGAACCTCAAGTACTTCGACGGCGAACTCGCGGACATCCCCCGGGTCCCCGATGAACTCAAACGCAAATACGCGACCGCCTTCGGGGTCGACCACGACTACATCATCCGCGCCGCCGCCCGCCGACAGAAGTGGATCGACCAGTCCCAGTCCGTCAACCTCTTCCTCGGCTCCCCCGACCTCAAGACCCTCAGCCACATGTACCGAGCCGCCTGGCGCACCGGCCTCAAAACCACCTACTACCTCCGCACCCTCGGCGCCTCCAACATCGAAAAAGCCACCATCTCCGTCAAAAAGGCCAGCCAGCCCGTCGGCGAAGGCGAACTCGAAAAACCCCAGTACACCGAGGCACAAAAGGCCGCCTGCAGCCTCGACGCCCTCCTCAACGGCGGCACCTGCGAAGCCTGTCAGTAACTCCCCGGCTCATACGCGCCTCCACCCAAAGGCCCGCTCGTAGGAGCGGGCCTTTGGGTTATTTCCTTCCTTTCAGGACCTCCTCGGCCTCAAATCTGCGCGTAGGCCTTCTCCGCGGGCACGGAGACGAGGCGGCGTTCCGGCAGAATGAGGCAACTGAGTCGCCCCCCGTAGACGCAGCCCGTGTCGATGCCGATCACATTCGGCCGGTTCAACCCCCCGAGCGCCGCCCAGTGCCCGAACACCACCAGGTCCTCGCCCTCATAGAAATCAAACCAAGGCGGATTTCGCGGATTCTTGAGGTCATCGCCCTCCCCGTCCCAAGTCCGGATCGTCACCAGCGACCAGGGATCGCTCTGGTCCGGATGCAGTCCAGGCACCAGCCCCGCGTGCACCAACATCAGCGCGTGGTCCTCGTACCACAGCGGCCACTGACTCACGTCATGCACCAAATCGGTGAAATAGCGTCCAAACTCGTGCTGGATGCGGTCGAAATACTTGCTGTGTTTATGATACCGGCCCTGGGCCAGCTCCAACAGGCTCAGTTCATGGTTTCCCATGAGCGATACCGCCCCCAGTTCCCGGTACAGCTCCCAGACCCCCCGGGAGTCGGGCCCCTTGTTGATCAGGTCCCCGATAAACAGAATGCGGTCCGATTTCGGGTCGGCATCCACCTCCTTGAGCAGGCGCCTCAACTCCTTCGCGCATCCATGCACGTCACCAATAACCAGGGTTCTTTTCTCCATGGACGGGCTATAGCAGGCTCTCTTGCCGGGACAAGCCCAAGCCAAGAAAAACCCCGCCGGGTCCCGGCGGGGTTTTTCGGTTTCGGAGGACTTGTCCGGATCAGTTCTTCTTGGTGGGGTGCCACTCTTCGAGGCCGCTGAGGCCGCTGAACGCGTCGTCGAACGCGCTTCCGAGGTCCACCAAGTCCTCGCCGGGGCGGAGACCTTCGAGCATGCTCTCGTCGATGCTGAAGTCCTCATCGGACAGCGCGGCGGCTTTGATGCTCAGGCCGATGCGGCGGTCCACCTCGTCGAGCTTCACGATGCGCGCCTTGATGACATCGCCCACCTTCAGGACATCCTTGACCTTCTCGACGCGGTCCTCGGAGATCTGGCTGATGTGGACAAGACCTTCCACGCCGGCCTCGAGCTCGACGAACGCACCGAACTGGGCGATCTTCGCCACTTTGCCCTCGACGAGCTGGCCGATGGCGTACTTGGAGGCGATCGTGCTCCAAGGGTCGGGCTGGGCCTGCTTGAGGCCGAGACTGATGCGCTGGTTGGAGGCGTCGACCTCGAGCACAACGGCTTCAACCGGCTGGCCTTTCTCCAACACCTCGGAGGGGTGGTTGACCTTGCGGGTCCAGGACATGTCCGACACGTGCACCATGCCGTCCACACCTTCCTTGAGTTCCACGAAGGCGCCATAATTGGTGAAGTTGCGGACCGTTCCCGACACGTGCGTTCCGATCGGATGGGTCTGCGCGAAGATTTCCCAGGGATTCTCCTCCGTCTGGCGGATGCCCAGCGAAATCTTCTTGTCGTCCTTGTTCACCGCCAAGACAATCGCGTTCACCTCGTCACCAACGTTCAGTACGTCCGCAGCGCGGGCCACCCGCTTCGTCCAGGAAAGCTCCGAGACGTGAACGAGGCCTTCCACACCCGGCTCCAGCTCGATGAAGGCGCCGTAGGGCATAAGGTTGACGACCTTGCCGTGCACACGGTGGCCGACGGGGTACTTGGACTCGATCTCGTGCCAGGGATTGTCGGACTGCTGCTTGAGGCCGAGGGACACGCGCTCCTTCTCGTAGTCGACGTCCAGGATGGTGACCTCGAGCTGGTCGCCGATCTTGACCAGTTCCGAGGGATGGTTGATACGCCCCCAGCTCATGTCGGTGATGTGGAGCAGGCCGTCCATGCCGTTGAGGTCGATAAACGCGCCGAAGTCGGTGATGTTCTTCACGGTGCCCTTGCGCACCTGGCCGATCTTGATCTCGGCGAGAAGGCGCTGCTTCTGTTCGCGGCGCTGTTCTTCGAGGAGCTCACGGCGGGAAACCACGATGTTGCGGCGCTCCAGGTTGATCTTGATGATCTTGACCGTAACCACCTGGCCGATGTACTCGTCGGGGTTCTTGACCGGGCTGATATCGATCTGCGATCCGGGAAGGAACGCCTCGACGCCCACGTCCACAAGCATACCACCCTTCACGCGGCCCTCGACCGTACCCTCGATGATATCGCCTTCGTTGTAGTTCTCGAGGATGTTGTCCCAGTTCTTCTGAAGTTCCGCGCGCTGCTTGCTCAACACGACCATCCCATGGTCGTCCTCGAGCCGCTCCAGCAGCACCTCGACCTTGTCGCCCACCGCAAGGTCCTCCATTTTGCGGAATTCGCTTCGAGCGATAAGTCCCTCGGACTTGTATCCGACGTCCACGACGACGTCATTGGGGCGGATCGCGACGACCGTGCCCTCGATGATCGAGCCTTCTTCGAATCCCTTCAGGGACTCCTCGTAGTACGCATCCAATTGTGCGGCGGTGATGTTCGCCTGTTCCAGCATGTCAGTCATCTAATGTCAGGGGGTTTGGGGTTGTGGTTGCACTCGCCCCACGCATGGGGCGCTCCGGAACGACCGCTCCGGAAGATGACAGGAGCGAGGTCCCTACGCGCTTTCACGCCCGCTGGCAAGCCTATCCCACCGGAATTTTCGCCCCGCACGCGTCAGAGCTGAAGCATCAGCTGGGCCGGGTCCTCCAGCGACTGCTTGATCCCGCCGAGGAACTGTACCGCGTCACGGCCGTCGATCAGCCGGTGGTCGTACGTCAGAGCCAGGTACATGACGGGGCGAACCACGACCTGTCCATCCTCGACCCAAGGGCGGTCCTGAATCGAGTGCATGCCGAGGATCGCGCTCTGGGGCGCGTTAACGATGGGCGTGGAGAGCATCGATCCAAAGACCCCCCCGTTGGTGATCGTGAACGTGCCCCCGACCAGATCCTCGTAGGCCAACTTCGCGTCACGGGCCTTCAGGGCCAGCTCGCGGATCGAGCGCTCCACCTCAGCGAAGTTCATTCTCTCCGCATGACGCAGGACGGGCACGACCAGCCCGCGCGGCGAATCCACGGCAACCCCCACATGATAGGCCTCATGGTACAGCACGTCCGTCCCATCAATCGACGCATTCACAACAGGAAACTTCTTCAGAGCCTCCACGGTCGCCTTCACGAAGAACGACATCAATCCCAGCTTCACCCCGTATTCCTTCTCAAAGCGGTCCTTGTACTTGGCGCGGATGTCCATCACCGGCTTCATGTTCACCTCGTTGAAGGTGGTCAGCAGCGCGGCCGTGTTCTGTACCTCCTTCAAGCGGGCGGCGACCCGCTTCCTCAGTTGGGTCATCGCCACCCGGCGGGTGTCAGGATCCTCGACCCGCGCGGCCGCGGGAGCCGTCGCCGGGGTGGCGACCGAGAGGTCAAGCACGCGTTCCGGGGTGCCGAGTCCAAGGTTCTTCTTCGCGACTGGCGTCTCGTCGAGGAACCTCTGTACATCCTGACGCGTGATTCGGCCGCCCTTGCCGCTGCCCGTGAGCTGGGAGGGGTGGAGATTGTTTTCTTGCATCAGCTTCCGGACGGAAGGGCTCAACCCTTTCAGGTCCTCCACGTCCAACAACGCAGGCGCCTCCTCCGTGGCGGCGGGGGCAGGACGCGCCCCTGCGGCCTCCGGGGCCGTGTTTTTGACGGGCGCCTTCTCCACCGGTACCGGCAACGCCCCGCCCTCCCCAACCACTTCCCCGAGCTTGTCCCCCCTCCGGATGACCGCCCCCTCCGCCACCGCCTGCCTCAACACGCCGTCGGCCGGCGCGAAAAGCTCCAACACGATCTTGTCGGTCTCCACATCCGCGACTTTCTGGTCGCGGCGCACGGGGGAGCCATCATCGACATGCCAGGCAAGGAGAGTGGCTTCGTCAACGGATTCGGGAAGTTCGGGGGTTTTCAGGATATGGGCCATGGGGAAGGAGGAGGGGGAGGGGTGAAGGGAAGGAGGGGATTTGTGTCAGGAGAAGACGGGAAGTTCAAGTCCGAGGGCGGCGTGGATGAGAAGCTTTTCGCGTTGGTTGTGGCGGAGAAGGCTGCCGCCGGCCGGGGCGGAGCAGGCGACGCGGCCGGCGTACTCCAGGTTCTGTCCAGGGCCGATGCAGCGGCGCAGCTGGTGCTGAATCTGGTACCAGGCGCCCTGGTTCACAGGCTCCTCCTGGCACCAGACCACGTCCGGGGCATGGGGATACCGCGCGAGCTCCGCCTCCAGAGCCTCCGTGTCGAAGGGGTAGAGCTGCTCGATGCGGAGGATCGCGACATTCCCCAAGCCCTGCTCGGCACGTTTGGCCGCCAACTCGTAGTACACCTTGCCGCTGCAGAGCACCACCCGCGTGATCGCCTCATCCTTCATCGTGGTGTCCGCCTCCGGCATCAGCGTCTGGAACCGCCCCTTGGCCAGGTCTTCAAGGCTTGAAAACGAATCCTTGCGGCGCAGCATGCTTTTCGGGCTCATGACCACCAGGGGGATGCGGAGGCGCCGCTTGAGCTGCCGTCGGAGGGCGTGGAACATCTGGGCCGCGGTAGAGGGCGCGATCACCTGCATGTTGTCCTGGGCGCAGAGCTGCAGGAACCTCTCCAGCCGCGCGGAGGAGTGCTCGGGCCCTTGGCCCTCCCAGCCGTGCGGCAGCATCATCACCAGCCCCGAGTAGAGGTTCCACTTCTGCTGCGAGGAGCTGATGAACTGGTCGATCAGCACCTGGGCCCCGTTCGCGAAGTCCCCGTACTGGGCCTCCCAAATCACAAGGCTCTCCGGCTCGGTCATGCTGTAGCCGTATTCAAAACCCAGCACCGCCTCCTCGGAAAGGATGGAGTCATAGACCTCGAAACGGGTCCCGTTCTCCCTCGCGAGGTGGGCCAGGGGAACATATTTGCGACCGGTCTCATAGTCATGCACGGCCGCGTGGCGGTGAAAAAAGGTCCCCCGTCCACTGTCCTGCCCCGAGATCCGCACGTTGAAGCCCTCGTTCAACAGCGTCGCGTAAGCGAGGGTCTCGGCGCACCCCCAGTCCATGGGCTGCTCACCACGGATCATCGCGCGGCGGTCCTCCAGGAGCTTGCGCACGGCCGGGTGCAGCGCGAAGTCGGGGGGCAGTTCGCAGGCACGCGGGCCAACCTTCTTGAGGGTCCTTAGCGGCACCGCGGTGTCCGCCGCATCGCGCCAGTGCCCGTGAAGATAGGGCTGCCACGCCGTGTAATAGTGGGTATGCAGGCCGCGTGGTACGATGTTGGGCGCCACCTGCGACCCCTCGTCGAGCGCCTCGCGGTAGGCCGCGCACATCTGATCGTATTCGCCGCGGCCGAGCACGCCCTCCTCCTCGAGACGGCGTGCGTAGTGCTGCGGGGTTCCCGGGTGCTGGCGGATGCGCCTGTACATCATCGGCTGAGTCACAGAGGGCTCGTCGCCCTCGTTGTGGCCGTGCTTCCGGAAACACACCAGGTCGATGTACACATCCTTGTGGAACTTCATCCGGAAGTCGACCGCCGTCCGGATCGCCCAGAGCACCGCCTCCGGGTCGTCCCCGTTCACATGGAAAATAGGGCAGTTGGTGACCTTCCCGACGTCGGTGCAGTAGAGCGAGGAACGTGCGTCGAGCGGATGGCTGGTCGTAAAGCCCACCTGGTTGTTGACCACAATATGCACCGTCCCGCCCACGGTGTAGCCGCGCGTCAGGGACAACTGGGAGGTCTCGTAGGCCACGCCCTGGCCCGCCACCGCGGCGTCGCCGTGGACCATGATCGGAAGGACCCTGCTGTAGCTTTTGTCATTCGCCCGGTCCATGCGGGCGCGTGCGGAACCGCAGATGACGGGGTTGATGATCTCCAGGTGGGAGGGGTTGAACGCGAGCGCGAGGTGGACGATGCCCCCGGGGGTTTGCACATCCGAACTGAAGCCCTGGTGGTACTTCACGTCACCCGTCAGGCGGTCATCCATGTAGGTCACGTTCTCCGCGAATTCCTGGAAGAGCACGCTCGGGGCCTTGCCCATGACGTTCGTGAGCACATTCAAACGCCCGCGGTGCGCCATGCCGATCACCACCTCGGCCACCCCTTGGGCCCCCGCGCGCTGGATCGCCTCGTGCACCAGGGGGATGAAGGACTCCCCGCCCTCGAGGGAAAAGCGTTTCTTGCCCGAGAACTTCATGTGCAGGTAGCGCTCCATGCCCTCGGCCGACACCAGCGAGGCGAGCAGTTTCCGGCGCTCCTCCGGGCCCAGGCACTCCCGGGCCCGCGTCGTCTCGATGCGCCGCAGCAGCCAGTCCTTCTGGTCCGCATCCGGGATCGCCATGAACTCGAATCCGATCGAACCCGTGTAGGTCTCCCGCAACATGTGCAGGATGTCCCGCAGCTTCATGTAGTCCGGGGCCACCAGGTTGCCCGTGTTGAACACCAGATCCATGTCGGCCTCCCCCAACCCCAGCGGCCCGGGTTCCAGGTCACGGACCTGCGGCTGAATCCGCAGCTGGATCGGGTCGGTCTTCGCCCGCACATGCCCCAGAATCCGGTAGGCCTGGATCAACCGCAGCACGGCCGCCTGCTTGGCCATCCACGATCCGTCCGTCCCGGGTGCCCCCCCCGGGGGCTCCACCGTCGCCGGCAGCCGCGCCCCGGCCCATTTCGCCCGCCGGGCGATCTCCCCCTCCAGCCCGCGCAGGTTCACATAGCTCCCGCGGTCCCCCTCCGCCTCCCGTGCGAATACCTCGCGCCAGTCCGGGGCCACCCCCTCGGGATCCCGTTGGAACTCATCGTACAACGACTCCAGATAGGCCAGCCCGCTGAAGCCCAGCGCGTCGGCACCTTGTTGATCCTTCATAGGCGTCCTTCGGATGTGCCGACCACGGGCCGGCGTGTGTGTTGCGCGGCGAAGTGTACCAACATTCGCCTCCCTGACAATCCAAAAGAACCCCCCGTTTGCCACCCCCCCCCCAAACCCAACCGCTTTCATTCTTGACCGATCCCCGTGAAACGGACAAACAGCCTCCTCACCGAAGCAACACCCACCCTGGATCCAGGAGACTTTCCATGCCACCTGCCGGCCGCAAACACGCCTACGACAAAGAAGACATCCTCCGCGCCGGACGCGGCGAGCTCTTCAGCCCCATCTCCGCCAAACTTCCACTGCCGAACATGCTCATGGCCGACCGGGTCGTGCACATCGACGAAACCGGTGGGAACTTCGGGAAAGGCGAGATCATCGCGGAACTCGACATCCATCCGGACCTCTGGTTTTTCAAGTGCCACTTCCAGGACGACCCCGTCATGCCCGGCTGCCTCGGCCTCGACGCCACCTGGCAATTCACCGGCTTCTTTCTGGCCTGGCAGGGATTCGAGGGCCGCGGCCGCGCCCTCGGGGTCGAGGAAGTCAAGTTCACCGGACAGGTCCTCCCCCACAACAAGATCGTCCGCTACCACGTCCACATCCGCCGCGTCATCAACCGCAAACTCGTCATGGCCATCTCCGACGGCTATGTCTCCGTGGACGGCCGCGAGATCTACACCATGAAAAACATGCGCGTGGGCATTTTCCAGGCCACGGATGATTTCTGAGCCGGTCCCCACCGCCGACGGATCTTTCACCCTGCGCCACCCCCTGCTTGGGGAAACCTACCACGCGCGCGACGGCGCCCGCACCGAGGCCCTGTACAAGTTTATCCACCCCTCCGGGCTCGCCGAACGCCTCCGTTCGCGCCCGTTGCGCCTGCTCGACATCGGCTTCGGCCTGGGGATCAACTGCCGTGCCGCGCTGGAGGCGGCGGAGGCCGCCCCCCATCCCCTGGAGGTGGACAGCCTCGAACGCGAACCCGAAGCGCTGGACCGGGCACTCTCCCTCGCCCCCTCCGACCCCCTGCTCCTGGACCTCGCCCGGGACCGCGCGCATTGCCGGGGCCCTCACCGCGTCACCCTCCACCTCGGCGACGCGCGGCAACGCATCCAACAGCTGCCCGGCCCCTGGGACCTCATCTTCCACGACCCCTTCAGCCCGCTCCGCAACACCGAATGCTGGACCGCCGACTTCTTCGCCCTGCTGCGCGCCCGCTCCACCCCCGAATCCGTTCTCCTCAGCTACTCCCAGTCCCTCATCGTCCGAGCTGGCCTGAACGCGGCCGGCTGGCGAGTGACCCACACCCCCGCACATCCCCCCCACCGCGGCGGCATCCTCGCCGTGCCCGACGCCTCCGCGCCTCCCCCCGAAACCCTTCCCTGGCGCGATCCCTGCCTCAACCTTGACTCACGCTCCATCCGCGCCCACCGCGAATCCCTCCTCCGTGCCCAACGGACTCCCGGAGCCTCCCGCCCATGAACCGCGCCTCCACCCCCAACCGCTTCGCCTACTACACGCGACAGGCCGCGCGACTCCTGGTGCCTCCCCCCTGGCTCCGCGGCCCCGGCTTCCCCAACCTCCACGCCCCCCCCTCCCCCGAAGTCGCCGAAAGAGCCGCCTACTACCTCCGCCTTGACAACCCCTTCCCCCTCTCCCCGGACGCAGCCCCCTTCCGGCTCAACCTCCTGGGCAAACGCACCGCCTACCAACTCGATTTCTGGGAGGTCCTCCGGTTCGTGCCCGCCACCCGCCGCGGCGGTGCCGCCGGCGGCGGGACCACCCGCGGACCCCCCACTCCGCGTCGAAACCCTCTTCGGCGACAACACCCTCGAACCCCCAACCCCCCGCTTCGTCAAAAGCCGCCCCGTATCGAACGCTCCCTCCAACGCGATTCTCCTCAACCTCAACCGGGTCCGCCATTTCTGCTTCGTCAAGGACCCCCTCCCCTTCCGCCACAAATGCGACCGGCTCGTCTGGCGCGGCAATGCCGCACAGCCCCAACGCCGCGCCTTCCTCGCGCGGTATTTCGCCCACCCCCGCTGCGACGTCGGCCATTTCCACCGCCGCCCTCTGGCCGACATGCCCTGGCAGAGAGGCCCCCTCACCCTCCACGAACAGCTCCGCCACAAGTTCATCCTCTCCATCGAGGGCAACGATGTCGCCACAAGCCTCAAGTGGATCCTTTCCTCCAACTCCCTCTGCCTCATGACCCGCTGCCGCTACGAAACCTGGTTCATGGAGGGCCTGCTCCAACCCGGCATCCATTTCGCCCTGCTCGACGACGACTACGGCAACCTCGAGGAAACCCTGGACCACTACTTGGCCCAGCCCGAGGAAGCGGAAGCGATCATCCACAACGCCAACCAGTGGGTCGCTCAATTCCTCAACCCCTCCCGTGAATCCGAAATTGCCTGCCGGGTCGTCCACCGCTACTTTCAGCTTTCCGGACAACTCCCGGCCTGAACCCCCTCCCCGGTTTCCGCGCCGGGCGAAACAAACCCAGGGAGCTCACCTCTTTCGTGCCGGAGAAGCCCTTTCCCGCTTGCCCCGTCCCGATTCCATGGCATGATGTATCCCCTTCCTCCTGTCCTCCCCCACCCCCCGGACACGCCCCCATGCAAGTGATTCCCCTTCTCGCGGCCCTCCTCCTGGAGTTTCTGGCCCTTACGCCGCCCGAACGCACCCTGAACGGCCAACCTCGAAACCTCAAACCCGCGGCCGAGGCCCATGTGGCCCGGGTACAGAAAGAAGTGGAGGGCGACCCTCGGTATTGGACCGCACCCTATGTGCTCGCCGACAAAACCTCGCGGGAAGTCATCGTATGGGGTCAGATGTCTGGAGTGGCCCCAGGGGACATTCTGGAGTTTTTCGCGGTCGCCGACAACAGCGGACATGACTACGAAGCCCTCCTCCTTTGCTTCGCGAAACCCTCCGACATCCACCAGGCTCTGGAGGTGATCGGACTGCACCCCGGGGGGGGAGTCAACCCCGCCACCCACCGCTTCTGGCCGCGGGGCGACCGGGTGGTGGCCGAGCTGGAGCTCACACTCCCCGGAGCCCAAGCCCCACGGCGACTCCCCATCGAACAGTTCATTACCCGCCCCGACGGCACCGGGATGACCCCTCTGCCTTGGGTCTTCACCGGCTCCCCCATCCAGCCTTCCACCACCCAGCAAGGCACCCTCGTCTACGCCGCCGACGAATTCAGCCCCAACAGCATCGCCTCCGCCTTCAACCTCACCCACACCGTCTTCGACCTGCCCCTCCAAGGCGGAAAAACCCACGTCTACGGCCAATACAAACGAAACCCCGCCCTCCCAACCCCGGAAGGCACCCCCGTATTGCTGCGTCTTCGTCCCGCCACCGTCCAAGAGGCCGCAGCCGACGTCGACTTGCTCCTCACAGCCGGCCCCCGGGGACTGGTCCTCCACCTGGAAGAGGGCCCCCGACCCCTCGAGCCGGAACAACTGCCCGACCTGCTCAAAGCCCGCCCCAACGAAACCCACTTCCTCACCCTCGATTTCGCCCCCGACCTCCCCCTTTCCCGCTTGGTGGATGTTTCCCAGGCCCTCCTCGGCGCCGAAAAAAACATCCCCTCTCTCCGGATCGAGCCTCCTCCCCCGGGCCAGCTCTTTTTCCAGGCCTTTGTTCCCGATCCCCGCTACCGGGTGCGGGAGGACCGCCCCTCCCAACCTCTCGAACTGCACCTGCGCCGTTCCCCGGATAAACCCACCCGCGCCGACCTCCTGCTCCTGGAGGAGGTGTGGGGTGACTCCAGCAAGCCAACCGTCCTCGAAACCCGCAAAGCTTTCGATGAGGCCGCAGACTGGCAGGCCTGGATATCCACCAACTCCCCTCCCGGCAACGTCCTTTTCCTCTACGCCCCCCCCGAAACCCTCCACTCCGAGCTTCTGGAGTGGACAAAGGGCCTCCAGGAACGCTTTCCCGTGATCTTTGTGTATCTGGAGGAATAAAACGTGCGCGAGGGACGCTTCCTCCTTCTTGTGGCGGCCCTGATCCTCCTGCCCTCCGTCTTCCTGCGCCCGGCGCGCCGACAGCAGGAGTTGCGGGTCTTGGTCACCGCCCGAAACATGGTGGACCACGCCGATCCCCTTCGGTTCGAGTTCCAGAACCAGCCCCGCTACCGGAAACCCCCGCTGGCCTACTGGTGCGCGGCGATCGCACAGGCGCTCACTGGCCAGCGCACCCACGCCTGGGCCTCCCGCCTCCCCTTCGCCGCCGCCGCCCTGGGCTGCGTCGCCCTTCTCCTCCCGCTGGGTGGCCCCGCCGGCCCCTGGGCCGCCACCCTCTTCCTCCTCAGCCACGGCTTCTGGACCTACGCTCCCCTCGCAGAAACGGATTTCCTCCAACTTTCCGGCCTGATGCTCGCCGTGTGGGCCGGCCGAAACCAGCGAGGACTCCTTGCCGGATTGGGCATGACCCTGGCCCTCCTCGCCAAAGGACCCGCCGGCATCGCCATTCCTCTCGGCCTTTTACTCCTGACCCCCGCGGCGGCGAAACTCCATCTCCATCCCCACCTTCCCTCTCCACCGGCCCGATTTTGGGCCGGAGCCCTCTTGCCCCCTCTCCTGGGTGGGGGAGCCTGGCTTCTGTTCCTGCACGCCGACCCCACTGCGCGTGCGGCCCTGGCCCGCGAACTCTCCGACACCTTCCTCTCCAGCCCCCACGCCGCCCCCCTGCCCTATTATCTCTACACCCTCCCCCTCCTGATGCTGCCAGGCCTCCTGCTGGCCCTCCCGGCCCTCTCACGCCGCCCCTCTCCTCTCAGGTCCAGTGCCTCCCCGGACCTCCTCTGGCTGGGACTCACCCTCTTTTTGCTGACCCTCCCCGACTCCAAACAACGTCATTACGCCCTCCTCCTCCTGCCTCCCGCCTGCCTGCTCCTCGGGCACTTCCTGCAACATCGGGGACTCCGCCTCCACCCCCCCCTCCTGCTCGCGGCCGCCCTTCTGCTCGGGCTCGCCGAAGGCATCCGCACCCATCTCGACCCCTGGAAGGCCCATGAACGTTTCCTCCACGCAGCACGCCCCCTGGCCGCCCCAGCCGCAACCCTGCACGTGGTCGGCATCAATTCCGCCTTTTTCGATTTCCAACTGGGCCGCCATGTGGAGAATCTCGACAGCGCCCGTGAGGCCCTCCGCCGCGCCCGCCCCGGCGAGGCCGTACTGCTGGTCCAGAAACGGGAACTCCTCGATATCGCCCCCCCTCCCTCCCCCAACCTCGACGCCTCCAGCTCCACCTGGATCCGTCAAGTGCAGCTCCCCTGATTTTCCACTTCCCTTTTTCGAGAATTCCGCTATGGTACGCCTCCTTCCCCAATGGTGGGTGTAGCTCAGCTGGTTAGAGCGTCAGTTTGTGGCACTGAATGTCGCGGGTTCGAATCCCGTCACTCACCCCATTTTAGACCGTCCGAAAGGGCGGTCTTTTTCTTTGATATTCAACGGTTTACAGCGAATTTACGGATTATGCGTCCTATACAGCCGACTAGGAAAAACCGCCATGATTTGCCACGTTTTGCCATGATTTTTGGCAAGGTTTGGCAAGGTCAACATTCCCAGCCACGCCTCCCATCTCCGCCAGCCGCGCATCTCGCCACTCCCTCCGCCGCTCCGCCGCATCCGGATGTGATCCATAAGCCGCCTCCCAAGATGAAGTGTTCACGCCGCGTCCGCTCGGGTATGGCGGGCAGATAAAGACATCATCCCTCGGACGCCAGCGCCCCGCCTCGGCCTCGAACAAGTCCAAGTGGTGGACCCCCAGCAGGGTTGCGACCGCCTCCGCCGTTGACAAGTTGACATCCAAGCCACGGAACACGCGCCTCGCCGTGTCACGGTCCGTCCCTGCGAGACGTGCTAGGGATTTGACGCCGATTCCTCGACGCTCTAGCTCGGCATATAATGGCGGTGTGGGAGTGTTCACGATTGCGGGTCCTGATTATAGGGGGGGGGGAGAATCTAAACGTCCACCCCGCCCGAAAGTTCGACGTACGCCAACTGTTGAGAAACCATTATCAGGAAGTACCTTGATGGGGGTGGGTGCGTCTCTGGACCTCAATTCGGACATCCCGTGTCCGAATAGGACCCCCCCGACCAGCCGCGCCTTGGGTTCAGCGCAAGCCAGCCGGGAGGGGGGTGTGGGTTCGCTGGCGACCGACCCACGCGGCAGTACCTATCTCCACCAGCGGAGGGAACATTGTCAGATCGTCGTCACGCGCTCAAGACGGCGGGTGAGTTCGCGGGTTCGGATCGGGGTGTGTTCATCCTCGACCGGGATCAGCGTCGGCATCTCCCGGCGAAGCCTAACCAGCTCCGTGTCCGTCTCGATCATGGTCCTGAGAACGCGCTCGTGCTGTCCAGCGTGTTCGGTTCGGATTGCGTTCTCTCGTTCCGCCGCCAGTTGCTTCTGGCGGACCCGTGCGGATGACAGATCGCTTCTTGTGGCCTCGACCAGCTCGCCACGTTTGCGGGCCAGGTTCAGCTCGGCGACATCCGCCTCGGCAACGCGTTGACGCGCATCGTTCGCGTCTCGCCAGAGCGAAGGGCCAACCTCGCCAGCGGTCAGCCGGGTGCGGAAATGGGCGAAGTCGGATTCCGCCTTGGATCGTTTGGCAATGACTCCAGCTAGTTCGGCGTTGAACGCCTCGATGGACTCTTTGGCATCGGTCAGCCATGGGTGGATTGTGAGGGCTTGGATTGGATCGTTTGGTGTCAGCATGGCATTGGTATCTTTCTGGCGGGTTCGCCGCCGTTGGGGTTAGGTGCGGTTCTGGAAATTTTCGCTCATGGCACATTGCACACACACCCCTATAAGGGTGTGTTGAGTGTGCGTTTTACATGGGTGCAAAACATGCAAAAAGTCCGTCTTTGTTGATCGATACACACGTTTTACGCATGTCGAATGTGGATGATTTTGCATCAAACGTCCGGTGTGTAAAATCATCGCTCCCCGGCCTCCATTGCGGCTTTTTGTGCAGGTGTGCACACCATGGTTCTCCCCCCCGGCTTGCGCTCACGGTGAAGAACAATTTCTGGCGAAAGCCGCTCCATCGTGTCGATGTATGGTCCAGCGGAACGGTGTGTGCATCCCTCCCGGATAAGAATCTCCCGGAGCTCACACTTGGAGTAAGGGCCATGGTCCCTCACCATTGCGATTATGGCCTCCAAATTGACCTCCCGCTTGCCAGCCCCAGCTCGTAGGGATTGCGACGTGGCCTCGATAGGCGGCAGGTCAGTCTTTATGAATGCGCCGTTCTCAAACCGCATCACGACCGGCGCATGCGGCATGTAGTTGCGCTGGACTTGGGAGTAAACCACGCAATCGTTAGGTTCGTCACGTTGCGGCGCGATTTGCAGGGCGCAATCATAATCCCGGCTCATCTTGCCGTCGCCAGCGCCTCGATCAATCGCTTGACGATCCCCGGCGACGCCTTTTTTCTCGTGGTGAACAACGATCAACAGGGCGCGGGTTAACTCCACGATTGAATCGAATTTTGCAAGCCATGGACCAACATCCTTTTCGTCCCAGCCTTGAAGCTTGTACGCTGGGTCCAGGATGATAGCATCCGCCTGTACGCTTAACGCGGTGGCGACGACGTGCTGGGCATCGACTTGCCTTCCTCGACAATGCGCCACGGTAAATCTAGAAAGCGGCTCCCCCTCGATACCTAGACCCCTCGCCATTTTTTGAAGCCTCCGCTCAAAGTGGCTTTTGCGAATCTCCAGATTCACGTATAAGACGCGCATCCCTTCCTCAACGCGGCCAAATGGCATACCCGCATCGCCTGCTACGATGTGCAGTCCGGTTTGTAGCGCCGTGAAGCTCTTGCGGGATTTACTTGTGCCTATGACGAAACACTTGTCGCCACGGTCCGCAAAGTCGGGGAGGATTTGATCGGGGGGCGGCAGGATACGACTGCAAATGTCCGTGGCCGCCTCCGCTTCAAGAATAAGCTCCGGGGGGATGACCGCGCCTCCGCTCGCACTCGACACGGGCGAGATCATGCCGCTCCCCCATCCCAATCCTCGAACACGACACAAGCGGGGCGACCGAATCGCCCATCTTCTGCAAGCTTGCTCTGGAATTGCGCGATTTTGCCGATGGGGATTTGCATGTTGACGAAGGCAATCAGCAGGACGCCGCCTCTGGCGACCTCCGCCGATATGTCACGCGGGATGGGTGCGTGCATGAATTCGATCCACGCCAGCCCCCCGACCTCGACGCCGTCGGGGATGAAGTAGTCATTAACACGATCCTGTAAGCCGCTGGCGACAACCCGCGCCTCCTCGACATCGGAGACGCAAACCAGAACACGCCCAGGAATCTCCATCCGGTGCGCGGATCGTACCGCCAGCGACGCGGAAATGATCGCCGCCTCTACCGCCAGTAGTGACCCGGGGATTCGCGCCTTAAAGGTGCGTCCGGTGCGGATTGCGTCCGTCTCGCATCCATCCGCCGCGTCCGCGAACGATACGCCAGCCAGCCAGCCAGCGCCGCCTCTGGCGATTGCCAGCCCATCCATCAGCTCGTGCGCCTTCATGCCACACCCCGCTCATACTGCGCACAAATCTCGTTTAGTGCGCGATTCACATCATCAGGTCTGGCGAGTATTTTCCGCGCCGAAAAGCGCCTCACTGGAATCTTGCCCTCCTCGATCCATCTGGCGACGGTTCGGGGTGAGACGCCGCAAAAATCGGCGATTGCTTTGATTCCGCCAAGCCACGGCTGGCTTGACAATTTGTGTTCATTTGTGTAGGTTTTCATAGTTCGATTCCTTGTGAGACGACTGTTTTCGATGGCGGTCGTCTCACTTTTTTTGGGGTTGTTAGGTGGTCTCCGTGCCTGTATCGTGATTCAAAGATTTAAGCCCCAGGTCGATCAGTTGCCGTGCCGCCTCCGAAAACGATAGGCCATTGCTTTCTGCGACTAGCCGGATGGCTTGCTTGCCGTCGGGATGGAGTGACAACCCGGCGACGACGCGACCCTTGCGCCGCGTGCAGATTCGCGGTGTGGTGACATCTGGGAGAATGAGAGGATTTGTTTTCATTCCTCGAAACTACAATTTTGAAATAGGATAGTAAACATCCGAATTCGAAAAAAATACGAAAATGTATCGCATCTATGAGAATGGCACAAATTAATCCACTAATCAGCTCCAGCCAAAACGCGCTAGAACGCCCCTAGAACGCATCCGCGTGTCGGTGGGTGTGAGATTGCGCCAGCGGCTCAAACGTGGCTTCTAGCGCGATCTATGCTTTAAACTTGATGATCCCTGCCGACTCCCTCGGCACTATCTGGAAATACCGCTCCGCATCGGCCTCTTTGACGACGCTCCCCAGATAATGGTCCTCGATGACATCGACGCTCCCACGGTGGCCAAGTTGCTCCGCCGCCGCATGTTTGCCGTGGAGTTTAGCGTAGTACGTCGCAAAACTATGCCGTGCCAGATTATTGCCCCAGCTCACTCCAGCCGCCTTGCAAGCGGCTTTCCGGTGTTTGCTTAATTGGGTATATGACCAACTGATTCGCCCCGACTCCCGCTTGTACCGCTCCAGCCACGTCCGCAAGTTGTCAGTTATGCGGACATCCCGCGCCGACCGCGTTTTGGCCACGGTTGCAGGGATTCGGATTGTCCCCGACTCGAAGTCGATATGCTCCCACTCCAGCCCGTCCTTGCCGCCAATCGGTGCCAGTTCGTCGGATCGTACGCCAGCGAAAAAACCAAGGGCAAGGGCCACGGCGGACCGTTCGTCAATTGCCTCGATTGCCGCCATTACAGCCCCGGCTTGTCGCCACGTCAACGTGGGTGCAGGTTCGACCTCCACGGCTTTCCGTTGGGGAAAATGCGCCACGGTGTTAACGAATGAGCCGGGGGCGTGTCGCTGGCAGAAATTGAACAAGCTTTGGATTTGCGTCTTGTAGTTGCGCAAGTTCCGCCCCTCCGCTCCCGTGCTTGAAAGCCACGCCTCCACATCCCGTGTGGTGACCGAATGAATCGGCTTGTCGCCGTGCATCTCGACGAACGCCGCCAGCCGACTACACTTGTCGCGTATCGACCTCGGCCTTGCCGCTTTGCCTCCATCATTGGGTGACGCCAGCTCGCCCAGATATTTGTCTATGGCCTCCCCGACCGTCCAAGCCCCATTTTTCAAGCTGTTATGTTGAGCATAGAACGCCGCCGCCTCCGCCAGGGTGACATCCCCCAGCCCGTGCAACGCTAGGTGTTCCCACGCTCGCCTAGCGTCAACAAGCCGCTCATGCTCGTGTTCGTGGTAGAGACGCCCCAGCCGCTCCGCATCGGCCAGCTGTTCCTCGACGAAAGCCATGGCCTCCGACATCGTCGGGAATTGCCGCCTCGTTCGCTTGGTGCGTCCCCCGGACTGGGCCACTACATCCGCTTGCCAAGTCCCATATTGCGTTTCGCGGACCCTCTGACCATGGTGAAGGAACGATTTTTTTTCCGGTGTCAGCTTGGTGCGTTTCATGGCATTTCCTTGCCACATTTTGGCAAGGTTTGTCAAGGTGCCATTTTTCGATCAATATAATCAAGGTGTCAGTACGGGTTCGATTCCCGTCACTCACCCCATTCCTTTTCCCCTGCAAACCTTGGTTTGCAGCTTTTTTTTGGGCCGGGG
>CAYLNG010000039.1:0-18426 GCA_964385155.1 uncultured Verrucomicrobiota bacterium
CCCCCCCCCCCCCCCCCCCCCCCCCCCCCCCCCCCCCCCCCCCCCCCCCCCGCCCACCCCCCCCCCCCCCCCCCCCCCCCCCCCCCCCCCCCCCCCCCGCCCCCACCCCCCCCCCCCCCGCCCCCCCGGCCCCCGCCCCCCCGCGGGGGAGAGGGAAGCGGCCATGTCTGTTCCTGACACGTCCACGAAACGATTGCAACCCAGTACGCCCGTGGATGGATTGCAACAGGTGATTCAAAGAGCACAGATGAGATGGGGGGGGCGAGCCGAAGGGGGCGTCCCAGCCTCCATACGGTCGCGGACGCGCAAAATCAGGGGGGGAGGAAATCCGGTCTTGCTATTGAAAGGGAGGGATGGAAAAATGATCCTATGAAGATAACCATCGACCCAGATGCCTGCACGGGATGCGAAGATTGCACCCAAGCGTGTCCGTCCCTTTTTCGTCTCGGCAAGAACTGGATTGCGGAGGTTGTGACAGAGACGGTGCCCCCCGGGCTGGAGGAGGAGGCGCGCAAGACGGCCTCGCTGTGCCAGTTTGAGGCCATCCGTGTCGAAGAGTAACCCACCCTGGAAAGGAGAAACAGACATGATCGCATTGGAAGTGTTCGCGGGATTGGTGGTGGCGAGCCTTCTGGTGGGAGCGGTATTGGAGCACACGGTGTTCCGCCACCGCCGCGGCCACAAGGGGGACGCGATAAAAACGCCCGAAGAGATCGCAAGCCATCGGCCGCAGGGGTGAGACCGTGTTCAGCGGCGCTCCGGCCCGTTTCCGGCTTGCGCCGGCGGGGGATGCGGGTATGATGCGACGATGAGTGAACCCACCGTGCCGCTGTATCCGACGCAACCCGATGAGGGGGGGCATTTTGGGCCCTATGGGGGGATGTTTGTTCCGGAGGTGCTTGTGCACCCTTTGCAGGAATTGGCCGGGGCCTACCGGGAGGCGCGCAAAGATCCGGCGTTCGCGGCGGAACTCGACGGGCTGTTGCGGGAGTTCGTGGGAAGGCCCACCCCCCTGTACTTCGCCCGCCGCCTGACCGAAAGTCTCGGCGGGGCCAAAGTCTACCTCAAGCGGGAGGACCTTTGCCACACCGGGGCGCACAAGATCAACAACAGTCTGGGCCAGGTCCTGCTCGCCAAGCGAATGGGTAAGCGACGGATCATCGCCGAGACGGGGGCGGGTCAGCATGGGGTCGCCACCGCGACGGTCTCGGCCATGTTCGGCCTGGAGTGCGTGGTTTACATGGGCGAGGTCGACATGGAACGGCAGGCCCTTAATGTCTACCGCATGCGGCGACTCGGCGCGAAGGTCGTCGGGGTTTCGGCAGGACAGCGCACTCTTAAGGATGCCATCAGCGAGGCGATGCGGGATTGGGTGACGAACATCCGCGACACCCACTACATCATCGGGTCCGCCCTGGGGGCGCATCCGTATCCAATGATGGTGCGGGATTTCCAGTCGGTGATCGGGCGCGAGGCGCGCGCACAAATCCTCGCCCGGGAGGGGCGCCTGCCGGACCATTTGGTTGCGTGCGTCGGGGGGGGGAGTAATGCGATTGGACTGTTCTGGGAGTTCCTGGCGGACGAGTCGGTGGCGATGACGGGGGTGGAGGCGGGAGGGTTGGGCTCGGGACTGGGCGAACATGCCGCGCGGTTCGATGGGGGGAGGTTGGGAATCCTGCAGGGGACGAAGACTTATGTGTTGCAGGATGGGGAGGGACAGATCAGCCTGACGCATTCGGTGAGCGCTGGCTTGGACTATGCGGCGGTGGGGCCGGAGCATGCCTGGCTCAAAGATCTGGGACGGGTGTCGTACACCGCGATCCGCGACCGGGAGGCCGTGGCCGCGCTTGGGGAGTTGAGCCGCAAGGAGGGGATTCTGCCAGCTCTGGAGAGTGCCCATGCTATGGCTTGGGCGATGAGGTTGGCTCCCACGCTGGGGCGCGACCAGATCGTGATCGTGAATTGTTCGGGGCGGGGGGACAAGGATGTACAGGAGCTTGCGGCCTGGGAGGCCCGCCAGGAAAGCGGGGGGCCGGCGTGAAAAGCATGACCGGTTTTGGTCAGGGGAGTGTGGTGTCGGGGGCGGGGGTTGGGATACGCGTGGAGATTGGCTCGGTGAACCGGCGAAGTTTCGATGCGCAAATCTCGCTGCCGAAGGGGGTGGGGGTGCTGGAGGGGCGCTGCCACACCCGCTTGCAGGAGCGCCTGCACCGCGGCCGGGTTCAGGTCAGGGTTCGCATCGATGCCCCGGGAAATGTAGCGGGTGCTGCTTTTGATCCGGTCCGGGCGGAGGGCCTGTTGCGCGAGGTGAATCTTTTTGCGGAGGAACGGGGCCTGGAGCCGATCCGGAGTGTGGCGGAGTTGCTCGGCTTGGTCGGGAGCCTTCGGGATCCGGCGGCGGAGGAGGGGGGAGATGTAGAAGAGCTCTGGGTTCTGCTCCGGGAGGCGTTGGATTTGGCCCTGGAGGAGCTGGATACGATGCGGGCGAAGGAGGGCGCGCACCTTCGCACGGTACTGGGGCGCCTTCTTTCGGAGGTAGGGGAGGTGCTGGCCGGCATCGAGCCTTTGCTGCCGGAGGCGCGCGCCGAGATGGAGATTCGTCTCCGGGCGGCGGTCGCCTCGCTGGGGGGGGCGGCAGCGGACTTGGAGCCGCGGCTTCTCCAGGAAATCGCGTTGTATGCCGAGCGCGCGGACATCCGCGAGGAGCTGGACCGCATCGGGGGGCATCTGGAACAGTTCCGGGAGAGGCTGGCGCAGGAGGGCCCGCTGGGTAGATCTCTCGATTTTCTCTGCCAGGAGCTTGCGCGCGAGTTCAATACCCTTTCCGTGAAGGCCTCCCGTTCTGACATTAACCGTCTCGCGCTCGCTGGCAAGGAGCGGGTGGAGATGCTGCGGGAGCAGGTGCAGAATGTGGAGTAGCGCGCGATGAGTTGCCCCGACCGCCATCCGGTGCTGTTGCTGGTCAGCGCCCCCTCGGGTGCCGGAAAAACGACCCTGTGCCGGCGACTGCTGGAGTCCCACCCTGAGCTGGTCTTCTCGGTGAGCGCGACAACGCGGTCGCCGAGGGCGGGGGAGCGTGACGGTGTGGACTACCATTTCCTGTGCAGGGAGGACTTTGAGCGTGGGGTTGGGGCCGGAGAGTTCCTGGAGCATGCCGAGGTCCATGGGAACCTGTATGGCACTCCAGTGAAGCCCCTTCGCCTGGCACTGGATGCCGGGAGGTCTGTCCTGCTGGATGTCGATGTGCAGGGGGGCGCCCTCATTCGTTCGGCCCTCGCCCGTAAGGGTATGGAAGCCCTTCGTGAGGCGTTCGTTGATGTTTTTATCGAACCTCCCTCCCGGGAGGAGTTGCGTGCTCGCCTCTTGGGACGAGGCACCGACCTCCCGGAGGTGGTAGAGCGCCGTCTCCGCAATGCGGAACGTGAGATTCTCCAAGCGGGCTGTTACGCATTCCGCATCGTGAACCGAGAGCTCGATGCCGCCACGGCCGACCTGCTGGCGGTGTACCGCGCCGCGGGCCTGCGCACCCGATCCCATATGTCCATCCCAACCGCCTAATTTTGTAGGCAGTTGGTTTTTTCCGTGCGGAATGAAGAGAGGGGGTTTTGACGGAGGGGAGGCAAAGGGGGTAAAACTTCCATGCAAGACGGCGTATTGTCGCGCGTTTTGCTCACCGGAACTTCCGCGCAGGCGGAAGGGAGGAAAAGGCGGGACGGATGCCGTTGAAACCAGGGAGACCGATCGTCGGAATCCCGCCCCCAACCAGGAGGTATCGAGTGCCCGCCAAGAAGACCCCGGCCAAGAAGGCCGCAGTGAAGAAGGCCCCGGCCAAGAAGGCCGCGGCGCCCGCCAAGAAGGTGCCGGCCAAGAAGGCCGCTGCCAAGAAGGCTCCCGCCAAGAAGGCTGCGGTTCCCGCTAAGAAGGCGCCCGCGAAGAAGGTTCCCGCCAAGAAGGCCGCGGCTCCCGCCAAGAAGGCGGTGGCAAAGAAAACGCCCGTGACGAAACCCGCCGCCAAAAAGGTGGCTGTGAAGAAGGCCCCCGCGAAGAAGTCTCCCTTCGCGGTGAAGAAGGCGGTTGCGAAGAAGGCCCCCGCGAAGAAAGCGGTTGTGAAGAAGGCCCCCGCGAAGAAAGCGGTTGTGAAGAAGGCCCCCGCGAAGAAAGCGGTTGTGAAGAAGGCCCCCGCGAAGAAGGCGGTTGCGAAGAAGGCTCCCGCGAAGAAGGCGGTTGCGAAGAAGGCTCCCGCGAAGAAAGCGGTTGCGAAGAAGGCTCCCGCGAAGAAGTAACCTGGAGTCTGGTGAATGGGACGGAGGCATTTTCCCGAATGCCTCCGTTTTTTGTTTTGGCGGGCAAGGGTACAGGAAAAGGAAACGGAGGCGAACCCCGGAAAGGCTCGCCTCCGTCCCGCCCGAGGGCGGTGTCGAGTGCGGTTTTATCTTTGCCCCTGAAGCGCCTTTTGTCACGTCTTCGGAGTTGAAAAGGTGGGGGAAACCGCACTGGCCCCACATCTAGTGGGGGTGGGGGGGGAGGGGCACAAGAGAGGACGGAGGCTCAGGTGGGCGGGGAGGGGAGGATGCGGAGTTCGATATGGCGGGTTTCGCGGCGACCGAGGAGGAAGAGTTCGCCCCCTAGGCGGATGACGACGCGCCCGTGGTGGTCGTTGTGTTCGACGCGAAGATGCAGGCCTTCCACCAGTCCCATGCGGTGCAACGTGTCGCGCCGGGTGGAGTCCATGCGGAGGGCCAGAAGTTGTGCAAGGGTGCCAGTTGGCGCTTCGTGGAGGAGGGCCAAAGAGGGACTTGGCGCCTTCGAGGGAAGGGGGGAGGAACGGGGAAGAATGCGGAGATCCATGCGGGATCAGCTGAAGGCGACCTTGGGGGCCTGCTTCTCCCCCTCGTTTTCGATCTCGAAAAGCGTTGCGGCTGCGAACTGGAACATGTTGGCAATGAGTACAGAGGGGAAGACCTCCCGCTGGGTGTTGTAGGCCATCACGCTGTCGTTGTAGTGCTGCCGTGCGAAGGAAATCTTATTTTCCGTCGTAGTGAGTTCCTCGGTGAGCTGACGCATGTTGGTGTCGGCTTTGAGGTTGGGATAGGCCTCGGAGAGGGCAAAAAGGCGGCCGAGTGCCCCGGATAGGCCGCGTTCGGCTCCCAGGAGCCCTGCCATCGCGGCGGGGTCGGTCGGATCGGCCGCCGCAGCGCGTCCGGCGGATTGGGCTTGGTTTCGGGCTTGGATGACGGCCTCGAGGGTTTCCCGTTCATGGGTGAGGTAGGCCTTGGCTGTTTCGACGAGGTTGGGGATGAGGTCGTAGCGTCTCTTGAGTTGCACGTCGATCTGGGCAAATGCGTTTTTGAAGCGGTTGCGGAGGGCGACAAGGTTGTTGTAGGCACCGATGCCCCAGAGGAGGGTGAGGACGGCGAGGGCGAGGAGGATGTAGAAGGGCGTCATGGGGGGGCCTCGGGGTGGATGTGTGGGCAGACTGTAGGCGAGGGGAGGAAAAGGAAAAGGAAAAAGGCGGGGAAAACCGCGTGCCCGGTGCTCGTCCCTTCCCGTGGATCACGGTCCCTTTTGGGGTTTGCCGATGAGAATCTTCCGAACGGTGATGCTACACAAAAGCGTTTATGTTTGGAGGGGATGTGGGGGAGGATCCTTCTGGCCAGCGTCTGAAGCCGCCTCCGGCAGACGAGAATCTCACATCACACCTTCACCTCAACCTACCGGCTTTTCTTTTGAAGTGCGGGCGGAGCCCGCGTTGGGCAACATTCCACCACCCTGCAGCTGTTCCTTGTGGGTGGGCGGGGGAGTCAGGGGGCTTCGGCTGGGGGCGGGAGGGCCTTTTCAATGGCGGTTCGTATTTCGGCCCCGTTGGGGTTGGTGAGGGATCGGAAGCGGCGGAGGAGTTTGCCGTCAGGACCCACCAGGAATTTTTCGAAGTTCCAGCGGATGTCCCCGGTGAAGTCGGGGTTAGGTGCCTGGGTGAGATGGGCGAAAAGGGGGTGCTGGTCGTCCCCCCGAACCGAAATTTTGGCCATCACGGGAAAGTCCACGTCGTAGCGCTCTTGGCAGAAGGCTTGGATCTCAACGTTGGTTCCGGGTTCCTGGTTGTTGAAGTTGTTGGCGGGGAAGGCGATGACGACCAGGCCTTTGGCACCGTATTCCTTTTGGAGGGCGACGAGGTCCGCATATTGTTTTGTGAATCCGCACTTGGAGGCACTGTTCACAATCAGCAGGACTTTGCCCTTGAATTGTGAAAGGGGAGTTGCGGACCCCCCAATGTCCTCCACGGTGAAGTCGTGGACGCTGTCTGCGGGGCTGGCAAGGGGAAGGAGCAGCGTGCAGAGGAGCAGGAAGTGGGCAATGGATTTCATGGAGGTCTCCGGGTTATTTTGAACCGTTCGTGACTGGGGGGCCGTCCTTACAGGTGGTCCAAGAGGAGGATGGCCAGGGTGATCCAGAAAAGGCTGAGGCCGATGGCGCAGACGGGAACCAGGGGGGAGATCCGAAGGTGGCCGCCCTCTTTGAAGCAGCTTACCAGTCGGCGGCGGGTCCGGGGGGTTCGGGTGCTGCGGACGCAGGGAAGGGCCCATCGGATGAGCCAGAGGTTGCGGTAGGCGAGGAGGCCTTCGGGGAGGGGGCGGGGGACCCGGCCGGAGTCGCCTCCGCGGCAGAAGGTGCAGGGTTGTTCCTTGAGGCCCCAGGAGTCGATCCGGTCCGCGCTCAGGCGCCAGAGATCGATCGTGAGGCGGAAGAGGTCAATCGGCAGCCAGAGAAGTCGTTTCAGCATTCTACCCTCCCGAGGGGGGAGGTCCTGAAGTCGTGAGGAGTCATGGGGAGAAGGTCCCTGGGGTGGACCTTCGTTCTTACACGGGTTGGGCGGCCATGCAAAGGAAATCGATTCATCAGCTTTTTTTTGGAACGGGCGCCCGGGAACGCCTGGGTTTCCTGCTGGCGGACCGCGGGAGAGCCGTTGAACCCACATCCGGGCAGGGATAAGGAACCTTTGCGACACTCACGTTGACTGCAAGTCCTTTCCCGGAACGTCATCAGCCCGACGTGGCCCTTTTCCTTGCCCTCCTGTCGTCCCTCCCGGATGGGTGACGGGAGGGAGGGAATGAAATCGGAAGTGGTTCCGGTTTGTATTCCGCGTGGGCTCTGGCTAAGGATTGGGCATGAACATCCCACTCTTGAAGGAATTGTGCGAGGCCCGGGGCGTTCCCGGGCAGGAAGCGGAAATCCGTCGGATTGTGCGGCGCGAGCTTTGCGAGCTCACGGACGAGTTGCGCGTCGATGCGATGGGCAACCTGTATGCGACTTTTCCGGGCGACAGCGATGCGCGGATTATGATCGCGGCCCACATGGACGAGATTGGTTTTATCATCAAGCACATCGATGAGAAGGGGTTCCTCCGCCTTCAGCCCCTGGGGGGCTTCGATCCCCGGCAGTTGTTCGCCCAGCGTGTCCTTGTGTCCAAAACGGATGGGGGTACGGCCCCCGGGGTCCTTTGTTACTCAACAAAGCCTCCCCACCTGCTGACGAAGCCGGAGGAGAGGGGCCCCGAGATCGAACAGTTCTTCGTGGATACCGGAATGGCCTTGGAGGCCGTGCGGGAGAATTTCGAGATCGGGGGCATGGTGACGATGGATCGAGGTTTCACGCCCTGCGGGGACTGCTTTGCGGCCAAGAGTCTAGACAACCGGGTTGGGGTCTTCGTCATGATCGAGGCTCTCCGGCGCATGCCGAAAAGCCAGTTTACGGTGGTGGCGGTGGCGACCACCCAGGAGGAGATAGGCTTGCGGGGGGCGACGACCGCGGCGTACCAGGTACGGCCCCAGATCGGCATCGCTCTGGACACCACCATCGCCGCCGACCACCCGGGCAGCACGGCGGACGCCCAAGTCACCTCGATCGGCGCCGGTGTGGGCATCAAGATTATGGACGGCTCCCTGATCAGCCATCCCCTCTTGGTCCGGCACATGCGGGAGATCGCGCGGAAACACGGGATCGCGCATCAGATGGAGATCCTGCCGCGGGGGGGCACCGACGGTGGGGCGCTGCAACGGAGCGGCGGTGGCTGCGCGGGTATCACGTTGAGCATTCCGACGCGCTACATCCACACGGTGAACGAGATGGTGCACGGGCGGGACGTGGAGGCGGCGATTGAGCTGTTGGCGACCTATCTGGGACAGGCACAGACCGGGCAATACGAGGGACTGGAGATCTGATCCCTGGATACGCGGCTGACCTTCCTACAGACGCTGCTGACACATTCCGTGTGGCCGCACCTGGCGCAGCTGTTGGGCGGCCTTTTTCTGGCCCTTTTCGGCGGAAGTCTGGTGGGGCTGGCCTGGCGCCTGCGCCGCGAGGGGCGCGGCGGGCGGGCGGGCGCACTTTTCTCCGGGTTGCTTTTGCTCCTGTTGGCTGGACGTCAGGCCACCTGGCAGGTTTTGGGGGGCAGGAACGAGCGGTTTATCGGGTTCATGCAGCGGTACGACCGCCGCGAATTTAATCCGGCGCACCAGGTGAGGGCGGGGCGTATTCTCGACCGGGAGGGCCGCGCCCTGGCCGTCAGCCGCGTCACCCCCCGGGGGATCCAACGGGTCTACCCCTATGGACCCACTTTCGCCCATGTCGTCGGCTACAACCATCCCGTCTACGGACTCTCCGGGGTCGAAGCGGCGGCCCGCGCGGATTTGGTGACGGGGCCGCTGCGCAGCGCCGAGGATCTTGCCGCCTTCGGGAGGAGCCTGTTGGACCGCGCGGCCCACACCGAGGGGCCATCGTTGCGGACCACCCTTGACGTGAATCTCCAACAGCGGGCGCGCGAATTGATGGCGGGGAGGGCAGGGGCGGTGGTCCTGATGGAAATCCGCACCGGAAATCTGTTGGTGCTGCACAGTGGGCCTGATTTTGATCCTAATCGTTTGAACCCAAGGCTTTTCGGGGCGGAAAGAGGGGCGCCGCTTCTCAATCGCGCCCTTGCCGGGCGCTATCCGCCTGGTTCCGTCTTCAAGGTTCTCGTGGCCGCCGCGGCCCTCCATCGGGGACTCAATCCCACCTTTGACACCCCTCCCCAGGGGTGGACCACCGGAAAGGGAAACCCCTTGATCCGGGACCACGATTATTACACCGCCGCCCGCGAGGGGCGGACCTGGGGCGGTCATGGACGCTTGAATTTGGCGGAGGCGTTGACCAAGTCTTCGAACACCTATTTCGCGCGATTGGCCCTCAGCGTTGGAGCCGAGGAACTTCGCCGCGCAGTCAGGGCCGCCGGTCTGGAGGAAGAGGTTCCTCTCTGGAAGGGGGCAGATGGGACCCTGACCCTGCTGCCGGCTCATGTGCCCGAGCTTTCCGACAGCCAACCCTACGGGCTCGCACAGTTCGCGATCGGGCAGGGGACCCTTTTGGTGAGTCCCCTCCAGATGGCCATGCTGGTCGGGGCGGTGGCCAATGGGGGGGAGACGGTGCTTCCGCGTCTTGACCCGGAGGCGCCTCCGCGACGGGGCGGCAGGCTCTGCGATGTCGCGCGCGCGGAATCGCTCAAGCGCATGATGCGTCAGGTGGTGGAGCGGGGGACGGGCCGTGGCATGCGGATCGCGGAGCTGACGTCGGCGGGGAAGACGGGGACGGCGCAGACAGGAACGGGGAGGGAATCCCACAGTTGGTACGCGGGGTTCGCGCCGGCGGAGCGGCCGAAGTGGGCCTTTTGTGTGATGGTAGAGCATGCGGGGTATGGTTCGGCCGCGGCGTTGCCGGTGGCGAGGGAGTTGCTTCGGAGCGGGGCGAAGGAAGGATGGCTGGCCCCATGAGCCACTCGTCGGCCGTGGCAAAGACGGGGGCCTCCCGGCCCGCCTCGGGTCTGCGAGCGGCTGGGCTTCTGGTCTGCCTAGGCTATCTGGGGGTGTTGGGCGCGCGTGCCGGACAAGGCGGGCTGCTGAGTGTCGCGGACGTGTTGCCTCTGGGCGTGTGGTTCGGCTCGGCCCTGCTGCTCGTCGGCATCCTGAGGGTCGCCCGCTTCGCGGGATCGGGGGCGCTGCTGGGGGGGCTGTTGCTGCTTTCGGGTATTGGGGTGCTGGTGAGGGCGAGAATGAGCGGGGCTGTGGAGGGCGTGGGGGATATGTCGCTGTGGATCCAACCCATGGGCTTCGCCTGGCTGTGGCTGGGTTGGGCCGCGAGTCGTCGCGGGCGCATCGCCTCCTGGCGGTCCTTGTGGCCCTTCGCGGCCCTGCTTTGTCCGCTCGTGCTGGGCGGGCTCTTGGTGGTTGGCTCCCGTTTCCGTGGCGCACTTTATGGCCCCGGCGGTATGACCCCGACCGAGTTGTTGAAGGTCCTCGTCCCCTTTGCGTTGGCTGGTGCATTTGCCCATGCGGAGGGCGAATGGCGGGGCCGGCCACTCTGGCGCCCCCCTTGGGGGCCTCTCCTCGCCCTCTCCCTCGCATGGGCCCTTCTCTGCGCCCTCCTGGTGTTGCAGCGGGATCTGGGCATGGTCCTTTTGCTCAGTCTTACCCTTCTGGGCATACTGGTGCGGGCAACTGGCTCGCTCAGCTGGGCCGGCGCCGCGGCGCTCGCCGGCGGCGCCGGCCTCTGGGCCGCTTCACGCCTGTTCGCTCATGGCGCCCGTCGCATGGAGGCCTGGCTCGACCCTTTCTCCGATCCCACGGGGGCGGGCTGGCAGGTGCTGCAAGGGCTCAGCGGCCTCTACGCCGGCGGCCTCGCGGGCACGGGTTTTGGGCGGGGGCGCCCCGACCGCCTCCCCATTGCGGGATCCGATTTTGTCTATGCTGTCTACGGCGAGGAGACCGGTTACCTGGGCTGTCTCCTCCTTCTCCTCCTGTACGGGGTGCTTTTCTCTGCCGCCCGCCGCATTGTCCACGCGCAGAAAGGGGCCTTCGCCGGTCTGTTGGCCGCAGGGATCTCGGCCGCCTTCCTGGCCCAGGTCACCGTCAATATCGCCGGTGTGGTGACTCTGTTGCCCATCACGGGCATCCCCTTGCCCTGGATCAGCCAGGGAGGGAGCAGTTACTGGGTGACCAGCCTCCAGCTTGGCCTTCTGCTCGGCATGTCGGAGCCCGGCGGCACCAAGGTCACGGGGAGAAAAGCAGCATCTCGATCCAGCGGCGGCCGGAGTCGGTGACCCTCCAGGCTCCGTTGCGGCGCAGGACGTGTCGGAGAGCGTTTCGGCCCAGGGCTTCTTCCTGGACATCCAGGACCTTCGGCGAGGCTGTGGTGACGCCCAGGGCTTCTTCGGGGGTCGCCTGCCGGGCCCGCAAGGGCACGCCGCCTTCGCTTACCTCCACAACCAAGGCCCCGGACGCGAAGGGTGCTCCCTGCCAGAGGAGAGGATGGCGTTGGAACACCTCCGGGAGGCTAGGGGCGTTCAGCACCAGGCGCCAAGCATAGGGATGGTCCTGCAGGGTGTCGAGCATCGAGAAGGGCGTCGCCCTTCCTGGCTCCAGCTTTGTCAACAGAAGCAGGGGATCGATCCCGAAGAGGTTGAAGCCATGGTGGGAACCATGCACGTTTTTGGCGTCCGTGCGACGGTACCATGCATCGAAGCGCCGGTTCAACATGAGCCCGATCTCGAAGTGGAGATGGCTCCGGGAATGAGGGATGCCCAGCGTGGACGTGTTGCCCATGATGCCCAGAACCTGCCCGCGGACCACTCTCTGGCCCGCCCGCAATCCGGGGTCAATCGACGCCAGATGGGCGTACAGGCTGTAGAATTCCCCTACGGGGTCCTCGTGGGTCAGCACGAGGTACACTCCATAGCTGGAATTTCCGGCGGAACGGCTCAGGTAGGCGACTTTGCCGTCGGCCACCGCCAGAATTTCATCCTCGGCACGGCCTTGGCGGCTCCAGCGGATGGGCGCGATGTCGACCCCCTCGTGGAACTGCGGAAGACCGCTTCGGTTGGTCCGTGTGGCCCCGAAGAGTGCCGACTCCACCCGTCCCGATCCGGTGGGCATGTATACTTCGGGATTGTCGGTTTCCTTCAGGCGTGTTTGCGCGGTGGGGAACCCATAAAGGGGTAGAATCGGAGGGAGGGGCGTCGCGGTGGGCGGTGGGGGTGGGTGGGAGGGGCCGCTGTCCCGCGCATCGGAGGACGGGGGGCGGGTTTCTTCCGCCCCCCGGAAGAGCACGAAGGGCATGAGGATCAGCGCCACCACCAGCACGATGGCCACGCGGGAGGCCCAACGGTGCAGGAGGGGATGGAGGTCATCGCCCGGAAGCCGGGGGGAAGGGCGGGGGTTCCAGAACATGGGGTGGGCACTTGCCACACTTTCCCCCCGCCTCCAAGCAAAATCCCGGGCCAACCTCCATACCTGTGGCCCAGATCATCGCCGCCAGACCGACCCCCGGGTCACCTTCACAAAATCCGCGATCTTGCTCTCGATCTCCTGCCATTCGTCGCCAGGGTCCGACCCCTCGACAATGCCCGCGCCTGAGTACACACTGACTTGGCGGCCTTGGACCAGGCCCGAGCGGATCGCCACCGCAAATTCGGCCTCGTCGGGTCCGAACCAGCCCACCGGTGCGGCATACCAGCCGCGCGCGAACGGCTCCAGCCGGGGTAGTTCGCGCAGCGCGTTTTCTCGGGGCGCCCCGCCAACCGCGGGGGTGGGGTGCAGGGCCTGCAGCACTTCGGCGTCGCCCACACCCGGATGGAGCCGTGCGGAAAGGCGGCTCAGCAGGTGTTGCTTGCGCTCCAGGCGGAGCAGGGATGGCGTTTCGTCGGCCTCGACGCAATGGCCTAGCAGGTGGAGTCGACGGAGGAGGTCGCGGCGGACCAGCTCCTGTTCGTGGCGTTCCTTGGCGCCCCCGAGCAGTTCCTGCCCCAGAGCCTCGTCGCGTTCGGGATCCTCGTCCCGCGGCCGGGTCCCTGCCAAGGCTTCTGTGAGCAGGTCGCGGGATTTCCGGTGATAGAGCCGCTCGGGGGTGCTCCCCATGAAAGCGGCGGCATGCGAGGGCTGGAACAGGAAATGGTAACAGCGGGAGGTCACCGGGCGTAAGACCGAGAGAATCTGGATGGCCTCCACGGGGTCGGCGAAGCTGTACACCGCCTTGCGGGCGAGCACGACTTTGTCCAGTACGCGGTTCTGGATGAGATCAAGGGCGGCGCGGACATTGGACTCCCATCCCTCACGGTCCGGATAGTCCCGGCGGGTCGTGAGGGGAGGTAATGTGCCGGGGAGTCGAAGGCCGGGGGAGATGGTGTCCCACTCCGCCAGCAGCAAGCCAAGCTCCTGGTCGCTGTCCCTGCGGAACAGCAGGTTGCACGCGAGGGTGGACTGCCCCTCGCGCATGCAGAGCTCAGCGCGGGGAATGACGAAGCGCGAGGCCCCGAAGCTTGGCCAAGGAGGTTCGTCGGAGGAAGCCGGGGAGAAGGAGAATCCACCATAGTAGCGAGGGGGATTCCTCCCGAATGCCGCCAGGATCTCGCGTCCCCGCTGGAAGAGGGGGGCGGGGTTTCCTGCTCCATGACCTGCCAGGAGATGGCAGGTGCCCACTCCCGCTCGGATGTCATGCTGGTCGCGCGAGGACCAGAGAACCAGTTCGGGGTGGCGCTGTGCCAGCAACCATTCGAACGGATCGGTCGGGGGGAGGGGGACCTCGATGCGGACTCCCCGGAGGAGCTCGGTGTCCGGTGCGCTCCTCCACTCATTCCAGGCCCGACGGATGCGCAGGGCCATCTGGGCGAAGGTGTCGGCAAGCGCGGCCTGTGGCATGGGCATCACCGCAGGTTCTCCCCGTTCACCCCACTGTACAGGGTCGCGGTGCCCAGTGTCATGGGCTCGGCGCGGACCTCGCGGAAGCCAGCCTCCCTCAGCAGAGCACAGAAGTCTTCGCCACAGGGAAAGGTTTCCACGGTGCGGTTGAGGTAGTTGTAGGCGTGGGCATCCCCGCTCACCAAGGCGCCCAGGCGGGGAAGGACGTGACGGAAGTAGAGCAGGTAGGCCCCGCGTACCCATGGATGCGTCGGCAGTGAGCATTCCAGAATGAGGGCCTTGCCGCCCGGCACGAGCAGTCGCCGCATTTCCCGCAAAGCGGTCGGCACATCCAGCACATTCCGGATACCGAAGGAAATGCTCACAATGTCCGCGCTGGCGTCCTCGGCCGGGCAGGCCTGCGCGTCGCCTGTATACAGGCTGACCGTCCCCTCCAGCCCCCGGGCCCGGATCTTCTCCCGTCCACGCGCCAGCATTTCCTCGGAAAGGTCGTACCCACGCGCTTCGGTGATCTCTGCACTCCCATCCATCAGGAAAAGGATTTGGTCTGCCGTTCCTGTGGCGAGGTCAATGATCTTCAGGGGGCGGCCCCGGGGCAGGTGCTGTCTCAGGCGTTTGCGCCAGCGTACATCCTGGCCAAAAGACAGCGAGCGGTTGAGCAGGTCGTAGCGGTGGGCGATGCGGTCGAACATCTTCCACACCTCTTTGCGGCTGGGGGTCTCGGGGGGGGCGGGGGCCTTCATGTGTATCGAGCATACCTGAAAATCATCAAAACGCAATCCGCAGCGACAGCGCTTCAGGACAAGCCTCCACCGGAGCGGAGCAGTGCGAAGGAATGGCCGTGGTGGTCGAGGCTGGCCCAAGCCACTTGGTTGGCGTCGGGAAACGGCATCGGGCGGCCCTGCCAGCGGAGGGACAATCCGGGAGCCCGCAGGAGTGCCCCCTCCCAGGCAACGTCACCCAGCGAGGAATCGATCCGGAGCCCTGTGGGGTCGGCAAGCAGCCGGTCACCCGTTTCCCCGATGTGCCAGACTGCCACGGCATATGGGGCGACCTCCTCGGCTGCATGGGCGGCGGGTTCCGAAACCCGCAGCACCCCGTCCTCCCCCAGGCAACGGGAGACCCGGTCATGTTCAGAGGCCAGGAACTCGTGGCGAGGATCCAAAGGGTGTACAAGGGGAGGACCGCATGCCGCCGCGATGCGGGGTGGGGGAGGCCCCCCGCTTTCCAGCGAGGTGCACCACGCTTGGAGGCAGAACAGCTCCCCGGCGTCCGCCTGGTCGGCTGGCCAACTGGCCCCAGCCAGGGCATCGGAGATGCGCCGACGATTCCAGCCTTGAAGCACAGCCGTGGGACCTTCAGGCCGGAACGAAAATTCCTGCGGGGTCGCCGGAAGGGAAAGGCTCGAAAAAGGCAGGGCCGTCCATTCGGCGTATCCCGCCGGAAGAAGCAACGCGTAGAACGGAGGGTCTGAGGGATCCGCGGCAGGCCAGAGCCGAATCTGACCGGAAACGGGCCCCGGCTGGCCGGAAATGCCGGCAGGCTCATCCCAGCCCTCCGGAGGGTCGGGCTCTTCGAGCGCGAGCTGCAACTCCCGCAGGGAAAGCCATTCACGCAGGCGGAGAAGGTCGGTTGGCGAAACTGGATTCATGGCAGGGGTTCCTTTCTCTGGCAGCCGGAGGGCCTCGCTTTTTCCACGGATGATTTCAGGCTTTCGCGACAAGCCGGTCGAGAAGCTCCAACCCCAGACGCGCGGCGGCGGCGGCGCTGAGGTCGGGGTAGTCTGCGCGGACCGCCTCGGCCAGCCTCTGGAATAACTTTTTCTGGTGGTTGTACAGGGCCGATTTGCCTATGTGGTGCTCCCGGAGGGCCTCGGGGTCGTACAGTTCGCGGCCCGACCGGCGGATCCTGAGAAGTTTTTGTTCGATCGGATGCAGGTTCGCCAGAAGTCTTGGCAGCAGATCCTCCGCCCATTCCAACCCACCGGCGGGGAGGTCGTTGTCGCGGCTCGCCGTCGGAAGCAATTCGGAGAGGGGCTGGGAGGCCCCAGGGGGAGGGCTGTCGAGTGAGGTCTCCGCCTTCCCCGCATGCTCACGACGTAACCAGTCGCGCACGACCATCCGGGCCAGGAGACTTACTCCGCTTTGCACCGCGTCAAGGCTTTGGTCGCCACGGGCCAGCAACCAGTGCTTGTACGCTTTGCCATCCGCCCGGTGGTGGAGCGCGCAGTGCGTCTCAAACAGATGGGCGCAGTCCTCGTCCCCGGGGGCTTGCACCGCGCCGGCCGCAAGACCAAAATGGTCGCAATAGCGGCGGATCGAACCGCGGAACCGGACGGCGATCGCCGCCCGGAGCTGTGCAGCCTCGGGTGGGGGCAGTCGTCCAATCGCGCAGAGTCGCCTCCATTCGCGCCATGCCTGGAGTTCGGAGCTGGAGTTCGCGTCCATCCTCCCCCTATGGCGGATTATTGGCAGGAGGAAAGCACGTTTTCAAGTTCGTCGGCCGATCGGCCCAGTGCCCCCCGGCGGGAGTCGACCAGTCCACGCGCTCGCCTGCCTCGCGCCCGTGCCCCCTCGGGATCCTCGAGGGCTTCCTTTAGGGCCTCGCAGAGCCCGGCGGGCGAATCCACCTCCTTCACGGCCTCCGCTTCCCGGAGGTCAGCCATCACCTGACGGAAGTTGTCCATCCCAGGGCCCGTCAGCACACAGGCCCCAGCCGCCGCCGCTTCCAGTGGATTCTGCCCTTCCCTCCGGAAAAGGCTTTTGCCCACGAATACGATTTGCGCCAGTCCACTGAAGTGACGAAGCTCGCCCGTCGTGTCCACCACCAGGACCTCCCCGCCCGGCCTAAACGCCGACCATCTCACCCACCCCAGGCCAGCCAACCGCAGCGCCTCCTCCGCCTCGTGCGCCCGTTCGAAATGCCGTGGCACCAGGATCAGCCGGAGGGTGGGGTGCTGACTGCGAAGTTCGACGTAGGCCGCGATGAGCGCAGCCTCCTCCCCGGGCCACGTCGAGGATCCCAGCAGCACAGTGTCTCCTTCCTGCAGAAAGCCCGCCTCCCGAAGCCGATCCCGCCGTTCTGCCTCCGCACCCGGATCCGGAAGGGCGACGTCGTACTTGACGCTGTGCAGCACCCGCACTGCCCCCGGCGGGGCGCCCAGTACACGCGCCCGTTCGGCGTCCAGCACGCTCTGCATGCAGCAGCGCGTCAGAAGTGGATATACCCGTCGCGTAACCCACGGTATCCGCCGCATCCGCTGGTAGGACCGGTCTGAGATCCGCCCGTTAAGCAGAAGGGCCGGTATTCCCTGTCCCCGGAGCAGCCGCAGCATATTCGGCCAGAGCTCGGTTTCCACCAGCACCAAGGCCTGCGGCCTCACCGCCCGAAGAAGACGGCGAAGAACCCAAGGGGAATCAACCGGAGGGTAAAGCAAAACATCTTCCCCACCCAACGCCTCGGCGGCCATCCCCCGGGCCGTACTCGTGTTCACCGTCACCAGTGCCCGGGTTCCCGGATGGCGCCTCCGCCATTCTTTCAGAAAGGCCAACCCCACCTGCAGTTCCCCCACACTCACCGCATGGATCCAAAGCGGGTTCCGAAGTTCGGAAACCTGATGGCGTTTCCCTTCCGATAGTCGGAAGATGCGCTCCCCAAACCCCTCTGCATAGCCCCCCCGTCGTTTCATCCGTAACAGGAAATGCGGGAGCATCAGGAGGTACACCACGTGGAAAACAACGTTGTAGAAGAACCAGAACAAGGGAAATCTGGGGGCTGGGATGCAGAGGGGAACGGAGGAATCGAAGGCCTTGCCCTCACTCAGGGCCTCCCTCTCTTTACCTCAACCAGGCCGGGTGGCAATCCTCCTTTCTCTTCTCTTCTCTTCTCCTCCTCCGTCCAGGAAACGTTCCTCCCCCTCGTTGTCATCCTTACACCCATGGAAGTTTTGTTTTCGATAAGAATGCGCTGTGGCGGATTCAGGGCGTGGGAGGAGGGATTTGGGCTGTTTGCAAGGTTTTGCCTCCTTCTTCCCTTTCCCAGTCTCCCAAAGGCTAATCTCCCGGAGGTGCTTGTCCCACAATCGTTATCCTAAAATCGGGGATGGGAAGGATGCAGGTGTGGCAAGATCTTTGAGCGAAAGGCGTTGTGCGAAACCGAGGAATACCCCTTCGGTCTTTCGATCGTTTCGCGCTAAGACTTGCAGCCAAAGAGATTGCCGCAGATGCGCCCGATCCATTCCTGTTTTTACGGTGAACCTAACGCGGGCTACACTCGCAACTGAAAAAAAGAGCAGGGGTGTTGGGGTGATGGTGTAATGTGAGTTTCCCTCTGCCGCGCGGCGGCTTTAGGCTCTGCGAGGAAGGATCCCCGCGGTTCACCTCTCGCATACACACTTCTATGCATCATCTTCCTTCGGAAGATTCGAACCCTCTCCCTGTCAGAGGAATCTTTTTGCCCCATCCCTGGAATTCGAAAAAATGGTGGTGGGAGAAGGATTCGAACCTTCGAAGACATAAAGTCGTCAGATTTACAGTCTGATGCGTTTGGCCGCTCCGCAATCCCACCACCGGTAAATCGTGGCTCTGCTTTAACCAAACCTTCCCCGACTGTCCACCTCTTTCCTCTTGGAATTTTCCTAAATAGTCAAAGTAACAACAAGTGATTTCCAAGAGAAACGAGTTGACAGAGGAGGGGGGAATGGGGT
>CAYLNG010000040.1:0-17782 GCA_964385155.1 uncultured Verrucomicrobiota bacterium
GCGGACACTCGTGTCCGCATGGGTGTGGAGGAGGAAAGCGGGCGGGAGCGCCCGCGCTCCGTTGAGGCGAACCGGAGCGCGGACACTCGTGTCCGCATGGGTGTGGAGGAGGAAAGCGGGCGGGAGCGCCCGCGCTCCGTTGAGGCGAACCGGAGCGCGGACACTCGTGTCCGCATGGGTGTGGAGAAGGAAAGCGGGCGGGAGCGCCCGCACTCCGTTGGGGAGGTGTTATGAAAAAAAACGATCTTCTGGAAGCGCACCGGGAAACGGTGGCCTCGACCCGCGGCGTATCCCCCGCGATTCTTCTGGGGAGTTCCTTTGCCGTGGCGATGGGGCTGTTCTCCTGGCTGGGGCATTCCTACGACGAAAACCACGGTACGGCTCCCTGGGGAGTCTTGGTGGGGGTGTGTATTGCTTTTCTCTATGGAGCCTACGAGGTGTGGAAAGTGACGCGGGTTCGTAAAGAGGAAGGGAAGGAGTGAAAAAGCGCGCGGGATGGGTTGCGGCTTGGCTGGGGGTTTTCCTCCTGGCCGCGGGTGCTGCCTGGCTGGTCGGCCGCCTTCTCCGAACCCCCGGGTGGCAGCTGGAATGGCGGGCTTCCGTGTTCCTCCTCCTCCTCAATGGCCTTCTTCTTGGTGCGGCCGACCTGTTCCGGCGCCTGCCACCCCCTTGGGATTCCGTCACGCATGGACTCGCCCTGGTCGCTCTCAAGCTATTCGTGAATACTTTCACAGTTTTTTTACTTATAGGATTGCAAGCTGTTCGGACCGGGTTATTTGTTGGCATGTTCTTGGTCGGTTACCTGGTCCTCCAGGTGGGTGGACTTAGTCTCCTCCACCGATCCCGATGAACCTCCACCCCTTTCCTTTTTCCTTCGCCCACACCCACCATGAGCGCCGAAGCCATCGCCGAACGCAACCTGAAAGTGACCGAGTGGATCACCCACCACGTGATCGATGGTCCAGTTTGGACGATTGGATCCCTGCACCTGAATCTGGTGGAAGCCAACCTGCCTCCGTCCTTCAAGGTGTCGGGGTTGATGGCCCTTATGGGTGCGGTATTTCTCTGTCTGCTGTACTGTAAGGTCTTTAATCATCGTGCTCGTGTGCCCCGGGGGGCCACCAACCTGCTGGAAAGCATCGTGTGTTTTGTTCGGAACGAGATTGCCATTCCCTATCTCGGCAAGGAGGATGGCAAGGAGTATGCCTGGCTTTTTCTGACCCAGTTCACCCTCATCCTCACCCTCAATCTCATGGGGCTCATTCCGATCTTCGGTACGGCCACGGCAAGCCTGGGGATTACGGCGGCCCTGGCGATGACGACCTTCTACGGGATGACGGTCTGGCCCATCCAGCGGTATGGTTTCATGGGGTTTCTGCACAATTTTATTCCCCATGGGGTGCCGACCCCGGTTTTGTTCCTGCTCGTGCCCATCGAAATCATGGGGCTGTTCATCAAGACGATTGTGTTGTCGATCCGCCTCTTCGCCAACATGTTGGCGGGCCACATCGTGTTGTTCGCGATGATCGGCATGGCCGTGGTGTACGGCGGGGTCGCCCACGCCTCCATCGGCCTCGCCCTTTTTGTCTATTTCCTTGAAATCCTCGTCGCCTTCCTCCAAGCGTATATCTTCACGATGCTCTCCGCGATCTTCGTCGGGCAGATGCTGCATCCCGAACACTGATTTCCCCCAAAACCCACCCTCTCAACCCCATCCATAAGGTACATATCCCATGACTGCTGCTACCCTCTCCGCCATCGGCGCCGGCCTCGTCACCATCGGAGCCGCCTTTGGCATCTCCAAGCTTGCCACCGCCGCCTTGGAAAGCTCCGCCCGCCAGCCTGAAATCCAGGCCAAGCTCCAGACCATGATGATCATCGCGGCCGCGCTGATCGAAGGTGTCGCCCTCTTCTGCGCCGTCGTCTGCATCATCGCCGTCGGTAAGTAAGGCATTGGGGCTTCCCCCCGCGGAGTACTCCCTCATGTCTTCACCCGCCCAACCGACCGGCCAGCACGTCGAGGTTCCCGCCGGACACACTCCCGCCCCCCATGGGGAATCGGGCCCCGTCGACGGCGCCATGTTCTTCTGGATGGTGGTGATCTTCGCCGCTGCCGCCTTCATCCTCAAGAAACATGCCTTCGGACCCATCCTCGAGAACCTCGACCGCCGTGAGCAGGAAATCGAGCAGTCCCTCGAGAACGCTGACCGACTGGAGCGCGAACTGGCCACCCTGGATTTCACCGTCCAGGAGAAGCTGGAGAGTGCTGACCAGGAGGCCCGCGCGCGAATCGACGCCGGCCGTGAGGCCGCACGCGAGGCCGCCAAGGTCATAGAAGACCAGGCCCGCGAGCAGGCGGCGATCCTGCGGGAGAACGCCGAGCGCGACATCGCCGCCGCCCGCGGCAAGGCCGAGGCTGCTCTCCGCGCCGCCGGCGCGGAAACCGCTGTGGCCCTCACCCTCAAGCTCCTCCATGAGAAGCTCGACGACGCCGCGAAGCGCAAGCTGGCCGACCACCTCATCGCCGGGATGTGATCCTCCATGGCCAGCACCGCACCCCGATACGCTTCCGCCCTGATCGATTCCGCCCGTGCGGCCGGCCTCTTGGAAGCGGTGGAGGCCGACCTTGCCGCACTCCTCGGCCTGCTTGCCGCATCGGCCGAGTTTACTGCCTTCCTGACGCATCCACTCCTTCCTTACGAAAAACGCGCGGCGACTCTGGATGCGCTCTTTGCAGGCAAGTTGCAGGGGGTCACGATCAACTTCCTCAAGTTGTTGGCGGAGAAGGAGCGTTTGCCGGAGGCGCCACAGGTGCTCGAGGAGGCTTGGCGCCGCCTGCGGGAAGCCCGTGGCGTGCGCGAGGTCGAGGTGGTCAGTGCAGTGGCGCTGACAGAGGAGCAGGAAGCGGAGCTCGCGGCGAAACTGGTAACGCGTCTGGGCGGAACCGTTGAGCTGAAACCAACCGTGGATGCCTCCCTGATCGGTGGCTTCCGCCTGAAGATCGGCGACCTGGTGGAGGACTACAGTCTCTCGACCAAACTTGAAACTTTCAAACGCAGAATCATCAACGCATAAGCAAGGAACCGTCCCATGTCTGTTGACATCCAGCCCGATGAGGTGGCCTCCATTCTCCGGCAACAGCTCGAAGCCTTCGGCACCGGCCCCGAAACCTATGAGACCGGCACGGTCCTCAGCGTGGGGGACGGGATCGCCCGCGTCCACGGCCTCTCCGGCGTCATGGCCGGCGAGCTGGTCGAATTCCCCCGCACCGGCCTCCGCGGCATGGCGCTCAACCTCGAGGAGACCAACGTCGGTATCGCCCTGTTCGGCGATGACACCGGGGTCGTCGAGGGCGACAGTGTCCGCCGCACCGAGACCATCGCCTCCGTGCCCGTGGGCGACGCCCTGCGCGGCCGCGTGGTGGACGCCCTCGGCGTGGCGATCGACGGTGGCGCGCCCATCAAGACCGACGAAACCCGCGTCATCGAACTCAAGGCTCCCGGCATCATCGACCGCAAAGACGTGCACGAGCCCATGCAGACCGGCATCAAGGTCATCGACGCCCTCACGCCCATCGGCCGCGGGCAGCGCGAGCTGATCATCGGTGACCGCAAGACCGGCAAGACCTCGCTGGCGATCGACACGATTATCAACCAGCGCGGCAACGGCGTGCAATGTTTCTATGTGGCCATTGGCCAGAAGCGCTCCACCGTGGTTCAGGTGGTGGAAACCCTGAAGCGCCACGGCGCGATGGAATACACGACCGTGATCGCCGCCACCGCTTCTGATCCGGCCGCCATGCAGTTCCTCGCCCCCTATGCGGGCACGGCGATGGCGGAATTCCACCGCGATAATGGACGTCACGCCCTCATCGTCTATGACGACCTCACCAAACAGGCGCAGGCCTACCGTCAGCTCTCCCTGCTCCTGCGCCGTCCTCCGGGACGCGAGGCCTACCCCGGCGACATTTTCTATTTGCACAGCCGCTTGCTCGAGCGCGCCGCCAAGATGAGCGACGCCCGCGGCGCGGGGTCGCTGACGGCGCTGCCGATCATCGAGACCCAGGGCGGCGACGTATCCGCCTACATTCCGACGAACGTGATTTCGATCACGGACGGCCAGATCTTCCTGGAGTCCGACCTCTTCAACGCCGGCCAGCGCCCCGCGATCAACCCGGGTCTGTCCGTGTCCCGTGTGGGGGGCGACGCCCAGATCAAGGCCATGAAGAAAGTGGCCGGCACGCTGCGCCTCGACCTCGCCCAGTTCCGTGAACTGGCGGCGTTCTCGCAGTTCGCGAGCGACCTCGACGCCGGCACCCGCCGTCAGCTGGAGCGCGGCCAGCGCCTGATGGAGGTCATCAAGCAGGGCGTCAACGCCCCGCTCAACGTCGTCAAGCAGATCGTTCTCATCTACGCGGGAACGCGTGGGTATCTGGACGACATCGCGACGGCGAAGGTGCGTGCGTTCGAGGCGGCGCTGAACGACGCCCTGGACTCCACGCACGCCGAGTTCGTGCGCAAGCTGGAAGCGGGCAAGGCGCTGACCGACGAGCTGGAGGCCGAACTGAAGGCGCTCATCGAGCACGTGAAGAAGACCTGGACGAACTGAGAACGACCCCCGAAAGCGAATAGCCGATGCCGAGCATCAAGGACTACAACCGCAAACTGGCGAGCCTGCGCAACACCAGCAAGATCACGAAGACCATGAAGATGGTCTCCGCGAGCAAGCTCCGCAAGGCGCAGGAGTCACAGCGTAAGGCCAGGGACTTCGCCCACGAGGTGAACCAGCTCATCCACCGCATCGCCGGCAACGTCGACAGCTCCATGCATCCCCTGCTGGAGCAACGCGAGCAGACGCGGAAGGTGCTGCTGGTGGTGTTCACGTCCGACAAAGGGCTCTGCGGCGGCTTCAACAACAACCTGATCCGCGGTGTCGAGCGTTACCTCGCCGCCCATGCGGAGGACGGCGTGGCCTACGAGCTGGCCTTCTGCGGACGCCGCGGGCACATGCATTTCGCCAGCCGCGCCAAGGTGTTCAAGCGTTTTGATCTCGTGAGCGCCACGCCGCGCCCCCTCGATGCCAGCAAGATTTCCAAGACGCTGGAGGAGAAGTTCCTCGGTGGCGAGTACGACAAGGTGCTGCTGTACTGCAACCAGTTCATCAGCCCGTTGTCCCAGGTGCCCCGTGTGCAGCAGCTCCTGCCGCTGGAGACGCCGGACCTTCCCGACGAGCCCCTCGAGAACGCTCCGCCCGCCGCCGACATTATCGCCGAGCCCGGCATGGTCGACCTGCTCCAGTTTCTCGTGCCGCGTTTGGTCACCTTCAAGGTGTTCTACGCCCTGCTGGAAAATGCCGCCGGCGAGCACGGCGCGCGCATGACCGCGATGGACAACGCCACCAGCAACGCGAAGAAGCTGATCTCCGAAACCCTTCTCAAACGCAATCGCGCCCGCCAGGCCGCGATCACCACCGAACTCATCGAAATCATCTCCGGCGCCGAAGCGCTATGAAGAGGGGGGATGGTTTGATGGGGTGATGGGGTGATGCATCCAAGAACCAACCTTTAACCATGCAACGCAAAAACCGAAACCGAGGATACCGAAGCCTGAGAGTCTGGCAGCATGCCATCGAACTCGATGGCGACGCGTACCGTGCGTGCTCGGGCTGGCCTTATGAACTAAACAAGCTGGCATCTCAGACGCTGGCCTCTGTGGATTCGGTGCACCGCAACATCGCGGAGGGATATTGCCGGCGCTCCGCGAGGGAAGATTCGTTATTCCGCAACTACGCGCTGGGAAGCCTTGGCGAGACAGCCTCCGCCATCGAGGCCTACAAGCTGGCGGGACACCTGTCGCATGAGCTGGCGGAGAAGCTCGACGAGAAAATTTTCCAGGTCGAAAATGAATTGCTGAATCTGCAGGATGCCATAGTCCGGAAAAACTCCGAGCCCGGGGTCGTGCGGGAGCAGGCGGCCGCCTATGCCGGTTGCAGCGACGATGTGGAGATTTTTTTGAGCCACGTGATTCCAGAGGCACCCGCGATCGCCTCATTTCCCAACACCCCAACACCCCAACACCCCTCTTTCTTCTAACACCGAACCCCCCTCTCCACCCATGGCCACCCGTAAAAAGAAAACCGCTTCCGAATCCGCCGCCTCCACCGAGGGCGTGGGCAAGATCGTCCAGGTGCTGGGCGCCGTTTGTGACATCGAGTTTCCCGAGGGCCGCATTCCCGCCCTGCTGAACGCGCTGGTCTGCACCAACACGTCCATCAGCGACCAGGCGGACAACCTGACCTTCGAGGTGGCGCAGCACTTGGGCGGCAACGTCATCCGCGCCATCGCGATGGACACGACCGACGGCCTCGTGCGCGGCGTGGAAGTCCGCGACCTGGGCGCCCCGATTTCCATGCCGGTGGGTGAAGGCACCCTCGGCCGCGTCATGAACCTGCTCGGCGAGCCGATCGACAACGCGGGTGAGGTGAAGGCGACCGATCGGTGGCCCATTCACCGTCCCGCCCCGGCTTTCGACCAGCAGGACACCTCCGCCAGCGTGCTGGTGACGGGCATCAAGGTCATTGACCTCCTGGCCCCCTACCGCAAAGGCGGCAAGATCGGCCTCTTCGGTGGCGCGGGCGTGGGAAAGACCGTGTTGATTCAGGAGCTGATTCACAACATCGCCAAGGAACACGGCGGTTACTCCGTGTTCGCGGGCGTCGGCGAGCGTACCCGTGAGGGCACCGCGCTGTTCCGCGAAATGGCGGAGTCCGGCGTGATCGACAAGACCTCGATGATTTACGGTCAGATGAACGAGCCGCCCGGCGCCCGCGCGCGCGTCGCGCTCTCCGCTCTCACCGTGGCGGAATACTTCCGCGACCAGATGAGCCAGGACGTACTGCTCTTCGTGGACAACATCTTCCGCTTCACGCAGGCCGGCGCGGAAGTGTCCGCGCTGCTGGGCCGCATTCCCTCGGCGGTGGGGTACCAGCCGACCCTCGGCACGGACATGGGTGCTCTGCAGGAGCGCATTACCTCCACCAAGAACGGTTCGATCACCTCGATTCAGGCCGTGTACGTGCCCGCGGACGACTACACCGACCCGGCGCCCGCCACCACCTTCGCGCACTTGGACGCGACGACCGAACTGAGCCGTCCCATCGCCGAGCTGGGCATCTATCCCGCCGTGGACCCCCTCTCCTCCAGCTCCACGATTCTCGCCCCCGAGATCGTCGGCGAGGAGCACTACCAGGTCGCCCGCGGCGTGCAGGAAATCCTGCAGCGCTACAAGGAACTGCAGGATATCATCGCGATTCTGGGCATGGAGGAGCTTTCCGAAGAGGACCGGCTCACCGTGTACCGCGCGCGCAAAATCCAGCGCTTCCTTTCGCAGCCCTTCCACGTCGCCGAGCAGTTCACGGGCCTCAAGGGCCGCTACGTGGAACTGGCCGACACGATCCGCTCCTTCAAGGAAGTCCTGGAAGGCAAGCATGACAGCGTTCCCGAACAGGCGTTCTACCTGGTCGGCAACATCGACGACGTGCTGGCCAAGGCCGCCACGCTGAAGTAATCCGCCATGAGTTTTCCCCTCCGCATCCTCACCCCCGAAGGCCCGGTGTTCAACGCCGAGGTCGACATGGTCACCGCCACCGCCTACAACGGCTCGCTCGGTGTCCTCACCGGCCACGCCCCCATGCTCGCCGCCGTGGTCATCGGTCCTGGCAAGGTGGTGGTCGACGGCAAGGAATTCTGGTACGTATTCGGGGAAGGGACGCTGGAAGTCCGCTCCCCCGACGTGGTGATGCTCGTCGATTTCGCGGAGAAAGCCTCCAGTTACGAGGACGCCAAGGTCCAGACGGCCAAGGACAGGGACTGAGCCGCATGAGCGCCTGGGTGGAACGGCTGAAGACCAAATGGGGTCTGACCTCCGGTTTTCAGGTCTTCGTGATCTGCCTGGTGTTTTCCCTCGCTGGCATGTCCATCACCCGCATCCGCCCCCTCGTCTGGCATCTCTTTGGCTTCACGCCCGAAACCTCGCTCTGGATCAGCGTGCCCGCCTACATCCTGATGATCTTTCCGACCTACCAGATCTCCCTCCTGGTTTTTGGCACCCTGCTCGGACAGTTCCGCTTCTTCTGGGAAAAGGAAAAGGCCCTCGTCCGCTTCATGACCCGCCCCTTTCGGCGCGCCTCCCAACCCGGGGCCTGAAGGAAGGAAGACATCCGGAGAGATAGTGACGGTTTCGCATCCGGACTGGCAGGTAAGGAATCTTTAAAGACCATTGGCCAGCCTTCCCGGGATTGGGGATTGTCAGTGGCGGGCGGGGCGTGGTAGGTGGGGGCATGAAAGTTGTGTTGGCGGAAAAACCATCGGTGGGGCGGGACATCGCGGAGGTGCTGGGGGCGCGGGAGCGTCATACGGGCTGGATCGGGGGCAATGGGTGGGCGGTGACCTGGGCGTTGGGGCATCTGGTGGAGCTGTGCGAGCCGCACGAGTACCGGGGGGAATGGAAGGCCTGGCGGCTGGAGGACCTTCCGATCCTGCCGGAGGCGTTCAAACTGCGTCCGCGCGGGGACAAGGGGGCGCAGCAGCAGCTCGCGATCGTGCGGGATCTCTTCGGCAAGGCGGAGAGCCTCGTGTGCGCGACAGACGCGGGTCGCGAAGGGGAACTGATCTTCCGCTACATCCAACAATGGGCGGGGGAGCAGGGAAAACCGTTCCAGCGCTTGTGGTTGCAGTCGCTCACGCCGGAGGCGGTGCGCAAGGCGTTCGCGGAGCTGCGGGAAGGAAAAGAGTTCAATAACCTGTACGAGGCGGCGCGTTGCCGCAGCGAGGCGGACTGGATCATCGGTCTGAACGCGACGCGTTTCCACACGGTGCGCTACGGGGGAAGGAGCGTGTTGTGGAGCGTGGGGCGGGTGCAGACGCCGGTGCTGGCGCTGATCGCGGAGCGGGATCTGGAGATCGAGAACTTCAAGCCAGAGCCCTTCTGGGTGGTGGTGACGATGTACCGGGAGACGCGTTTCACGCAGCCGGACAAGAAGCGCAAGACGGAGGCGGAGGCGGCGGAGGTGGTGGAAAAGATTCGTCCGCTGCCGCTGCGGATCCTGTCGGTGCGCCAGAAGGAGCAGTCGATCGTGCCGCCGCAGTTGTACGATCTTTCGAGCCTGCAGCAGGACATGAACACGTGGTTCGGGTTCACGGCGGAGGAGACGCTGCAATACGCGCAGACGTTGTACGAGGCGAAACACCTGACGTATCCGCGCACGGATTCGCGACACATCGGCGAGGACGTGGCGGCGGGTCTGCCGGAGCTGTTGCGGTCGCTGCCGGAGGAGTATCAGCCCTTTGTGGCGAAGATCGACCTGCATCGGTTGAAGCCGGGCAAACGGGTGGTGGACGACGCGAAGGTGACGGACCACCATGCGATTCTGCCGACCACGGAGCTGCCGCGCGGTCTGGGCGGTCCTGCGGCCAAGGTGTACGCGGCGGTGGTGAGGCGTCTGCTGGCGGCCCTGTATCCGCCCTGTCGCAAGCAGGTGACGACGGTAACGGCGGAGGCCGGGGACGAGCCGTTCCAGGCGAAGGGGGCGGTGGTGACGGACTGGGGCTGGCAGGCGCTGTATCCGCACCTGCAGAAACGCGCGGAGAAAGGCGGCGGCGCAACGAACGCGGAGGGGGATGAAAGCGAGGAGGACGCGGACCAGGTGATGCCGCCGATGGAGGAGGGCGAGAGCGGGCCGCATGAGCCGTCGTTTCTGGCGAAAAGCACGAAGCCTCCCAAACGCTACACGGAGGCGACCCTGCTGAAGCGCATGGAGACGGCGGGGCGGCTGGTGGATGACGAGGCCCTGCGCGATGCGATGAAACAGCGCGGACTCGGCACCCCGGCCACGCGCGCGGCGATCATCGAGACCCTTCTCGCCCGCAAATACCTGCGGCGGCAGAAAAAACAGATCCTCAGCACCGAGGCGGGACGGCATCTGCTGACGCTGGTGCGCGATCCAAGCCTGCGTTCGGCTGAGCTGACCGGGGAGTGGGAGGCGCGGCTCAAGGACATCGAACTGGGGGCGGGCGACCCGGAGACGTTCATGCAAGGCATACGCGACCACGCCCGCAAGCTGGTCGCGGGCGGGGGCGAGAGCGCGGAGCGCGGAGGTTTCGGGCCCTGTCCTCTCTGCAAGGCCCCTGTGGTGGAGGGGCAGCGCGGTTTTGGGTGCAGCCGCTGGCGGGAAGGCTGCGGGTTTGTGCTCTGGAAGGAATGGGAGGGGGCGAAACTGGACGCCGGGCTCGTGCGCGAGCTGCTGGACCTCGGCCACAGCCTGCGGGCGCTGCCGGTCCGCATCGACGGCAAGCCCGCGCTGGCGCGGCTGAAGCTGCACGCCGACGGGCGACTGGAGGCGCAGGCGATACCAGCCACCAAGGCGGCGGAGGGGGAGAAGACGCTGGGGGCCTGCCCGCTCTGCGGCGGTCGCATCGTCGCCAAGCCGAAGGTCTACACCTGCACGGCGGAGGAGCAGGGCTGTCCCTTCCTGGTCTGGAAAACCATGGCCGGACGGAACATCACGCAGGAGATGCTGCGTCAGTTGCTGCGCGACGGCCACACGGAGCGCATCGAAGGCTTCACGTCCAAGGCCGGAAAACCCTTCAGCGCCGTGATCAAACTCGTCAACGGCCGGGCCGAATTCGATTTCGGGAGGTGAGGGGGAGAGGGAGGGAAGAGGGTTGTTGGGGTGATGCGCTGTTGGGGGGATGGGGGGGACGTTAGGATGGCGGCAACCTCCGTTGGCAGGGTTGACATCTTGTAGCGGGAATATCCAGGTCCGCATGATCTCAACGGAAAATCACCAGGATCCGTATTGTTAAGTTTTAAAATCGTACATTGTGAGCTTTTATGGGTTGTCCGACTTTTCTCTTTGTGGCATATCGCGCCCATCGTTTTACCACGAAGAAGGACATAGAACATGCGCGCATTTCGTAACCTGTTGATGGGGGGGGGGCTTAGGCAGGCTTCTCTTGTGGGTTGCCCTTCCGGGGCTTCTGGTTTCCCCTGTCTTCGCCCAGCTCGCGCCTCCCGGTGTGTTGCGTTCCGTCACCGTCAGTGAGGCGGCACCCGCCCCGCTGACCCTCCCTTTTCTTCCCTCCGAGACCGACATTTCCAGCGCTCTCGCTGGCCAGCTCGATTCGGCCCTGACCCTGCATCTCTGGGACGCTGCCTCCCAAACCTGGAAAACATCTTCCTATGATCCCTCCACGGGTTGGACCGGCGACTCAATCGCGCTGACTTCCACCGTACTTCTCCAGCTCAACACGCTCGATCCACAGCCCGCCACCTATTTCTTTGGAGGGGTTCTTCCTGCCTCGCCGCTGTCCCAGACCCTCTTCCCGGGCATGAATGCCGTGGCCTCTCCCCGCCTTTCCGACCAACCCCTCAGCTCCTGGAATTGGCAGAGCCTCGGCGTGGCGGGGGCGACGCCCTCCACCTCGGACACGCTGTACGACCCCACCAACGTGCCCCAGGCCTGGCTCAGTGACGACAATGGCCTCCCCGTCTGGACGGGCTCTCTTGATCCCGCCCTGCCCGGCTCCCTCGCACATCTCTCCCTTTATTTTTACGAACACAAAGGCGGCGCCGCTGTCCAGGCCGAAGGCAGCGTCGAGCCCGGCTTCGATGCGCAGGCGCTCCCCGCCATCACCCACGTCTCCTACGATGCCGCCCAGAACACCGCCGCCGTCTCCGTCGCAACGGCGGGCGCCGCCGGCCAGAAACTCGACCTTTTCTACCAGGAAGCCGCCAGCTTTGACCCCACCGCCAAATGGCAGGTCTGGCACCTCGGCCTCCAGCCAGGCCCAGGCTCCAGCTTCATCTACTCGTTTCCCCTTCCCCCTTCCGTGCTCCCTCATCCGAAATTCTTCCTCTTTCAAGCCGCGGATGCCCTCCAGGACTCCTCCGGCGATGGCCTCTCCGACGCCTACAAGACCCTCGTCCTCGTCCTCGGCCTCGACCCCGCCGTTTTCACCCCCACCCCCGAGAACGCTCCCCATCTCACCCGCCAGGTTTGGTGGAACCTCCCGGGCGCATCCATCCCTCACCTGCTCGCTTCTCCCGCTTTCCCGTGGCAACCCCACCTGCAAGAAACGCTCCAACCCCTCTTCGACGCCCCTCGCAACATCGCCGAAAACTACGGCCAGCGCATCTTCGGGCGTTTTCACCCCCCCATGTCCGGGTATTACGTTTTCCAGATCGCCTCCGACGACCATAGTGAGCTCTGGATCACTCTTCAGGGACAACGCCAGCTCCTCGCCTCCGTTGTCGGCGCCACCGGTTGGCGCCAATGGAGCACCTTTGCCTCCCGGACTTCCTCCCCCGTCTTCCTGCGGGCGGGCCAGGCCTACCCCATCGAGGCCCTTCACAAGGAGGCCTCCGCCAACGATCACCTCAGCGTCGCCATTCGTTTCCCCTACGGCACCACCGAGGCACCCGTACGCTCCCTCTGGTTCGACCCTCCTTTTGATGCCACACTCGATCCCGACACCGACCTCGATGGCCTCCCGGATGCCTGGGAGATCGCCCACGGCCTGGACCCCACCGATCCCGCCGACGCCTATGGCGACCTTTCCGGCGATGGCCTTCTCAACCTGGAGGCCTACCGCATGGGCCGGGATCCCGCCCTCTTCCACACCACCCCCTCCAACGCCCCCGCTCTCACGCGCCAGATCTGGTGGAACCTCCCGGGTCACCTCCCCTCTCACCTCACTTCCTCCCCCGCCTTCCCCGCCTTTCCCAGCTCCGAGGAGCGCCTCACCCGCATCGAGGACCTCCTCGAAACCCCTTCCCAGATCGGGGAACTCTACGGCCAGCGCCTCATGGGGCGTTTTCACGCACCCCTTTCCGGCGACTATGTCTTCTGGATCGCCAGCGATGACAACAGCGAACTCTGGATCGCCCCCGCACTCGACGCCCCCGCTTCTCTCCGCGCCAGGGTCAATGGCTACACTCCCCCGCGTGCCTGGGAGATCCGTGCCGATCAACGTTCCCTCCCGCTTCCCCTCCTCCAAGGCCTCGCCTACCCCCTCGATGTCCTCATGAAAGAGAACTACGGACGCGACCACGTTGCCGTCGGCATCCGCCTCCCTGATGGCCGCCACGAACGCCCTGTTCGCGCCCGCCGTTTTCTCCCGCCTCCCCCTGAACTCTCCTTCTCTGCCGACGCCGACCTCGATGGCCTCTCCGACTACGAGGAATGGGTCATCGGAACCGACCCCGCTCTCGCCGACAGCTCCGGGGACGGGATCAGCGATTACGACGCTGTCGTCCTCAACCTCGACCCACTCGCGCAAAACCCGCCGCCCCTCATCCCCGCCGCCTGGGTCCTCCTCCACGACATCCCCACCGACATCCCCTACCTCTACGCGGATCCGGACGGTGACCGCCTCAGCAACCTCGACGAATATCTCCTCGGATCCAACCCCCGTCTCGCCGACAGTTCCGGCGACGGCCTCTCCGATTACCTCGCCGCGCGCATCTTCCGCGTCGATCCCAACCTCCCCCTCTTCACCGGCAACCGCCTGATTCACGCCACCCTCCCGCCCGCTGGTGCCACCATCCTCAACGGAACCTGGACCTCCGAGACCGATGGCTCCCTCCGCGCCACCACCCGCAACGGTGTGCTCGAATTCACCGTCGGCCTCCCCGCCGGCGGCCCCTTCCTGTTCGCGATCGACGTGGAACAGGCCAATCCCCTCAGCGCCGTCGCCGATTTCAATCTCCAGCTCCAGGCCAACGGACTGCCCGCCGGTTCCCAGACCGTCCGCGCCCCCCACGGCAGCCCCGCCGAGGCCCTCTTCGTCCTGCCCGCCCTCCCCGAAGGCCCCGCCACCCTGCGCCTCCGATGGAACAACACCGCCGCCGGCAGCTTTCTCCGGATCTCCTCCGTTCGCCTCCTCTCTCTGGAGGCCCTCGACCTCGACGCCAACGGCATCCCCGACTGGCTGGAGGCGCGCGCCTCCGCCTTCGCCGCCCAGCCCCCCGCCACCAGTCCCGTCTCCCCCGTGTGTTTCGAGGGTCTTTCCCTCTATCCCGGGACCCTCCGCCTCTTCAGCCCCGCCGCCAACGACCCCGCCATCCCCTTCGCCGCCCAGCCCGCCCCCGGCGACGCCTGGTACGCCGATCTTCCCCTAGACCCCGCCGCCCCCACTGAGATCAGCGTCCACGACGACTACACCGGGCTTGTGCACACCCACACGGTCACCTGGACCCCCACCGACCTCTTTCCCACCCCCACCGAGCCCCTGCTCCTGCGCGTCGGCGATTCCCTCCGTCTCCGCGCCCTCCCCGAGGGACAGACACAGGGCGACAGCACCTTCACCCTCGGCCAGGACACCTGGACCCTCCCCGCCACCGCCCCCCTCGTCCTCTCCTTCGACACTCCCGGCGACCACCTCGTCACCGCCACCTGGACCCATGAGGGCCAGACCCAGAACACCCAGCTCAGCGTCCGCGCTGTGGCCTCCACCTTCTCCGGCGATCCCCTCCTACTCGTCGGCATCGCCCGCGACTGGGACAACCCCGGCCTCGCGGCCGAGACCTCCATTGAACGGGACCTTTACACCCCCATCACCGAAAGCCCCCTCGCACCCGCCGGACGACGCCTCCGGCTCCAGGTGGACGACGAACGCCCCCGCGTCCTCCTCGCCCGTCTCGGCGAAGGCGGCCCCGTCCTCGACCACGCCACCCTGGTCATCCTCCATCCCGACCGCCCCGACCGTTACCAGCAGGTCGCCGTGCTCCCCGACGGCAGCCTCCTCATCGAGGCCGAAATCTCCCTCGCCCACGTGCCGCCGACGCTCCGCCTCATCATGAACATCGTCACCGGCGGCACCCTCTTCGAGAATGGCTTGACCACCATCACCTTCACCGCCGCCGACTTCGACGCCAACGGCGTCCTCCGCTACAGACTCCTCGCCGTCCCCGGCTCCGACGGCAAAACCTGTCACCGCGTCACCTACTACCAGGACTAACCATGCGCGGCATCCACCACCTCCTCCTCTGCCTGCCCACCCTCCTGGCCGCCCAAGCCCCGGAGCCCCAAGACCGGATTTCGGATACCGGATTGCGGATTGCGGATTCCAACCCGCAACCTTCCAACCTTCAACCCTCTTCCTCTTCCACTCCGCACTCCGCACTCCGCACTCCGCACTCGTCCCTCGAAACCCTTTCCGATCCCAACGCCGACGCCTCCCTGCGAAACGAACTCGCCAACGAACTCACCCGCGACCCGGCCCAACACGCCGCTCTCGCGGACGCGCTGCTCGCCGCCTGGGCCGATCCCGCCCAGCCCGTCATCTGGCAGGATTACGCCCTGCAACACATCGGCAACCTCGCCGCCCTCCATCCCGACGACACCCGCCTCAGCTCCGCTCTCTGGAAAGCGGTCGACATCCCCCAACATACCCACGCCTCCACCTCCCTCCTCGGGCTACTCCAGCAGCCCCTCCAGCACCCCCGCGTCCGCGAGGCCTCCCACACCCTCGCCGCAGACCCCAACGCCACCCCTGGCAACCGCGCCACCGCCCTCCAAATTCTCCTCCAACTTCAAGACTCCCAAGCCCTCCCCATCGCCCGGGGAATTCTCTCTTCCACTCCGCACTCCGCAATCCCCAATCCGCATTCCTCCTCCTCCCCCTCCATTCCCCTCCGACTCTCCGCCCTCGCCGTCCTCGGTCGGCTCGGAGACTCCTCCGATCTCCCCCTGCTGACCTCCTACCACCACAACCCCCTTTCCCCCCTCCGCAACGCCGCCCGCACCGCCACCGCCCGCCTTGCCTCCGCCGTCTCCCCCGGAAACTGACCCCATGACCCTCATCCCTCCTCCTTTTCGCGCATCCCTCCTTTCCTGTCTCCTTCTGCTCCCCGCGTCCCATCTGCGGGCGCAAGACGAAGGTGTCTCCTCCGACAATGCCAATGTGAACATACAGCCGCCCGGGGGAGGGACGGGCCAAAAAGGCTGCGGAGAGGCCGCCAACGAACTCGAAAGCGCCCGCATGCGCGTCTTTTTCAAGAGCCACAGCCCCATCGCCCAGGATGCCTACAAGCCTTTCCTCACCTTCCACGTGGAAGTCCCCGAACCCGACGCCCTCTCACCTGTCCGCCTCCGTTTCCAGCAGGCCGCCTATACCCTCAAATACCACGCCAGGCTCACCCCCGCCAGCGCCCCCAAACACATCTACGTAGAGCACCCCTCCGGCTCCACCCACCGCTTCACCTTCCCCGACGGACAAAGCGCCGCCACCGCAATCGGTCGCAACGACGTCAAGTCCCACCGACTCGTCATGGTCGACGCCCAGGGCCAGCCCACCACCACCGACCCTGTTTTCTATGACCTCCTCACTGGCGACGGTTCCCGCCTGCGCTTCAACGCCTCGACTACGGCCGGACTCTTCGGCGCGCTCATCGAGCAACAACACCCCAATGGACGCATTTTTTCCGCTGCCGACAACGGTTTTGAGATCATCCGCGGCTCCGAGGGCGAACTTCGACAGGTGCGCGGACCCTCCGAACTCGCCGATATCCTCCCGCAAGAGGACGGCTCCCTCCACATCCTCCTCTACGCCAACAGCGATCTGGAGGCCGAAAAGACGAACGGACTCTACCTAACCAAGCCCAATGCCGTCCCGCTGGAAACCAACACCTTCCTGCACCCCGGCAACGACATCAGCCGCATTGAGCGAACCACCACCCGCGATGGGCAAACCAAAACCGCCCTCTTCACCTACCAGCCCGAAATCAAGGACTGGTCCCTCACCTTCAACGAACCCGCCCCCGCCCAGGCCGTCACGCGGCACATCCGTAAACAATGGGACGACGCCGCCAAAATCTGGATCGTCCGCGAATGGAACAGTTCCCCCGCGTTCCCAGGCGAATTCGATGTGACCCAATCCCGTTGGGAAATGCAGGGCGACGAACCCCTCAAAATCCTCTCCGTCACCGACCCCGACACCCTCGCCCTCACCACCACCCACAGTTACTACACCAGCAGTGGCGAAGCCCACCGCTACCGCCGTCTCAAAACCGTCACCCAGCCAGACGGTTCCTGGACCGCCTACGATTACGACACCGAGGGACGCCTCCTCTTCACCCTCCGCCCCTGGCTCGACGCCCCCGCCACCGCGCCCTCCAATCTCTCCGCCAGCCTCGCCCTCGGCGACGCCACCCTCTACGACTACACCCCCCACAGCGCCGAAGACACCCCCGCCTTCAACGACCAGCGCCCCCGCACCGTCACCCGCCAGATCCTCGGCCAGGTCGTCTCCCGCAGCTACCACGTCTACGGCATCGACGCCAACGGGGCTCACTACGAGATCAACGAACAGGCCCATTCCCCCAGCGCCGCTTTTGGCGATCCCCTCAACCTCCGCTCCACCCGCCGTTTTTACGGTCCGAACGACGGAACCCTCCTTCAGGGACGTCTCCGAAGCTCGGAAAACCCCGACGGCACCCTGACCACCCACACCTACGACCTCGGCACCTGGGACAGTGAAAATCTTGTCTTCACCCCTATATCCCATATCCCATATCCCATATCCCCTTGCTTCCGTACAACCGTGACGCAAGGCACCGTCGCCAACCCCATCGGTACCGCCCACAAAACCACCCAGTCCGTCAGCATCCAATCCCCCCAGGGCCACACGATCCGAACGGAGACCCGCGTGTACACCGGCAGTGAAACCGCCCTCCTCTCCTGGGAGAACCGCGAATACGATGTGTACGGCCAGCCCACCCAAACC
>CAYLNG010000041.1:0-17172 GCA_964385155.1 uncultured Verrucomicrobiota bacterium
CTCAGAACCGGCGGGCAGTTTGGGAATCGTGGGAAAAGCGGAAAACATGGGGATTGGCAGGAAAAGCCCGGAAAGTTGGGGGTGAACCTCAATCAGGTCGCTTGGGAAAACTGGTGGGCAGAAACCTTGTTTGTCAGAGGTTTGGGAATTTCGAAGTGACGAAAATTGAAACGCCGCCCGTTATGCAGGGGCGGCGCTTAAGGTATGCAAAGAGCTTGCAGTGGGTTTACAAGAGAGGGGGGTGCTTACCGTCCTCCATGCGGCTGGGTAAAAGTCGAAAATCCTGGCCGAGACGATCAGCCAGCCTCCTCACATGGGTATCGAGCATGCACATGACCTTGTGAAGAAGGCTGGCCGGGGCATCCAAAATGTCGGCAGGAAGGAGTTCAGACTGGGACCAAATTGAGCGCACGTAGCTCCAGTGGTGCTCTTCGCCTGTGAGCTCATCCATATCCCTCAATTTCTGCCGGATACCGTATCTCAGGCGGATTTCCGCCTGAACGGCTGTCCGATTCAGCCAATAGGTGTTGTCCGCCAAAATGGCGAAGTGGCTCATTACGGAGTCAAAGGTTTCAGTCCGGCCCCGCTTCGCCACCCCAGCACTCCAGCTGAAGAGTCCCGCCTCTGCGCATTCGGCTTTGAGCCAGGCGCGGAAGGTTTTCTCTGGGGCGTCTCCGTGTTTCGCCCAGGCGGATAGAACCAGCTCTTCAAAGGCCTGGTTTTGGGCTTCCGTCCAGCCATGAATCACCGGAATGTCGTGATCAGCTTCCGCGATCGCGGCAAACGTATGAAGTAGGGTTTTCTGTTCGGCCTCTGTTGCATTCGCGGTTGTGGGTCGGTGAATGATCTGTTCTAGGGCAGAACGGTACCAGGTGTCGCGTGCGGATTTATCTGACAGACGCAAACCCTTGAGTCTGGCCTGAGCTTCCCACGCTCTATTGACGAGGGGGCGAAAACGCCCTTGGAAAGTTCGATTGTTCATAGCGCATCAGCCTCATCTTTTCGGGTTGGTTTCATGGCGCGTTCGATAAGGGCATGGGCGTCGAGAAAGTGAGCCCAGGTCATTGCCAGGCCTGCTTTATGAGCCATGCGATGGCCCGCCTGCAGGAAGCGGAGAAACATCCCCAAACCGGAGGAGTAGACCATTTCCTTGATGACGGGGAGTTCCTCCGGACCTGGGGCAGGAAGGCCGAAGGAATCCGCGAATTTACCAAGGTCACTCTTTCCCGGGCGGGAAGGCAACTCAAGGCGAAGGGTTGCCCTACGGCGGAACTGCTCCAGAACCAAAGCCAGCCGACCCTCCTCCATCTCCTTACGCAAAACATGGGTTCCACAAAGCACCAACCCACAGCGACTCCGATCATGCAGCTCCCGAAGAAACTCCAGGACCTTGATTTGGGAGGCTGCATGATAAGAGGTGAAAACCTGGTGAAGCTCGTCGATGATGACAAGACGGTTGTGGTCGAGGGCATTGATGACGCGCTCCCTGACCCGTTCAAAGGAGCTGTCCGGATTCACATGGCAGGCGCGGGCAATTTCTTTGGCCAGGATCTGGACACCCGCCGAAGAGGGTAGGCGGACATATACGGTCGCACCGTGGTTATTTCGTCTGGCATACTCCTCAAGCGCCTTGGTTTTGCCAATCTGAGAGTCGCCGAAAATAAAGGCGCAGGTGTTGGAGATGCGAGCAGCGTCACAGATCTGGAAGACCCGCCGCGCACAGGTGGTTTCCACAAAGTAAACATGCCGATATGATGCTCGTTCCTCCGCCAGTTTCTTATAGGTTGCCACCTTGTCGCAAAAGGATGTCAGAGAGGCCCCGTACTGCCCCCTGAAGACCCGGTCGGTGGTTGAACGATCGGCGTAACCAAGCTCCTGGGCCGCCTGATCGGGAGTGAACTGGTTATCCTTCGCGTAGTTGAAGTACCACCAAATGAGATCGTGCTGGGACTGGTCGATCTCGGAATTGGCGAGTTTGGTGGAGAGCGCGCGCTTTACCGTATCCGCGCCAATGTTGATCGGCAGGGACTGGGTGGGACGTGGCTGTGTGGTCTCATTCATGGTTGTGTGTTCCAGGGTTGTGTGGTTTTCAGGTGAAGATGGAACTCAGATCGTCCTCATCATCAGAAATGGACTCCGGAGGGACGGCCGCCGGTTGCGCGAACGCGTCATCAAATTCCGCCGTTGGTCGACGAGCCCCCCGGATACGAGAGGCATCGCGGGCGATCTCGGCCTCGATCGACCTGTCGGCCACGGGATCGGATATTCCATGCGCCGCCAGGTTCTGGCGCACACCTGCATCCCGCTCGCGCAGTTTCTGCTCCCCGTAGGGACGCAATTTCCGCAGTTCAGTGGCAAGGGCCTGTTGGCGCAGCCCCAGATTCCGCTGAAGCGTCTCCAGGTCATCCCGGGTGCCCCGCACCAAAGCGGGGGCGGCGCCAATGAAAGCCCCGTCCGGATCCGAAACAAATGCGAACGAGGTATCCATGGGCGAAAGCAAATGAACAAAAACTTCCCGCCCCCTCGCCAACGGGATCACCTCGCCCGACATAGACTTCAGGTGCGCCGAAAAAACATGATTCCGTTCCGAGTAGTCGGGGTCCTTGATCACGATCTCCCCCCTGTCGGAGACCTTCGCCTTATGGCCGAACTCCGGACCAAGAATAGCCGGGGCCACCGAGATCGGCAGACGCGTCAGCTCATGGCGGTGCTGCTGAAAAGCCTCCGCGGGAGACATCCTGCGGCAATTCACCAGGTGTGCCGGATTCTCCGCCAGAGCCACTTCCACCGCCGCGCGAGCCGCTGGCGACATGTCCTCCAGTTGCGCCATCGGCAGCCAGGGCTGGCGTTTATCCAGCCGGTATTCCTGCACCGTCAGCCCAGCCTCCTCGAAACCCTCCAACCGATGATCCAACCGCGAGTTCACCCGCTCATACACCAGGTGCAGGAACTCCACAAACCGATCGAACTGCATATAAGGCAGATCGACCTCCCGCAGCAGATCCGGCCGGGAATCCGAAAGAGCCAGCGCCGCCAATACAAGTGCCTTGTTTTCCATGTCCCGCCCCTTCAACTCCGCCGGAGCGTGATGCCGATCCATACCGATCTGGCCTTTAAGAGCCGCCAGCTCATTATGGTGCAGATTATGAGCCGACTCCAAAGCCGCCTTCCACTTGAAGTTACCCCGAGTGCGCACATCATACATGCCCTTCGCGATCGGCATCCCCTGAATAGAGCCCGCCATGAAGCTGATTTCCGGCGCATACCGCTGCAACACCCGCAACAGATCATCCCCCACCACCGCCGTTCCATGCTCGCCCTGGATCGTGCAACCCTCCGGGTGGTAGCCCACCACACACAACATGTGAACCAACAGCGCCCGCATATAATGCCCCCGGATGTACTCCTTTTCCTTCAACCCGATTTCCCGGATCGGCTTCACCCCAAACGACTCATAAAACCCCGTGAACAAATCCAGCGAACCCAGTTGCAGCGGCCGGTACGACATCGAGTTCCCCGCAAAATTCACCTTATGGTCATGCCACACGTCGTCGATCAACTTCACCTGGCCGATGCGCAACCCCCTCCGCGTGGTGGGAATCTGCGGCAGATACTGCAACGCCTCCCCCAGCCCGATCCGCGCCGCCGTCAACTGAAACACATCCGGAGCCAGCCTGTACAAACGCGAGGAACTCCACCCCGAAGGCGTCAGCCGGTCCGGCAGATACGGACAGCCCTCCGGCACCCTCCAAAGCGGCCTTTCCCGCAGCCAGATATCCCGCCACGAGCCCCCGTAGCCCGGGATCAGCTTGCCAACGCACAAGTGGTCAAAAAACAGACTCCGATAGGCCGCCGCCGTTTTCCGCTGGAAATCCATGCAAAGCCCCTGCCAGAACTCCACAAACCCCCTGTTCGCCGACACCGCGTCCGCCAGGCGTGCCTCCCCCTTCAACAAGCTATGATTCACCAGCCCCCGCCAATGCGCCGCATGAAAGCCCTCCCGCTTCCGGTACAACGTCGACTTCGTCAGCCTCAGCCTCCCCGCATACCTCTGCGCCAGCGCCTCCGCCGCCGCCGCCTTGTTCGCCGCCTTGTCGAACTCCAAAACCACATCCATCCAATCCAGCACCTCCTGCTTCGCCCGATCCGGCAGCAGGCCGAACTCCGGCAAGTCCGCATTCGGGATCGCGGCCAGCGCCAGATCATTCATTTCAACCCCCTGCACACATCCTGCAACGCCAGGCGCGCCTGTTCCACCTCCGCCGCATCCAGATAGGCGTGCAGCTTCCTCTCCAGCACAAAGCCCCGCAGCTTCGACACCAGCTCCGCCAATTCGGCCCCATAGGCCATTTTACGCGCCACCATGATCCCATTCCCCTGCGGGTCCGGCGAACTTGCCGCCCCATCCGCCCCCGCACCCCTCGGCGCCGGCGGCTCACGCCGGGCCCGCGACCGCGCGATATCCAGCCAGCTCCGCTGACTCGTCCCCTGCACATACTCAAACAGCTCCTGCTGCTTCAGCCGCGCCGGTTCCGGCAGCGCCTCCGGAGCCGCCAGCACCAGCTCCGGCATCGGTATCTTCTCCGCCACCCGCTTCCCCACCACCCCCGCGTACTCCACCGCCACCCCCTCCGCAACCCCCAGGAAACGATACGCCGTCTCCCGGCTGATCTCCGGCGTATGCTCCGCCAGCCACGCCTTCAGCCCCAGGCCCTGTTTGCCCCCGCGCAGCGAGTCCGCCTCCTCCAGGGCCGCCCGCAGTTGCATCAACATCGCCCCAAAAAGCAGCACCTCCCGCATGCCCGCCAGCGCCTTCCGATACTGCGCCACCAGCGCCACCGCCGCCTCCGCATTCTCCTCCGGCCGCAGCACCCCCGGGGAGGGAAGGGGGGCTTTCAACGATTGCATTTCAGAACCCTTCATGCTCAAATCCTCCTTCATGGACACACTACGCTTACTCATGGCTCAACTCCCTCCCGCCCGCGACCGCCGCGAACTCGCCCGCATTCGCCGCCGCGCCAACGCCCCGCATCTCGTCCCCTCCACCCAGCGCTTTGAGAACCTCTACGACGACCACGAGAAGCCCGGAGGCGTTGTGGCCTGGCACGTCATCAACCGCCACATCCTCTGCGCCGACTGCCACGAAGTCCGTGAAGACATGGAAAAGGGCGACCCCGTCCTCCTTGTGGTGGAAAACCACGGCAAGGCGTGTGCCCGCGTCCGCGTAAAACTCGATGGTGAAAAAATCCATCTGCTTCAGGATGCCCAAATAGAGGGTGCAAGCGGGCTCCAGTTCCTCAAGTACCCCTACGATCCCGCTCTTCGAGGCCGCCAGCAGACCCTTGAGCTGTGGTTCGAGGCCGACGGGGTCCAGGACACTCATCGATATCGCATTGTGCATGGGCACCGGATAATCGAGCGAGTGGATCCGGCGTAGAAAGACATTCACCACCGCCATCACCTCTCGCTGCATGTCAGTGGGAAGGGACGAGAGCAAGCTCATGCCGCACCCCCTTCCTCACCCTTCGCCAGATCCGGATCCACCCAGACCCGCTTCGCCATCGCCGCCCGCTCCACCACCTCCCTTGGCAGCTCCGCCACCCGCCGCCGCGACACCACCACAGCCCCCCCACACAGACGGTTCAACACCGCCGCACAATACAAGATCACCACACAGCAGCCCAGCGACGCCGTCGCCAGCATCACCAACACCACCAACGAAACAAACGGAATCGTCACACTCTCAGTCATCATCGCACATCTCCATACAGGTTGTTGTTGTGAGCCGGTTCCCCCGGCATGAAAAAAACCTCGATCCTCTCCACCGGCAACGGCCCCGGCTCCCAGGGACCCACCGCCAGCGCCAGCACCGCCAACACCACATAACCCCACACCACGGCCTCCCAAAGAATTTGGGATATCGGATTTCGGATTTCGGATTGGGAATCCGTGTTCATCCGTGTCCATCCGTGGTTCAAATTCCTCTTCACAGCCCCAGCTCCAGTTGAGGGTTCCGCTCCGCCGCACAACGAGCCTCAAAAGCACGCCACGCCGTGAACTCCGACACCGCCCGATAGCGCCCCTCGTGGGAATTGCGCACTCCGCACTCCCCACTCCGCATTCCGCACTCCCCCTCCACCAGCTCCACAAACCCAAGTTGCAGCAGCTCCGTGATCCTGGGGCGAACCGTCAGCAGATCCATGTCCAGCATCGCCGCCCACTCCCGCGTCGTGTAGGCCCAGCCATTGTCCAGCATGCCCTGCCAGACCCGCATCCGCAGCCCGTCCACCTGGCCGCGCACGCCCTCCCAGGTCGCGTTCCGATAATCCACCGGCTTCATGGCGCATCCCCCTCCGCGAACGCCGCCAACACCTCCGGAGGCGTCACCGACTCCCGCCCAGCCTCCAGGACATCCCCCCCCTTGACCGTGATCCACACCCGCGCATGGTCCAGCGCGTCGCTCTCCACCAGCCCCGTCGTCAGCGCGTGCGCGAAACTCCGCTCCGCGTCCGCCCGCTCCTCCGCCCGGAACTCCAGCCGAAGCGTCGCCCAGGCCAGCGGAAACCCCGCCTCATTCACCTCCGCCACACGCCGCAACACCCGATGCAGATGCGTCAACGAACCACTCATGACTCACCCCCATTTTCAGAACCACGGATGGACACGGATGAACACGGATGTTTTTTCTCGGCCGTTTTCTTGGGGTAGACCGAAACCACCAGGCGGGTGGGATGCTCTGGATAATTTGGCTGTGTTTCCAAATCTTGAATCATCGTCGCGGCCGCTCTGCTCAGAGTCGTCCCGTTGGAAATTTCGAATGTTCCCCGAAAAGTACGGATCATCTTGGCGTTGCCCTCTTTGAAATGGACATCGACTTTCACACCGAAATCCGTGTGCATCCGTGTGCATCCGTGGTTCAATTTCTTCGTTTTCACGGCGCCACCTCCGCCCCGCTGCCATCCAGCGCGATGAGCCGGTATTTGCCCGCCGCGCCCTCCCGCCGGTACAGGCGGATGTAGGAGGCCGTACCCGCCACAAACACGCTGTCCCGGATCGCCTCCATCGCCCGCTCCCAGGTCGGGTGTTTGATCTCCAGGCGCAGCAGCCGCATCACCTTCTCCGTGGACACCTGCCCCTGCTTGTTCGTCCGGAACGCCTCATTGATCAGCAGCCGCACCTCATCCCGGCTCCCCTCCGTCCACTCCTCGAAACACTCCAGGATCAGCGCCTGCGCCGCCGCCAGCTGCTCCGTGAACTGCAAGGTATCCTGGCGAGCCAGCTCCACCTTGTAGCGCCCGTCGAACGTCGTCAGGCTGATGTTCCCCTTCTGCCCCCCGCGCCGCACCCCATACTTCTCATGGCTCAGCTCCGCGAACGCCAGGATATCCCGGAACGCCCGCGCCTTGAAAGCGGCCACCTGGGCGGCGGCCTCCGCGCCATGCGCCATCAGCTCACACACCAGCTCATGCCGCAGCATGTCCACCTCCCGCACATTCTCACGCCGCACCAGGTTCCCCCGCGCGTCCTCGATATACTCGCTCGCATTCTTCATCGTCATACTCCTTGGTTGTTGTGTTACCGAAAAAAAAGGGGGGGGGGCTCAGCGCCGTCGGCTCCTCGCCTGCACCGCGTTCATGATCCGGTCCAAATCCTCACCCGCCAGCCCATGCGCACCCCGTGTCGTGTCATCCCGGAACTCCCGATTGAACAGCCAGCTCACCACCGAATACCGATAGATCCGCCACTCCGAGTTCGACGCATTATCCATCCCCACATTCACCGCGTCGAAACTCCCCTGCTTGATCCGGTTGTGCACCGTATTACTATCCACCCGCAGCCTCCGGCACACCTCCCGCGTCTTCAGCCGCGTCCGCCTCGGGATATCCCCATACAACCGCTCCAGCAGCTCCACCCCCAGATGCTTAACCAGATCACTCGGCCACAAATTCTCCCGCTCGCTCGGCACCGGCGCGTCATCATTCCTCCCACGCTCACTCAACGCCCCATAGCTGCTCACCGGCTCCGGCGGACCGAACATGTTCAACTGCCAAAGCTCCGCTTCCTGGCCGCTCATCGCGCACCTCCCAGGCATTCGGCTTGCACAATCCCCGCGAGCCCGGCACAATGCCCCCCGCACAACCAACCCCGGAGCCACATGACTGTACAGGAACTGCTCAAATCTCGGGCCAACGGCCTGCATTTTCTCATGACTCTCTCCCGCACGGATCCATACGCGACCTACCCAGGCAGGACTCCCGCCCGGCGAGCGGACATCCTGCGACATCTCCAAGTCCTAGACGCGCAAACAACTGACACCCTTGACACTCTTGCCACTTCGCTCCGCGCCGCTGCATTTCCATCCACACTCTCTCCGCATGATCTGTACATGCTAAGGCAGCGAATGCACTGTGCCATCGACTTCCTCGCCCGCCTCGCCGAATCCCTGCCCGACCCAGATTGGCTTCACACTCGCTCCATGGATCTGGCTCTGGAAGACCAATGGCTCCTTCTGGGCGTCTGGAAAGAGTTTGGCCTATCCTGGCTGCAAAACCTCGCCTGGCGAATCTCCAAAGCCATTCCCGAAAACAACCTGACCGAAGCTTGAGGGTTTTCGCCAGCAGCCTCGTATCCGTGTCCATCTGTGTCCATCCGTGGTTGTTTTTCCTCGCCTTCATCGCCCCGCCTCCTTCCCGCCAGACCCCAGCTCACGATGAACCCCGCCATGCGCCCGTTCAAGCGTCGCTTTCATGTCGTCGTGCCTGGAAACGCCGATTGATTTTCCCGAATCCCCTGCCAAAGCAGAACCCAATGAAACCTTCCTCACATCTGGCCCGCCTTTCCCGTCGAGTTCTTCCACTACTCGAAGAGCTCGACCGAGCCATTCCCTGGCGAATTTCACCGCCTCCGGACTTGGAGACATGGCTTCGACACCTGACGTGGGAAGAGTTATACCAGGGAGACACCTACTGCAAAATGCTTGGTTCTGCGCTTCAACCAGGAGCAGCCATCCTTCCTGCTCTTCTGACGGGAGAAGACCATAGGTTTCCAACGGCGAGAGGACACGAACATGTGACCCTGATGTCACAGGCGTATCACCGTATCCTGTTCGCACGCGATCTCCACCACAACTTCCCTCCCCATCTCCGGAACGGGATTCCCCTGACCGGAGACCTTCGTCACGACTTCCTTCACGTGACCCAACAGTGCTGGCGTGGACCCCTTGCCCTGCAATGGGCTCAGATTTACGGCCAACAATACCAGAAGCCCCCCGATTGATCGTGTTACCACACTCCCCTCTCGCCTCGCGTTCCCACTCCTCGTAAGACAAGCTCGGAGGATCGATAACGTTATGAAACCAACGCAAGCCCCAGTAAGCCAGCAGAAGCAAAACAGCCCCCATCCCGCTCAGCAGGGCTTGGAAAGCATCCGAAACCTCCTCACCCTCGCCGCCACCTGAACCCTCGGCGTCCTCTTCGAGCCCATCCGCCGCTGGTTTGCGGAAGACGCTCCCCGCCGCGGCGGCTACTCCCTCCGCAACGGCACGCCCGTCTGCCACAACTGCTGGCACACCCGCCGCGACATCACTCCGCTCCTCCGCGTGAACGAAGCCGACGGAGCACACTACTGCCAGGTCTGCCAAAGCGGCTACCGTGGCGAAAACTGACCGCTTCATCGCCCCGCCTCCTTCCCCGCCAGACCCATCAGCTGCCCCAGCAACCGCGCGCTCGGTCTCCGCCCGTTCAGCACTCGGTTCAAGTGCTCGAAACTCACACCCAGCTCACGCGCCGCCGCCCGCTGCGTCAGCCCCTTTCTCACCAGCGCCGCCTTCAACTCACGTTCGTGCATCCGCGATCTCATCCGTTCTCCTTGGGTCTTGTGTTCACTCCGTTGACGTGTCATAATGTTGACCATACCTTAAGACACCTTAAGGCGTCAACCGATATCTTAAGATATTTCTCAAAAAGTATCACATGCCCAGAAACCTCAAAATAATCAGGCAAAATCGGGGGTTTTCATTAAAATCGCTAGCTGCCATCTCAGGGGTTGGCGCATCAACTATAGGGAATTTTGAGAATGGGAAAACTGAGATGAGCGAAGGGTCTCTTAAGATGCTTGCGGAAGCGCTCGAATGTGAAGTAGATGATCTAACAGCGGAATCGGCACCAACAACGCCTAGTGAAATACCACCAGATGGGGAGCCTGCATGGGTGTTTAGAATCGAAAAAAAGGTGAATCGGTTACTTCAGCATCTCGGCATTGACCCTGATGGTATTTAGGGCGGATAGGGATATGCAATCATGCTATAGGCAAAACCTTGTACGCACGCGGACAAGGTTGCAATATTCAAAACCAAATACCCACCAACGAGATACAAAATCCAGACAACGTCGCATAATATTTTTTTCACCCCTGAAAACCTGCTGGAAAGGGCAGCGAAGCGCCTTTGGGCCCCGGCCACCCCCCCGCTTCCGAAGCTCGGAACACCCCCACTGCCACCCCTCCGAGCGTCGGAACACCGACTGGAGAGAGTGGATCAAACGAAAAAGAAAAAAAAAGAAAAACTGAAGTCTAGGCCTTGCCAGATTGACCCGTCAACAGTAGAAAGGGGGCCTTAGGAGCGACCATGACAACAACCACTGAAGACGTCTGCGGCAATCGGGAGACCGATGCCGAGCTGAACGCGTACAAAACACTGCTACGCGAGCTGAACGAGGCCCGTGCCACGTTTCCCTTTTCAAACAGCCAGCCCGCCCATGCCGCCGCCATTTTTGAGGAGTTCTTCCGGACGGCCTTGGATCGTGTGGTGATTTTCTGCAGGAATCTGAATCCTGAAGTGTTTGAGGACTCCTGCCTGCTCAAGGAACTCAAAGAGGCGCTCTGCCGGGGTGTTCAGGTGGATGTGATTTGCCAGGAACCCCCAATGTCGCGGAGCGTCACGGGGATGACGGAGGCGCATAAGGACTGCCTCTCGATACGTATGGCTGGAAAGGAATCACAGCGTAAGCTCAAGGAAAACTTCGCTGTGATGGATGGCCGCGCCATTCGCCTCGAAATGGATCACGACCACGCCAAGGCCTTTGCCTGCTTCAACGCCCGTAAGCGAGCGAAAGCCCTTGAGGACGCCTTCGACGCATACCTCGAAAACGCGACGCCTCTGCCCGCTGGAGCTTGAAAAATGGAAGGGGTTGGCCAAATGCTCGCGGGTTTCGGGCTCACCCCCTCGACATGGGGCGACCAGGCGTTCGTCAACATCATGCTGGGCATCAACCTCGCGGCGGCTCGATGGAAGTCGATCAGCGAGGAGCTTGCCTCCTTTGATGTTGACCAGGAGAGGGTCTTGAAAAAGGCGTACTCCCTTAGCAAGCGCGACAGACGATGTTCCGCCGTTGACATTGACAAAGCCAGGACAACCCTGGAGCGGAGGCTCGCGACCGAGCGAGACAAAACATTAGATCGGTGGCAGTACATTCGTGACCTCTGTAATCTCTCGTCTCTCGTCCTCATCGGGAGTTACTACTTCGGGAAAGGAGGGCCATGGCTCGGCATCACAGCCCTGCCTTTGCTTGTGCACACGATCTGGAGAAAGATCCGGATGTGGACGATAGACCGTGAGTTCTCCAAAGCTATCGAATCTCTCGCGTATGCCAACGAGGGCGAGGTCGCCGCCCCGGGGCCCGAACAGGCCATGAACAACATCAGCACCGCCAAATAAAAAACCCGCCAGATCGGCGGGTTTTTTCTGGACGGTTTTGTGTACCTCTCATGGCTCAGACCTCCACCAGCGGACGCTTGTTTTTTACGCGGATTTTGCCGTAGTCGCCCGAGCCGGAAGGGGGGATGATCCTCACCACAGGCCCCGGAAGGCGTTTCAGACCGCGCAACCTCTCAAATTCCGCCGGGCTGAGGTCGATTTCATCCAGATAAATCTCCGGCGTACCGACACGACGGGGCCTCCGGAACTCGGCTCCGTAAAAAGCGCGTTTGCTGCTCATGTCCACACGTCTTTCGCTCTGGGTTGGGTTGGGCTCGTCCTATCGGACAAGGGTCAACAATATGACCTTTTTCGCCTTAACACAAACCGCAAACCCCCGGCAAGGATGATTTTTTCCTCCAGGACCTCCCCATACTCCCCATGCGCCGCGATGCGGAGCGGCGAAAAAGGGTAAAGAAGCGGGCATGCGCCCTTGCCCGAACCCCACACCCACCCTCAACCCCCCAAAACCTTCCCGCCCACGCGGGATCCCCCGCCGCCGCCGGCTTTGGTTGTGTGTGCCGGCGGCGGCGGCCCTATGCGGCGCCGCCCACGCGGCGGGGGAGGGGAGCCCGCCCGAGTTCCCGTCCACCTTCCTCGTCCTCAACGGCCTCACCCTCGTCCTCGGCCTCGTCGCCACCGTCGTCTGGCTCGTCAAAGCCAGCCGCCCCACGCCCCCCCTCCACCGCCAATTCGCCGAACTCGGCCACTCCCACCCCGACTACGTCACCCGCCCCGAACTCAGCGCCCTCACCGACAAGCTCTCCCAGGACGTCGACCGCAAACTCGGCGACCTCGTCCGACGCGACGAGCGCGTCGACACCAAACTCGACGCCATCACCAGCAAACTCTCCGAAGGCTTCGACCACGTCCACCGCCGCATCGACCCCATGGCCGAAACCCTCTCCGCCACCGCCAAAGCCCTCGAACTCCACCTCGAAGACCACCGCAAGGAGCACCCCCATGGCCGTTGACATCGCCCTCCTCTCCGACCTCCTCGCCGTGCTCGCCAACCTCGGCGACCACGCCCTCCCCGCCCCCAACATCGCCCGCGAGACCGAGATCCGCCACGGACGCCCCCTCGTCCAATCCCAGATCGACGACCTCCTCACCATGGGCCTGCAGAACGGCTGGATCGCCAAGCGCAAAGACGTCTTCAAGCGCGATGTCTTTCTCATCACCCCCGAAGGCCGCGCCGCCAGAGAGGCCATCTGATGACCGACCGCAAACGCCGTTCCGACGCCTTCGACGCCGACCTCACCCCCGAGCAGCGCTCCCGCGTCTACGACCTCATGAAGGTCAGCCCCTGGTACGACGTCGCCGACCACTGCGAAAAAGAACTCGGCATCCGCCCCGGCAAGACCGCCCTCTACAACTTCGTCCGCGACATGCGCGAATCCGAATCCGAACGCCGCATCGCCGACGCCCTCGCCCACCAGGCCGCCATTCGCCGCAGCGTACAGCAGATCGGCGACATGGACGCCGAAATGGCCGCCGGCTGGGAACAGCTCGCCCTCGAATCCAGCCTCAACGGCGACCTCGAAAGCGCCACCAAATACCTCGGCCTCGCCGAAAAACTCCGCGCACGCGCCCTGGAGCGGGCAAGACTGGAGCTCAAGACCGAGGCCGCCGTCCTCGCCCGCGAGTCCCTCGACCTCGAAAAACAGAAATTCGCCGAACTCCAGCGCAAAAACGCGGAAGCCCGCAAAAGCCTTGAGGCCGTCGTCGCCAAAGGCGGCATCGACGAGACCACCCTCCGCAACATCGAGGAGGCCATCAACCTCCTATGAGAACCGTGAGTTCCAAACTCTTCCTGCCCTACCAGGCCCGCTGGATCCGCGACAACTCCCGCCTCAAGCTCATGGAGAAGTCCCGCCAGATCGGACTCTCCTGGTCCACCGCCTACCGCCTCGACCGTGAGACCGGCAAGGCCGGACAGCTCTACGACTCCTGGGTCAGCTCCCGCGACGAAATGCAGGCCCGCCTCTTCATCGAAGACTGCAAAAGCTTTGCAAACGTCCTGCAGCTCGCCGCCACCGACCTCGGCATCCAGGTTATCGACGACTCCACCAAAGCCTCCGCCCACGTCCTCCAGTTCGCCAACGGCCGCCGCATCCACTCCATGTCCTCCAACCCCGACGCCCAGGCCGGCAAACGCGGATCCCGCTGCCTCGACGAGTTCGCCCTCCACCCCGACCCCCGCAAACTCTGGGCCATCGCCTATCCCGGCATCACCTGGGGCGGACAAATGGAGGTCATCTCCACCCACCGCGGCTCCGACAACCTCTTCAACCGCCTCATCCTCGAAGCCAAAGAAGGCGGCAACCCCAAAGGCATCTCCCTTCACACCGTAACCCTCCAGGACGCCCTCGACCAGGGCTTCCTCGCCAAACTCCAAACCAAGCTCCCCCCCGACGACCCCCGCCAGCACATGGACGAGGCCGCCTACTTCGACTGGATCCGCGCCGGCTGCACCGACGAGGAATCCTTCCTCCAGGAATACATGTGCGTCCCCGCCGACGATTCGACCGCATTCCTGAGTTACGAGCTCATCACCTCCTGCCAGGCCGGACCCGCCGTTGACTGGGAAAAAGCCCCCGCCCTCTGCACCGGCGACCTCTTCATCGGCGTCGACGTCGGCCGCGAGCACGACCTCACCGTCATCTGGGTCATCGAAAGGGTGGGGGAGTTACGTCTCACCCGCACCGTCATCACCATGCAGGCCGAAAAATTCAGCACCCAGGAGGAGCGCCTCTGGGCCCTGCTCGCCCTTCCCCAGGTCCGCCGCTGCTGCATCGACGCCACCGGCATCGGCCGCCAATTCGCCGAACGCGCCCAGGAACGCTTCGCCCACAAGGTCGAACCCGTCCAGTTCACCCTCCAGAGCAAAGAAAAGCTCGCCTACCCCCTCCGCGCCGCCTTCGAGGACAAAACCATCCAGATCCCCGACGACCCCAAAATCACCTCCGACCTCCGCGCCATCAAAAAAGTCCAATCCGCCGGCGGCCACGTCCGCTTCGCCGCCGATCGCGGCAAAAACGGCCACGCCGACCGCTTCTGGGCCCTCGCCCTCGCCCTCGATGCCGCCCAAAGCGCCGGCCTCCCCCCCATTCTCCCCCGACCCTTCACCCACAACCGCCGCGCGCTCGCCCTCCAGAACCGCCGCAACCGCGAGGTCCTCGCATGAAACACCTCGTCTCCTCCGCCGCCAAATGGCGCGAAGACCTCAACCCCCTCCGCGGCCTCACCATCGCCCGCGCCGTCCAACTCCTCGAATCCGGACAACGCGGCGAATATGCCGACCTCCAATGGACCTACGAGTTCATCGAATCCTCCGACCCCGTCCTCCTCGCCCTCTGCGAGCGCCGCACCTCCGCCATCTGCGAGATGGATTACAACATCCAGCTCGTCGACGAGGACACCCGCAACTTCGATCCGGTCCTCGCCAACGAACAAAAAGATGCCCTCTCCGAAGCCTACGAGCGCATCGACAACCTCTACGAGGCCATCGAACACTTCGAGATGGCCGCCTTCCGCGGCTTTGCCCACTGCAACCCCCAGCGCGACCCCCAGGGCAACCTCGTCCACCTCGAACCCCTCGACCCCTGGAACTTCTGCCGGGATGGCCGCTACGGCCCCTGGTACTGGAACCCCGAGGCCCTCACCACCTCCGCCCGCTCCCTCGGCGCCGCCGCCAGACTCGGCCCCCAGGACCTCATGACCCACGAGGTCCGCCGCTCCATCGACCGCATCGGCCTCGTCAAATACGCCCGCGCCAACCTCTCCGAAAAAGACTGGGACGCCTACATCGAAATCTACGGCATCCCCGCCGCCTTCATCATCCTCCCCCCCAACACCGCCGACAACGAGGACACCTACATGCTCATGGCCGAACGCGCCGCCAACGGCGGTTCCGGCGGCCTCCCCAACGGGTCCGATGTCAAATTCGCCAACGAGGCCCGCGGCACCCAGCCCTTCGACCTCCGCCTCGACTGGCTCAACAAACAACTCGTCCTCGCCGGCACCGGCGGCCTCCTCACCATGCTCGCCGAATCCGGATCCGGCACCCTCGCCGGTGGCGCCCACGCCGACACCTTCCGCATGATCGCCCGCGCCAGGGCCAAGAAGCTCAGCGAACTCTTCCAGCGCCGCATCGACCGCGCCGTGCTCGCGGCGGCCTTCCCGGATCGCCCGCGCCTCGCCTACTGGGAACTGGCTTCCGAAGAAGAACAGGACACCGGCGCACAGGTCGAGCAGATCGCCAAGCTCGCCCCCTACTACCTCATCGATCCCGCTGACGTCACCGAGCGCACCGGCCTCAAGATCGACGGATACCGCGAACAGGCCCAGCCAGGTGCGGAGTTCGGCGTGCGGAGTGCGGAGTCGGCGCTCCTCGCCGCCAACCGCCAACCCGCAACCCGCAACCCGAAACCTTCAACCTCTTCCGCCGCCGAGGCCGTCCACACCGACCTGATTGCCGCCGCCGAGGCACAGCTTGCGGCCGCCCAGCAACAGCACCTGAAGCCGGTGGCCGAGGCCCTCGCCGCCATCTACCGCGAGTTCGACGACGAGGACACACCCGACGAACGCCTCACCGAACGCCTCGAAGAGTTCGTCCGCGACGACCTGCCCAGGCTCTTTGACGAAATCGGGGCGGATGGCGCCACGCGCGCCGTCCTGGCGGATACCTTTGCCGCCGCCTTCGTCAATGGTGCCGCCGAGGAGGTCGCCACATGAACCCCCCCCCCCCCCAAGCCCATTGCGGAATGCGGAATGCGGATTGCGGAATGAAAGACAAATCCTCTTCCGCTCCGCACTCCCCACTCCCCACTCCGCACTCTCCCCTCCACATCGCCTTCTACACCGGCGGCGACAAGATCAGCCAGCTCATCCGCTGGCGCACCTGGGGCGGACCCTCCCACGTCGGCATCCTCACCACCGACGGCCACAACGTCCTCCACGCCCGCGCCCTCAAAGGCGTCCGTATCGACCCCCTCCTGCACTCCGCCCCCATCGGCACCCGCGTCGACATCCTCCGCCTCGACCTCCCCCCCGCCGACCACTCCACCCTCTGGCGCCTCGCCGAAGCCCAGATCGGCAAACCCTACGACTACCTCGGCAACCTCGGCTTCGTCCTCCGCCGCCCCATCCACTCCAAAACCTCCTGGTTCTGCTCCGAACTCGTCGCCTGGCTCTGCTGGGCCGCCGGCCACCCCCTCCTCGCCCGCACCCCCTCCTGGAAACACTCCCCCGAAGACCTCTGGCGCTCCCCCCTTCTCCATCCCGTCACCTCCTTCCACCTCGCCCAGGACCCCGGCGGCACCCGCTTCCTCCGCCTCACAACCCCCGAGCCACAAAAACACCCCCAGAACGCCCTCGCGCCCTCGCCCGCCCCACGACAACCCCCACCCGCCGAAAAT
>CAYLNG010000042.1:0-16825 GCA_964385155.1 uncultured Verrucomicrobiota bacterium
GCCGCCACCCCGTTCCCAAACGAGCCCCACGGCCTTGTGCCGTGGGTGAGGGTCACCTGTGGCTACCCACTCAGCCCCCCCTCCCGGTCTTTAAGAGCCCCACGGCACTAAAACGGAGCGCGGACACTCCTGTCCGCCGCCACCCCGTTCCCAAACGAGCCCCACGGCCTTGTGCCGTGGGTGAGGGTCATCTGTGGCTATCTTCTCACCTCTCCCGCGCCTCTATCGCCTCCAGCTGATCCCCGTGGAACTCCAGACGCAGCACCTCCACCTCCCGCGAGTCTTCCACCTGAACCGGAACCGTCTCGATTCCCCGAAACCGGGAATGAACCGTCACAAACTCCGTGCGACTGCTTAGTTCCCTCCGCACATAACTCCACACCGTCGCCTCCCCCTCCGCCGTCCGACGTGTGTACACCCGGTCCGGCCCCCCCAGCGACAGCTTCACCGCCCCCATCCCCATGCCAATCTCCACCCGTCCCGCCTTCACCAGCTCCTGCTCCTCTGCCGACAGCCCCGCGAACAGCTCCGGATTCGCACGAATCCGCCGCTCCGGCGTCGCACACCCACCCAGCATCCCCAACACAACAACTCCAACCCAAAACGTTTTCATACCTCAATCCTACCCCGCCCCCACCCAACGGTCCAGCACGATTCCAAAGGACAAACGTCTCGACTAAACCCGGACCGATCCAGAGGCGTTAAAAGCAAAATCGAACTCTCATCAGTTCTAATCGGTGTTCTCTTCAGAGGCTAGTAAGGATAGAAGCTGTTCTTTCAGCGGAAAGAGCTTTGTGGCTGCCACATCCCATACTATCCTATAATCGACTCCGATGTAGTCGTGGATCAGGCGGTCACGCATGCCAGTGACTTTGCGCCATTCTATTCCGGGATGCCTTCCGCGCAAATCCTCCGGGATTTTTTTCGCCGCTTCTCCAATAATCTCCAGACTGCGGACAAAAGCTCTTTTCAGCGTCGGATCCTGGCTGAACGTGCTGTATTCGCGTCCCTAAACTTCTGAAAGAATGTAGTCGATCTCATCCAACATGTGCCTGATATATTCATGCGGCGATTTGGACACGCTCCACCTCCCTCAGGATATGGGGTCCAATGTGGCGGCTCAGACTCTCGGGGGTCACCAGCTCGACTCTTCTCCCCAAAAGATCGTCGAGGAAGAAACAAAGCTCCATGAAACCGTCGAACGTGTGTCGGTCCGGCGCGAACTCCACAAGGAGGTCCACGTCGCTGGAAGGTTTTGGCTTACCCGTCAGTAGAGATCCAAACAAACCAAGTCCAATGACCCCCATGGACGCGAGGATTCCCTTGGCGCTCAGAAGACGCTCCATAACCTCAGCTCTGCTCATCACAGGTTTATTCATCGCGAACTCATTTTAGAGGAAGTTCCCGCACACTGCAACGTGTTTTTATCGCCCCCCTCTCCGTGCCTTTGCGCCTCCGTGAGAACAATTTCCCCACGCTTCCCTATCCGTGTCCATCCGTCCCGCGCCTGCGGGATCAGTGGTTCGATTATTCTGATTCTCACTCCCCGAACAACTTCATCTGATCCGGGTCCTCGCGGGGACGGCGCGGTTTCGGATGGATGATCTGCGGTTGACCGGGCCGCTGCAGGCCTCCCTCCAGTCCAAACAGAATCTCGCGCGCGCGGGCGACCACGCTTTCGGGCAGCCCTGCCAGCCGCGCGACCTGGATGCCGTAACTGCGGTCGGCCGCGCCCTCCACGATCTTGCGCAGGAACACGATCTGCTCCCCGCGCTCCCGCACCGCCACCGAATAGTTGCAGGCCCCCGGCAGCGTCTCCGGCAGTTGCGTCAGCTCGTGGTAATGCGTCGCGAACAGCGTTTTCGCGCGCGACTCCGGACGCTGCAGGTGCTCCGCCACCGCCCACGCGATGCTGATGCCGTCGTAGGTCGAGGTGCCCCGCCCGATCTCGTCGAGGATCACCAGACTGCGCGGCGTGGCGTTGTTCAGAATGTTCGCCGTCTCCTGCATCTCCACCATGAACGTGCTGCGGCCCCGCGCGAGGTCGTCGCTCGCCCCCACCCGCGTGAACACCCGGTCCACCACCCCGATCCGCGCCGACTCCGCTGGCACAAACGACCCCATCTGCGCCAGGATCACGATCAGCGCCACCTGCCGGATGTAGGTCGACTTGCCCGCCATGTTTGGACCCGTCAGGATGTGCAGCTGCCTCCCCTCGTTGTCCAGATGCGTGTCGTTCGGCACAAACCGCTCCGCGTCCTCCAGCGTCTCGATCACCGGATGCCGCCCGTCCCGGATCTCAATCACATCGTCCTCGCGGATCTCCGGACGGCAATAACGCAGCGTCAGTGCGCGGTCCGCCAGGCAGGCCAGCACATCCGCCTCCGCCAGCGCCGCCGCGCTGCGCTGGATCGCCGCCGTGTGCGCCAGCGCCTTCTCCCGCAGCTCCGCGAACAACTCCTGCTCCAGCGCCACCGACCGCTCCTGCGCCCCCAGAATCTTGTTCTCCACCTCCTTCAGCGCCGGCGTGATGAAGCGCTCCGCGTTCACCAGCGTCTGCTTGCGCTGGTAGTCCGGCGGCGTCAGCGACAGGTTCGCCTTGCTGATCTCGATGTAGTACCCGAACACCTTGTTGTGCCGCACCTTCAGGCTCTTGATGCCCGTCCGCTCCTGCTCGTCTGCCTGGAACTTCGCCAGCCACTTCCGTCCCTCCGTCGACGCATGCCGCAGCTCGTCGAGTTCCGGATGCACCCCCTCCCGGATGAACCCGCCCTCCTTCAGGCCCGACGGCGGCTCCTCCACCAGCGCCGCATCGATCGCATCCGTCAGTTCCGGCAGCGGTTGCAGTTCCCCGCCCAGCTCGCCCATCCGCCCCGTCCCCATGCCCGCCAGCACTTCCCTCAGTTCCGGCAGCGCGCGCAGTGAGGCCGAAAGCGCCTGCAGCTCCCTTGGATTGCCCGCGCTCGAATGCAGCCGCGACAGCAACCGCTCCAGATCCTTCACCTCCCCCAGTTTCTCCCGCAGCGCCCGGAACGAAGGTCGCCGGTCCAGACACGCCTGCACCGCGTCATGCCGTGCGCGGATCGCCTCCGCCCTCATCAGCGGCCGCTGGATCCACTGCCGCAGCAGCCGCGCGCCCATCGCCGTCCGCGTGTCGTCCAGCACCTTCAACAACGTCGGCCCCCTGTGGCCCGGGCGCGGGTCCCGCGACTCCAGCAGCTCCAGGTTCGCCACCGTCGCCTCGTCCAGCACCAGGAAATCCGACGGATGGCTCACCCGCAAACGGCGGATATGCTCCACCTTGTTGTGCAGACGGTTCCGCACATAATGCAGCACCGCTGCCGCCGCCCCCAGCGCCGGCCCCAGCCCCGCGCAGCCAAAGCCCTCCAGCGAACGCACCTCGAAATGACGCGTCAGCAGATCCGCCGCCGCCTCCCGCTCAAACGTCCAGTCATCATAGGGCGTCAACACCCGGCACAAGCGCCGCACCTCCGCCGGCCACTGACGGATCTCCTCCTCCGCCACCAGCAGCTCCGCCGCCCCCGCCGCGCTCAGACTGTCCTCCAGTGCCCCCAGCTCCTCCGCCTCCTCCACCCGGAAATCCCCTGTCGACAAATCCAGCAGCGCCATCCCGTAGCGCCCCTTCTCCTGATGCAGCCCCGCCAGGTAGTTCGGCCTCGCCGACTCCAGCACATTGTCCTCCAGCACCGTCCCCGGCGTGATGATCCGCACCAGCTCCCGCCTCACGATCCCCTTCGCCTGCGAAGGATCCTCCACCTGATCGCAGATCGCCACCTTTTTCCCCGCCCGGATCAGCTTCGCGATGTAGCCCTCCGCGCTGTGAAACGGCACACCGCACATCGGCATCTTCTGCCGCTTCGTCAGCGTGATCTCCAGAATGCCCGCCGCCGCCACCGCATCATCAAAAAACATCTCATAAAAATCCCCCAGCCGGAAAAACAGGATCACATCGTCCGGAAGACCATTGCGGATCTTCCGGTACTGTTTCATCATCGGGGTCGCGTCGTCGGACATGCGACCGCTATAGCCCCCCAACCCAACCCGCGCAAGCCTCAACCCCGCCCCCTCCTCATCGACGAGCCCCACGCCACCAAAACGGAGCGCGGACACTCCTGTCCGCCGCCACCCCGTCCCCAAACGAGCCCCACGCCCTCGCGGCGTGGGTGAGGGTCACCTGTGGCTAAACTCCTCCAACAAACCCCGGTCTTTCGAGCCCCGTGGGCTTGCCCCACGGGTGAGCGTCACCCCCGGCTTCTTCCTCCTCTCTCCCTTCACCCTCCCCCTCTCCGTGCCTTTGTGCCTCCGTAAGAGCCTCTACCCCTCTTCCCTCTTTTCGTGATCGTAATCCTGCTCGAAACCTGAACACATGGCGGACAAGAGTGTCCGCGCTCCGTTCCCCCCGCAATCCCTGCCACCCCTGCCCTCCTACCTCCTGAACCCTGAACCCTGAACACTCCTCACCCCCCCCTCAACCCCGCCCTCGCCTCCGCCAGCGGAATATCCACCGCCTTCCTCTCCAGGAAAATCCGCACACTCGCGTATCCCGCCGCCTCCAGCAAATCCATCGCCTCCAGATACCGGTCCGCCACGCGCAGCGGCGTGTGCGCGTCCGCTCCCAGCACCACCGCGATCCCCCGCTCCCGCATCGCCCCCAGCAACGTCGGCGACGGATTCATCTCCGGCACCGTCTTCAGCAGCCCCGATGTGTTCAGCTCCATCGCCACCCCCGTCGACGCAATCCGGTCCAGACACCTCAGAATATGCGGCAACCGCGCCCCCAGATCCCAGTGTTTCGTCCCGTAATTCTTCACCAGATCCGGATGCGACAGCGTATCGAACCAGCCGCTCTCCGCCGCCTCCGCCAGGTTTGTGAAATACTGTTCATGGAACGACACCCAATCCCCCTCCCGCAAATACAATGCCTGATACTCCGCCAACTGCGGATGCACCGAACCCAGCACATGATGCAGCTCCACCGACGAATGCAGTTTCTCCAGCCAGCCGTCCAGACCCGGCAGCCAGTCGCTCTCCACCCCCAGCCGCACATCCACACGCCCCGCCCATTCCTCCCGCGCCTGCGCCACCAGGTCCACATAAGCCCCCCACTGCTCCGGCGCCATCCGCACCCCCGACGACATCCCCTCCGGCAGCGGCGAATGACACGTCACAATGATCCCCTTCAACCCCCGACGCTCCGCCTCCGCCGCATACTCCCCCGGCAACCCCTCCGCATGTTTGCAAAGGGGCGTGTGCATATGTGACTCATACAATACCCTACTCATAACCCCCTACCTACCCCCTCCCCACCAACTTTCAACCCCCAATACGGCTTCGGCGCGCAGCGCCCCTGGACTGCGGCAGGGAAGCTGCCGCTTTTCTTCATCCAGTAGGACGACGGCCTCCTCATTTCGTAATCGTAAGCGTGATCGTAATCGTAATCGAAACCCACCCCCACGGACCGGAAGCGTCCCGCCCCCGCAACCCCTCCCCCACCTAACCTCTCCACGACCCACCCACCTAAGTCTTGATTTCCCCACCCGGCCTGACATGCAACACCCATGCACCGCGACGCTTTCGAAACACAGCTTCCGAAAAAGGCTGGCCAGTGGCCAGCGCCCGAGTATTTTGCGGATCATCAATCAAGGTGATATTCCTAACCAGTGGTACCTCACACGTTTTTCGTAGAGTCCTTTTCAAGTGATAAAATATGAGCACAGAGTCCCACACCCAAATCGCCAATTTCATCTGGGGCATCTGCAACCTGCTGCGGGGCCCCTACAAGCGGAACGAGTATAGGAAAGTCATTCTCCCGCTGACAGTGTTAAGGCGCTTCGACTGCATCCTCATGCCCACGAAAGCGGAGGTGCTGGCGGAGCATGCGACAATCAAGGCCAAAGGAGAGAACATCATCCGGCACCGCCTTGCGCAGATCACGGGAGTTCCTTTCCATAATCTCTCCAAGATGACCATCGGCAAGCCGCCGGAGGGACGGGGTTTGAACGGAGTGCTTGACGATCCGAACAACCTGGCGCCATCGCTGAACAGCTATATCAACGGATTTTCCTCCAATGTGCGTGCGATCATGGAGCGCTTCAAGTTCGGGGAACAGATCGCGTACATGGCGGAGAAGGATCTGCTCTACCTGGTGGTGAAAGAGTTCGCCACGATCGACCTGTCGCCAGAGCGAGTGGACGAGATGCAAATGGGCTATGTCTTCGAGGAGCTGATCCGGATCGGGGCGGAACAGTCTAACGAGGAGGCCGGGGAGCATTTCACGCCGAGGGAGGTGATCAAGCTGATGGTCAACCTGTTGCTGTCACCAGAGAAGGATCTCGCCCGCAGTCATGTCGTGAAAACCATCTACGACCCCGCCTGCGGCACCGGCGGCATGCTGTCGGTTGCGGAGAATTACATCCGGACGCTCAACAACAAGGCCCAGCCGAAGTTGTTCGGGCAGGACTGGAACGACGAGGCCTGGGCGGTCTGCAAATCCGACATGCTCATCAAGGGCGAGGATGCCGACAACATCATCCTCGGTGACACCTTCACCCGGGACGGCTTCGACCGCGACGGCGCGGGGAACAAATGGAAGTTCGACTACATGCTCGCGAATCCGCCCTTCGGCGTGGAGTGGAAACAGCAGCAGAAATACATTGAGAATGAAAAGGACACTCTCGGGTTCAGCGGTCGTTTCGGTGCGGGTACGCCACGGGTCAACGATGGCGCCTTGCTGTTCCTCCAGCACATGATCGACAAGATGCGCGCCCCGAAAGAGGGCGGCAGCCGCATCGCCATCGTCTTCAACGGCTCCCCGCTTTTCACCGGCGACGCGGGCGGGGGCGAAAGCGAAATCCGCCGCTGGATCATCGAAAACGACTGGCTGGAAGCGATTGTCGCCCTGCCCGAACAATTGTTCTACAACACCGGCATCTCCACCTACCTCTGGGTCCTCACCAACCGCAAGGAGGCGGAACGCAAGGGAAAGGTGCAGCTCATCGACGCCCGGCAGTTCTGGGTGCAGATGGAGAAAAGCCTCGGCAACAAACGCCGCCGCATCGGAGATCCCTCCGACAAGGAGAAGGATCCCGATCATATCGGGGAGATCACCCGCATCTTCGGGGCCTTCCGAGACGGGGAAACCCGCGTCTTCAAGGAAAAACACCCCATCACCAAGGAATGGGTCGACCGCGAGCGCGTGATCGGCAAAATCTTCCAAAACGCGGACTTCGGCTACCACAAGATCACCGTCGAACGCCCCCTGCGGCTCAACTTCCAGGCCGGCGCCGACCGCATCGCCCGGCTCGATGACCAAAGCGCCTTCCGCAACCTCGCCAGCAGCAGTAAAAAGGATGCCGCGAAACGGCTCGCGGAGATCGAGGAGGGCCGAAAACGCCAGCAGGAAATCCGCGACCTGCTCTCCGCCCTCGGCGAAGCCACCGGTCACAAACTCTTCAAGGACCGCAAAGACTTCCTGCTCGCCCTCAAGGACCTGGATCGCCGCCGTGACGTCCGCCTCTCCGCGCCGGAACTCAAAGCCGTGGTCGCCGCCCTGGGAGAACGCGACGAAACGGCGGAAATCTGCCGCGACCGCCACGGCGATCCCGAACCCGACAGCGACCTGCGCGACACCGAGATGGTCCCCCTCAAGGAAAACATCCAGGACTATTTCCGGCGCGAAGTAATACCCCACGTGCCGGATGCCTGGATCGACGAATCCAAGACCAAAATCGGCTACGAAATCCCCCTCAACCGCCACTTCTACCAATACGAGCCCCCACGCGATCTCGAGGAGATCTCAGCGGACATCAAAGCCCTGGAAGCCGACATCCTGCGGCTGCTCGCGGAGGTGACCGCGTGAGCGGGAGTGAACCAGGAGGATTGATCCTCTACCGGACTCCAGACGGCAAGGCCGAGGTTCGGCTCAAGACCCGCGACGGCTCCGCCTGGCTGAGTCAGGCGGAAATGGCCGCACTTTTTGAGACCACTGTATCCAACATAAACATCCACATCCGAAACATTTACAAAGAGAACGAGCTGGCGGAGTCGGCAACCTTTAAGAAATACTTAATAGTTCGACAGGAGGGGGACCGCCAAGTTCAACGTGCGGTTGACCACTACAACATTCACATGATTCTCGCGGTGGGGTATCGCGTCCGTTCCCCCCGAGGCACCCAGTTCCGTCAGTGGGCCACCGCACATCTGGCCGAGTATCTGGTCAAGGGCTTTGTGATGGATGACAAGCGTCTGAAAGATCCCAAGGCCTGGGATTATTTCGATGAACTGCTGGAGCGCATTCGTGACATCCGCGCCTCCGAAAAGAGGTTCTACCAGAAAGTCAGAGACCTCTTCGCGCTCAGTGTGGATTACGATAAGACCGACAAAAACGCCCAAACCTTTTTTGCCGAGGTGCAAAACAAACTCCTCTATGCCGTCACTCGCCAAACTGCGGCGGAACTAGTGGTGGAACGCGCGAATGCCGACGCACCCAACATGGCGCTCACCTCATGGAGCGGGTCCCGGGTACGGAAACACGATGTAATCATTGCCAAAAATTACCTGACGAGCGACGAGGTGGACACCCTGAACCGTCTGGTGGTGATCTTCCTGGAGCAGGCGGAACTCCGCGTCAAGGAACGCAAAGATCTCACGCTCTCCTACTGGCGGGAAAACGTCGACCGCCTGCTGGCCTTCAACGAACGTCCGGTCCTCGACCACAGCGGCAGCATCAGCGCGGAACGGATGAAAGAAATCGCCCACGAACGCTATGAGCGTTTCGACGGTCAGCGCCGCATCGCCGAAGCCAGGCAGGCCGATGCCGAAGACCTCGCCGAACTCGAAGAAGTCGAAAAGCAGATCAAAAATGGCAAGGGACCGGCATGAAGTGGAAACCCTATCCCACGTACAAAGACAGCGGGGTCGAATGGCTCGGGCAGGTGCCGGAGCATTGGGAGGTGAAGCGGTTAAAAACCTCGGCTGATTGCTGGGTGAGCAATGTGGATAAAGTCCCTTCAGAAGACGAGCTTCCCGTTAGGCTCTGCAACTACACCGATGTTTATTACAACGACAAGATTACCTTGGACATGGCTTTGATGGAAACCACCGCGACAGCTGCGGAGATCCAGAAATTTGGGCTCAAGGTTGATGATGTGCTAATCACAAAAGACTCAGAATCATGGAGTGATATTGCCGTACCGGCTTTGGTTGCTGAAACCGCTCCGAATTTGGTGTGTGGTTATCATTTGGGGATAATTCGGCCCAATTCTGGCAAGCTTTCCGGATTGTATCTCTTGCGCGCCATGCAATCGAGTGCTGTGAATCAACAGTTCCAACTCGCTGCATCCGGGGTCACTCGCTATGGTTTGCCGAAAGCGTCGATGGGCGAAGCAATCATCCCCATTCCCCCCCTCCACGAACAAACCGCCATCGCCGAATTTCTGGACCGGGAGACGGGGCGGATAGATGAATTGGTGGGCAAGAAACGGGAATTGATAGAACGGCTGAAGGAAAAGCGCAGCGCACTGATCTCCCGCACCGTCACCCGCGGTCTTCCCGCCGATCTCCCCCCCGAAACCCTCGCCCGCCTCGAAAAAATCGCCGGAGAAAAACTTTCTATCGGCTCCACTCTAAAGCCTTCAGGCCACCCGTGGGTTAAAGACATCCCGGAACACTGGACACCTGAGCGTTTGAAATACGTATCGACTCTATTTGGTCGCATCGGCTTTCGCGGTTACTCAACCGAGGATCTGGTATTGGAGGGGGAAGGCGCAATCTCAATGAGTCCGAGCAACATGGTGGATGGTGAGATGCACCTGGGAAAATGCACATGGCTCAGTTGGGAGAAGTATCACGAATCACCAGAAATCAAGATAGAGGAGAATGACGTTGTGATGGTGAAGACAGGCTCGACTCTCGGAAAAGTTGCTTTCGTTCGGTCGGTGCCAAACCCAATGACAATCAATCCCCAGTTAATGATTTTCAAAAAAGTGAAGTGTTCCCGGCGATTCCTTTTCTATTTTGTGACGAGTACAGTGGTTCAGAATGTCATTCCTCTGCACAACACCGGCAGCACGATCCCGACCATGACTCAAGAAGGGATCGGGAAATTGCCAATTCCATTGCCTCCATTTTCTGAACAACGCGCCGTCGCCGCCTACCTCGACGAGGAAACAGCAAAAATTGACGATTTGATAGAGAAGGTCGAAACCGCCATCGAACGCCTCCAGGAGTACCGAAGCGCTCTGATCACCGCTGCTGTGACTGGGAAGATGGATGTGCGAGAATCGACGGTTGGAAAGCTAATTTCCTATCCCGAGTCGAAATCTGATTTGCAGATGGTTGCAGAGAAGAACTCGCTGTTTTGAACAAACAAGTCTATATCATCTTTAAAAAACATAACTCAAAATAAACATGCATATTTCAAGTATTACATTAACTAACGTCCGGCAGTTTGACAACCGCACCTTTGAGTTTAAACCAGGATTCAACCTGCTTGTCGGAGAGAACGGTGCAGGAAAGACCTCGATCCTTCGGGGGATACTCACAACGATTGGCAGTGCTCAGAAAATCAGGACTCAATTTGAACTTGATGATGATGACATTCGCCTCCAAGAACAAAACATGAAGGTATGTGCAGAAGTTCAATATTTAAATAATCACAACGAAGTGTACTTGTTTGAAAAAAAACTTTGGGAGCGTGCAAAACGAACGCCCCGGGGAGCTGACCGACCAATTGTTCTGACTTACGCTGCAAACGAGGCCACCTGCTCATCATTACAAGCGAAGCGCTCCAGTCGGTTTCGAGGGGATAAAAACGATAAAATTCGGCAGGATGAAGAGTTTCTGTTTTATGCAGGAAGAAGAGAGATTGCTAAAGAAGATCGAACAGGAATATCTGAAGATCGATTCGTCAACAGCCGTTTGGTCAACGATTTCGTGGGATCGATACTTTCTGAATTTGATCTTGATTTCAATGCATTTATTTGGAATTTCGAACCATATGATTGTACGCTAAGTCTTCATGAAAAATACGAAATTGGGGTTCCTCTGGATGCGAAGATACTAAAGCAGGCTAGAGCAGTGGCTATGCGATTTTTTCAAGAAGACAAATTTTTGAAATTTAAGATGGGTTTTGTATGGCCAGACCGTTCGACTGTGACCTTAGGGGATAAATCATGGTGGAATCCTATGGCCAAAGAATTGGAGATGGAGTTGCATCATGTTTGGGATAAGATGGATATTTCTGAAGAATCCAAATTTGCTCTGCGGCAATCCAAAGTAAAAGTAAATCTTTCGCCACGTATTATGATCAAGCGTCCAATGGGACTTCTCGGTCTGAGCCAGCTATCCGATGGTGAACAACGTCTTTTTTCCATGATTGTGGATATTGCTCGCGAGCTCTCGTTACAGGAAGAACATGGTTGGGATTTAAAAAGAGGGAAAGCGGTTGTCCTGATTGATGAAATAGATGTTCACCTTCACCCGAAGTGGCAGCGTAAAATCATACCTGCTCTGGAAGACTTTTTCCCTGAATGTCAATTCATAGCCGCAACTCATTCGCCGTTCATCATTCAAGCAGTGAATCGCCAGAAAATTATTTCAATTGATCCTGAGAAGTCAATTTCCGGTTTTGAAAGTGGTAATAGCATTGAAGATATTGCTGAAGAAATTCAGGGTGTTGATGTTCCTCAAAGAAGTAAACGTGCTGAGGCGTTAAGCGAGGCCGCTCAAAAGTATTTCGAACTCCTTGAAATGAAACGCGTAGGTTTTTATGATGTGGACGACCTGGAATTTAAAGTTGCTGAAAAAAATTACCGAGAAGCAAGTGAAGCATTTACTTCGAACCCTGCCGTACACGCCTTGCTTAAGGTACAGCTTAAAGAAGGAAAATGCTTATGAGACCTGTTACTCGCCCCATTGCATTCGGGTCATACAGTTCATACCAAGACGCTATAGGTGATTTAGAAAAATGCTTTGGTTGTTACTGTAGCTATTGCGAGCGCCGTTTCCCAGCGCTTTTGGCTGTGGAGCATGTTTCCCCGAAAAGCTTGGACCATGCTCGCGAGACGGATTGGACGAATTTTCTGCTTGGCTGTGTGAACTGCAACTCGACGAAAGGCGATACGCCGACAAATGAACAAGATTTTCTTTGGCCTGATAAGGACAACACCCTAATTGGTCTTGAATACAAGTCCGGCGGACTTGTCGAGGCGTCATCAACACTTGATCCTCAACTCCAGCTTAAGGCGAATGCACTAATTGAACTGGTTGGATTGGATCGACACCCTGGTCAGCCCGTTGAGAAACAACCCTCGGACCGCGACAAGCGCTACTTGGAACGAGAAGAGAAGTGGGAACTTGCAAATAGAAAGCGCGAGGCTTTACGTCGAAATGACAATGATGATTACAGAGAAGCTTTGGTTGATTTGGCGAAGCAATCTGGATTTTTTGGGATATGGATGACTGTATTTCATGACGATCCCGATATGCGGCGTCGTTTCGTCGAAGCATTTGTTGGAACTGCAAGAGATTGTTTCGAGGACGACTGGTCACTTAAGACTAGAGTCGGCGGACACGTTTAATGGCATTGGAGAAATCACTCATGACTCAAAACACCGAAACTACAATTGAAACCAATGAGGAGGATATCTTCTTGACACAGAGAGGATGGTCTGCAGGCTCCCATGCGGAATGGGACAAGCAACTTTTTCCGCACCTTGACGGTATTGCAAAGCGCTTGAAATATCGTGTATTTGTAAATTTAGGGGGCATCTAGTCATGAAAATTAACATTAAAAACGCGATTACACATTTCCACGCAAATCCACGTTTTGACCAGATCTATTTTGAGGCTGTTGCAAATGCAATCTATGCAGGGGCTACGGATATTTCGATTAAGATCCAGACTAAGGCGTACGACGAAACATCCTCGCTGCGCCTAACTATTGCAGATAACGGCGAAGGTTTCACCGGAAAGAATTTCGAGAAATTTTCCAGCTTAATGGAGGCGGAAACTCCGGAGCACAAAGGATTGGGCCGTCTGGTCTTTCTTCAATATTTTGATCAGGTGAGTGTGATCAGCCGATTTGAGTCCTCGAAGCAGCGCGCTTTTACTTTCAATGCAAAATTCGACGGAGAAAGTAAGGTTGTCGATGTTGATGATGGGCCTTCCGGAACGACGCTGACCTTTACAAGGTTCTGCCGTGACAGGGTGAAAACATACGATTACCTGAAACCGGCTTACCTTAAAAAAGCGATAGTTGACCATTTCTTTCCACTCTTGTTCAGCCGCAAAGAGAACAACGAACCATTGCGCATTCAGATTGAACTACAGACCGAGAAAACTAACAAGGAACATGACTTTTTTCCGGATACACAGGTGGTGACGCTTTACGATGTTCCAGAACTCAAACAGTCAACCGTATCGGACAATGATGTTGATTTCTTTCAGTCAATTACAATTCATTACAGCATTACACATGACAAGACCAAGGCGAAATCCATCACGACCGCGATTTGTGTCGATGGTCGGACGGTGCCCTATGATCTTGTCACCCCGGATGCGATCCCCTCCGGCTATCAAGCCCTCTTTCTCTTCTCATCAGAATTTTTCAAGGGTAAGACAGATACATCGAGGCAGAGACTTGATCTTCCAGATAAAGTTTCCACACAGGCACTGAAACGGGTGTTGCGAAGGGAGATGGACGGGATCATTTCCGAAGAAATCCCAGTGATCAAAGAAGAGAACAAGAAAACAACCGAGGTGCTGGACACCATCTACCCGCACCTTATGGGATACTTTCCAGGGGACACCGTTGGGCTTATCGTAAAGGCAGATGCAGTCGAAAGTGCGCAGGAAAGGTTCTTTGCTGATCAGAAAGCCGTGCTGGAGTGCGAAAATTTGGACGAAGCCACATATCATAAAGCATTGACGGTGTCGGCACGTGTACTGATGGAGTATATTCTGTACCGAACTCGGATTATCGCGAAACTCAAATCAATGGATATTTCGAACAGCGAAGGCGAAATCCACGACGTGATCGTACCGCGTCGCAAGACGCTGAAACCTGAGGAGTTCTCAAGCGATATTTTCAATAACAATGTCTGGATGCTTGATGACAAGTACATGAGCTTTTCGACCATTCTTAGCGATGAAACCATGTCCACCGTCGTGCATGAAATCGCATTGGAGGAAGAGACGGATGACACCCGCCCGGATATTACTCTTGTTTTCTCCCGCAATCCGGAAACGGCACCTAAAGTTGATGTCGTTGTCGTTGAGCTCAAGAAGCATGGACTTGGTATTGCGAAGAATGAGGAGGTGGTCAGTCAGCTTCGCCAGAGGGCCAGAAAGCTTCTGCGCTACTACCCCGATAAGATTGATAGGATCTGGTTCTACGGCATCACCGATATTGACGCTCAATTTCGCAGATCGCTTTTGGAGGACGAGTTCAAGGAGCTTTTTTCCAATGGTCAGATGTTCTACAAATCACAACCAATAATCGTGGACGATGAACAGCAAAAATTTCCAGTCGACTTATACGTCATGACGTATGAAGCCCTTATCCAGGATGCCGAGAGTCGAAATTCTACCTTTCTGCGTATCCTGAAGGACAGCATTCATAATACGGCTGTTGATTCCACTATCGTGAAAGCCGAGGATAAAGAGGTGTCCGAGTGACCAAAACCAACGAAAAAGCCTTTGAATCGTACGTGGAAAACATTCTGCTGACCCTGGGGGGCTGGTCATCCGGCACCAACGCGGAGTGGGACAAGGAGCGGGCCTTGTTTCCGACCCGCGTGTTCGCGTATCTGCGGGACTCGCAGCCGAAATTGTGGGGGGAGATGGAAAAGCTGCATGGTGCGGGGCTGGAGGAATTGCTGATCACCACGCTTTGCAAGGAGTTGGACGCCAAGGGCTCGCTGCATGTGTTGCGGCATGGGTTCAAGTTTTATGGGAAGACCTTCCGGCTGGCGGTTTTTAAACCCGCCCATGGAGCCAACTACGAGGTGCTGGAGCAGTACGGCAGGAATCGGCTGACGGTGACGCGGCAGGTGCCCTGCCATCCGGGCGACAACCGCACGCTGGACATGGTGCTGGCGCTGAACGGTCTGCCGGTGGGGACCATTGAGCTGAAGAATCCGGGCACGGGTCAGAGCTGGCGGCATGCGGTGAGGCAGTACCGGGAGGACCGGAACCCGAACGCGCCGTTGTTCGCGTTCAAGAAGCGGGCCCTGGTGCATTTCGCGGCGGACCCGGATGAGATCCACATGACGACCCGGCTGGCGGGGGACAAAACGTTTTTCCTTCCCTTCAACCGGGGCAGTCATCCGGGAGAGATTCAGTGCGGGGCGGGTAATCCACGGCATCCCTCCGGTCATCGGACCGGGTATTTCTGGGAGGAGGTGCTGCAGTTCGATAGTTTTCTCGATATTCTGGGTCATTTCCTGTTCTTGGAGAAGCGGGAGGAGAAGATTGACGACGGAAAAGGCGGGCAGCGGTTAGTGCTGAGGGAGACCATGATCTTTCCGCGTTACCATCAGTTGGATGCGGTGCGCAAGCTGGTGGCCACTTCGCGGCATGAGGGTCCGGGAGCCAACTATCTCATCCAGCATTCCGCCGGGAGCGGCAAGACCAACAGCATCTCCTGGCTGTCGCACCGCCTGGCCAGCCTGCACGACGAAAAGCACGCCAAGGTGTTCGATTGCGTGGTGGTGATCACGGATCGGCAGGTGCTGGACCGTCAACTCCAGGACGCGATCTACCAGATCGAACACGCGCAGGGGGTGGTGAAGGCGATTGATCTGGATTCGAAACAGTTGGCGGCGGCGTTGATCGACGGCACCAAGATTGTGATCACCACCTTGCAGAAGTTTCCCTTCGTGCTACGGGGGTTGCTGCATGCGGCGGGGGCGGAGCGCGTGGATGAGCCGTCGCCGGAGGAACTCGCCCAGGCGGCGGCGTGGGAGGCGGAAATCGCCAAGCGGCGTTATGCGGTGATTGTGGACGAGGCGCATTCGAGTCAGACGGGGGAAACGGCGCGGGAGTTGAAGGCTCTACTGGGGGCGGGCGGGGTATCGGGGGACGCGGAGGGGGAGGCGGACTGGGAGGACCGGCTGAATCAAGTGATGGAGTCGCGGGGGCGTCAGCGGAATTTGAGTTTCTTTGCCTTCACCGCCACGCCGAAGGGGAAGACCTTGGAATTGTTCGGTCGGAAGGGGGCAAGCGGACTGCCGGAGGCGTTCCATCTCTATTCGATGCGGCAGGCGATCGAGGAGCGGTTCATTCTGGATGTGGTGAAACGATACACCACCTACGCCACCTATTATCGGCTGGTGAAGGCGGTAGAGGATGATCCGAATCTGCCGAAGAAAAAAGCGGCGCGGGCCCTGGCGAAGTTCATGAGCCTGCATCCGCACAATATCGAGCAGAAGACGGAGGTGATGGTGGAGCATTTCCGTCACAAGGTGCGCGGCCATTTGGGCGGCCGGGCCAAGGCGATGGTCGTAACGGCGTCCCGTCTGCACGCGGTGCGTTACAAACAGGCCTTCGACCGCTATTTCCAGGAACACGGGATCAACGACCTGCGGTCATTGGTGGCGTTCAGCGGTACGGTGAAAGATCCCGACACCGGTCTGGAGTTCACCGAACCGGGCATGAACACAGACTGTGTGTCGGGCGAACCGATCAGCGAGAAACAACTCCCGGCCCGTTTCGACTCGCCGGATTACCAGGTGTTGCTGGTGGCCAACAAGTATCAGACCGGCTTCGACCAGCCGCTGCTCTGCGCCATGTATGTGGACAAGCG
>CAYLNG010000043.1:0-16464 GCA_964385155.1 uncultured Verrucomicrobiota bacterium
TTGTTGCAGCCGTGTATCGCGGGTGCGGGGACGCCCCCGGTCCGGGATTTGTTGCAGCCGTGTATCGCGGGGGCGGGGACGCCCCCGGTTCGGGATTTGTTGCCGATGTGTGTCTCGGGTGCGGGGACGCCCCGGTCCGGGATTTGTTGCCGATGTGTGTCTCGGGGGTGGCGACGCTCCCGGACCACATATTTAGCCGCTGGGGTGGCTGACGTGTGGAAAAGGTGCTTGACCCTTGTCGTTTTTTGGGATGCAGGGGGGGGCATGAGTTCGCCCCGCCCTGGCACCGATGAAGTCCGCGACACCAACTGGCTGACCGCCCTGGACCGGCTGAACCTTTTGGAGTTGGGAAACCTGTGGTGGGTGGATGAGCATCTCTGGCGACGGGTCATTGGGGGGAGCTACGACAGCGATCGTCCGCATCATCCGGCGCTCTGCGTGGGTCAGGATCTTTCGCCGCTGGATTGGTCTTCGCCCTTTGTCTGCCTGTATGGGAGCCATTCCCGGCGGGCGGATGTGTTTGTGGTGCGGAACCTGACACCTCCGGTGCCTCCGGCCAGCGTGGACGAGACCCGCTTCGGGGAGGTGTGCGGCCGCTTGTTTTTTGAGCTGTGGACCTGGATGACGCGCACCCCGCCGCTGGTGTACCGCATTCCGGGAGCACGGACCTGTCTGGACGCCTCCGAGAAGGAGGCCTTGCGTTCCTGGTTGGGCGCGACCTTCGCGGAGGGTCGGCCATGAGAGTCACTCTACACGACTGGGCGGTCTGGAAACGGGTCTGTTCGGTCGCGGGCTGTCCCGAAGAGACGCGTCGTCGGATCGCCGGCTATCTCCGTGCGATCACGCCACGATTTTTTGAGGGGCATTCGACAATGCCTTCGCTGTTTTTGAGCGACGTGGATGGGGAGAACCCACACCAGGTCATCGCCTTGTTCGATTCCTGGATGCGGATGGGGGCCAAGGGACCCAGACACAAGAAAGACTGGATGGTGAGGAAGTGCGGGAAGGCCGGCCCGGACCCGGTCCGGCTTCTGGGGTACTACAATACGAATGTCTTCTGCCTTCTCCGAGCGGCGGTGGAGGACTACCTCCGCAAGGAAGGCTGCCATCTGGGCAAGGTCTCGACGCTGCGAACGGGTTCGCTGGACGAGCCGGTTTCCCGGGAGCCGCACGCGCGAACCCTGGGGGAGTCGCTTCCGCAGCACAGTGTCCCTTCGCCGTGTGAGGCCACTTCGGACCAGGAGCAGTTCGGGCTGGCGCGGGAGGCGATGGAATACCTCTGGTCCGGCCTGTCCACTTTGGACCGCCTCCTCCTGTACGCGCATGCGCACGGGCTTTCGCTCAACCGGGAGGCCCTTGTCGAATATTCCGGCGTTTCCAAAACCACGCTTTATGTGAAGGCCAACGAGGCGCTGGAGACGGTACGTCGCTTTTGCCGCGAGTTTGAGCCGGAAAATGCGCGGGGACTCCGCTTCCTTTCGGAAAGGCATCTGGCCCTCACCCTTTTCGCCAGGATCGAGGCCTGGGCGGAAAACACGTCCGAAAGGATCGAGGCGATCTGGGGCTCCTCCCGCAACGGAACACCACTATGAATTCATCTTCCTCAAACCGGGATCCACACCTGTCCCCCACCCAGCGGGCTTTTCTGTTGGACTGGGAAGGGGAGTGGCGGACGCATCTGGCCCTGCGGGCCGTGACCCCGCCCGAGATGCCTGCGGCCTCCCAGGAGGCGGAAACGCTTGAAATTCCCTACGCCGATCCTTTCCACAAAGAACTGGCGGTGGGGGATATCCGCCTTCCCTCCCCGGACCTCACCCCCGAGGCGGAAGTCCCGCCTTATGTGGCCGTGGTCGGCCGCTGGCGCCGCGACTGGGTGGTGGTCCCTTTCAGCCCCTTCGCTTCTCCGGCCTTCCCCGGGGAACTCCTTCTCCCGACACCGTTTTGCCCTCCCCTCGGCGTCCTTCAGGTCTGGAATGCCCGGACGCTCGACAGTGCCAACTTGTGCCGGAGCTGGCATCTGGACACGCTGCCCCTGGAGGCCTGTCGGGACGCCTACGACCTCTTCGGGTATTTTTTTGCCGCCCAGCCATTTCCGGAACATTTGCGTGACCGGGTGGGGGCACCGATGCACAGCCTGCTGGATTCGCGTCACCGCTACCAACAGGAACAGCGCCGCCTCTACGTGGAGTTACGACCGGGTTCAAAGTATGCGCTGCCCGAACCCGGGCAGATCATCCACCTCTTCGCCTCTGGTCAAACCCGGATGGCGGCGGCGGGGGGTGACATGAAAACCCCGCTCCGTGCCCTCAGTGGCCCCTTCGCGGAGCAGGTCATTTATCTCCAGCCGGACAGCCCTTTCGTGCTTCACGTCGGTCAGACCCTGGTGCCGGAAACGGTCTGGATTCTCCCGGGGAATTTGGGGGAGGAGCTGGCCGCCACCTTGCGCGGCGCCGAGGTTTTCCTGGTGCGGACCTCCACGGGCCACACCCTCGCAAGGGGCCACGTGGACGGTTCGGCCTCTATCGTGCGCATGGAGGAGCTGATCGAATCTCCTGTGGTCGAGGCTGTGCTCGAACAACACGATCTCGGGCTCGTCCTGAGGTAGCCCCGCATGCGTCATCCCTTTGACGACCCCGTGCTGCTGTCCCGTCTCTCCGAGGCAGAGCTGCGGCGGAAACTCACAGCCGCCACCGGATTCTGGGCTTCGAAGCTCGCGGCGGACGGCCCCATCCTGGACCCGCTCGCCAATCCTCCGGCCGAGGAGCCTTCTCCCATCGGCCAGGCGTTGGCGCGCGAAATCCTCCTGCTCCCCCCCGCCCCTCGCGCCTCCTGCCTGCGGCGTTTTCCGCACTGGGCCGCCCTTCGCCCCTTTGAGGGCCTTCCTCCCCTCGCCGCACTCGCGGATCTGCCCGCCGCGCTCGCCCTCTTTCCCTTGGCGGCTCCCTCGGGTGCCCCCCCGGGTCTGGGTGTCGCGGCCTGTATCGGAGAACGCACCCTTCTCATCGAGGAGTCGGGCCGCGATTTTCATGGCAATTCCTCCGACCTTGCGGCAGCCCTGTGCCGCCGCCTCGCCCCCGCCAACGACCCCGCCGCCATTCTCCGCCTGGCCACCTCCTGGATCTGCAGTGGCGCGCTGGCACCGAACGGCAGCGACATCCTCACGGTGGAAGTGGGAAACAAGGCGGATCTGGCCCACCGCATTTCCGGTCGCTCCTGGCTGGTGCCCCCGGGATTTGCTCTCCCCACCACGGTCCACCGCATGACCGTCACCACGCTCGACGACTCCCACTCCCTTCTCCTGCGCCGCGGCATTGTCCAGGGGGAAATCCTGCCGTGGTCGGACTACGAAGGTCTGCCCATGTACAGCTTCACCAGCCAGGCCCTCGAACCCGTGGTGATGGCCTGTGTGCTGGCCCGTCCCTCGGAACTCACTCTTTTCCACAGCTCCGATCCGGATTCCTGGCAGGCCGCTTCCCGGCTTTCGGAATGGATCCCCACATATCTCGGCCTCCCGGTCAAGCCGCCTATCCCCTGCGAGGATTCCCGAACCGCCATCCTCGACCGACAGCTCCGCGACCTTCTGGAACCCAGACTTCGAACGGGTGGGAGGCTCCTGTTCAACGTCACCCAGGGCAATCTGCTCATGCGTTCCGTCCCTTTCCTTCTGGCCCGTGAATATCCCGAACTCTGGCTCATATACCGCAACGTGAGAATACGGCGACCTGAATTTGAGCTCCTCCATTTCCTCCATCACATTCCGCTCAACCAGATTCTCGCCGGAACCGAAGGCGACCCGCGGGTCCGTTGGCCCGTCCTTTACGATAACAACGCCGGGAGGTTCACCGATCCCGTCCTCTACGAGCAGGCCCTTTTCGGAAGCTTCAACGTTCCCTGAGCGTTTCTCCGGAATTTCCCACACGGGCCGCCTTCCTTGTCCCATCATGAACCGAATCCCCAATGAATGCGACCGTCGTGCGGCCCTGGAGGAGGTGAAAGCCCTCGAACGCCAAGGAAGCCTCGGGGACGCGCTGGAGCTGGCGCAGGAGTTCTTCTGTTTCGGCTTGGATCATCCGGAACTCAGGAGCCTTCACGTTTCCATTCTGGATCGCATCTTGGACGCGCCTCCCTCCTGGCACACCTTGGCTGCAATCTACGCCATTCGATCCTATGTCCGCGACAATCAGGCACTCCGGCGGGAGCGCATCCAGGGCCTGGTGGAGGACGCGGCGAGGTCCGGTACACCCATCGGTATCGTTCTTCGCAGCGAATGGAACCGTCCCGGTCATGAGCTGGACAGGACGATCCTGGAGGTGCGCGACGGGCTGTCTCGTTTTCCGGACTCCCCGGAACTCCAGCAGTACCATCTCCGATTGCTCTACTGGGGATTATCTGATCCGTACGTGAACCCTGAGGAGGATCCTGAGGAGGAGGGGCGCGCGTTGCTCGATGAGTTTGAGCGGGAGATCGCCCCCCTCGCCGTTTTGCCCAACCGGGAACATGCTTGTTTCATGCAAAAATGCGCCTCCCTCGGGCGGGACCCACAAAACCCCCTGCGTCTCCCCCGCATGGTGTTGACCTGGAAGGTTCCTTTCTGGATGCCCGGGGATGTGCCCACCCTCTGGGCGGACTTTGCTCCACACACCCTGGCCGATCTTATGGAGAACGTGGTTCTGCACCTGAGCGAGACGCGCGAGGAACAACTGGCCGGGCGAATTCGCAGCTCCCTTCCCGTGCTGGAGCTGGTTGACCAGGCCGCGAAACTGCTGGAAACCTTGGCGACCTCCTACCCGGACAGCCTCGACTTCCCCTTACAGCTCAACCTTCTTCTCCATCTGCTCGGCGTACGTTCGGACCGGGAGGCCTCCGCCGCGGAACACGATGTCCTTTGCCGGAAATTGCAACAAAGGCCTTTGGACCTGAATGTGTGGTCTGATCTCGCGGAGGCGGCGACGAGGTCGGACAACTGGGTACTGCTCCGTGCGGTGAACTGTCAGAGGATTCTCCTGTCATACGCCCTCGGAGAGGATCATCTTTTTCTCCATGAGGAACTCGCCGAGGACTTCATGCGCGCGGGCTGGAGGAGGGAGGCCCTGTTGGAGTTGATTCTTCCCCATGAGCCAAACATTCGGGAAGGTTGTTTCTCCCGGAAACTCACGGTGCAAGGCCTCCGACAGGAGTCTTCGCGTGCACCTTACGGCAGCATCCCCGGCGAGGGCAACCACGACCTCTATGTGCGCGAGGCCCTCCGCGCCCTCGAATACGTCGGCCTTCCTGTGGAATCTCCCGACGAAATCCCCGGCAAAAGGCCTGCCCGTGGCTGACTCCCCTCTCCCCCACGCCCCCGTCGCCCTCACCGAGGGTCAAAGGAATCTCTTGGAAAGCTTCGAGGCGTTCCTGGACGGGCGGGACCGCGTCCTGCTGGTGCGCGGGCCGGCGGGCACCGGTAAAACCCACATGATCCGCGAGTTCCTCCGGCTGATGCGGGTGCGGAACCGCCGCTTCACGCTATCGGCCCCCACGGGAAGGGCCGCGAAGGTGCTCGCGGACAAGACCGGCCACGAGGCCTCGACCGTCCACCGCGTGATCTACAACCTCGACGAGGTCCGTGAGCACCAGGACAGCGACGCCGAGGAGTCGGAGACCTTCAAACTCTACTTCGACCTGAGGGTGCCGATGGAGGGCGACCACCATGTACTCATCGTCGACGAGGCCTCGATGGTGTCCGATGTCGTGGAGAACGGGGAGTTCGTCCGCTTCGGCAGCGGCCGGCTGCTCAAGGACCTGGTGCGTCACGTCAACCACGACGCCAACGACCATCGCCGCAAGCTGGTGATGGTGGGCGATCCCTATCAGCTGCCGCCCATCGGCATGAACCTCTCCCCGGCTCTCGACCCGGAATGCCTCCGCCAGCATCTCGGCGTGGATCCGGTTGTCGTGGAGCTGGCAGAGGTGCTGCGACAGGCGGAGGGGGGGATCCTCGCGCACGCGACGCGCCTGCGCGCGGCGCTGGCCGCGGGCACCTTTGCGGAGTTGAATCTCCATCCGATCCCGCCGCAGGTGCGCGAACCCTCGCGGGAGGAACTGGAGGCGATTCTCGCGGGTGCTGAGATCCCCGACACGATGTTTGTGGCCCACAGCAACGAGCAGGTGCGCCGTCACAACCTGCATGCCCGCGAACGGCGACATCCGGATTCTCCTGATCATCCCCAGCCCGGGGAGCCGATGCTGGTCGTCCGCAACAACCCCGCCCTCGGCCTGCTCAATGGCGAGCGGGTCGAACTCGTCGAGGCCCTCCCGGATGTTCGGCGCAGAACCATCACCCTCCGCCGTCGCGTGGACGGACGCATCGAATCCTTTCCCGTCGAACTGGCCTTCCGTGGCGTCCGCATCCTCGTGCGCACCCCCTCGGGACCCGTTCTTCACGAAACCTGGTGCAACGACACCCTGCTCTGGTCAGCCGACCGCGAACCCTCCTCCGATGAATGGAAGGCGCTCTACATTGACTTCAAGATGCGCCGACCCGAGGTTTGTCCCGGCACCAAGGCCTTCACCGACGCGCTGATGAAGGACCGCTACTTCAACTGCCTCCAGCTCAAGTTTGGATATGCCGCCACCTGCCACAAGGCCCAGGGTGGCGAATGGGAGCGCGTGGTGGTGGACTGCGAGGGCCGCCATACGCTCAACGCCGAAACCTTCCGCTGGCTCTACACCGCCATCACCCGCGCCAAAAGCGAGCTGCTGCTTCTCTCTCCGCCCCGCTTCGGCCGTCTGGACGCCCTCAAGGGAGCACTCCATTCGTCCGAGGCCGAACGCCCCTCCGACGTGCCCCCCCTCCTGCTCGAACACATCCGCTCTTTGGGGCTGAAAGTGGAGTCCGCCGCTTCCCATCCTTACGCTTGGAACCTTCGCCTTCGCCGTGGAGACACGTCCGCCGGAATTCGCGTCACCTGTAACGGGAAAGGGGTTCTCACCAGCGTCCTTCCCCAGGGCGGCGGCGACGCCGATCTCGCCCGCGAATGCTGTCAGTGCTTCTCCACCCTTCGCGGAAGCCGCCTGTACCCCCCGGACGCCCCCACCGCCCCCACCGACACGCTGACCCCGCCCCAGTGCGAAACCATTGGCCGCCTTCGCGACGCGCTTCCCGATGGGGTTGTCCTCGAACACATCCAACAACACACCCCCTACCACCTGCGGGTCGCACTCCGCACGGGCCCTGCTTCCGCCACTCTCTCTCTTTTCTTCAACAACAAAGGCGCCCTCACCAACTCCCGCCTCGAAGCCGCCGACCCCACGATCGCCGAAACTTTCCGCGGTATCCTATCGGAAATCCCAGGGAGAGCCTGATTAGTCTAACGCGGGCTCTGCCCCCACCCGAAAAGAAGAGCCGGGGTGCTGGGGCAGGGGCGCGGATCCACATCGATAGCCCCTCACGGCCCTGGAAGGCTGCCCTAAAAAAAACACCCCGCAAACCAGGGTTTGGGGGTGTGGAAAAGGTGGAGCGGGAGACCGGGATCGAACCGGCGACATCCAGCTTGGGAAGCTAGCGTTCTACCGCTGAACTACTCCCGCCCCAGAAATCAGTTTTTGTGTCGGAAGGTGATGCGGCCCTTGGTGAGGTCGTAGGGGGACATTTCCACTTGAACACGGTCACCCGTGGTGATGCGGATGAAGTGTTTGCGCATCTTGCCGCTGATGTGGGCCAGGATCTCGTGCCCGTTCTCCAGCTTCACCCGGTACATGGTGGCGGGGAGAACTTGATTGACGACACCGTCAACTTGGAGGAGATCCTGATCTTTTTTGGCTGGCATGAGGGACGTATGGTTGGATGGAAGACGCGTGGGATATAACGACCCTCCGGGGAAAAGCAATCGGTAAATGCCACGATTTTGTGATTTCGGCGGTTTTTCCTCCGGATTGGAGTTGATTTCGGGGGAGGGGTGGGGCAAGGGGAGACGCGTTTGTACACCCCCCCCCAACGGAGCCCAGCCATGCCTCATCGCAAAACGCTTTCAGAAACCATCGGCTTTCGCGCGGGAACGCCGTTGACGCCGGAGAAGGATCCCGCGTTGATTCAGTATCTCAACGTGAAGTTGGCGGCGCTGGACCTTCCGATCTACGGGAAAGACAGCGAGAACCCGTTTCTGGAGATTGGTAAGTCCTTGTTGTCCAGCGTGAAAGCGAAGGATCGGCTGCTTTCCGACTACCTGTGTCCGGTGGACCGTCACATTCATGAGTACCTCTCGGGCTTCTTCGCGGCGCAGGGTGTCAAGGTCGAGGGGGCCCTGGTGCCGGCCAGGACGTTCATCCTGGAGCGGCACGGACTGGCGCGGGCGCTCTCTCTGCCCCCGGACTCGGATCGTTTCACCTCCGACATCCTCACCAGTTTCCGGACGCGCAACGGCGTGTTGCATAATCCCAAGAACGACCGCCGGACGACGAAGGGGGTTTTCCACGTCTGCGAGGGCGGGCTGCCCATCGCGGACGACAAAAAGGCGGTTCCGGTGGAGACGTTCCACCGGCTGCTGAAGGCGGCGCTTCATCCGCCGCCCGAACTGCTCGACCTTCCCTTCACCAGCACGCAGGAGGACAAAGCGCGGACGTGGGTGTCGTTGCTCCTCCGCCCTCTGCTCTGCCCGGCGGTGCCGGGGGTGACGGGGGAGAAGCGGATGGAGGTCAGGTTCTTCGCTCCCGGCAGCATGGTCGCGAACCTCGATTTTGTCGAGAGCATCTTCGGCAACGCGGGCAACCCCCTCCTGCCCGAAAACGACGCGCGTCTGGACGTCGCGGGATGGTCGGGCCACACCGGCTGCGTGATCCTGGCGCCCCATCTGGTCCGCCTCACCAAGAAGCAGCTGGGCCTTCCGCAGGCCAACCATGCGACGCCCCGGCAGAAACGCGACGGGATGTGCTGGACCAAGGACACGGAGTTGTACAACGACGGTGGCGCCTTCAAAGTGACCTGCCGTGACAAGTCGGGGGTCGTGGTCACCCTCATCGCGGACAACTATTTCGGGTATTGCAAGAAGGAGGTCAAGACCCAGCTCAGCTACGCCGCCAACCTGCACGGGCTCGTGGAGGAGGAGCACGCGGGTGGTGCGATCGCCTTCCCGAGCTTCGACCTGGGCGAGGACTTCCGCCTGGCCTTTCTGGGCGGGCCTGTCGAGCACACCTTCGCCGAGGTCGCCGAGCGCATGGCCGGGCAGATCGACCTCCAGCCCGAAGGGTACGCGATCGACCGCACGCACCCGAGCATCTGCTATGTGCCGGAGAACGCGTATTTCGAGTTGCGTCCCCAGAGCATCAGCTGGGAGTCCGCCGGGGAGCGCCACCAGATCAAGCTGCGGCCGGGCATGACCTACCTGCTGCCCAACGGCTACAAGGTGCAGATGGTCAACCCGCGGGACGGCCAGCGCTGGCGCCTCGTGGGAACCACCGCCGAGGGCCTCGTCTGCCACAAGCCCTGCACCGTCTCCGGGGGCGGCAAGTCCGAGATCTCCAAGCCGATCACCGACGCGATGGTCTCGGCCCCTGTTTTCACCCCCAACTTCGACGAGGACATGGAGCTGGTGGACATGATCCTGCACAAGGACTACACCCACCGCTTCCGGGTGCCCCAGGATCCCGGCAAAAAGAGCCGCAGCATCCTTAGTTCCGACCGCTCTCTGGGATCGGTCGTGCGCCTGTTGACCCCGAACCCGGATTACACCGACGAGTTCAACGCGTGGCTGGAGTCCATCCCCCAGCGCGTGCGCGACCTGGTGCTGACGATGAAGCGGTACTACCGCCCGCACTGGGAGGACAACTGGCGCGAACGGTTCCACGTGGACAACATCAACGGGAAGCCGGGCTTTGAGCTCCGGTACCGTGGGCGGCCGGTGGTGAACCGCTACGTGCGCGTGGGGTACGAGGAGAATGGGGCCTGGCGCCTCTTCAGCCTGCGCAAGGACTTCTGGCCAGCCGTCAAACTCCAGCGCGAGGACGATATCACCGCATCGGTCATCGTTCCCCGCGGTCAGGTCGGCCCCCTCCCGGACCACCAGCAGGCCGCCGCCTGCAAGTTCCTCCAGAACTGCGAGTTCCGGCTGTTCCAGCGTCCCGACGACGCATTTATCCCCGGCTACGACAAACACACGGAGCAGGATTTCTCGCGCGAGGGGAACTTCTTCTCGAACTATGAGCCGCTGGACCGGGAGCAGGTACGGGCGATGATCGACGACGTGATCCGCTTTGAGCAGTACACGCCGGAGATGCAGGCGGCGCTCAAGGCGTTCGTCGCCGGGGAGGACGGCCCCTCTTACATGGTGTGCACCAGCGACCCGCGGTTGGTCGACGGGGCCCCGAGCAAGAACCCGCGCTACCTGCAGAACCGCCCCGATCTCGGGCGCGAGACCGAGGAATACCTCGCCGAGCTGGGCGCGAGGCTCGCCCGGCGCCTGCCCCCGGGCGCCCCCGTGTTCACTCCCGTTGACGCGGTGCTCCCGGGCCGCCGGAACAACCCGCCCCAGCCCGAACTCGGCATCCGCCCCCTCGCCGTCTTCAACCCCATCCACTACCAGGAACTGCCCGAGCTGTTCATGGACTTCGTGGCCAGCCTCACCGGCAAGTCGCCCTCCACCACGGGCGCCGGCTCCGAGGGAGCCCTCACCAAGGGCCCCTTCAATGCGCTGCTGCCGGTGATCGACCTCAACAACGCGCTGCTGGGCTACATCCTGACGGCCTCGCACGCGTTCAGCACCGCGGCCGGCCACGTGGGGCACAAGTACCGGGTGGACCACGACATCAGCCTGCTGGTGCCCGAACTCTGGAGCCGCATGCGCGATAACGAGCGCGACCCGCGCTGGCTCATCGACAACGGGATGCTGGAGAAGCTCGAGGATTTCGAATACCAGGGCCGCACGGTGCTCGCCAGCCGTCTGGGCTACCGCATCACCGCCGCTTTCGCGCGCAGCATTTTCGGACGCATCTTCAGCCATCCGGACACCGTGTTGACCGAGGAGATGCTCAAGCCGGAGTTGCAGGGCATGGAGTACTATGTGGACGGGATCGACAACATCGTCGAGGCGCAGCGCAAGGCGGCCCTGGGGTATTTCCAGGATGGTGGCATCGAGCAGGCGATCCCCCCGCTGAAGGCGTTGCTGCACATCATGGCCAACGGGGAGTACGAGGGCAAGGGCCTCGCCCACCCCGAGATCCGCGGGTTGTTCGATCTGGAGACCCTCCGGAAGAGCGACTGGTACCGGAAGCGTCTGGAGGCACGCGTGGCGCTGGAGGTGAAGTTCCTGCGCGGCCGCGTGGACTATCTGGAACGGCAGATCCGCGAGGAGAGCGCGGCGGAGACGGACCGGCTCGGTCTGCGCAGCCGCCTCGACGGCGCGAAGGCGCGCCTGGCGGAGCTGGAGGCGAAACCGGAGTCTGTCTTTACGCGCCTGGTGGACACGCTGGGGGCGGATCCCTCGCTGGTCTGAGGAGTCCTCTCCCGCGTGCGCCGTTTTCCGGATGCCTGGACCGTCTGGGCCCTGCTGGTGACCGGCCTGTTGGCCGCGCCGCTGGCGGGGGTGGGGCTTGGGCTCTTCCGGGCGGGGCCCGAGTGGGGCCATGTGAGTGAGACCGTGTTGGCGGGGTATCTGCGCAACACCCTGGGGCTGGCCGCGGCGGTTGGCGGGCTCTCCCTGCTCCTGGCCGTGCCGGCGGCCTGGCTGCTGAGCGCCTTCGAATTTCCCGGGCGGCGCTGGCTCGAGTGGGCGATGGTCCTGCCCCTGTCCATCCCCACCTACGTCGCGGCGTTCGTGTACATGCGCATCCCGGAGGCCGCGATCCCCTGGCTGGTCTCCCTCCGCCGCTCCCACGGCGTCGAGGCCTACCTGCGGGCCGAGGCCCTCCTGCGGCACGGCCTGCTCGCCCTGCTCCTGGCCTCCGTCCTCTATCCCTATCTCTACCTCAGCCTCCGCGCCTCCTTCCTTGTCCAGCGCCGCGGGGTGGTCGAGGCCGCCCACTCCCTCGGCCGCGGGCCCGCCTCCGTCTTCTTCTCCGTCGCCCTCCCCCTCGCACGCCCCGCCCTCATCGCCGGCCTCAGCCTGATCGTCATGGAGGTGGTCAACGACTACGGTGCCGTGCACTTTTTCGGGGTGCCGACGCTGACGGAGGGGGTGTTCCGCACGTGGTTTGGGCTGGGGGACCGGCGTTCGGCCGTGCGGCTGGCCGCGTGGATGATGGTGGGGGTGCTGGGGGTGTTGGCGGCGGAACGGGCGGCCAGGGGGCGCGCGCGCTACGCGGAATCCGCGGCCGATCCGGGGCCCTCCTCCCGTCGCCCCCTCCGGGCGCCCGCCGCGGCCGCCGCCCTGCTGGCCTGCCTCGTGCCGCTTTCCCTGGGGTTCCTTTTCCCGGTGGGACAGTTGCTGGTGTGGGCGGCGCGGAGTTTGCCGCAGGTGTCAGGGTCCGGCATGGCCGCGCGCATCGGACACAGTCTCGGATTGTCGTCGGGCGCGGCGCTTGTGCTGACGGGCCTGGCCCTGCTCGTGGTGTACGCGCGGCGGCTGCATCCGGGCCGCCCGCTGCGGCAGGCCGCGGGGCTGGCCTCCCTCGGCTACGCGGTGCCGGGCGCCGTGGTGGCCATCGGCGTGCTGGTCACGCTGTCGCCCCTGGGCGTGGGCGGGGGCGGGCTGGGGGTGATTTTCTTCGCGTACGGGGTGCGCTTTTTCGCGGTGCCCTCGCAGCCGTTGCAGGCCTCGATGACGCGGGTGTGCGGCAGCCTGGACGAGGCCTCGCGCCTGCTCGGCCATCCCCCCCTGGACACGCTGCGCCGCGTGAATCTTCCCCTCGTCCGTGGCAGCCTCCTCGCCGCCACCATGCTCGTCTTCGTCGACATTCTCAAGGAATTGCCGTTGACGATGATCCTGCGTCCGGTCAACTTCGACACCCTCGCGACGCTGTCCTTCGGGTTAGCCAAGGAGGGACGGATCCAGGAGTGCGCGGTTCCCGCACTGCTCATTGTCCTCCTGGCCGCCCTGGGGCTGGCCGCGATGCATCACGCCTTCCCCCATGAGCGCCGCCCTTGAATTCCAGCACCTGACCAAGCGCCACCCCGGCGCCGCCACGCCGGCGGTCGACGGGCTGGACCTGCGCGTCGAGCCCGGCGAGCTGCTTGCCCTTGCCGGGGAGAGCGGCAGCGGGAAAACGACGCTCCTGCGGCTCGCGGCGGGGCTCGAACGCCCCGACGCGGGCGCCGTGTGCGTGGGGGGGCGCGTGCTGGCGGGCCCGGGCGTGTTCGTGCCCCCCGAGCGGCGCGGCATCGGCCTCGTCTTCCAGAACGGCGCCCTCTTCCCCCACCTCACCGTCGAACAGAACATCGCCTACGGCCTGCGCGGCCTTCCCCGCGAGGCCCGCCGCGCCCGCGTCGACACCCTCCTCATCCTCGTCGGCCTCGACGGATGCCAGCGCCGCTTCCCCCACGAACTCAGCGGCGGCGAGCGCCAACGCGTCGCCGTCTGCCGCGCCCTCGCCCCCGAACCCTCGGTGGTCCTGCTCGATGAGCCCTTCAGCAACCTGGACCCCGCCCTCCGCCGCGCGTTGCGCGTCGACATCCCCCGCATCCTCCAGGAAGTGAACACCACCGCGATTCTGGTGACGCACGACAGCGAGGACGCGTTGCACGCGGGCGACCGGGTGGCCGTCCTGCGCGCCGGGCGGATCGAGCAGGTCGGCACCCCCCGGGAGGTCTACCGCCGCCCGGTGAACGGCTATTGCGCGCGGCTCTTCGGGGCCGCCAACCGGGTGGGGCCCCGCTGGGTCAGGCCCGAGGAGATGGAGCTGCTCCCCGTCTTCGCACCCGACACTCATCCGGTCGTCGTCCGCGCCCTGCGCGACGCCGGCCGCCACCTCGAAATCCTCGTCGAACCCCAGCAGGTCGATCCCCCCGAAACCTGGGTCCTCCACGACCCCGCCCACTCCCTCTTCCGGCCGGGAATGACCGGCTGGGTCCGCCTCAAGGAACCTACCGCATGACCCCCGCCCCCGGCACCTTCCACCTCCTCGCCACCGACCCCCACAGCGCCGCTCGCGCCGCCGTACTCCATACCGCCCACGGTCCCGTCGAAACCCCCGTCTTTATGCCCGTCGGCACCGCCGCCACCGTCAAATCCCTGACCCCCCACGACGTCGCCGACCTCGGGTTCCCCATCCTGCTCTCCAACACCTACCATTTGGAGGAACGCCCCGGCTCCCAACTCATCGCCCGCCTCGGCGGTCTCCACCGCTTCATGGGCTGGGAGGGGGCGATTTTGACCGACAGCGGGGGCTTCCAGGTTTGGTCCCTCGCCGACCTCAACCGCATCACGGACGAGGGCGTCGCCTTCAAGAGCCACCTCGATGGCTCGATGCATTTCATGGGGCCGGTCGAGTCGATGGCCATCCAGCGGAATCTCGGCTCCGACATCGCGATGCTTTTCGACGAATGTATTCCGTATCCAGCGACGAGGGAGTACGCCGCGGCCGCCGTGGAGCGCACCCTGCGCTGGGCGCGGGTGTGCCACGGGCAGCCCCGCGCCCCCGGACAGCTGTATTTCGGCATTGTGCAGGGGGGGGAGTTCGCCGACTTGCGCGGCCTCTGCGCCCAAGGGCTGCTCGACATTGGGTTCGACGGCTATGCGATCGGCGGAGTGAGCGTGGGCGAACCCGACGAATTGATCCTCCCCGGCGTCGAAGCCAGCGTCCGCCACCTTCCCGTCGACAGGCCCCGCTACCTCATGGGCGTCGGCCTCCTCGACCAGATGCTCCACGCCATCGCCCGCGGCGTCGACATGTTCGACTGCGTTCTCCCCACCCGCATCGCCCGCAACGGCGCCGCCGTCACCCGCCGCGGCCGCTACAACCTCCGCAACGCCCTCTGGAAGGAGGACACCCGCCCCATCGAGGAAGGCTGCTCCTGCTACGCCTGCCGCCATTTCTCCCGCGCCTATCTCCGCCACCTTCTTCAGAGCGACGAAATCCTCGGCTACCGGCTGCTCACCCTCCACAACCTCCACTGCATGGGTTCCGTCATGGCCGACACCCGCGCCGCCCTCCGCGCCGGAACCTTCGACGCCTTCCGCCGCGATTTCCTCGCCGGTTACCAGAAAATCCGCGACCCGAATTCCTGAAAAAACAAAAAGAGGGGGGGACTGCCCTTGGATGACCCCCGCCCGCGCCTCGGGGGATTGGGACCCGAAAAGACGCCGAACCTTCGCTGTCCCTGCAAGAATTGCCTTTTTTTGAAGTGAATTTTGTGGCAGTGGGGGGGCATGGCTGCCGTTGCGGGAAAAAAGAAACTCACCATTGTCCAGGTTGCTCAAAAGGCCGGGGTGTCGAACATGACGGTGTCGCGGGTGTTGAACCATATGCATGGGGTTTCCGAGGAGACCGCCGAGAGGGTGCGGAAGGTGATCCGTGAGATCGGGTATGTGCCGCCTCCGCCGGCCAAGCGCAACCGCCGCGCCAAGGGCCGGCGCAAGGAGGGCATTGTCACCGAGAACATCACGTTCATGATGCCCGACGCGCGTGTGACAACGATGCGCACGGCGATCACGGGCGCCCTGTTCCAGGGAATCGCCGAGACGATGTCCGCCCAGCGGATCGAGGTGATTCTCAGTCATGTCCAGAAGGACGGGGGGTTCCCCCTCTGCGTCGAGCGGGGCAAGGTGGATGGCATCATTTTCCGCGGAGGCAAATGGGATCCCGCCCTCCTTCGGAAACTGGGACGCATGCCCATGATCGAGGTCTTCGCGATGGGAAGGGAACAGTTGGCCATGGATGTCGTCAATCCCGACATAGGCGCCGCACTCCGCTGGGCTTGCAGGATCTCATGGCCCGTGGCGTGCGACGGATCGCCTATGTCCTGGGGGCGGGGGACAACTCCAACCCCTACCTCGAAACCCGCCGCAAGATGCTGGTCCACTGGGCGGCGGACCACGATCTGGACCTGTGCATCCTCTCCTATGAGGAAGCCGCCTCCCTGGACCCCTCCATCGAGGGCGTCATCTTCCAATCCGTCATCGGATGGGACCTCGCCAAGTTTGTCAACCTCCTCGAATCCCAGAGCCGTTTTCCCGGGAAGAATATCGAGATGGCGATTGTCGATTTAGCGGGTTTCTCCCCGGACATGGAGCGCCCTTTCACCATGGTCAACCTCGACATGGCACGCGTCGGCGCAAAGGCCGCCGAACGTCTTCTCCTTCGTATGCGCGAACCTGACCGATCCCCCGAAATCATCTGGGTCCCCCCCGAACTCCGTCGGCTCAGCTGACTCCCGCATCGTGAAGCCGCCGCGCAACCCCGCCCCGCCTCCCCCCGGCGCTGCAAGCATCGCCCCCCCCCAAGGCGGGAACAAGTTCCCGCACTCCAAGGCGGCTTCGCCGCGGCGCGATCCTGCCCCATCAAACGAGCCCCACGCCCTTGCGGCGTGGGTGAGGGTCACCTGTAGGCACAAGCGAA
>CAYLNG010000044.1:0-16366 GCA_964385155.1 uncultured Verrucomicrobiota bacterium
ACTCCCACGTAAATGCTTCAAAAAGGGGCTTGCTCTTTTCTTTCAGAGAAGCCCGTAAAAATTACAGGCGTCCTCCAGTTCCCTGCGGCTTTCTACCTTGGGCAGTACGATTCCCAGACCCGGAAAAGAGGAAATCAATTTTTTTTCCAAGGCTGCGAGCGCATGCCGGTGACCATTAACCCGGACATACAGTGAATCCATGCGGGGTTGCGATGGAAGCCAGGTCTGCAACGTGGAAATGGCAGCGTCCTTTTCCGACTCGGCCACCGCGTCTTCCAGATCGAAGATGTAGGCGTCGGCACCGAGCGTGGCCAAACGGTCAAACAGCTTCGGCTTGTTTGCCGGGATAAAATGATAAGATCGTTTAAACATTCTGCCTTTGAACGAGGACCCGGCGACGGAAGGTCAGGACAAGTTCGTTCCTCTGGTTGTATCCTTTGGTTTCCACATAGACGATCCCCCGATCCTTGCGGCTAGTTGATTCGCGGACATCAAGAACCTCGGTCTGGGCGTGGAGCGTATCACCAATGTGGACGGGTCCATTATGGATAACCGATTCGTATTCTAAATTTGCTATAGCATGACCACTGATGTCTGCTACAGTCAACCCCACTATGAGGGAGAACACCAATGTTCCAACTACCAATACTTTACTGTGTTGCGCCTTAGCCGCATAGTCCTGATCCAGATGAACAGGGTGATGATTCATCGTTAGGAGGCAGAACAAATTGTTGTCACTCTCGGTTATCGTTTTTCGAACAGAATGATTGTAGATAGCACCGATCTCGAAGTCATCAAGATATCGCCCAAACGGAATTTCTTTATGCTTGTTCATGGGATTGTTTTATTCAGTTGATTCAAGTACTCCCCATACCCGCTTTTTTCATATTTTTTGGCGAGGTGGAGGAGTTGGTTGTTGTTGATGAAACCGTGGCGCCAGGCGACTTCCTCGATACATCCGACTTTGATTTCCTGGCGTTCTTCGATAACGCGGACGAAGTGGGTGGCGTCGCTGAGGGAGGAAAAGGTTCCAGTATCGAGCCAGGCGGTTCCCCGGGGGAGGATTCCGACCTGCAGCTGGCCCTGGCTCAGGTAGGCCCTGTTGACATCGGTGATTTCGTATTCGCCGCGCGCGGAGGGTTTGAGGTTCGCGGCAATCTCAACCACACTGTTGTCATAGAAATACAGTCCCGGCACGGCATAGTGCGATTTGGGCTGGGCGGGTTTTTCCTCGATGGAGATCGCCCGTTGCTGGGCATCAAACTCCACCACGCCATAGCGCTGCGGATCCTTGACAGCGGTGGCGAATACCACGGCACCCTCTGGATCGGTGTGGCTCCGCAACAGTTTACCTAGCCCCGAGCCGTAGAAAATGTTATCGCCGAGGATGAGGGCCACTTTGTCGGGGCCAATGAAGTCCCTGCCAATGACAAAGGCCTGGGCGAGTCCATTGGGCACGGCCTGTTCGGCGTAATCAAACCGACAGCCCAACTCGGAGCCATCGCCCAGAAGTCGGCGGAAGGAGGGAAGGTCCTGGGGCGTGCTGATGATGAGGATTTCCCGTATGCCTGCCAGCATGAGGGTGGATAGCGGGTAATAGATCATCGGTTTGTCCCAGACGGGAACAAGCTGCTTGCTCACCGCGAGGGTAATGGGGTGGAGACGGGTGCCGGAGCCGCCGGCGAGGATGATGCCTTTCATGGGAGGGGAAGCGCCGGAGGCGCGTTGAAGGTTGGAAGGTTGAAGGTTGAAAAAGAAGTCAATCGCTTGTCAGTCAATGGTCAATCGGTGGTCAGAGAAGAAGGTCACTAGCTCGGTGGACCCCGCCGGGGGAAGTTAATGAAGGTTCGAAGTCTGCTATAAACTTACGTTGTGGGGCTTAAGTTGTAAAGCAGCAAGCTGATTCTCACCGACAAACCAGGATGTTCACCAAGATACTTTGTATAATATGCATCGCCACACAAATCTTTGTAGAAGTTTTCTTTTTGGTCTGGCGACAGCTCATACAGCATCCGGTTTATTTGCTGTGCGGTCACACGATTCAAGGCCCGTTGGATATAGGGTTGAAAGAGAATACGTTTGCCGTCCAGAAAGGTTCTTCGGAACTGATAGGATTTGGACAGAATTTCTTTGCGAATTTCCAGACGGAGTGTTGCGTTATCCTGCCATCTGTATTGAAAAAGCTTCTTGAAAATTTTTACCCCCTGCCCATGATTCACCAAATCATAACTGGTAGTATAATCCGCAATCGGATGCCACTTTTCAGCAAAACCTCCTGCAGCCGACCAGCAATTCCTGGAAAAGAGCCAGCCCGGGGAGGCATGGGGGTATGCAAACAAGTAAATGGATTTATGTATGTGCTTGTATTTTTTTGCAGTTTGAAAATAAGAACGAAGGTTTCGAATACCACGGACAAGAATATTTGTTTTCACGGGAATTTGTTTGGCATCCGTACCTATTGCCTCCGATAGAGGTACAATCAGTGTTGCACGTGGAAATTTCAGCCTGCATGCGTGTACTTCGTCCAGGTAATCCGGGAGCAGAAGATCATCGTCGTGAAGAAGAACAATCCAATCGCAGTTAGATTTTTCTACAGCACGGTTCCAGTTGCCAAACATGCCCAGATTTGATTCATTTCGACTGTAGTGTATTCGATCGTCGTTGAATTCCTGGACTACATCCTCCGCACTGCTGCTTCTGTCGTCATCATTATCAGTTACAACAATTTCAAATGGAATCGTTGTTTTCTGGTTAATGCAGGATTGAATCGCCTGCCGCAACAGATCAGGGCGACGGTATGTTGGGATGATAATGCTGTAAATAGGTTTCATTCTGCAATGGCGGGTACATAGCGCATGACTTCATTCGGGCGATATGGGGTTGCACCAATGTTGAGCGAACCGGATGCGTTCCAGTGGGTCCACCAGTATTCCGCAAAGGCTCGCAGTGTCTGAGGAGTACCAGTGCCAACGTTTTCGATAACAGGCTGGCCGGGGGCGAGGTCTTTCCGGGTGCAGGCGTTCAGGAAGGTGGATGCGACCTGTTCCACGGGGATGAAGTCGCGAACCTGGTCGCCAGGGGTCATGGGGAAATCCTCTCCGGCGAGGGCGGCTTTGCGGAGGGAGGGCCAGAGGCGGCCTTCGGGTTCCCCTTCCCCATAGACCTGAAATATGCGACCGTAGTAGAGACTGGTTTTGAGATTCAGGGCCAGGCTGGCGATGGCCACGGAGGCGGCGGCCTTGGAGGCGGGATAGGAGAGGGTCGGTTCCAGGGGGGCGTCCACGGGTATCCGATCATACCGTTCGCCCGAGAGACCATATTCAAAACAGGAACCGGCCACGATCCATGTATCCAGGCCCGACTCGTGTGCTTTCTCAAACATTCTCACAGCAGCAACCACATTCCAGTACATGCAGGCACTGTAGCTGTCGTATGGGACGTTGGGGGTGTGGGAGGCCAGGTGCACCAGCACCGAACAGCCGTCGAAATGCCTCGGCTCCAGTTGGTCCAGAGGGAGGTCGAGCCATTCCGGTTCACGATCAAGCGGGATGCGTGGCTGGCTGGCGGGGGAGCGGCGCAGGGCGCGGATTTCATGCCCGGCGGCGTGGGCTTGATTGATGAAGTGCGAACCGATGAAACCCGTTCCGCCGGTGAGGAATAGTTTCATTGTTTGTGGAGCAAAAAGATGTGCGATTATCGCTCGTCGCTTTTGGGTTCTGAAAGGAATCCGTGGGACGAGTCCGCCCGATTTTGCAGAATCAGTTTTGAAGTCTTGTAGGCGGCGGCGGAGTCTGGATACTGGAGTTCCTCATTTCCATTCCCCTCAAAATATGCCACAACATGTTCAAGGAATTCCGTGGACATTTTTGATAAGACACATGAGAGATCCACCGGGCCTTTGGAAAAGGCTTCCTGAATTGCGTCGTTCATATCAGGTTTCTTCAACGTTCTCCACAGGGTGGTTGATATTTTTGCCTGATGGCCTGCTCGATATTCTTCCGCCCAGCCTGCCTCAAACCAGTCGTGTATCTCACACACACATAGAGCCCCTGCACAGCATTCCGCTTCCAGCAGGCACTTCGATCATGTGTATCTACTCTTGATTTCACGGTTGCGCTTTCGCCACAGTCCAAGACTCTGTATTTTGACCCGTTTTTAGTCAGAATCACATAAACACCCGACCGATCTTGTAGATCATCTGTGCTGCCGTAAGGTCCGTCGAATTGTATCCCAGCAAGAATCATCTCACATCACCAGTCCAACCAAAAACGTTAAGATGACTCCCATCAATGCCGACAGAAACGAACTGATGATCAGTGTCTTTATTGAAACCCATTTTGACTTTTTGCGGGCCCAGTCGACAGATGGGTTAAGATAAAAATCCTGCTGGAGTCGCAGACAGTCTTCATACACAGGGAGCCATCGGGCGAAAGCGGCCACCTCGGTATCGTTTGCGGCGCTGAGGGGGTTTCCTTCCATCTGACGCGCCTGGGTTGCCCCCTGTTTGATCTCATGCGTCAATTGCTTCAGCGCTGGCTCGAATTTACCATTGTCGATAAGGCTGATGTCAATCGCCTCAAGTTCCTTCACTTTGAGAAGGGTTTCGCGGAGGGTGATCTTGAACACGTCTAGGCAGGCCCGCTTCATGTGCGCGTAGGCTTTGGCAACGGTTTTCGCTTCGGGTTCGTTATAAATGTAGTGTCTGGACAGGTGGTCCAGCGCCGCGTTGAGTTCGAACAGAATTTCAACTGGCAGTTCGTTTTGAGCCTGAACGGCGCTGTAGAAGAGCTTGACACGAGTCTGGTAAAACTCGAACAACTCTGGAATGCTGGCAGGTTCCTGACTCATGTTGGTGCCCCTCCCCCCTCGTATACGTTAGCGCCGGGACCCCAACATCAAGGCATCCAGCTCCCTGTTGAGCTCTTCACGGGTACAAAGATGGTCACCCAGAACACAGCCCCGTCCAATCAAGGGGAAATTCCGCGTGATGCGCAGGTTGCTCTTCATTTGCAAGGCGATACGATTCCGCTTTTCCGTCAGAGTTTCCCTCTGAAGCTCCTCAATCGACTGACCAGTGAGGGTCTCGATCCGTTTTTTTAGCGACTGCAGGCTCATTTGTTGTTTCTTAGTAGGATGCCCGTATGGGTGTCAAGCGAATTCGGGGAGTCTACGGGACGCAATTTTTGGCTTTCAACTATACGTAATAAATTTCCGCAACCATGCGGGAAATCGGAACTACCCCCTACAAGGTCCAAGGCGAATTGAAGTCCCGGAGGGCCGGAAATGCCAGGTCGCGGGGGGAGATGACGGGGGCGGTGACTGGCCAGTCAAAAGCGAAGCTGTCCCAGAGGATACCAGTGTCGGAGGCGGGGGCGTAAAAATGATCGGTCTTGTAGACCATGATGGAGTTGTCATGAAGCCCAAGGAAGCCGTGCGCGAAACCCTTTGGGATATAAAAGAGGAATCGGTTTGTCTCCCCAAGCTCGATGGAGGCGGTTTTGCCGTAAGTTGGTGAACCGCGACGCAGGTCCACAACCACATCAAGGACCGCCCCACGGATACAGTACACAAGTTTATTATGGTCATGCGGGGGAAGCTGGAAGTGCATTCCCCGGAGGACATCCTTGTGGGAGGTGGAGAAGAATTCCTCAGTGGGGGCGAAGTCGATCCCCATGTCCTTGAAGAGCCCCCGGTGGTAGGTTTTGACGAAGTTGCCTCGGTTATCCTCAAAGCAGCGAGGCTGCAGGATGAAAGCACCAGGGAGCGGTTGGGAGTGGATGTTGAACACAGGTATTAGTTGGCAGTTGATAGTTGATAGTTGGCAGTTGATAGTTGGTAGTTGATAGTTGGTAGTTGACAGTTGGTGGTTGGTTATCGTGCGCCTTTGGTGCGGAGGTAGGCGATATATCCATTCAGAAGTCGGAGGCAATGGCCGTATTCCTCGCGAAAGATTGCCATATCTGAGTCGCAGATAAATCCTTCATCCTGAGCCGTAATCAGGTGATCCAAGGATTCTGTCAATGAACCACGGGCCTGGCGGCAGAACTGAATGTTTTCCTGATGGTGGTGTCTTCCAAAACCCTCGGCAATGTTGGCGGTGACAGAACGCGATGATCGTTTTATTTGTTTGGTCAGTTCATAGCGTTCTTCCGATGGCCATGTTTTGACGGTGTCAGAAATCATCAACCGAAAAGATCGTGCCCGTTTCCAACAGTCAAGCTCTTCAAAGGATTCCATAGTCATGTTCCTATCAACTACCAACTATCAACTACCAACTAACAACTTTCCCCTATCAACTTTTCGCCGCGACGAAGTCGCGGATGGTATCGACCATGTACTGGAGCTGAGATTCCGTGTGTCCCGGATAGACGCCGATGAAGATGGCTTCGCGCATGATGCGGTCGGCGCCGGGCAGCGAATAGTTGTTGGTTGTTAGTTGTTGGTTGTTGGGGAAAGCCCCTGCCACCCGGAAGGCGTCGGGTCTGTCCTTCTTGGGGCTGCCGGAAAAGGGGTTCGCCCGTGCATTGTAACATTTTATATGAGGTTTAGTTCGAGTTCGGGTTTTCAGTTCTACTTCCGTAAGCAGCATCTGGCTCATGCACCGCAAGAGGCTTCGTAGAGAGGGATTCAAACTCTACCATGGAACCGGAAATTTTTTTATTCCGTTTGGACAGATAAAGCATTTCGACCCCCACAACCTCACCCTGTTTATTGTAGTCGAGGACAACCCCGGGCGCTGTTTCGCGGGAATCCGTCACCAGTGAATCCATTAAGTGCAGGTAGAGTGCATCCGCATCATGATCGATTTGAAGTTTCATACTTTGCCTCGCATGTTTCTGTCTGGAAAAACCGTGACGATACGCCAGGGTGTGGAGCTTGTGTTCACAACCACCCGCAGGACACGGTTTTCGATTTCGTTGACCTCACCATAGAACCTTTCCAGGTCGGGGTCAAATGGATCCCGCGAACGAACGGACGGGTGGTCGAGGATACGCAGCACCCATTCCTCGGACACGTTCCGTATCTGCATCACTCGAAGGGCATGTTGCGTGAATTCAGCTCTTTCCATGTAATCCTGCTCCAGCCGCGTAGCGGCGCTTAGCCCGCGTAGCGTGCGACGAAGTCGCGGATGGTATCGACCATATACTGCAGCTGCGCCTCGGTGAGTCCCGGATAAACGCCGATGAAGATGGCCTCGCGCATGATGCGGTCGGCGCCGGGGAGGGAGGGCGAGACGACGCGGAAGGCGTCGGGCCTGTCTTTCTTGAGTTGAACAAAGGCGGGCTGGCGGAGAAGGTTGCCGCCAAAGAGCATGCGGTTGCCGATTTTTTTGGATTCGAGGTGTTGTGCGAATTCCTGGCGGGTGAAGGGGGCACTTCTTTTTAGCCTCAACATAAATCCAAACCATGAAGGATCAGTTGTTAGTTGATAGTTGGTAGTTGATCGTTGTTGGTTGGTAGGGAGCAGAGGATGGGAGGTGTCCCAGACAAATGCCCCTTCGTTGTCACCTATCAACTGACAACTATCAACTCCCTCTCTTTCCTCTGGTGGCCGCCAGGCCAGGGCGTGGGTGGGGAGGGAGAAGCTGAAGACGTGTTCGAGGTCGGCGAGGCCGCGGCGGAGGAATTCCCAGTTGCGTTTGCGGGCCTCCACAAAGTCGGGGAGTTTGCGGAGCTGGGCGCGTCCGATGGCGGCCTGGGGATCGAGGGGCTTGATGTTATAGCCGAAGTGGGAGTAAATGTACTTGTGGTCGTAGCCCTCCGGAAGCTCCCCCAGCTTCCACTGGAACCGTTTTCCGCAGGTGTCGTCCTTGCCCGAGGCACACCAGCAGTCCCGTCCCCAGTCACGGAAGCTCTCCACCAGGGTCTTGAGGGCGGTTTGTCGGATGATGTTCACGGCCCCGCCCTCTCCCATGGTGAGATGGTGGGGAGGGTAGAAGGATTGCGTCGAGAGATCGCCGAAGGCGCCGGTCGGCGCAGTGAGGAGGCGCGCTTCGCGCGAGTAGTTAGTAGAATGCGCCGCAAGCGGCGAGGAGTTAGGAGTTGGGAGTTGGGAATTGGTGAAATCCCTATCTTCTAACTTCGAGCTTCCAGCTTCTCGATGCGAAGCATCGCAAAACCGTATCAACGGATGTGTGCCTTTTTCCGCGATATCGATGAGATGCTCGAGACCGATCTCTTCGGCGAGATCGACGGGGAGCGTGTAGGTGCAGCCGAGTGCGTCGCAGTTGTCCTCGATGAGCCAGAGGTCGTGTTTGTGACAGAAGGCGCAGACGGTGGCGAGGTCGAAGGGATTGCCCAGGGTATGGGCCATCATGACGGCCTTGGTTTTTCCGGGGACGTAAGCCTGCTCGAGCAGGTCAAGTTTTGCGTTTCCGGTGACGGGATCGTTGTCGAGGAAAACGGGCACCAGTCCGTTCTGGATCATGGGGGCGACGGTGGTGGGAAAACCGGCGGCACAGGTGATGACCTCGTCGCCGGGTTTGAGGCGTTTTCGCTCGGGGATCTTGTGGGAGGTGAGGGCCGAGATGGCCAGCAGGTTGGCGGAAGACCCCGAGTTGGTGAGGACGCAGTTTTTCACGCCCAGGTAAGCGGCGAGTTCGTTCTGGAAGGCATCGCCTTCAGGACCGAGGGTCAGCCAGAAGTCGAGCGTGGAGGAGACGGCGGCCTCCACCTCGTCCTCGGTGAAGACGCGGCCCGCGTAGGGGCAGGAGGGGGTTGATCGTTGGGAGTTGTTAGTTGATAGTTGTTGGTTGTTGGATTTTCCTGACAACTGACAACCATCAACTTTCTCACTCCCCTGATACCCTGGCTGGTTCGCGGAATGGGCGGTGCGGGAAAACACGCGGGTGTCCTGGCAAATGCGGGCCTTCAGGATGGGATGGAGGATGTCTTTCTTCAGGGAACCCGCCCTGAAGGCGACAGAGGCACGGTTGATTTTAGTGACACTGTCCAGCAGGACGGCGGAGGGTTTGGAAAGTCCGCCTTCCACGAAATCACCGGGGTTCAGGCGAATTCGCCCTTCCCCATCGAGGTGTTGCGAGCTGATTTTGAGGGCGGTGAAATCTCCACGGGCATCCATGCCGGAGATTACCAGGGCGGGGCGCTCCTTGAAGCGTGGCATGTCCGAGAAAGGGAATCGGCAGAAGATGATATCCCCGATCATGCGTCTTCTCCTTTGGCGCCTTCCGGCATGTAAGGATTCTGCGGGCGCTCCATGACCTTGCATTCCTGCCAGTCGTCCTCATCCATCCAGTCTTTGAACTGGGCGGAGGTGGATTGCATCAGCATCAGTTCCCGCTGTTCGTCCGTGAGGGACATCCAGGCCGCCCAGGCTTCCATTTGTTTGACCTCGGCCTCGGTGTAAACTTTGACAGGAGTTTCAAAAGGCAGATCGCCCTCGAGGATTTCGAGAAATGTGGGGTGTTTGATCAGGGTGAGAGACATGGGATTAGTTGGTAGTTGATAGTTTGTAGTTGGAAGGTGGCAGGTGGTGGGTTGTTGCGCGCCTTCGGCGCGAGGAGTTAGAAGTTAGAAGTTAGGAGATAGGAGTTAGAAGACGGGAGATGGGAGATGGGAAATAGAAAAATGAAGTGGGAAGGTTAGAAGGATTGGGCCGAGGATTGCAAGTGATGTGGCGCTGTCAGAAATCATCAACCGAAAGGACCGTGCCCATTTCCAACAGTCCACCTCTTTAAAGGATTCCACAATATATTTCCCAAAAACCGTTAAACCAACAACTATCAACTAAGAACTACCAACCCACATCTATCAACTTTCAACTAACAACTATCAACTAATTCTTACCCCGCGTACGCGGCCAGATCGGCATCCACCAGCGTTCGTATATCCTGACCCTCATGCGCGGCTTTGTACCAGCGGATGGTGCGGGAGATGGTGGTTTCGAAGTTCCAACGCGGGCTCCAGCCCAACGTGTGGAAGGCCTTGTCGGTGGCCAGGTTGAGTTTTCCGGCTTCGTGGGGGGCATGAGGATCGCTGCGGTCCTCCCAACTACCCTCCCAATGTTTCAAACCTTCCTGCACGAGTTCCGCCACGGTCCGGTTGGAGGACAAGGGCGGCCCGAAGTTGTAGGCACCCGCCAAGGCGGGCTCCTCGGCCAGGCGGGCCGCGAGAAGGAGGTAGCCGCCCAGGGGTTCGAGGACGTGCTGCCAGGGCCGGGTGGCGGTTTTGTTTCGAACCGGAACAGGCTTACGGGCCTGCAGGGCCCGCACGACATCCGGAACAATGCGATCCTTGGCCCAGTCCCCACCCCCAATGACGTTCCCGGCCCGGGCACTGGCGAGGTGTATCCTTTTTCCTTGCTGGAAAAAGGATCGGCGGTAGGCGGCGATGGCGATTTCCGCGCAACCTTTGCTTGCGCTGTACGGGTCATATCCGCCCATGGGATCCTCTTCGCGATACCCGTGCACCCACTCGCGGTTCTCGTAACATTTGTCGGTGGTGATCATCACTGCTACGCAGTGGTTGATAGTTGATAGTTGTTCGTTGTTAGTTGACAGTTGTTGGGAATACCGACGAAGGGCTTCGAGAACATGTATGGTGCCCATGACATTGGTGTCGAAGGTCTCAACCGGGGTATCATACGAGAGGCGGACAAGCGGTTGCGCGGCCAAATGGAAAACCACATCCGGCTGGATGGCGAGAACACGGTCCACCACAACCTCCAGATTGCGGATGTCGCCGATGCAATGATCCAATCGCTCCGCGAGCCTCAACTGGGTGAAGAGGTTGGGTTCCGTGTCGGGCGCAAGAGCGAGACCGAAAACCTCGGCTCCCATTTGCAACAACCACTCGCAAAGCCAGGAACCCTTGAATCCGGTGTGGCCGGTGACGAGGATGCGTTTCTGGTAGTAGGCAGAATGAAACTTCATGGTCCGGGAACTTTTAATGGGATCTTTTGGGATAGGTGGTGTCGGATTCGCGGACCTGGAAAGACCCGTCCGCGGAGGCCGCTTGTTGTGGCGAGACCGGCTTTCGCCGCGACGCGAAATAATCGACGAGCCCCTGGTGATCCAGATCCCCGATTTTGCCGTGAACAGCGGCTTGGGCCGATTCCTTGATTTTCAGTGCGTTGTGGGTTTTCTCACCCATGGTCCGCCTCTTCGAGATGCACGTCCATGGGGGAAGGAAGATACAACTTCCAAGTAGATTTCATCGGCCTCGTTTGCCTCCTACCAGATTTTCCAAGGGGCATTTCCGCTTTCCCATAGGGATTCAAGCTGTTGTTTGTCCCGGAGGGTGTCCATCGGCAGCCAGAAACCGGTGTGTTTGTAGGCGGCGAGTTCCCCGGTCCTCGCGAGGGTTTCCATGGGGGCGCGTTCCCAAATGGTGGCATCTCCTTCAATGGTATCGAAGATCGAGGGTTCGAGCACAAAGAACCCCCCGTTGATCCAGGAGCCGTCTCCCTGGGGCTTTTCTTTGAAGTTGGTGATGAGGTCGCCGTTGAGTCCGAGCGCTCCGAAACGTCCGGAAGGCTGAACGGCGGTGAGGGTGGCCTTCTTTCCGTGGGCCTTGTGGAACGCGACAAGTGCGGTGATGTCCACATCCGCCACTCCGTCGCCGTAGGTCAGACAGAAGGTGCCGTCGATATAGGGGGCGATGCGCTTGATGCGGCCACCGGTCATCGATTCGTCGCCGGTGTCCACAATGGTCACCCGCCAGGGTTCGGAACGTTTGTTGTGAACCTCCATGCTGTTGTCACGCATGTCGAAAGTGACGTCGGACATGTGCAGGAAGTAGTTGGCGAAGTACTCCTTGATCATGTAGCCCTTGTAGCCCGCACAGATCACGAAATCATTGATCCCATGGGCCGAGTAGATCTTGAGGATGTGCCAGAGGATGGGTTTGCCTCCGATCTCAACCATCGGCTTGGGGCGAAGCGAGGTTTCTTCGGAGAGCCGGGTGCCAAGCCCGCCGGCAAGGAGTACTGCTTTCATATGGATATGGGATCTAGGATTGCGTTGTGCGGAGGGGGGAATGCGGAGTGGTGGGGAATGGTGGCAGGGGTGACTGGGGTGGCAGGGATTGGGGAACGGAGCGCGGACACGCGGGGATCAGGGATTTCGGATTGCGGATTTCCAACCTTCCAATCTTCAACTTTCGAAACCTTCCAAACCGATTACGATTACGAGCACAATTACGATTACGAAAAGAGGGAATCGTTCTCACCCAAGCCATCCTCCCAACACCCCAACACCCCATCTTCCCCATTGCGGATTTCGGATTGCGGATTTACCGATCTTCGAAACCTTCCAAACCTTCAAAACTTTTAACTTTCGAAACCTTCAACCTTCCAAACCTCTCCCCCTCTTCTTCCTCCCCTTCCCATCACCCCAATACCTCATCACCCCCTCTTCCTCATTGCGGAATGCGGAATGCGGAATTCGATCCCCCACCCGCGACCGCGAGACCATCACCCATCACCTCATTCCCCCTCTTCTCCCCCCCTCCTATTGGATTTCGACGAGAGGTTCCCCCGCTTTGAGGTAATGAAGCGCCTGATCAAGGTGTTCGGACAAAATTTGTTTGAGGCGTTTTTCGGAGGTGTTTCCGCAGCGAAGCCAGATGACCTCTGGTGGCGGGCCTTTGCGTTGCAGCAAATCCACGAAGTCAGCATCTTTGGTCATCACGATCGCCTCTTGGGATCTGGCCTGACTGAAAATCGTCTCGTCGTCGGCATCCCGGAGTCCAAGGTCACGGGGCGCCTCCGCCTCCTGCCCTTTGATTTCCCTGATCCAAAGGGCAAGCCGTGGGGACAGGTGGGCATCAAGCCAGATCATGCCGCGATCACAGGGTGATCGATCCCGTTTTTGGCGTAGAGGACGGCGGCGATGATATCATCCCTCTCCAAATCGGGCATTTCCTCCAGAATTTGTTCAAACCCAAGGCCGACGGCAAGAAGGTCCAACACATCCGTGACCCGTATTCGCATTCCACGGATGCAGGGGCGTCCGCCGCATTGACGGGGATTGCTCGTGATTCGGGTGAGTGCTGGATTCATAGGGTTAAATTACATTTCCCAACTTTTTTTGTCAAGGCCAGCGGTCTCGGGGGCAGCCCGTGGATTTTACAAACCTTCAACTTTCAAACCTTCCAAACCGATTACGATTACGAGCACGATTACGATTACGAAAAAGGGAATCGTTCTCACCCAAGCCATCCTCCCATCACCCCACCCCCCCATCATCCCTCTTCCCCTTCCCTCCCTACAACCCCGGCAATCCCTGGTGAGAGGGTCATCTCGCGAATTTTGGTGTTTTGGAACGAGTAGGGATCTTCATTCAATGGAGAGAATATGCACCATCCGAATGGGGTGGTCCAGTGTGAAGGTCACGATAAACTTTGATAACGTTTTGGTATGGTAGGGTTTACCTTCCAGTTCAAAGCTGAACTCACTGTCCACAGAAAAGGGGCGTTCTGCCAGTTGGTCAAAGCCATTGATTAAAACATCACGGTCCTGTTTGCGGAGACGCAATAAAACCTCAACAGCCTGTTTGGCGAGGTCCCAGTCATACTCCATGTTACAGGCCTTTTTGGGAGAGAATATCGTGAAGTTCCCGGACGGTTTTCGAAGAAAAAGACTGTCCACCTGAGACTGCATTGGCGCGGTTCTGCATCTCTTGCTGGAACGAACGCGTCCGCACCAAGGTGGAGGCCCGTGCATACACCTCAACGGTGAGTCTTTCTTCTGGTGCCATTTCGTCAATGGCGGATTTGATCTCTGCTATCGTCATGAGGTGATTATGGGGTTGATTCAGGTAGATGTCAAGCAGTGGGCCCAGCCCGTGGTCAGCTCATAGATTTTAACATCTCATCGGGCCTGGATGTTGGGGGATAGGGATTTGGGATTGCGGATTTCGGATTTCTCAACCTCCAAAACCTTCAACCTTCCAAACTTTCAAAACCTTCCAAACCGATTACGATTACGAGCACGATTACGAAAGCGGGGAATCGGCATCAGGCGGCATACAGTTCTTTGCCCTCCCGCAGGGCGGGTTCGTAGATCAGGGCCGGACTTGAGCCGTATTTCCGAATGACCGCATCCGTGACGACCACAAGATCGACAGACTTGCCCAAACCGACCAACTCACTATCCTCAGCCATTACTTTCGTTTTGTGTCACACGATGGTGGATTCGCTCGCAGGCGGAGAGGAGGGGTGCGAGGTCTTGCTGAATGGTGCTCCACATGATACGTTCATCGATATGGAAATACTCATGAGCCAGTACGTTCCGAAATGACTGAATTTGTGCCCAGGGAATGTGAGGTTCTGTTTCTTTCCACGGAGCGGGGAATTTTTTGACCGCTTCCCCGATGATCTGAAAACAGCTCATACAGGCGTGTATGGTTTTCCGATCCGTTATAAAGATGCCTCATCAAGCCCTGTGGTGAATTCATTGATCTGGTTTGCCGCCAGCAAGGCATCCTCCAGAAAAAGAACGGGGTCACGCGACATGGCGGAGGTCTAATTCGATCGTATGGTACAAGCGGGGGGAGCAACCACGTCGCGTCACCAGATCCACAGGAAAGTTCAGAAAGGTTTCCATATACTGTTTGAGACGAATGAAACCAACCAGGCCGGGGATTTTTTCAAATTCCACAAGGACATCCACATCCTGCGGGTTGGGTTCGCCTCGGGCGACGGAGCCGAAAACATACAAATCCTTGACGCCCATGGCCCGGAGCTCGGGGAGATGGGCTTTGAGCGCGGTGAGGATTTGTTCGGATTTGGTCATGGGTCCGGGGTCAGCCCGCGATTTTTTGTGGTTTATTTGGAGGTGGGGGAGAGCCGTTGATGCGCAGCACATCGCCAAGGCGACGTTTCAGGCACTGTTGGCAGATGTCGGCCTGGACGTGGTTTCCGTCGCCGAAAATGGAACCGTAGCCGGCTTGGAAGTCGATGTGCACCAATTCCTGGATTTCAAACCTGTTCTGTGCATCGATGTGCGTGCCACAGACATCTCATTGGAGAGCGTCGAGGCTTTCAACCGTCTGAAGTTCTCTGGAGGTGATGTGCATGAGGTGAGAGGAGCAGGGGTGGCGGAATGCGGAAAAAATCCTGGGAGCGCGGGCGTCCCGCCCGCCTCATTCTTCGTGCGGAATACGGTGTGCGGATTTCCAACCTTCCAACTTTCGAAACCTTCCAAACCGATTACGAGTACGAGCACGATTACGAAAGCGGGGAATCGGCATCAGGCGGCATACCGTTCTATGCCCTCCCGCAGGGCGGGTTCGTAGATCAGGGCCGGACTTGAGCCGTATTTCCGAATGACCGCATCCGTGACGACCACAAGATCGACAGACTTGCCCAACCCGACGAACTTACGATACATACTCATGCCAATTTCCCGCCGAGGCTCACCATCTTTGACAATGACCAACACGTCGAGGTCGCTGTCGGGACCGGCGGTACCGCGGGCGGAGGAACCGAAAAGAACAATCCGCACGGGCTTCACAACCCGGAGGATACGGGCGAGAAGATCGTCGATGATGGAATCGGGAGGGGTCATGGGGGAAGAATCGTGGAAACGCGTCGGGAAGTCAAGGGCGGCGGAGCCGGTTGAGAGGGTCGGCCCGTGCATGTTACCATTTCAGGGGGCAGGATCGGAGGCAGGAGTGGAAACGTGTGTTTCAGGATTCTAATTCTTCGAGATCGATACGGTCTTTGGGGCGGTTGGCTTCCCGTTTGGCCTGGATCAGATCCGCTTTGGAGACAACCCTGACATGCAGATTTTCCAAAAGGGTTTCGTCAGCTCGGCTGAGCACTTCGGCTGTTGGGGCGGAGGACATTTTTGTGAGCAGGTCGATTTGGTTGGGCTGCATACCCAGGGTGATGGCGGTTGACAGGGCGGTGAGGTGTTGCAGCCCGATCCCCGCCGATCCGAACCCGAATTCCTCGAGGGAATTCAAGACCTTTGCCGCATTCTCCGGTGCGGGATCAATGAGAAGATCCAAATCCAGAGTCATGCGGACAAATCCGTGTTTTGCCACGGCGAAGCCTCCGCATATGGCATACGAGACGCTGTTGCGGTTGAATATCCGCAGAAGCTCCTTCATGTCATCGGACAGGTACATTTCGGATGTGCGCAACACGTGCGAGACGGGTTTGTTTTGCACGTTGATCGACGAGGGCAAACAGCATCAACATGCGATCGGATGGAGCGGCGGCGTTCACTTCCCTCCTGCGGGACACGTCCTGTTGATCAACGGGCTGGATACGGAAGGTCTTATGCATGGAGAGTGGGAGGAGGAATTGGGGGGAGGGAAGAGGGCGCGGCCGGGCCGTGAGGAGTTGGGGTGTTGGGGAACGGAGCGCGGACACTCTTGTCCGCCGACACCCTGTTCCCA
>CAYLNG010000045.1:0-4943 GCA_964385155.1 uncultured Verrucomicrobiota bacterium
GCCCAGGACATGCTCGAGGCCCACCAGAAACTCGTGGAAATCGACGAGTCCAACCGGCAACGGTTCCAGGACGTCCTCGACTACCTCCGCGAGGACATCCAGCGCCAACAGGGCTCCTAACCCCCGAATGACCGCACCCTTCCTCCTCCCCCTCGCCGACGCCGCCTCCGAGTACTGGCTCGGCTCCCTCCTCTTCGCGGTCTGCCTCTTCTCCTTCATCGGCGCCACCCTCTCCATCCGTGTCCTCCGCCGCGTCCGCATCGAACGCGACAATCTCCTCAAAGAAAAGGAGATCATGTTCAACTACATGCAGAGCATCGGCGACGCCTTCACAGAATCCGACACCCCTGACCTCGACCGCCTCCTTCAGCGCGTCCTCTACCACTCCCTGCGCACCACCCACACCGCCGGCGGCGCCATCTTCCTCCTCGGCGACGACAAACTCCTCCACGCCCGCGCCTTCTCCGGCGTCTTCCCCCCCCTCTCCCTCCACCACGATCGCGTCGGAGGCCTCGACCCCGGCGTCCTCAAAAACGAACAACTTGAGGAACTCACCCGCTCCACCCCCATCTCCCTCGGCGAAGGCCTCGTCGGCCAAACCGCCGACTTCGGAACCCCTCTCCTCATCGAACACGCCGAACTCGACCCCCGCGTCCCCCATTTCGACAACTCCCTCCTCAACGTCCGCAGCATCCTCATGGTCCCCATGCGCTTCCGCCATGAGGTCATGGGCGTCCTCTGCGTCCTCAACCGCGTCGACGGCATCCCCTTGAGCGAACGCGACCAAAGCCTCCTCCAAGCCCTCGCTGACCAGGCCTCCGTCACCGTCTACTACACCCAGTTCCGCGCCGCCCTCGACGAAAAACGCCGGCTCGACCAGGACATCGGCCTGGCCATGCGCATCCAGAAACGCCTCCTCCCCCTCGAACTCCCCCAAATCCACGGCCTCGAGATGCACGCCATCAACGTCGCCGCCCAGATGGTCGGCGGCGACTACTACGACGTGATTCCCGTCGACCACGACCACGTCGGCATCGCCATCGCCGACGTCTCCGGCAAGGGGGTCGGAGGCGCCCTGATGATGTCCATCTGCCGCAGCGTGCTCCGCGCCCACGCCACGGGAGAAACCGACCCCGCGGCGGTGCTCCGGCAAGTCAACCTCACCATGGTCTCCGACATGTACGAGGACATGTTCGTCACCCTCCTGTACATGGTCTACAACCACCGCACCCGTGAAATCGCCTTCGCCCGCGCCGGCCACGACCCCGCCCTCGTACTCCTTCCCGGCGAACACACCCTCCACCGCGACTTTGGCCCCGGCATGGCCATCGGAATGGCAGACGCCGACACCTTCGACACCCTCATCGAAACCACCCGCATGACCCTGCCTCCCGGCACCCTGGTGCTCGCCTACACCGACGGCATCACCGAGGCCCAGAACGAAAAAGGCGAGGAATGGGGTCTCGCCCCCCTGAACCGCCTCCTCCTCTCCAGCCGCTCCCTCTCCCCCCGCCAACTGTGCGACAACATCCGTGAACGCGTCCTCCGCTTCACCGGGGAACAGGACCAGTACGACGACATGACCCTCCTCGCCCTTAAGGTTCTCTGATCCCTCCCGCACCGCGCCATGGATCTCCACCCGGACGCCCCCCCCCTCTCAGGGCACTGTGACCGCCATCCTCCTTCTCAACGGCACCCCGCCTCCCCTCCCCCGCCTGCGGGAATTGTCCGCACTCCACCCTGTCTATGCGGCCGATGGCGGCGCCCACGCATGCCTCCGCGCGGGCATCCGTCCCCACCTTGTCGTGGGTGACTTCGACAGCCACCCCCTAGCCGACCTCCCTCCCGATTGGACGGCCCTCCACATCCCCGACCCCGACAGCACCGACTTCGAGAAGCTCCTCCGGCATCTGCCGGCCGAGATCACCGATCTGCAAATCCTCGGTGCATTCGGCGACCGTCTCGACCACCTCCTCACCAACCTCCTGGTTGTCACCTTCGCACCGCCCCACCTGCGTATCCGCCTGGAGGGAGAGGGCCAATGCCTCACCCGCGTGACCCCCGCCCACCCCTACCAGGCCCTTCTCCCCCAGGCCTCCACCCTCTCCCTCCTGCCCCTCGCACCCGTCCACGGGGTACGCACCTCCGGTCTCCGTTGGAACCTCCACAACGCCTCCATGGGCGGAGGGGGCCAACTCGGCCAAAGCAACGAAGTCACCGGCCCCGTCTCCATCCAGGTCGGCTGCGGATCCCTCCTGGCTTGGACACCACTCCACACACCCTCCGAACCACTCACCTAAACCAGGCTCCCCCCGCAACCCCTCAAAAGAGCCCGGGGGGGGTGAGGGGTTGGGGTCATGTGAGGGTAACGTCTGCCGCGCCCCCCCCGGGGGGCACCCCTCCAGACCCACACGTTTTTGCGTATCCTCTTGTTTCGCAAGATGCTAACGCGCATCCTTCCGTCCCCACAGGGACAAACGAAGCCAACATTTCCCGATTGCCGAAGGTCACATCCCCGTGCATGATGCGGCAATGGATCCCCCTTTCCTGCCCCAGCCTCCTGCGCCCCCCCCCTGCCTTCCCACCCCATCCATCCTCCTTGCCCTCTTCCTCGCCGCCTGCACCCACCCCCCCCCCTCCACACCCCCCCCTCCGCCAACCGCCACACGCTTCCGCCCTGCCGGCGTCGTCCGCATCGTCAATCTCCCCCAACACTACCTCGTCTTCGAATCCCTTTATCCCTTCCCTCCCGGCACACGCCTCAGCGTCTGGAACCACGGCAGGCCCACCGGCAACATAAGGGTCCTCGAGGCACGCGAACGCGGCTTTTTCAGTGCCGACCTGCTGGAAGGAACAGCACGACCCGGCGATCTCCTCGAATGAGCCCCCTCACCCTCCACACCCTCCAACGCCTCCACGGCCCCCAACGCGCCCGGGCCCTCGAATCCCTCTACCTCCTCTGCAACCACCCCAGCCTCCGCAAAAACGACCCCGTCTCCTTTGTCTGGCGCTTCCACGACCCGGCCGACCGCGAGGTCGCCGCCTGGGCCGCCTCCGCCCTCGCCTACGGCCGCGTTTCCTCCATCCTCTCCTCCCTCGCCGACCTCGACCGCCGCTGGGACCACCAACCCGCCGCCTTCGTCTTCCAAGCCTCCCTCCCTGAACAATCCTCCGCCCTCCGAGGCTTCCGCCACCGCTGGACCCGCGATTCCCACCTCCTCGGACTCCTCGACGTCTGGCGCATCGGAGGCCCCTCCCTCCGATCCGCCCTCGCAGGCCACCCCCACTACCGCAGCGCTCTCGCTGGCGCCCTCGCACCCCTCCGCGCTTGCGCCTCCCACGACCCCGGACACCTCCTCCCCGATCCCGCCTCCTCCAGCGCATGCAAACGACTCGCCATGTGGCTCCGGTGGATGACACGCCGCGACCACATCGACCCGGGCCTCTGGGCCGACTCCCTCGATCCCTCCCGCCTCTGGATGCCCCTCGACACCCATGTCTTCCGCATCGCCCGCGCCCTCCGCCTCACGCGCCGTCGCCAACCCGACGCCGAAGCCGCACGCCGCATCACCGCGGCCTTCGCCCGCATCCGCCCCGACGATCCCCTCCGCTACGACTTCGCCCTCACCCGCCTGGGCATGGGCCTCAACTCCAGCACCTCCGGTGTCGACAACCCTCCTCCTCCCGCATAGGACTCCCCCATGCTCGCCAAACGCATCATCCCCTGCCTCGATATTCGTGACGGCCGCGTCGTCAAAGGCGTCAACTTCGTCGACCTCGTCGACGCCGGAGATCCTGTCGAACAAGCCGCCGCCTACGAACGCCAGGGCGCCGACGAACTCACCTTCCTCGACATCACCGCCTCCCATGAACGACGCGAAACCGTCGTCGATCTCGTCCGCCGTGTCGGAGAACGCGTTTTCATGCCCTTGACCGTCGGAGGCGGCATCCGCAGCGCGGCGGATGTCCGCCGCATGCTCAACGCCGGAGCCGACAAGGTCTCCATCAACACCGCCGCCATCCTGGACCCCTCCATCATCGACGCCTCCGCCGCCTTCTACGGCTGCCAATGCATTGTCGTCGCCATCGACGCCCGCCGCAACGACCGCGGCGGATGGACCGTCCACACCCACGGAGGCCGGAACCCTACTTCCCTCGACGCAATCGACTGGGCCCGGGAAGTCGTCAACCGCGGCGCCGGTGAAATCCTGCTCACCAGCATGGACGCCGACGGGACCAAGGACGGCTACGACCTCGAACTCACCCGCGCCGTTTCCGAGGCGGTCTCCGTGCCCGTCATCGCCTCCGGAGGGGCCGGCACCCTCGAACATCTCGCCGAGGCCCTCACCATCGGAAAAGCCGACGCCGTGCTTGCCGCCAGCATCTTCCACTTCGGCACCTACACCATTCGCCAAGCCAAGGAATACCTACAAACCAAGGGCATCCCCGTCCGCCTCTGACCCTCTATCCCCGCCGCTCCACCCTCCCCACCCAAAGACGGAGCAGCCCCATCCCTAACACCACACAGCCCGAAACCACCCAAAAAATCCTCGAATCCAACCGTTCCCTTTCCGCCTCCACCCCGATCGCGGTGGATGTGACGGTCGGAGTAGGCACCCCTTCCCCCATCGGCTCAAGCGGAGCCATCAGCGTAGGCGTGGGCGACGGCGTGGGCGACGGTGTAGGCGACGGCGTGGGTGTGGGCGACGGTGTAGGCGACGGCGTGGGCGATGGTGTGGGGGACGGCATGGGAGACGGCGTGGGGGATGCCTCCCGCCCAGTTTCCGATACCGAAGCCTCCGGCTCCCCCGCCTCTTCCCCTTCCGTTTCGCTCGTCCCACTCCCTTGGGACGTGTCAGCCTCCGCCCCCCCTCGCTCTCCGCCCGCCTCTTCCGCAACAGGGTCGGCTCCCCCCCCCTCCCGTCCACGTTCCTCCTCCGTGA
>CAYLNG010000045.1:4953-16211 GCA_964385155.1 uncultured Verrucomicrobiota bacterium
CCGGAGGGATCCAGCGATTCCTTCTCCGCCCCCCCTCCCTCCCCAACCGGATCCATCCGCTCCATCCGCCCCCCAGCAGGGGGAACCGCCTGCGCCCCTCCCATTTTGCCCCCTGTCCGGGACGCCTCGCCACCCGGGGACTTCTCTTCTCCTCCCGCCTTCCCCGCATCCCCTTCCCCTCCCACCTCCACTCTCTCCACACGACTGCTCTCGAACTTCCGGTCCATGCGGATCAACCGTTCTCGCAAGGCCTCCAACTGCTGCCTCGCCCCCTCCGCATCCACCGCACGTGCATACGGACCAAAATAATAAACCAGCGTCTCATGCTCGTACCGCACATAGGCTCCCCGTACCTGCGGAGCCCCATTGCCTGGAAGGGGGAGAGGGTCCCACTTCTCGAACAACACCTCCCGCTTCATCCGCGCCAAATCCTCCACGGCCGCCGCAGGGAACTGCCACACCGATGCGTGGAGCCCACCGCTCCACACGCACATCACCCACAGCAACACTTCCTTACACATCCCGATTCCAGCGAACCACCATTTCATCGTAGAGGCTCCATTCCAGGGTTGCCGTCCCCCCCCAGACTCGCATCAAGGTCTCCACCGCGCGGTGCGGGGTCCAGGGCTTCAGGAAAACCTCATGTCCCCTGTATTCCGACACATAGCCGTCCTCATGGTCCCGCCTCCTTTCCGCCGACGGCATCGCACCCATCCCGAAAAAGCTGACGTAGGCAATCGCATCCTTCCTCACATAGCTCCCCACATTCCGCAAGACCCGCCGCCGGTCCTCCGGAGGCAGCACATCAGGCACATGTTCGCACAGCAGCATCGCGTACGGAAAACGCCGATGGTCCTCCCGGGCTTCCTCCCAAGGAGGCAACAGCGTCTCCACCCGCCTCGCCCCTGCGCCCCTCAACAATTCGTCCCCCACCGGATCCGCTTGCGTCATCGCCCTCAACACAGTCATATCCACGCAAGCCCCCCGCTGCGCCACGTTCTCCGCCAACAATGTCGCCTGACCCTTCCCCCGCATCCGCAGCAGGCGCGACGTACCCACAAACGCCGTCCGGCATCCCTCCCGGATCAACTCCTCATCCTTTCTCAACTGCTCCTCCGCCTTCTCCATTTCCGGGCTCCATTTCCCCTCCCTCCACACAAAACACCTTCCCTCCGGAGACGACATCTCCCACGCCCCGTCCCCCCGGGGCATCACTACCCAGCCGGCGGCCTTCATGCGTTCGGACAATGTATGCACAACCCATGTTACCACGGGTTCGCATGGAATGCCATCCCCAAGCCACTGGTCCCCACACCCCCTCCCACAGCGGACCCGCCCTTCCAGGTCCCCCTCAGAAAAACACCGTGTCCCCGGCCTGAAGCACCGCGCCGTCCACCAAGGTGTCCGTCAGGATCTCGGCGATCGCCACCGCGTTCTCCACCCGGATCACCCGGATTTTGCCGATGAACTTCTCATCGCGATGCACAAAGGCCTCCAGGAACATCGGAAGCGTATCCACCTCACCCTTGTCCAGAATGGCCAAGTTCCATTCAGTGTCCACGGCCAGAATCGTTGCGGGAACATCCTTCCATGGATAGTCCTTGGCCCCCCTTCCCGAAGGACCTTGGGGATTCAGACAGGCCGCCAGCAGGTCCGAAGCCCTCTTGAGACTTCCCTCGATCCTCGCGATCTCCGTCAGAAGCGTCTGGGATTTCGACTGCAGCTTCTCCATCTCTCCCGTGAGATTCGCCACATTCCGCTCCAGGGCCGCTTTCTCATCCCGCAACCCGGCCACCGTGCGGTTCGCCTCTCGCAGCTCGTTCTGCACCCCCACCAATTCCCTGTCCAGATTCGATATCCGTGTCCTCGCGTCCGACAGCTCCCGCTCCCGCGTCCTCAGCTGGTCCTCCGTATCCGCAAGCACCTTCCGCGTCTGCACCAGCTCCTCCCAGCGCTTCGTCAACTGCTCCACACGGGTCTTCGCCAGTCCCGAGAGCTCGGCAAGATTCTCCTGCAACGCCGGAACCTCCGCCGCCTCCGCCGTGCCCGGCAACACATAGGCGGCTCCTTTCCGCTCGTCCGCGGCTTCCCAGTCCACAGCCCCTCCCCATTGCAGGTTCTTGGCCAGCTGCTCCGCGTTCCGCTCCAGGATCACCGTCCGGGCCTTGATGATTTCCCGGTCACGGTACGTCAGGTAACCAAAGGACACCACCGCGATGGCCACCACCATATTCACGAAAAGAAGGATTTTGACGGCAATTTTCATGTGGGCTTCCTGGAGGACATTAGAAGAAAAGGGTGTCGCCGGGCATCAGGTGCGTCCCGTCCACCAGAGTATTCACTTCGGCCACCGACACCTTTTCCTCTACCCGCAATACGGTGACCTTGCCAATGTAATCCTTGCCCCGGTGGACCCATCCCTCTGTGCGCGGCTCCACTTTGTCCACCGCCCCCTTGCTGATCACGATGAAATTCCAATCCGGATTGATCGAAAGCACCTTGGCGGTCTGGCCAAGGAGCGCCCCCTTCCGTCCGCCTGCGGCGCCGACGCGGCACTGCTCGTAGCGGTCGATCATGTTGTTGATCTCCTGGATCAGCTTCTCCAGGCTCACTTCGTCGCCAGCGATCTTGTCGTTCAGCGCCGTGATCTCCCCGTTCACCTCCTCCACTCGGCCAGTCAGGCCCCGGTTGTCCGTCCGCAACGTGTCGATGTTCCGGTTCGCCTCGCGCAATTCATTGTGAGTGGAGGCCACTTTCTGCTCCAAATCCCCGATCTGCTGCCGCGCCGCCGCCAGCTCGCGCGTCCGAACCCCCAGCCGATCCGTCGTCTCCACCAAGGTCTGCCGCGTCTGCACCAACTCCGAATACCGCTGGGTCAACTGGGCCACCCGCGTCGTGGCGAAGGTCTCCAAATCCCTCAATTTGTCCTGCAACTCGCCCAGATCCACCTGGTTGAATCCTTCCTTGCGCACCGCGACCGTCGGTTGCGGCACCCGGAAACCGTTCAACTGCGTCCTCTCTTCCTCCCACGCCACCGTCTCCGCCCAGGCCAGGCTTTTCGCCAACGCGGCCGCATTCTGCTCCAGCAGGAGCGCACGCGCCTTGATCACCCCCCGGTCTTGGAAAACCGAGAGTCCAAGCCCGAGCATGGCGGCTCCAAGCAACAGATTGAGGATCAAGAAAACTTGTATGGCTTTGCCCATGGCGGTTATCTCTCCGAAAAATGGATTTAGCCCACCACTTAAAACGATCGGCTCCCCGCTGTCAATGCCCTTTCTTGGAGACCACGGCGGAAAGTAGGCCCCTGGTTCGCCTTCTTGAAACTCGATTTCCGTCCGGGCACCCGCTAAACCCCCTGCCATGACCTGGTTTCAACACGAACTGACCCTCGCCCCACGCGCCCGTGGTTTCCATCTCATCACCGACGAGGTGCTCAACGCCTTTCCCGACATCCGCCTCCTGCGAACCGGGATGCTGAATATCTTCCTCCTGCACACCTCCGCCTCCCTCACCCTCAACGAAAACGCAAGCCCGGATGTGCTTCAGGACTTCGAGAACCACTTCAACCGCGAAGTCCCCGAATCCCCCACCCTCTACCATCATGACGAGGAGGGCCCTGATGACATGCCCGCGCACCTCAAGGCCAGCCTCCTCGGCTTCTCTCTCCTCCTTCCCCTCCGCGAGGGCCGCCCCCTCCTCGGGACCTGGCAGGGCCTTTACCTTTGTGAGCACCGCAACCACGCCCCTCCCCGCCGCCTCCTGCTCACCGCCTGGGGCCAACCCTTCCCCTGATTCGCCTTCCCCCTTGCATTCCCCTCTGTTCCTGCTACAGCCTCCCCCCTTTCCCAACCGTCACCCCCTGCCTGTTATGAGCGATTCCGGCCGACAAGTCAGCGACCTCCACGTCGCCCGCACCGAACCCCTCCCCTCCCCCCGCGAGCTCTTCGCCCTCGTCGGAAGGTCCCCCCAACAGGCCGATTTCGTCGCACGCGCCCGCGACCAAATCCACAACATCATCTTCGGAGGCGACACCCGATTCCTCCTGATTGTCGGCCCTTGCTCCATCCACTGCCCCGATTCCTGCCGCGAATACGCCACACGCCTCGCCAGCCTGGCCCACGAGGTCCGTGACCGCGTCTATGTTGTCATGCGCGTCTACTTCGAAAAGCCCCGGACCAGCATCGGCTGGAAAGGCCTGATCATGGACCCCCACCTCGACGGCAGCCACGATATCCCCACGGGCCTTCGCCTCGCCCGCGAAATCCTCCGGGAGGTCAACACCCTCGGCCTGCCCACCGCCACCGAATTTCTCGACCCCATCACCCCGCAATACACCGCCGACCTCGTCGCGTGGTCCGCCATCGGCGCCCGCACCACCGAATCCCAAACCCACCGCCAAATGGCCTCGGGACTCTCCATGCCCCTCGGCTTTAAGAACGACACCCACGGGGATATCTCCCCCGCCGTCAACGCAATCAAAGCCGCCACCCACCCCCAAACCTTCCTGGGCGTCGATGCCGATGGCCGCGCCAGCGCCGTCACCACCCGTGGCAACCCGGACTGCCACATCATTCTCCGTGGCGGCACGTCCCCGAACTACAGCCCGGCCGACGTGGCCCGCGCCCAGGCCGCGCTCGCCACTTCCGGCCTGCCCACCCCCGTCATGGTCGACGCCTCCCATGCGAATTGCGGCAAGGACCACCGCCGAATGCCCGACGTGTACCGGGAAATCCTCGCCCAACGGCTCGCCGGCAACACCCAGCTCATCGGGGCCATGCTCGAAAGCAACCTCGTCGCGGGTGCCCAACCCTTTCCCCGTCCGCTCGACCAGCTCGTCTACGGGCAATCCATCACCGACGCCTGCATCGACTGGGACACCACCGAAGCCCTGATCCGAGAAACCCACGCCCTCCTCGCCTGAACCCACATGCTTCCCTTCCCCGAGCTCAACCCTGCCGAAGCCCGAGTCCTCGGCGCCCTCCTCGAAAAGGAACTGGCCACCCCCGACACCTACCCGCTCACCCTCTCCGCCCTCACCGCCGCCTGCAACCAGAAATCCAACCGCGACCCGGTGATGGCCCTCGACGACGCCCTCGTCGAAAAAACCCTCCATTCCCTGCGCGCCCAGTCCAAACTCGCCAGCCTCCTGCGCGAGGCCGGTGCCCGCGTCCCGAAGTTCCGACACGAATTCGACGCCCGTTTCTCCGTCACACCTTTGGAAAAAGCCGTGTTGGCCGAACTCCTCCTCCGCGGCCCCCAGACTCTCGGCGAACTGAAAAACCATTGCGCCCGCCTCATCGGCTCCTCCGACACCGACCGGATCGCCGAAGCCCTCGACCATCTGGACAACCTCGCCGGCGCCCACCTCGTCGAACGGCTCCCCCTATCTCCCGGCGCCCGCGAACCCCGCTACGCCCACCTCCTTTCCGGCCCCCCTCCCCCCGCTTCCTCCCCCACCCCTCTTGTCATCGAACTCCCCCCTCCCCCGGACTCCCAGAAACTCGCGGACCTCGAGAACCAGCTCGACTCCCTCCGCCAGGAACTTGCCTCCCTCCGGCAGGAATTCGAATCCTTTCGCTCCTCCTTTTAGCCCAGTACGGAACATGCGGCACGCATGTTCCCTACACACTTGGCTGAAACGACAACCTCCCCCCGTCCATATCGATCCAATTTCAAGTTGAAGGCGGACGGATTATGGGTCATGTAGGATACGTGAAACTCCCCTCCTCCTTCTGGCCGATGGCGGACCGCGTCGTCGCGGGGCTTTTGCTCGCGGCAATGGCCTTTTGGGCCCCGAACGGAATCCTCCGCACGCTCTTCCTCGTCCAGGGTGGACTGTGGCTCGGTTTGTCCAAGCTCCTGGGACTCTCCTTGGCGTTGCCTTCTTTCCTGCTTTTGCTGGCCCTGCGCATGCCCCTACCCGACGGCATGGGCGTGGAGGCCCGGCTTTGCGTCATTCCCCTGCTGGGAACGGCCAGCTGGGCGCTCGCTTTCTGGCGGGTTCGACGCTGGTCCGCCCTGCTCTCCGGTCTCCTCTGGAGCCTCATCGCAGTTCTCATGCCTGCACTCGCCCCCCTCGTGCTCTCCGGCTACCCCCGTTTGGGCCGCACGCAGGGCGACCATGCCGGGCTGAGCCGCTGGCCGGGATTGATGCTGCTGGCGGCGGCCCTGGGCTCTGCCGCCTTCCTGGGAAAACTTCCCTCCGAATGGGCGCGGGTGGCAACCCCTGAACACTATGCAAGCTGGGGTCAGGCCCTAGCGGCCCTCTTCCTCACCCCTCACGTGTGGGAGGTGATCCCGGTGGCCGGTGTGTTCGAGATCGCCCAAACACAGCCCGGGGACATCCGGACCACCTGGCGGAACCTCTTGGCGATGGGCATGCTCGCCTGTATCCCCTTCCTCTCTCCCCATGAAGGTCTCCCCCTCTTTTACCTGGCCGCCCTTCCCCTCAGTGCAGTGCTGCTTACGCGATGGACCCTTGCCCTGCCCGGCTGGCCCTCCCGCGCCGGCCTCTGGGCCGGTCTGCTCCTCTACTCCCTCCCCTTCCTGCGGGGAGGTCAGGCGTGATGCTCCGCCTCTCCCCCCCCCATCAACCTCTGCCCGACAACCTCTGGCACACCCTCCTCATCACCGCCCTGGCCAGCGCATGGATTTGGTTGGGATGGGTCCAAGGCCTGGAGGCTTTCCGCACCGGGGAACCCGTGGGAAGTGGGGAACTCCTCCTCCAGAACGCCACCGGAGTCCATCCCCTCTACCTCGCCCTCGAATCCGTCACCAACCCCCACACCCCCTGGCTCTGGAACCGTGCCCTTTCCTGCCTGGGCTGGGCCCTGACCCTCGGTCTCGCCGGCCGGATCCTGACCCGGATCTCGGGATTCCTCTCCTGCCTCCCCAGTGTGCTGCTCCTCGCCGGACTTCCAGGCCTCTCCCTCCGCATGTGCGCCGGCGCCTCCGGTAGCCTCGCCGCCTGGCTGTTCCTCCTCGCCTTCTCCGCCGTTTTGCTGGAGGACCTCGGTCCTGCCTGGCGGAGGGGCGGAATCTACGCTGGACTCGCCGTGTGGCTGGACCCCGCTTGGTCGCTCCCCGCCCTGGGCCTTTTCGCCGGCCTCTGGGAAATACGGAGGGACCGCCTCCCGAAAGCTGCCATAGGATGTGGAGCCGCCCTCGGACTATGCCTGCTGGGCATGCTCCTCCTCGAACCCTCAGGCTTGTCCCTCTACCGCCCCACCTTCGGCGAACCCGTTTGGCCCAAGGCACTCGCCGAGTGGTTGACCCTGTACCCCCTCCTCCTGGCGGCCGGCATCTGGATGCTCCTCTATGGAGCCCTGCGCAGGGGGTTGCTCTGGTGGAGCCTCGTGCTGGCCTTGCCAGCGGCCCTTACGAGCCAAGCCTGGCACCCCTTCCTCCTCCTCTTCCTCTTCGGCCTGGCCCGCCTGCCGGAACTCCTGGGGATTCGCCATCCCCGCGTCTACCAGAGCGTGCTCCTGTGCCAGCTGCTGCTCGCATTGCCTTCCCTCCTCTGATCTGGTACAAGCACCCCATGCCCCCTCCCCTGCCTCTCCGCCTCTTTGGCCTGCTCCTGCTGCTGGCCCCCGCTTTCTCCCCAGGCGACGCCTCCGCCCTCTCGGCCGCGGAAGCGGCCCTCCGGGACGGCTTCGCTGCCGAGGCGGCCCGGCAATTCGAGCCCCTCGGTGAAAACGGAGATCCCCGCGCCCTTCTGGGCCTGGCGCGCGCACGGCTGGCCTCGGGAAAACTTTCCGAGGCGCAACGCGTACTGGACCTTCTACCGGAGGAACTTCCCGAGGAGGTGGCGACACTGGCTGGGCTGGTCCGCGCGGATTTGGCGCTCCTTCGGGGCGAATTCGCCACCGCACGCGCCCTCCTCGCCCCCCCCCCACCCACCGCCGAGCCCTTTGCCAGCCTCCACACCCGCCTCCTCGCCCGCCTGCTCGTCGGCGAACAAAAACCCGAGGCCGCCGTGACCCTGCTCCAGGCACACGTCGAAGCCGATCCCGACAACGAAGCCCTCCGAACCGATTACGCCCGCCTTCTCGACCAGCTGGGACGCCCCGACCACTCCATGGAACACTGGCGCATCCTCTCCGAGGGCCCCCCCGCTCTCGCCCAAACCCAGGAAGCCAAACTTCGTCTCCTCCAAGCCGCCCATGACCGGGGCGACAAGACCGAAACGCTTTCCCGCATGCGGGCCTTCTCCTCCGAGGGACGCCTGCCCGACGAATTGCTGCCACGCGCCCACGCCCTCTTCGCCACCCTGCTCGCCGAAGATGGACAATTCCTGGAAGCCGCACGACACCTGCTCGCTCTGGAAGGCCTCGGCGGCGACCCCCCCGTCCTCGCCGACCTGCGCATCCGCCGCGCCGACCTCCTCATCCAGGCCGGCCAAATCGCCGAAGGACGCCAGCTCCTCTCCCAACAAATCGCCGCTCGCGGAGACCATCCCCTGGCCGCCATCGCACAACTTCGCCTTGCCCGGACTCTCGCCGCCCAGGAAAACCCGACCGAAACGGCCCAAGCCTACGAAACCTACCTGTCCGTCTTCAGCAACCCCGAGGGGGTCCGCGAGGCCCGCTTGGGCCTCGCCACCCTGCGCGAACAACAGAACGCCTGGGGGGAAGCCGCCGACCTCTACGAAAAAGTCTTCCTCAGCCTCCCCGACACCTCCGAACTCGGCCCCCATGTGTGGCTGAAGCGGGCGGATGCCCTCGCCGCCTTGGGACGAAACGCGGAAGCCAGAGACCTCTATCTCCAACTCCCCACAAAGTGGCCCCGCCACGAACTCGTGTCCAGGGCCCTCTTCCAAGCCGCCTCCCTCCATCCGGAAGTCGACAGAGCCGTCGAGGAACTCCGCCGCCTCCGCGACAACTTCCCGGACGACCCCCTCGCCGAACGCGCACAGCTCCAACAAGGCTTGATCCTCTTCCGGGCCGGCCGCCTCGAGCGCGCTCTGGGCGCCTTCGACGCCTACCTGGAACGCTACCCACAGGGCGACTTCCTGGTCGACGCCATCGCAGAAAAAGGCATCACGGCCTACCGGAGCGGTTTCTTCGACCTGGCCCTCCGCCAGTTCGAGCGGGTGCTGGCAGAATACCCCGCGCATCCCCGCACCGAGCAGGCCTCCGCCATGAGGGCCTGGTGTCTCTACCTCAACAACCGCGACGAGGAAGCCGTACGGGCCGGCCGCAGATTCCTCAAGGAACACGCCGACTCCCCCCTCGTGACCGACATGCGGTTCTGGCTCGGCGAGCTCGCCTTCAACAAGACCGACTACGCCGGCGCCGAACAGGAATTCCTCGCCGTGGCCGAAACAGGCGCCCCCTCCCCCTCCCTCCGCTCCCGCGCCCTCTACCTCGCCGGCCGCGCCGCCCTCGCCCGACGCGAATTCGAAACCGCCCTCGCCCGCTTCAACGCCTCGCTCACCGCCGATCCCGAGGCCCCCCATGCTCCCGATGCACTTTTCCACCAGGGCGATGCACTGACCGAACTCAACCGCTTCGACGCGGCCATCGTGGTCTTCGACCAGCTCCTCACCCTCTTTCCCGCCTCCGCCCTCGCGAACGCCGCACGCGGGCGGAAAGGCGACTGCCAATACACCCTTGGCGAACAGGACCCCGAACGCTACCGCCAGGCCCTCGCCACATGGCGCCTGGTCGACGAAAGCTCCACGGCCCGCCCCTCCTTCCGCCTTCAGGCCGTCTACAAGATGGGAAGAGCCCTCCTGGCCCTGCAGCAGCGCGAAGAGGCCCTCGCCCACTTCCTGCGCGTCATCCACGGCTTCCAGAAGGAACAAACCCGGATGGACAGCGACGCGGAATTCTGGTTTGTCCGTGCCGCCACCGATGCAGCCCAGGCCTTCGAGCAAGACCAGAAGTGGCGCGAGGCCATCCAAGTCTACCGGGCCCTGGCCGAGGCCTCCCTTTCCCAATCCCCCGAAGCCGCCCGCCGCATCGAAACCCTGCGCCGGGAACACCTCATCCTTTTCTGAACGGAGACTCCCCGCATGTACGAACTCATCCATCAAGGCGGCCCGGTGATGTGGGCCCTGGCCCTCCTGAGCCTTCTGGCCGCCATCCTGTTTTTCCACAAACTGCTGCAGCTCCACCAGGCGCAGATTCACACCGAGGACTTCCTTTTCGGGCTCTACAACGTCCTGCGCCGCGGCAACACGGTGGAGGCCGTCACCATCTGCGAGGACACGCCGGGACCCGTCGCCCGCATTGTGCGCGCCGCCCTTCTGAAGGTCGAGGAACCTCCCGAGGAAATCGCACGGTCGGTCCAGCAGGCCGGCCTGAGTGAGATCCCTAGGCTGGAACTAAAACTCAACCTCCTCGCCACCCTCGGCAAGATCGCCCCGATGCTCGGTCTCCTCGGCACGGTCCTGTCGATGATGGATGCCCTGCGCGGAATGCATGCGGAAGCCCCTCTCGCACACGCCGACTCCCTCTCGATCCACCTCTGGTCCGCGCTGCTCACCACCGCCACGGGCATCGCCGTCGCCATGCCGATCTACGCCGGCTACAACCTCCTCGTCAGCCGGATCGAATCTCTGGTGCTGGACATGGAGTTCGCCGCCTCCGATGTGCTTTCCTTCCTGACCCGCAACCACAACCTCTTCACGCGGGACTGATGAAACACTCCGACATCGCCCATTTCCGACAACTCAACAGCCTTCGACGACGCTTTGTCGCCCGGAGCCGCCGCTTCCCCCCGGTGATCGAACCCGCGGCCCTCGTGGATGTCGTCCTCCTTATCCTGTTGTTTTTCATGGCGAGCTCTTCCTATGTCACACGCCCCGGCGTGAGGATACACCTTCCGGAGAGCGCCCCCGCGGAGGGAATTCCCATGAACGCCCGGGTCGTCACCCTCACCCAACAGGGCCTGGTGTTCTTCGACGACCGGCGGACAACCCTCGAGGAGCTTCGTCCCGCCCTGGAGCGGATGCGGGTGGAAACCCCCGACGCCCCCCTGCTCATCGAGGCGGACGAGCGGGTGACGCTGGAGACCCAGATGCGCATCTACCGGGAGGCCACCCGGGTTGGCCTCCGGGACATCGCCATCGCCACACGCAACCCGCGTCCCCCCGAAACCCCATCCCCCTGATGCCCCCTTCCCGCCTGCGCGCACTGCCCACGCTTCCGGTGGCCGCCGCCATCGGCATCTCCCTCCACGCCCTCTGGTTGCTGTTGCCCTTCACCGGGGCATGGCTAAATCCGTGGTGCAGCGCAATATCCAGATCCCGT
>CAYLNG010000046.1:0-15695 GCA_964385155.1 uncultured Verrucomicrobiota bacterium
GACAGCTCCTCCCTCCACCTCACCTGGCACTGGACCGCCTCCAGCCGAGCACGCATCAACCGCTCCATCTTCGTCCACCTCCTCAACGCCAACGGCAACATCCTCCTCCAGGACGACCACAACCTCTCCGACTTCCTCCGCGACCCATCCACCCCACGCGTCTTCCTCGACCCCCGCCACCTTACCCTCCCCGAAAACGCCACCCCACCCTTCACCCTCCGCATCGGACTCCTCGATCCCCGCACCCAAAAACGCCTCCCCGTCTCCTCCCCCTTCGCCCATCGCCGCCACGAACTCCTCATCCCCCTCTCCTCTTCCCCTAAACCCTGAACCTTTTGCGTGAGCCCCTCCACCTGAACGAACCCCACGCCCTTGCGGCGGGGGTGAGGGTCATCCCCAGCTTCTTCCCCCCCTTTTCAATTCGCAATCGTAATCGAATCCTAAGCCTCCCCCCGCATTTTTACATCCCAAATCTCCCGCGCAAGCGGGATCGCGCGACTGCGGGAGGAAATCACACTCCGCATTCCGAGATCCGCAATCCCCCCTACACCTCATCCGCCCAGACCTGAGCCGGCTCCTGACGCTTCCGAATCAGTCGATGCCCCCCGTCCTCCCGTATCAAGACCTCCGCCGAGGCCGGGAAACTGTTGTACCCATGCGTGCACATCGCCGAACAGTACGCCCCCGCTCCCTCGATCACCAGAAAATCGCCAATCTCCGCACGCCGCAATGCACGCGGCGCCAGCGCCTCCGGATCGCCCGGCGCCGGCGTCAGAATGTCCCCCGACTCGCAGCAGTGCCCCACCACGATCACGGATTCCACTTCCCGCTCCACCTCCTCCTTCGGCACCACCACCAGCGGATGCTGCGCCCCATACAGGCTCGGCCGCAGCACATCTGTCATCCCCGTATCCAACCTCAGGAACGTATACCCATCCGCCCCCGTGTCCACCCGATCCTGCACCCGCGACACCACCGCCCCCGCGTTCGCCACCAGATACGTCCCCGGCTCGATCTCCAGCTTCAGCCGACGCCCCGTCTCCGCCGCGAACGCCTCGAAAGCCTCCCGCACCGGCGCGCCCACCACCTGCAAGTCCGTCGTCTTCTCCGACGACATCCTCCCCACCTTAAAACCTCCTCCCAGGTCCAGGGTCGTCACCGACGGAAACCGCCGCACCATCTCCAGACTCATCAACGCCACCTGCGACCACACCTGCGGATCCCCACCACTGCCAATGTGCGTATGAATCCTCACACACTCCAATCGAAACTCCTCCAACAACGCCGCCGCCTCCCCCGCATACGCATTCCAAATCCCGAACGAACTCGCGGGACCACCCACGTTCGTCCGGTTTGTCCCCCCCGTGCCCTTGCCCGGATTAAACCGCAACCCGATCCGACGCCCCGGACGCAGCCCCCCAATCACCCGGATCTGGTTCAGACTCGTCGCATTGATCTCGATCCCCGCATCCAGCAACTCCCCCAAATCCGACGGCAGTTCCTGCGCGCTCAACGAAATGTGCCCCGCCGGAATGCCAGCCGACAGCGCCCGCCTCACCTCGTAGCCCGACGACGCGTCAATCTGCAACCCCATGCCCCGGAACAGCTCCAGCACCGCACGGTTCGGATTCGCCTTCATCGCAAACCGCACCGTCAGCCCGAACGCGTTCGGAAACGCCAGACACTCCGCCGCCCGACGACGAAGCGTCGCCTCATCCATTACAAAAACCGGCGTCCCATACGTAGCCGCAATCTCCCGGACCTGGTCCGGACTCAAAAAACGAAGCGTTTCAGGTGTCATGCCCCTCTCCTACCCGACTTTCCAAACAAGAAAAGTCAGAATCCACCCCCACAACACCCAAACGACGGCGAGACGACACCACCACCCGTAGGACGACGCCCCCCGTCCTCCTTCTATCCCTCCCCCCACCCAAATTTCCCGAAGCTCGGAAACATCCCCACCCCCCGGTTCCGAACCTCGGAACCTCCCACCCCTCCCCCTCGGGTACCTCGATGGTTTGTCTTGTCGAATGGGAGCGCGTTCTTTATGGAAAATACGATCACCCCACTCCCAACCCCATTCACACCATGAGCCTACCCCTCCGCGCCGACGCTGTCACCGCCCTGCTCACCCCCACTTCCATGGGACTCCGGCTGACCCCCCCCAACGGGCAGCCCTTCCACGCCGCCACCCAGCTCATGCTCCAGGTCACCAGCGCCGAAAGCAACGTCGTGAGTGTCTCCTCCTACCTCGGCCTCCCCGTCAAAATCCTCACCAAGTTCGTCGACGGCAGCCCGGTCTCCCAGCTCATCCGTGACAACCTCGCCTCGCGCCACATCTCCGTCGAGGGGGCCTCCATCCCGCAGGGCGACCCTTGGGGTTACCGCCACCAGTTCAACCTCGCCGACTCCGGCTTCGGCTCCCGCGGCCCCCGCGTCCACAACGACCGCGCGGGCGAGGTCGGACGCACCATGAAGCCCTCCGATTTCGACCTCGACCGCATCTTCGCCAAAGAAGGCGTCAAGATCGTCCACCTCTCCGGCCTCATCGCCGCCCTCTCACCCGAAACTTCCCAGCTCTGCCTTGAGATCGCCCGCATCGCCAAGAAAAACGGCTCCCTGATCTCCTTCGACCTCAACTACCGCGCCTCCTTCTGGAAAGGCCGCCAGAAAGAACTCTCCGCCGCCTTCCACGAAATCGCCTCCCTCACCGACATCCTCGTCGGCAACGAGGAGGACTTCCAGCTCTGCCTCGGCGTCGAGGGACCCGAGGCCGGCGGCGAGGGCCTGCGCGGCCAGATCGACAACTTCAAAGCCATGATCGAAAACGCGCGCAAGGCCTTCCCCGCCACCCGCGTCTTCGCCACCACCCTCCGCGAGGTCGTCAGCGTCAACACCCACCTCTGGGGCGCCGTCATGTTCGCCAACGGCGAATACCACGTCATCGAACCCCGCGAAATCTACGTGCTCGACCGCATCGGCGGCGGCGACGGCTTCGTCGGCGGCATGCTCTACGGCATTCTCAAGGGCTGGGAACCCGTCAAGTGGGCCCAATTTGGCTGGGCCAGCGGTGCTCTCGCCGCCACCCTGCTCACCGACTACGGCCAGCCCGCCGATGAGGAACAGGTCTGGAGCATCTGGAAGGGCAATGCCCGGGTGAAACGCTGAGATGTGGACCAATCCTCACATCGGGGCCGCACTGCTGGCCTGGGTCGTCGCCCAGTCCGTCAAGTTCATCACCGCCGCCGTACGCTCACGCAAATTTGATTTCACCTACTTCGTGAGCACCGGCGGCATGCCCTCCGCACACTCCGCCAGCGTCAGCGCCCTCGCCACCAGTGTCGGCCACCACGTCGGCTTCGACACCCCCGTCTTCGCCGTCGCCCTCTGGTTCGCCCTCATCGTCATGTTCGATGCCCAGAGCGTCCGCCGCGCCGCCGGCGAACAGGCCAAACTCCTCAACCAGATCGTGGACGAATTGCTCACCCACCACCACCTCTCCCAACAAAAACTGGCGGAACTCCTCGGCCACACCCGCCTCGAGGTTTTCGCCGGCATGGCCATCGGCATCCTCGTCGGCTTCTGGGCCTGAGCCCTGCCCCGCTCCAATCGCCCGAAAGAGACGGCACCTCTGCGCCCGTATCCGGTTAACGGTCTCTCCCCCACATTTTCGCGCTTTCCGCGCGTTCCGTAGTTCCCCTTCCTCCTCCCATCACCCCTCTTCCCCTCCCCATTGTGTGAGACCTCCCCTGAACGAGCCCCACGCCACCAAAACGGAGCGCGGACACTCCTGTCCGCCGCCACTCCGGTCCCAAACGAGCCCCACACCCTCGCGGCATGGGTGAGAGTCACCTGTGGCTTCTCTGAGCCGCATCCCCTCCTTTCGTAATCTGACTCGTATCAAACTCGAAACCCGAACGCCTTGGCGGACACGAGTGTCCTCGCTCCGTTCCCAAACCCCTCGCCAGCCCCCTCCATCCCACCACCTGAAAAACTCAAAAAGCTGTCCCAGCTGAGACAGCTTTTTGAGTTTTCGCGCCTTCCGCGTGTTCCGTAGTTCCCCCTCTTCTCCGCCCCCCCTGAACTCTGAACACCGAACTCTGCCCCCCCCTCACGCCAAATTCGGCGCGAGCCAGCGACGCGCCTCCGCCAGCGTCCACTCCTTGCGCGCGGCGTAGTCCCGCAACTGGTCCTCCCCGATCGTGCCCACGCTCAGGTAGAAACTATCGGGATGGCTGAAATACCAGCCGCTCACCGCCGCTCCGGGATACATCGCGTAGCTTTCCGTCAGCCGCACGCCGATCTCCTGCGTCGCGTCCAACAACCGGAACAAGGTCTCCTTCTCGGTGTGGTCCGGACAGGCAGGATAGCCGGGCGCCGGGCGGATTCCACGGTATTCTTCGCGGATCAACTGCTCGTTGCTGAGATTCTCCTCCTTCGCATAGCCCCAGAAATCCTTGCGCACACGCTCGTGCATGTGCTCCGCAAGGGCCTCCGCGAAGCGGTCCGCCAGGATCTTCGCCATGATCGCCGAATAATCGTCGTGCGCTCCCTCGAACTCCGCCGCGATCTCCTCCGCGCCAATCCCACCCGTGACCACAAATCCACCCACGTAATCCCTCAACCCGCTCTGCCGCGGTGCCACAAAATCCGCCAGACACGCGTGCGGCATGTCCTCGCCGCTTCCCTGCTGACGTCTCAGGTGGTGCAACCGCGCGATCTCCTTCGAACGCGTCTCGTCGCTGTACACCGCGATGTCGTCGTCGTCCACCTGGTTCGCCGGCCAGAAGCCGATCACCGCCCGCGCCTTCAGCCGTCCACCCTCGATAAGCTTCTCCAACATCGTCCGGGCATTGTCGAACAGCTCGCGCGCCTGCTCGCCGACCACCTCGTCCTCCAGGATCGCCGGATAGGGTCCATGCAAATCCCAGCCCGCGAAAAACGGCCCCCAATCGATGTAGGGCACCAGGTCCCGCAACGGCACATCCAAAAAGACACGCGTTCCTGTGAAAGCAGGCTCCGGCGGCATATAGTCCTCCCACTCCCGCACCGCCTTGTTCACACGGGCCTCCTCCAGCGGCGCCAGCGTCAGCGCCGCTCCCGAGCGGCGGCGCCGGAACTCCTCGTATTCCCCCGCCACCTCCGCCACGTAGGCGGGTTTCTGTTCGGCCGAAAGCAGCTTGCCCGCCACCCCCACCACACGCGAGGCGTCCGGCACCCACACCACCGGATGATCGTAGGCCGGCGCGATCTTCACCGCCGTGTGCACCTTCGACGTCGTAGCCCCCCCCACCAGCAGCGGGATCGTGAATCCCTCCCGCTTCATCTCCGACGCCACATGCACCATCTCGTCCAGCGAGGGCGTGATCAGGCCGCTGAGCCCGATCAGATCCGCCCCCACCTCGCGCGCCTTCTCCAGAATCTTGGCGCAGGGCACCATCACCCCAAGGTCGATCACCTCGTAATTGTTGCACTGCAGCACCACGCCCACGATGTTCTTCCCGATGTCATGCACGTCCCCCTTCACCGTCGCCATCACCACCCTGCCCTGCGCCTGACGCTCCCCGCCCGCCGCCGCGAAATGCGGCTCCAGCCAGGCCACCGCCTTTTTCATCACCCGCGCGCTCTTCACCACCTGGGGCAGGAACATCTTGCCCGCGCCAAACAAATCCCCCACCACGTTCATGCCGTCCATCAACGGACCCTCGATCACCCGCAGCGGATGCCCCAGCACCCGCAGCGCCTCCTCCGCGTCCGCTTCGATGTGTTCCGTGATTCCGCGCACCAGCGCGTGCGTGATCCGTTCCCCCACCGGCGCCTCACGCCACGTCAAATCCTCCTGCCGCTCCTTCGCCCGCCCCTTGAACCCTTCCGCAAACTCCAGCAGACGCTCCGTCGCGTCCGCCCGCCGGTTGAAAATCAAATCCTCCACGCGACCGCGCAGCTCCGGCTCGATCTCCTCGTACACCTCCAACTGGCCCGCGTTCACGATCCCCATATCCATGCCCGCGTGAATCGCGTGGTACAGAAACGCCGAGTGCATCGCCTCGCGCACCGCATCGTTGCCCCGGAAACTGAAACTGAGGTTACTCACCCCCCCGCTGATGTGCGCGCGCGGAAATTTCTTCCGCAACACCTTGCAGGTTTCGATGAAGTCGATCGCGTAGCGCGCGTGCTCTTCAATTCCCGTTCCGATCGCGAACACGTTCGGATCGAAGATGATGTCTTCCGACGCGAACCCGATCTCGTTCACCAGAATCTCATGGCTGCGCGAAAGGATCTCCACGCGGCGCTCCAGCGTGTCCGCCTGGCCTGCCGTGTCGAACGCCATCACCACCACCGCCGCCCCATAACGCAGCGCCGCCAGCGCCTGCTCCCGGAAAGGCCCCTCCCCCTCCTTCAAACTAATCGAATTGATCACACACTTGCCCTGCACACAGCGCAGCCCCGCCTCGATCACCGACCACTTCGAGCTGTCCACCATCACCGGCACCCGCGCGATGGACGGCTCCGTCATCGCCAGGTTCAGGAATGTCCGCATCGCCTCCACTCCGTCGAGCATCCCCTCGTCCATGTTCACATCGATGATCTGCGCCCCGCTCTCCACCTGCTGCCGCGCGATCGCCAGCGCCTCCTCGTACTGACCCTCCTTGATCAGACGCGCGAACTTCCGCGACCCCGTCACGTTCGTCCGCTCCCCCACGTTCACAAAATTCGTCTCCGGACGGATCACAAAGGGCTCCAGTCCGCACAACCGCGTGTACGGCTCAGGCGACGCGATCTTCCGCGGCGCGAAGGGTGCCACGGCCTCCGCGATCGCTCGGATATGGTCCGGCGTCGTCCCGCAACAGCCGCCCACGATGTTCAGCAACCCCTCCCGCGCGAAACCCTCCAGAAACGCCGCCGTCGCCGCCGGCGTCTCGTCGTAGCCCCCGAACTCGTTCGGTAAACCCGCGTTCGGATGACAGCTCACTGCCACCTCCGCCACCCGCGAAAGCTCCTCAAGGTGGGGCCGCAGCTCCTTCGCCCCCAACGCGCAGTTAAAACCGATCGACACCGGCTTCAGATGCCGCAGCGCGTACCAGAACGCCTCCGGCGTCTGACCCGACAGCGTGCGCCCCGACCGGTCCGTGATCGTACCCGAAATCAGCAAGGGCACCCGGTATCCCAGCTCCTCGAACACCTGCATCACCGCAAAACCCGCCGCCTTCGCGTTCAACGTGTCAAAAATCGTCTCGATCATCAGCAGGTCCGCCCCCCCCTCCAGCAGCGCCCGCGCCGCCTCCACGTACCCCTCCCGCAGCTCCTCGAACGTCACATTCCGCGCCCCCGGATTGTTCACGTCGGGCGACAGCGACGCCGTGCGGCTCGTCGGCCCCAGAATCCCCGCCACATATCGCGGCCGCTCCGGCGTCGAAAACGCGTCCGCCGCCCGCCGCGCCAGCCGCGCCGCCTCCCGGTTCAATTCCGGCACCAGCTCCTCCATCCCATAATCCGCCTGCGACACCCGCGTGCTGTTGAACGTGTTCGTCTCCACTATGTCCGCGCCCGCCTCCAGATACGCACGATGGATTTCCTCAATCACCCCCGGCTGCGTCAGCGTCAGCAAATCGTTATTCCCTTTCACATCCCGCGGCCACCCCGCGAATCGCTCCGCGCGATACGCCGCCTCGTCCAGCCCATGACGCTGGATCATCGTCCCCATCGCCCCATCCAAAATCAAAATGCGCTCGCCAAGGCTCTTCTCAAAGTTTCGCTGCTGCTTCATAGTCAATGCGAATATCCGGATAAACGGATTTATCAAGTACTTTTTCCGCTCCTCTGAGGCCTCCATCCCGAAAGGGCTTCCCTGTTTTGTTCAGCCCGCCCCGGCCCAGCTCCCCCCCCCATTTCCGGGATTGACCGCCAATATGGAAGTGGATAATTTATTCACGTGAAACGACATCTCGCGGTATTCTTCTGGCTGGCCGGTTTGTTTGTGGCCGGCCTCTGTTTCCTGGCCCTGATCCAGGGGGGGGCTTACCAACTGGGACCGATGCGGGTCGGGAACGCGGCCCCCCGCCTCCTTCTGGCCACCCTTCTCCTCTGTACCGCCTACCTGCTGCCGGATGGCGGCCGCCCCCGCAAATTCCGGGTCGCAAACCTGTTTCTGCTCTTTTTCAGTGTCGGCCTCTGCCTGTTGGTGGCCGAACTGGGCATGCGCAACTTCCTCCAGAAAACCCAGGGTTTCAACTCCCTCCAACAACTGCACAACCCCAACCCCGCCGGCAATCTCCATACCCGCAGCCACCACCCCCTGCTCGTCATCACCCGCTTCAGCGACGACAAACGCCTCATCTACGAACTCCAACCCAACATCGACATGGAGTTCGGGCACCGTGCCCTCCGGACCAACAGCCTGGGCATCCGCGCCGACCGGGAGTTTCCCACCGAAAAGCCCCCCGGTGTCAAACGCATCATCGGGGTGGGCGACAGCGGTATGTGGGGCTGGGGTCTTGACCAAGGCCAAGGCTACATGGAGATCCTGGAAAAACGTCTCAATGAAGGCCTGGACACACCGCAGGTCGAGGTCGTCAACCTCGCCGTCCCCGGATACAACACCTACCAGGAGCTCGTCTCTCTCCAACGCAAAGGCCTGCCCCTCCAGCCCGACATCGTCGTCATCGGCTGGTGTGACAACGACTTCCAGCTTCCCTTCTTCATGTACTCCCGCAAGGACCACTGGAAACAGAAACGCTCCTACGTGTACAACCTCCTCTTCAACCGTGCCCGCCTCTCCGAAATGATCACCCCCGAGGTGCTCAAGCTCGGAGATATTCCCACCGACACCGTGGACCCTGCCGTCCTCACCCACAGCGGCGAGGAGGGCGTCCTCAAAAGCCTGCGCGAATTCGTCGCCCTCGGCGAACAACACGGATTCCGCGTCCTCCTCTTCGGCCCACTCGGCGATAACATTCTCGAACTCTGCCGCCAGGCGGGCCTCCCGACCCTCAACAGCTACGAACTCGCCGACCGTAATCTACCCGACGATTGCGAGACCTTCTTCATGCACCCCCGCGCCTGCGGCCATGAAATCCTCGGCAACTTCCTCGCCGAGCGCCTGCAGGAACTGGGCTGGCTCTGACCCAGCGGATTTCCTGCGCCGCTCCAGCGCCCCCCTCAATGCCGGAACGAACCCAGCGGCGGCTGGTTCAAAAGACCGGGCTCCGGACCGCGTTTCGGCAACGTCCGCTCCGCCCCCAGGATCCGACGCAGCTTGCAGTCCGGCGCATCCTTCGCGTCCGACAAGGGACGGGTGGCTACGTCCTGAATGCTCCACTTGCGGAGCAATTCCTTCACCCCCTCCTGAAACTGCACCATCGCCTGGTGGAACCCGCAGGTGCGCGCCACCTGGTCCGGATTCGGAAACTCCCGACAATGGTTGCCAATGATCGCCCCCTCGCAGGCTTCCACCACTTCCAGCAACGTGATCTCCCCCGGATCTCGCGCCAGGCTGAACCCCCCGCTCGCACCACGGTGCGACTCCAGCAAATCCGCCTTCGCCAGCGTACGCAGGATCTTGGATGTGTACGACTCCGACGACCCGAGCGTCGCAGAAATCGGCTGCGGGGTAATCAAAGTGCCCTTCGGCAGCCGCGACAGCAGCACCAGGCATTGTATCGCGATTTCAGTGGTCTTCGTCAGCAACATGGTAGTTTCTCCTCCAGGTAAAGGTCAATGGGGGCAACACGAGGCCCCCGGGGTTTCCAAGTCGGGGCTAAGATAAGGGATGCCCAAGTTCAATCCGCGCAGGATCAGCAACATCGCGACGATGCAGGTGACGGCGGGGATGAGATGCCCCAGGAGGGGACGAAGGCGCGGCGAGCGCAGTCCGAGCCCTCCCAGCGACAGCGCGAACAGGAGGGGCGTCGTACCCAACCCGAACAACGCCATATACACCGCTCCCGCCAAGGCTCCATCCTGCAACGAGGCTTTCGCCATCGCCGCCATCACCAACCCACAGGGAAGCAGCCCATTCAACAGACCAATCTCAAACAACCCCCTCGCCCCCTCCCTCCGCAATAACCCCGCCATCGCCTTCTGCAGCGGAACCGTCAACCACCGCGTCACCCACCCCGGCGCGTGTCGGGACCCCAGGAATACCGTGGCCAACAGCAGCACCCCAAACACAATCGATACCGCCTGCTGGATTCCCGCCAAATGCAACGCCATCCCCATCAGCCCCGCCACCAGCCCCATTCCCGTGTAGGTCACGGTTCTTCCCAGGTTGTAGGACAGCCGCCCGAAAATCCTGCGCGCGATCGAAATGTCATTCCCACCCGGCAGCGCCAGCACCAAAGGACCACACATCCCCACGCAATGCAGACTCCCCACCGCTCCCAACAAAAACGCCTCCAACATCCAGCCTCTCATGGCACGAGGATCTCCTCCCGGTGAAAATACACCTCCCCCTCCCGCTCCCACAGAATCTGCGCCTGCCACCGCCCGGGATGCAGTTCCTCCGTCCCGATCACCGAAGGCACCCCCTCCTGCAGCGCGTAGGTCCGGTCCAGCTTCGCGTCCGACGCACGGTACAACGTCATCGTCGCCCCCCGCGCCGTCGCGGGCATGCGCACGATTAACCGTTGATTTGCCCCATCCACGTACACCTTCGCCGGATCCGGCAGCGCACGCGCCCGCGCGATCGCCTGAAGCTTCTCCTCATGCCGCAACCCCTGCTCATAATAGTCCGGCGCCACCAGGTCGTGACGCATTCCAAACGACTGCAACACGAACCAGATGATCACCGCGATGAACCCGATGAACCACAGCGTCAGCATCACCGGCCAGGGCTCGATGCGGAAGGGTTTCCGATGACTCGTCGCGGAGGCACTCATAGCTCGATGATCGCGGCGGGTTTGTCCGGCGCGAGAAATGTGGTGGTCAACGTATCCAGCGTCTTGCCCGAATCCGAAACCAGCGCCAGCTCCAGCGCCGTCTCCGCACCGCGCAACCGCACGGGCTCCAAAATCACAACCAGGATGCTCCGCGCATCCCCGTCCGCGGGCACATCCACACGCTGGTTGGGATAGACCAGCTCCCCTGCGGGTGAACGAAGCTCCAGACGCCCCTCCAGCGCCCGCCGCGTCTTGTTCGCAAATCGCACCTCGAAGAAATTGGCCACCCGCCCGTCCGGCAACGTCTGGTACCAGGTCCCCCGTTGCCGCAGCAGATCCATGTTCACCGGTGCCCGCGTCACCAACAGCGTGATCACCACCAACGACAACACCCCCAGCAACCCGCTATACAGCTTGAGCCTCGGCGTGAAACGGAGCTTCTCCCCCTTCTCAATCTGGTTCAGCGACGCATAGCGGATCAACCCCGCCGACCTCCCCACCTTGTGCATCACCGAGTTGCAGGCATCAATGCAGTTCGCACAGTTCACGCACTCCATCTGTGTCCCATTCCGGATGTCTATGCCCGTCGGACACACCGAAACACACAGCCCGCAGTCCACACAGTCTCCTTTCCCCACCCCAAGCCGCTCCTCCCAGGTCTCTCCTCTCACCTTTCTCGCCCGCTTCTCGCCGCGTTTGTGATCATACGCGATCACCACCGAATTCTCGTCCAGCAGCACCGACTGCAACCGCCCATACGGACAGACAAACGTGCAAGCCTGCTCCCGGAACCGCGCGAAAATCGCGAAAAACAGCATCGTGAATGCCAACAACGTCATGAACCCGCTCGGATGCGCCCCAGGAGACTCCCTCATGAATGCCAGCAACGCGTCCCCCCCGATGATATAGCCCAACAGCAGATGCGCACACACCAGAGACACCCCGAAAAACAAACCAAGCTTGACACCCTTCTTGATCCATTTCTCCCTCGTCCACGGCGCCGCATCTAGCGCTTTCTGCTCCGCCGCGTCCCCCTCGATCCAATACTCAATCTTCCGAAACACCATCTCCATCAGCACCGTCTGCGGGCACAACCAGCCGCACCAGATCCGCCCGAACACCGCCGTGAACAACACAATCATCACAAACCCCGTGATCATCGCCAACGCGAACAGGAACATGTCCTCCGGCCAAAACATGATCCCGAAAATCGAGAACTTCCGCTCCACAAGATTGAACATCAGCAGCGGATTGCCGGCGACCTTGATGAACGGCCCTGTCACAAACACCACCAACAAGAGCCACGACAACCACGTCCTCCAACGGTAGAAATTCGGCGTACCCGGCATCGCACGTCCCCCTACAGGCGGCTTCCTCGGATAAAGCCATACACGCTTACCCGTGGCGGAAACTGTAGGTAGGGGAGTGGAACTGGACATCGGTTTCCGTTCAGTTGAGTAGATATCCCGGCGAATCCGAACCCGGAAACTCCTCGCCCTGCGGTTCCCGAGGACCCTCAGGATGCGTGCCCCTCAACGTGTAAATGTAGCTCGCAACCGCATGACGCTGCCGCACCGAAAGCGTGTTCTTCCACGCCGTCATCCCTTTCTCCAGTACCCCGTTCTCGATCACACGCATGTTGTCCGCAAACGTCGCGCCATGGATCCAGTAACCATCCGTCAGGTTCGGCCCAATCAGCCCACGGCCACTACTGTGGTGACAACCCGAGCAGTGCGTCTGGTACAACCCGCCCCCTTCCGCCAGCACTTCCGCCATCGTCGAAGGCCTCGTCAGGTCCAGGTTCGCCAACGCCAGCTGCTGCCGCGCCGCCTGCGCCCCCTCCGCCTGCGCCACCGCGTCACGGTACCGACCAATCTGCCCCTTGCCCAGTCCCAACACATGGAACCACATCAGATACATTAAACCAAAAATCACCGTGACGATAAACAGGATCACCCACCAGCGCGGCAGCTGATTGTCCTCCTCCAGGATTCCATCATAGTCGTGTCCGGACATCGGTTGTTCTTCGTTCGACATCTCAATACCCTCCTGCTTCTGTCTGCGATTCCTCGGTTCCGTCCTGCAACGGCATCGCCCCCATCCTCACCGCGTGCGAGCCGCGCACCGCCGCCACCCGCAACAGCATCATCACAAAAAACAAAACAAATGTCACCAGCGTGATCGCCGGATACAACCCGACGCCCTCAATCGATCGCAACACTTCCTTGTACATCGCTTACTCCAGTTCGTAGGGGGTTTCACGCAGCGCGTCCGTTCCCAGCCGCTGCAGATACGCGATCAAGGCGATGATCTCACGGTCAGCCCTGATCAGGTCGCCACGCTCCGGCAACTGCTCCCGCAGCGACCCCGCGATCTCCTCCGCCTGCTCGTGCAGTCGCTTTACCGCAACCTCCTCGAAATAATCCGGATACGGCACACCCAGCTTCCGCATCACCGTGATCTTCTTCGCCGTCTGCTTCGTGCGCAACTTGTTCCGCAACAGCCACGGATAATCCGGCATGATCGACCCCGGCGACGTGGATGTCGGTTTCTCCATGTGCAGGTAGTGCCACGCATGGCTCCGCCCCACCGCCCCCTCCCGCGCTAAGTCAGGCCCCGTCCGCTTCGACCCCCACAGGAAGGGATGGTCGTACACAAACTCACCCGCCTTCGAATAATCCCCATATCGCGCCGTCTCCGAGCGGAACGGTCGAATCATCTGCGAGTGACACCCCACGCAGCCCTCGCGAATGTAAAGGTCCCGGCCCTCCAGCTCCAGCGGCGTGTAGGGCGTCACCGTGCTCAGCGTCGGCACATTCGACTTCACCAAGTATAAAGGAACCAGCTCCACCAGACCGCCAATCGCGATGGCCACCGTTGTCAGCACCGTAAACAGGAACACCATCCGCTCCAGCTTGCGGTGACGGTACACATGCGATTCATCTCCAATCGGCGTGTCGCGCAGCGCCGGCGCACTCGCCTCCGTCTCCGCCTCCAGACTCCCCGCCTTTACCGTCTTCCACAGGTTCACCGCCATCAGCACCGTTCCCCCGAAATACAGTAGCCCCCCAACCACTCGCAATCCGTACATCGGCAGAATCTTCGTCACCGTATCCAAGAAGTTCGGATACGTCAGCATCCCCTCCTCGTTGAACTGCTTCCACATCAGATTCTGCGTCACCGCCGCCCAATACAACGGCAACACGTAGAAAATCATCCCCGTCAACCCAATCCAAAAATGATAGTTCGCCCATTTCCTGTTATGCAAGGGCGTCCGGTACAACACAGGCACAAGCCAGTACAGAATCCCGAACGTCATGTATCCGTTCCACCCCAGCGCGCCCGTGTGCACGTGCGCAATCGTCCAGTCCGTGTAGTGCGAGATCGCATTCACCGACTTGATCGACAGCATCGGACCCTCCAGCGTCGCCATCCCGTACGCCGTGATCCCCACCACCAGAAACTTCAGCACTGGCTCCTCCCTCACCTTGTCCCATGCTCCCCGCAACGTAAGCAGTCCATTCAGCATCCCCCCCCAGCTCGGCGCGATCAGCATCAGCGAGAACACCATCCCCAGGCTCTGCGCCCAGTCCGGCAGCGCCGTGTACAGCAGATGATGCGGCCCCGCCCAGATGTAGATGAAGATCAGCGCCCAGAAATGGATGATCGACAGCCGGTAGCTGAACACAGGCCGGTTCGCCGCCTTCGGCAGATAGTAGTACATCAACCCCAGGTACGGGGTTGTCAGAAAAAACGCCACCGCGTTGTGCCCGTACCACCACTGCACCAATGCGTCCTGCACCCCCGCGTAGATCGAATAGCTCTTCAACATCCCCACCGGCACCGCCAACGAGTTGAAAATGTGCAACACCGCCACCGTCACGATCGTCGCGATGTAGAACCACAGCGCCACGTACATGTGCCGCTCCCGCCGCCTCCACAACGTCCCGAAAAAATTCACCGCGAACACCACCCACACCAGCGTGATCAATATATCAATCGTCCACTCCAGCTCCGCGTACTCCTTCGACGTCGTCTTCCCCAGCGGCAGCGTCACCGCCGCCAGAACAATAATCAACTGCCAACCCCAAAAATGCAGACGACTCAAAAAATCACTGAACATCCGCGCCTTGCACAGCCTCTGCGTCGAATGATACACCCCCATGAAAATCGCGTTCCCCACAAACGCGAAGATCACCGCGTTCGTGTGCAGCGGACGAATCCGACCAAAACTCAGCCACGGCCCAACATTCAACACCGGCATCACCAGCTGGCTCGCAGCCAACAACCCCACAAACATCCCCACCAATCCCCAGATCACCGTCGCAAACCCAAAGTCGCGCACGATCCGGTTGTCATAACGAAACGTCTCCAAGTGACTCATGACCTGTCCTCCTCATCGGGGTTCGCGGGGCCTTCCCCCCGCTTCGGTTGTTGCTCTTCATCCTCCAACAGCACACGCAGCGACGGCGTCACAGGATCATCATACTGACCCCGCTTCACCGACCACAAATACGCGCCCAGAAAAAACAAGGCGATCACCAGACTCGCACTCAACAAAATCACCAAAACACTCATACCCTCTCCTCTCCCACAACCATGTAGGGCCGGTTAAGGGGCTCATTGGGCTCATTCTGGCTCTCAATTGACATAGATATTGGTTTTCACAATAAAGGATACAAGATATCCGATATAATCATTCGCGGCATCAAGTCAAGCACCCAGTATATCCCTCATTATCTCAAGATAACAACAAGTGATTCCCAAGAGAAACGAGTTGACAGAGGAGGGGGAAATGGGGTGAAGTGGGGGCATGAG
>CAYLNG010000047.1:0-354 GCA_964385155.1 uncultured Verrucomicrobiota bacterium
CCAGCGGACCGCGACCCCCCGCACTCGCCCCCCCCCCCCGCCCAGTCGCCCGCTCCCCCCCCTGCCTATGCCCACCACCTGCCCCCCCCCACGACCATCAAATCAAACCCCCATCCCACAACAAACGACCAGAGTTTCAGGGGCGGTACCCGGGCGGTCCCCCTACAGCCCGCGTCCGCATCCCCCCCCCCACACTTTCGTTGATTTTCGGTGAGTTCAGGACGTAATATTCTAAAAGTTCAAGATAGACGTCCAAGAGGGCGACGGATATTTTTTTCGCGTTATCCCCACCCCCCCACCCCCCAAGGTTAAAACGTTAATTAACCGGTCCTCCATACCAATAAAAAATGAAAT
>CAYLNG010000047.1:364-14934 GCA_964385155.1 uncultured Verrucomicrobiota bacterium
CAACCCCCCCTCCCGCCATGGATCATCCTTTCATTACCGGTACGTCAATCCCATTACATCATCAGAGTCCTTCCGGGAGACCGCGCCCGCCGGGCCCCGCGCTTCTGCTGGCTGCGGCGGAGATCGAGAGGTATGGGCGGCTCCTGACAGGAAACACGGAAGGTCCGCGGGCGACGGTGACGACGGCGGAGGCTGGCGGGGAAGGCCTGGAGCCGGAGATAGAGGCGGCGCGCAAGCTGGGACCAGAGGGGGCGGTGATCCGCACGCGGCGTGAGGGGGGAGCGAATCACTTTGTGATCGTCGGATTTGACGAGGCGGGGGCCTTGTTTGCGGCCTACCACCTCTGCGAAGCCTGGGGGGTACGCTTCGACCTCCAGGGCGACCTGCTCCCCGACCCTCCCCCCGCCCATCTGGCGGCGGTGAACACCGACCGCCGTCCGCTCTTCCGCGTGCGCGGCCTGCATCCCTTCCACAATTTTCCGGAGGGGCCCGACGGCTGGCTGGAGGAGGACTACCGCCATTATCTGGGGCAAATGACCAAGCTGGGCATGAATTTCATCGGCTTCCACGCCTACACCTCACACCTGCACGGCTTCGAACCTCAGGTCTGGATGGGGCTGCCTGACGATGTCGAACCCGACGGACGCGTGCGCCACGCCTATGACACCGCCAACTGGCATCCGGGCGGCGGCACGTGGGGCTACGCATCCTCCCCCCTCGCACCCATGCCCCTCCAGGCCCACCTCCTGGTTGAGGCACAACGCTACTCCAACCACGCCACGGCCGGGCAGGCCCGCGAAATCTTCCACCGCGTCGGCGAACGCTGGAAACGCCTGTTCGGCGCCGCACGCTCCCGGGGCATGCGCTGCTGCCTGGGACTCGAAGTCCCGCTCGTCCTGCCGGAAACCCTGCGTCGGCGCCTGGAGACCGAGGGCCTCGATCCCGACAGCCGGGAGGCGCATCTGCGGGTATGGCGGGGCATTTTCCGCCGCATTGCCCGCACCCATCCGCTGGACATGTTCTGGCTCTACGTCCCCGAACACTGGGTCTGGAAACAATCGGTTCCCGGGGAGGAGGTGCAGGCAGTTGTCCACGAAGTGAACATCGCGGCCGAGGCCCTTCGCCTGGAACACGTTGAAGGACTCGCGCTGGGCGTGATGGGATGGACGATCGGCCCGAAGAACGATCCGCTGGCGCTGGACCGGCTTCTGCCGCCGGACCTTCCCCTGGCCGCGCTGACCCCGCAAGTGGGCCATCTGCCCCCTCCCCCGGAATTCGCCGCCATCCGCAACCGGCCGGCCTGGGTGATCCCTTGGATGGAGGACGATCCCCGCCTGACCGTGCCCCAACTCTGGGCCCGCCGCACCCTGCGCGACGCCGCCGACGCGCGCGCTCTGGGCGCACAGGGCCTGCTGGGCATCCACTGGCGCACCCGCGGCCTCTCCCCCCAGATCCGCGCCCTCGCCCGCGCCGCCTGGGACCAATCCCCCTGGAACCCCCGCGTCGACCGCCCCTTCTCTCCGGAGGAACTGACCGCCCTCCAGGCCGGGGAAGGACAAGACGAGGGGGTCATGACCGCATGGCATCCGGCACCGGAAACCCTGGACACCCCCCTGCCGAAAGACCTCTTCGCCACCGCCGCCCTGGGCGCGCGGTATTACCGCCTCTCCGTGCCGGCGGGGCGCTATCAGGTCCGCTGCCACCTCACGGAGCCCTCCACCGCCCCCAAACCAGGTGCGCGCCGCATGAGCATCGCCGTCAATCATCTGGTCATTCTCGACAAAGCCGACCCGGCCGAAGTCACCCGCCCCGGCCGCGTGCTCTCCCTCACCTGCGACGACGTGCGCGTGGCGGAAAACGACGAAATCGAGATCTTCCTCCGCCAGATCATCGGCGACACCGTGCTCAACGCCATTGAGGTCGAGGGGCACACCGACGGCTTCAACCAGTTCGAAGGCGTGCCCTACGCGCGGCGCATCAATTGCGGAGGCCCCGAACTCCACGAGGGCGGCCGCATCTGGGAAGCCGGTCAGCTCCGCCCGGTCGTCGGAGAACCCCGCCCCCGCCACTTCGATGCGCGGGACTTCTACCGCGACTGGGCGGTGGCCGAGTTCGGCCCCGATGCCGGCCCCGACGCCGGCCGCCTTTTCGCGGAGAATGACGGACAGCTCCCCTGCATCACCTTCATGCGGCAGGGGCCCGGCAACTGCACCCCCGACACCCGGGACTGGGCCGAGGTCGCTCCCGACTTCGCCTTTGTCGACGCTTTCGCCGCCCTCGCCCGGCACCACATGTCGGACGCCCAGCGCGAGCGCTTCGACTACTGGAGGGCCCATTTCTCGGCCTTCCGCGCCGCCGCGCGGGTCCGCTGCGCCGCCGCGCGTCCGGAGAACCCTGCCGAGCGACAGGCCGCCTGGCGCGAACTCTACCGAGAGCTCCTTCTCGCCGCCCAAAGCCCGGGCGATGTCGGAACGATCCTGTCGATCGACCAGCAATGGCGACAGCACAACCTCGCGGCGGGGGCGCCCGAGGGACTGGAGACCGAGCCGCCCCCGGCCTGCCTGCTGTTCCTGTGCGCACCCGTCAACCTCTCGAAAACCGGAGGATTCCACCTCCGCATCGCGGTGCCCGGGCTGGCCGATGGCGAGGCCCCCGTCCTGTTGCTGGAGGACATGGACCGCGGAGAGGGCAGCGCGATCCCGCTGCGTCACGACGGCGGATTCCTCTATTCCCACAGCTGTCCCGCGGCGGAAATGCCCGCGCTCATTCAATACCGGATCCGTGTGGTTTTCCCAACCGGAACGAAGGTGTCCGCACCACGCACGGCGATGGTCGAGCCCGCCTGAACACGGAACCTGAAGGTGTTCCATGCGTCCAAGGGAGGGGACCGAATCTTCGATTCCGGATGCAGGCCGCACACGATGCAACCCTTTCCCCATCCTGTGCGCGTTTGGGCCCCGTCTGTAGGGAAGGGCTCGTTTCGTCTTTCGGACCCATTACCCCAAGGCGGGCTCCGCCTTGGGTTCAACGTTCCTTTGCTCCTCTTACGCTGAGTTCCTTTACGTGGAGAACGCCTCTCAGGGATCCCGCCGCTCTTCGCAGGCGAAGACATAACGTCCCGACCCGATTTCCAGCACGCGGGCTCCGCCACATTGGCCGAGATCGACGAGGCCTGGAACCGTCGCCAGCTCTTGTCCTGCTTCGGTCACGCGTGCGCCGTCAGCGGCCGGCAGCCACACCGTGGCGCGGGTGTTGGGGGGCACTTCGACCTGCAAGGTAAAACGCCCATCCGTTTTCTTCCAGTCCACCGCAATGCGCCCGCGGGGAGAGTCGTAGTGTCCGCGCGCCCAGTCCACCTCAGCCACGGGCTCGGGATGAATCACGAAGCGGGTGAAGCCGGGGTGCGCCGGATCGTTGCGGATGCCCAGCACCGCGCGGTAGAGCCAGCCGACGCAGGGTCCGGCCAGCGAAGGCATTTGCGCCATGCCCCCGCGCCAGGTCTCCATAAAAACGCCGTGCGCGGCGGTGCTGTAAAAACTCGGATAGTCGCGCTGGTTCAGGATTCGCGCCACCACATCGGCGCGGCCGAGATCGGTGAGCCCGTGCAGGAGATAGAGATTGCTGACGAATCCGGTGCTCAGGTGGTCGTCCCGCTGGCGGATGTTCTCCAACAGACGGTCGAGCACCTTCTCCTTCGCCTTCTCGGGTACGACCCCCATGGCCAGCGGCATAATCAGCGACGCCTGCGAGTCGGCCGCGCCAGCGTAGAGGCCGGTTTCCGGGTCGAGACAGACCCGGTTAAAACGGTCGCGGATGTCGTCAGCCAATTTCCTATAGGTTCCGGCGTCCTCGTCCCGGCCGAGCAGCGTGGCCGTTTTGGCCAGGTGGGTGGCATACAGATGCCAGGCGAGGGTCGAGACCAGAAACGCGGGGGTACGTTTGGGACGCCCCCATCCTTCGATCCCCACCTCGATCCAGTCCGAGGCCCCCGCCCAGTGCAGAAGTCCATCCTCCGTGTCCGCCGCCAGGCCTGTGAGGTGATCGACGTAACGTTTCATCGGTTCGTAGGCCTCCTCGAGGATGGCCTTGTCCCCGTACCATTCGTAGAGGCGCCAGGGCGTGTAGCAGATCATGCCGCCCCACCACGGATCGTTGCAGGCCTCGACACGGCCGAACTGCGTCGGGGCGACCGAGGGCACATAACCGTCGGGATCCTGAACGTCCGCCAGGTCGCGCCACCAGGACGCGTACAGGCGCCAGGTGTCGGTCAGATACGATCCGCTGTCGAACATGTTCTGGATGTCCTGCGACCAGCCGGCCTTCTCGCGGGTGGGGTCGAGGGGATAGTGCAGGACATAGTTGCGGTGGGTGCGGCGGCCGATGGCGTGCAACTCGTTCCACAAGGGATTGGCGCATTCGAAATCCCCGGTCTCCACCAGATCGCCGCAGGTCTGGACAATGCGAACCTCCTCCGCTTCCGGGAGAATCTCCAGTCCCTCGACCGTGAGGACCGGGCCGAGGGTATGCACCGTGAACAGCGGCTCGATCCACTGGCCGCCGTCCTCCGCCAACGTGAAGTCCACGCGCAAGGGCCCGAAGCCGTTGATCTCGTCCACCTCCTCACCCCGGATGCGCACCACCTCCCCGGCACGGCCCCGCACCCACAGCTTCGGATACCCCGTGAACACCCCGTCGAACACGTAGCGGTTGCCTTCGCGCCGCAGGGCGGGCACTTCGCGCTGGGTGCGCACCGGACGCACGTGCGCCGCCACGCGCCGCCCCACCGGCGCCAGCGCCGACCGCGCCGCCGCCGTCCAGTCCGCGTCCCCAAAGCCCGGCCGATCCCAGCCCTTCTGCTCCCGCCGCAGGTCCCAGGCCTCCTGCATCCAGAAATCATTGTGCACGATGGCCCCCGGACGCCGCCTCCAGGTCGGATCGCTGCCCAGCAGACGGCGGGAGCCGTCGGCCAGCTCCAGTTCGAGTTCCAGCAGGAAGCGCGGCGGCTCCGCGGATTTCTGCCAAGCGCCCCAGGCGCCGCTGGGTGGGCACTGGTAACCGTTGGCCAGCACGACCGCCAGCACGTTCTCGCCAACCTGCAACAGACCGGTCACCTCTTCGCTGACCTCCTTCACGCGGTGGAGGGGATTGGTGTAGGGCGGTGCGATGCGGCGGCGCTCATCCGGACGTGTTCCATTGACGCGCAAGTCGGCGAAGCCCAGGGCCATGAACCGCACAAAGGCGCGGCGCGGCGGCTGATCGAGCAGGAAGCTCTTCCGGAAATCCACGGCGGCCTCGCGCGGGTCGGGGTCCCCTTCCGCCGAGGGGATTCCGGCCTGAATCCACACGCCCGCGCGTTCGTCTGTTTCCAAGGCCCCCATCCGCCAGCTCGCCGCAGCGCTCCAGGGCCCCTCCCTCCCCGCGGAGTCGCGCAGGCACACGTTCCAATGCAGTTCGCGGCGCGAGGGCAGAGACCTGCCCGCATACGGGATCCACAGGGACTCTGCCGACTCCACCCAACCGGTGTCCCAGTAGTCGCCCACGCCGGCAGCGAGACGCTCCGGGCAGTCCGACACCCGGATGCGGTAGGCACTCTGCGCGAGATTGCGGGCTTCGGGGGAAAGCGCGCCTACCTTCCAGCCCAGGCGGGGCCTGGGACACAAGATACCGAGGGGGTCCTGACGATATTCGCAGGTCAGGGAGACGGGGATCAGCTCCGCGCGGTCGTCGGGGGTCATGTACATTTCCGGGTGGAGTTCATTTGTTTTCGGGTTCGATGCGCCTTCGTCCTTCCGCAGTGCGGAACAGCCGGTAAACATCCTTCCGACCTCCGGGAAGACTCACCGTCAACCGCTCGTCCTCCCCCATCCGCTCCAGCGTCAGCCCCGGCAAGTCCCCGCGCTCCAACGGTTCTCTGGAGGGATACAGCAGGGTGACAAAACCGGGATCGCCGACGGCATCCTTCCGGAAATACCGCGTGGTCCAGGGCCTGCGTTTGAAGGTATCGTCCAGGGCGTAGGCGCCGAACTGTGTCGGACCCCGCGTACTGGTGCTGGCGATCGCGAGCCAGGCCGGACCGGCTCCCGTTTCGGCTCGGAACACCTGACAGTCCTCTCTGCTCTCGGCCTCCAGCCACTGCGGGGACGGGACATTCTTATTCACTTCGGGATCCCGCATGTTCATCTGGAAATAGAAGCTGTGCTCCGCGTCATCCGGCTTGCGGATGTCATCGATCACCAACGCGTAGGGGCGTTCCCCCCGGATCAGCAGGGAAGTCCGGTAGGCGTAGAGCACGGGATGGAAGTCATAAATCTCCTGGCGGAATTTTTTCATCCACCGCTCCACCATGTGCCCGTTCTTGCCGCCCAGCCGTTCGAGATAATCGGCACCGAGGTGGTCTTGGTAGTCGGTGAAGAGGCCTCGGTTCTTGAAAGGGAACTTCTCTCCGGCGCGGTCGACGGTGTCGCGAACCACCCCGATCCGGCTGTACGCGAAGGTCGCATCGCCTGCCACCAGGGCGCCGTCGTCCCACTCTCGAAACGCCACGCAACGGCCGGGCATGTTGCCGGGACCATATCCGTCCACCGTCACATTGCTGTGGATGCGGCTGGAATTGACCATCGACAGCGGATCGGTGTGCTTCTGCTCGCGCCAATACAAGTCGGATCCATAGCTGCCGATCCAGTTCACGCCATGGGCGGAGAAGACGATGGCGTTGCGGTTCGGGTCGCCGTGCCCCGCCAGGCTGCGGGCCGAACCCATCCGCTGATACAGCATCACCGCATCGTCGCCCCAACTGCTGCGCAGAAAGGAGTCGCCCCGGGCGAACCCCTGACGGTTCAAGCTTCCCTCCGGTTCCGGTCTGACGGAGAAATCCGGTGCGGGGAAAACCGTAAGGAAGAGATTGGCGGGAGAGGAGATGTAGGGGAGGCCGTCCATCCGCCGCGAGGCCACCCGACGGATCGCGAGGTTCTCCGGGTAGAGCTGCGCGAAGATGCCGGCCGCCTGTCGGTCTTCCGGTCCCGGGCTGTGCAGGGAATCCCCGTGCACGGACTCGACGAACTCGTAATTGCCGAAGGGCTGGCAGGCGTGCAAAAGATGCTCCGCGAAGTAGGCCTGGAGGTGCGGATGGAGGATCGCGTCATTCCCCCGCCGCGCCAGCGCCACCAGCAGGTGGGCGTGCGCGAGGGATTTGATCGCGGGTGTTCCATCCGGCCAGAAATTGTATTGGACGTAGCGGTTGACCGCGTCCTCTCCCCGCTTCAACAGACCGGAATGGAAGGCGAGTTCACGGCCCTCCCAGGTCTCCGGGTACAGCACCTTGCCGGCGGGCAGGCGTTCCCCCTCCACCACCAGCGAGGCGAGAAGCTGGTCGAACAGGTAAACCCGGTGACCATAGATCCGGTGAAGTCCGTCCGGTTGATTCTCCCCCGTGATCGAGAACGCCGGCCGATCCCTCCATCCGAATTCCTGGTAGAGCAGGATGTCCGGATGGGTCGCCTTGAGGAAGAGTTCGCGGCAGAGGTCCCGCTGGGCTTCATCCATGTGGGATTGCAGCAGGTCGTAAATAAGCGCGGCATTGTCCCCGCCGAGCTTCATGTACACCCGCTCGTTCCAGTCGTCCACTCCGGCCCAGACATGGTGCGACTTGATGCGCGGCAGCACATAGCGGACCCAATTGCAGTAGGCCCTTACATACGCGCGGAGCATTGCCTCCTTCTCCTCCGCACTGATCAGATCCTCCGACTGCTGGAGCAGGATGCCCGCGAGCCCTTCCGCGAAGTTGTTTTGGTAATGGATGCTGTCCCAGAAAGGGGCCGGCACATCCGACCGGAAACTGAAGGCGCGTCCGCCATCGTGAAACGCATAAACGGGCTGAAGGGTGACACGGCCTTTGGGCGCCACCGATGCCGGGAGAACCGCACGCACGGCGGCCACGCTGTTTCTCCTCGCATCCCGTGGAACCAGATTGGGCTCGTTGCTCCTGGGGATCTGCCCGTAGCGCTCCTGGGGCACCTCCTCAAACTCGAAGGCGAGCACACAGCGGGTATCCGCGTACGCGGCATCGGGCGCGCGCGAGGTGATGCGGTCATCCGCCGGGTCGGGCAGGGGCGCGCCATAAACGCGGAAAGCATCCAGGTAGCCGGAAAAACCATGCGTCAGCGTGGAATCTCCGCCCAGATAAATCGCGTCGCCGATCGTTGCCCCGGCGTGCAGCGCAGTTTCCGCGACTTTGCGCCACGGATCCTTCGCCCATAACGAGAGGGTGCCCGCTTTCAGGTCGATCGATCCCGCCAGGAAGTGCCAACTTCGACCCGAAGAATCGCCCGATTGAAAATCCCGAAGGAGCACTTTGGTTTGCCCGGCACCATGGTTGACGAGCACATTCCGCTGCGCGTCGATCGTCAGGTCGAACAATCCCTCCCAATCCAGCATCCGCATGTTGCCGGGACCGATCTCCGGCGGATGCTGCGGATTAAACCAGAGCGAAAACGAGAATGGTTCCGGCAACAGATCGGACAGAGGCTTGTCTTTACCCGTGATGTGAAGAACCTCGGCGTACTCGGGAAGCCGCAACGGCCGGTCGGCCAAAAACCGGAATGGATGGACGCCATGACCCAGCCGCCCCGCGTTGGCTTGGGTCACATGTTGGAAACGCTTCATCGCCTCCGCGAAAGGGGGTGTCCCGATGCCGTGATAAAAACTGAAGGCATACAGCAGCAATTGTTCACGCGCCCGCCGTCCGTCCCCGCCGGAGGACAACCGCAGGGCAGCGGCCTCGAGCTCTTTTTGGCCGAAGAAGAGGCGCGGATGCTCCCCCATCCTGTCGGGGACCTTCCCGAACAGCTCCACCCGCGAACCCGACTCCTCCTCGTCCACCACGGCGACGGGCACTGTTTCTTCCGTTTCAGCGGGGAGATATTCCCGCCCCTCGATGGTGCCGACAAAGCTCTCCGCCACCTTCAGGCCCCGCGCCTTCACCGTGAAGAGATACTTTCCACTTCGGGTGAGACGGACGCGGGTCACAGGTTGGTGCGGATCGTCAAACGCCGTTTCCTCCACCGGAGTGCCGTCCTCGTGCACACCGCTCCACACCCATCCCTCCACCGAAAACGCCGGAAAGACCCGCACCTCCAGGAATACTTCCACCGGCCGCCCCTTCTCCATGCGATGCGTGGCATGGGTGCCCGGCAGCAGATACGACGTCGATTCATGGAGAGCAACCACCGGCCGCTCCGCCCCCTCCGGAAACGTCACCTTCGGGAAATACGGCGTATCGAGATTGTCCAGCCGCATCGCGCCCAGGGGCTGACACAACAACCACACGCACATCAGGCCCAGCCCCCTCCACCCGCGTTCCCGGCTCCGTGACCGCCCGGCGTTATCTGCTGTTTTCATATCATTCCAATCCGAGGTTCCACATGTACTTTATAATCGTTAATAAATATTCGTCTGGCTGTGGCTGTCAACCCCGATTCCGCGTCGGGTTTTCGTTCGATACACCTATACCACTGGCGCGCGCCGATCAGGAGGGTTTCAGGTGGGTATCGAGAATAGCCACCCCTTTTGCGGAGGCCTTTTGACGCCCCAGGTTGTCCGGTTGGAGTTCTACACAACGTACAGGGGGAGGGTCAGGGGGAGGTGCGGAACGCCGCCGCCGGCAATCCCTCCCGGTTATACAGGTTGAACCGATCACTGATCCCCTTCCAGCCGTAGCGGACTTCGACTGGCTGGGATACCTCGGGATGGGACACTTCCAGCGTGTCCGGAGTCAGCACCCGGACCTCGGCCCATTTCCATTCGCGGTCCTCGCCGCAAATCTGGAATCCGTCGATGGGGTCGTCGGTCGGCTGCGCCGGTTCCAGAACCGGTTTGCGGCCCGCAGTGAGTCCGGAGCCCGCATGCTCGAATTCGATCCGCACCCGGTTCCCCTCGATCCGGTGCCGACGGTAGAGCGGTCCACTGACCACCGGGACCTGCCGACCGTAGGTTTCGCCCAGCGCCCAACGCGCGAGACGGTCGCCCGCATCCCGTTTGTTGACCGGATGAATATCCCGGGGATGCCCGATATCCATCAGCACCGCCATGCCGGTTCGCGGCAGCATCCGATGCACCCGGAGCTGCTGGTCCTGGATGCTGGACCACGTGTTGGACTCCACCGGCCCGTCCTCCTGACGCTCCCAACCCCCGAATCCGGCCAACTGGCAGAAGAGAAACGGGAACTCCCCCTGCCCCCAGTCCGCCCGTCAAGCGCGAATCAGTCCGGCAAAATGCGTCTGATAGCGGTCTGTCTCGTAGCGGACATTGGACTCGCCCTGATACCAGATGGCCCCCCGGATCGCATAGGGCACCAACGGGGCCATCATCCCGTTGTAGATCCCCCCCGGCAGTCGGGGTCCGGTATTTTCTGGCACATCCGGCGGAGTGGGACGCGGGGTTCCGTTGGTCGCCGCCTCGCGGGCCCGCTGCTGATACTCCGCCATGATCCGGTCGATCCGCTCCTGGTCGGCGAGATAGGCCCGGTACTCGTCGAACGCGGTCTGTTGCTCCCGGAAAAACGGGGACAGGGCCGGATCCTCCCGCCAGGCCCTGGGCGGAATAAACGGTTCGACGACCCGCCCCCCCCACGCACAGAGAATCAGTCCCACCGGCACCTCCAATTCCTCCCTCAACTTTTTCCCAAAGTAAAACGCCACCGCCGAGGCCTGTCCCGTATGGGGAGGTTCACAGGTCTTCCAGCCGCTGAGAAAACGGGAGGGACCGTAACGCAACTCCGGTTTGAAGGGCGCCAGCACAGTCCCCACCGTATTGAACCGCAACAACGGGTCGGCATAGCTGTCCATCATCTCCCGGTTCAACGCCGCCACCGCCGCCAATGCGGGGTCTTTGGACTGGGTCAGCTGATTCAACCGGTACTGCATGTTGGACTGACCGGAACACAGCCACACCTCCCCCACCAGCACGTCGCCGAATTGCACCGACTGACCCTCACTCTCCACCCGGAGCGTACGACCGGTTTTGCTCGCGGACAGCGGATCGAGACCGACGCTCCAGGTTCCGTCCTCCGCCACCCGGACGTTTTTGCTCTGATCCGCAAAGCTGACCGTAACCGTCGCGCCGGCCTCCCCGATCCCCCACACCGGCACCGCAATTCCCTGCTGCAGCACCGCCCCCTCGGAAAAAACCGAGGCCACCTGTAATTCGGCGAAACGGGGACTCATCCCCAACACCCACCCCACCATCCAGATCATCTGTTTCCATCGCATGAATTTCCGTTTCATATAGAGTGCCGGAGATTGGTTTCAGGGTTGAATTAATTACCGTTAAACAAAAGTACAGAGAGTCAACTCTGTAAGGATTTGGGAGGAGACCCGGACTGAGGGCTACACAACCAAATTCGTCCTGATCACATTGCATCAGGAACAGCTGGAGGCCATCGCCAAAAGCCGGGGCATGACGTCGATTCCACCGGAAATGAAACAGGCCATGGCCACCATCATGACCACGGCCTTCCATTGATTGAGGGGCTTCCATTCATCTGAAAATACTCCTGTTCTCTTCATCCGATACTCCTTAAAGGGTTAAACGACTACTCAATACCCCCATGGTATTGAGGGTGGCCCTAAGATCCTCCAGCGCACACCGCGGGAACGGCGCGGTGGACTACTCCTTCACCAGTTGAATCGCATCGAGGATCACAAAGCCGGTGGTGCCGGCCGTGCCCACGGTGATGACCGCCACGCTTCCCGGTTTTCCTGCGGGTCTCCGGATACCGGATCGGCAGGGGGGGCCTCCCCGAGGCCCTGACATATGGGTCTGGTTCAGTGCGCACGGGTCGCTTTTCGCGAAGCGAGGGCATGATGTTCAGGCTATCAGCGCCGCCCCATCCAGCACAGCGCGGTTGCGAACCATGCGGCCGTGGCGGCCAGCATCATGTGCTTGGTGGTTTCCAGTGTGATGGATTGCGCATAAAACAGCAGTGGTCCCGCGACCAGCAGCGCCAGCGACAGCCAGGAAATCATTTCAAGGGTCCTTTTCATGCCGCCGCTCCTTTCTGCGTCAGTTTGCTGATTCCAATGTAGAGCGCCGAGGCGATGAACCATCCGGGCAGCGCCACGAAGTAGAGCTGGAACATCGGATGACCGGACTTGACGAGCCCCACGCAGATGGCCAGCGTCGCGATCCAGGCGATGCCCGCCGCCCAGTTGATGGACAGACCGCGATGCTCGGCATCGTACGGCCTCAATCCCAGCCTCGGCAGGACCCAGAAATCCGTGAACACCACGGCGCCCATCGGCATGAGCACCAAGCCGTAGAGGGCGACAAAGCCCAAAAGCTTCATGGCGATCGCGGGAAACAGGCCGGCCAGCGTGGCCAGCAGCCCCGTGCCGATGGTGACGGCGAAACGCGACTTGTTCGGCATGATGGCCTGGAACGCCAGACCGGCGCGGTAGATGGTCGGGTTGGCGGTGGTCCAGCCCGCGACGATCACGCATACCAGACCGGTCACGCCCGCCGCGCGGTAGGCCAGCGGTCCGGGCAGCACATCGGTGTTGGCCGGATCGAGATGCAGTTGAAGCGCGTACAGGATCGAGGCCGAGAGCCACGCCATGAAGTGGCCGACATACATGCCGGAGGCCGAGGCCACCGCGTACCAGGGCTTGCGCGCGAAACGCAGCACCGACAAGTCGGACATGCCCACATGCATGGCCATGTTGCAGAACCACGCGAAGAAGGTCACGTGCCAGAAGGTGAATTTGACCTGCCCCGGCAGGGGGTCGCCGCCCTTCCAGATGGAGGTCCTGCACAGCTCCCAGAGGCTGGACCACGAGTTCACCTCTGCCCCGGTCACCTCGATAAACTGGCGAAGACCGATGATCCCGAAGCCGAGAAACACCAGTACCATCCACGGCGCCGCGATATTGGCAACCTTGGCGACGGTGTCGTAGCCCCAGGCCGCCACCACGGCGATCATGGCGCCGACCGCCAGTACCGCCAGCACCCACCCCATCGAGTTGGGATACAGGTCGTTCAACCCCGGCATCGGAAAATGGAACCACACCCCCACGGCCGTCGCCGACACCGTGATCATCGATCCCGCCAGGAAACAGAACATCACGCCGTTGGCCAGGTTGTAGAGGGTGACCAACTTGCGTCCACAGATTTTCTCGAGCTGGTAGTAGAGCGTCAGGCGCGCCCGCACCGCGATCGGAGCGCAGAGGAACATCCAGCTCCATACCGCCAGCAGGTTACCCAGCAGCAAGCCGCCCACCACATCAAAGGCGCTGACCCCCGCCGCCACGAAAAGCGGTCCGATCATCAGCTCCGTTCCGGCACAGTGCTCCCCGGCATACATCCCCACGAACGCCTTCAGTCCCTTGGTCTTCGATGCCGGAACCGGCTCGCGCTCATATTCGCCGTGCTTTTCCTGTTCCTGCCCGGTCATGGCGCGTCCTCCAGCTGAACACGATAGGTTCCCGCGCCGACGCTTTCCGGCGGGCGCCCATCGGGAAATTCGATGGTGGCGGAGGCGTTGGAGGGCACCGTCACTTCGAGGACGACCCTGCCGCCTTCCCTGCTCCACCCTGCCGCGGCCCTGCCATAGGGCGTATCCAGTTCGGCGCGGGCCCGGTCCAATTGCGGCGCGAGGAGGGGGCGGACGAAGAAGTGCTTGTAGCCGGGGTTCGCGGGATCGGGCGCGAGGCCCGCGAGACGTTCGACCATCCACTGACCGATCGCGCCGTAGGCATAGTGGTTGAAGGAGTTCATCCCGGCACTGCCGAAGCCAGCCTGGTGGCTGTAGCTGTTCCATCGTTCCCACATGGTCGTCGCGCCCTGGTTGATAGAGAAAAACCATGAGGGATAGGTCTCCTTGAACAACACCGTGCAGGCCAGCTCGCTGTGGCCTGTGCTGTCGAGCACAGAGGCGATGAACGGGGTCCCCAGGAACCCGGTGCGGAGATGGCCATCCGCCTCGTGGACCAGGCGGGCCAGATGACCGGCCGCCTTCCCGCGCAACTCCTCCGGAAGGAGGTCGAAAGCGATGGCCAGCAGATAGGCCGTCTGGGTCTCCGGCGCGTTTTGAAGCTTTCCGCTTTCGTCGAAGTAGTGTGCGGTGAAGGCCCGCTTCACCGCCGCCGCCTCCCCGGCGTAGCGCGTGGCCTCCTCGCCACGGCCCAGCACCCCGGCGGACTTCGCCAGGATATCCGCGCCAAGGGCATAGAACGCGGTGCCCAGCAGCGGGTCCGGCGTGTCTCCCTTCATCTGTTTGGCGTAGGGCTGCAACCAGTCCCCCCATCCGCCGATTTTGGGAATGAGATGGTCCTTGGCTCTCCGACGGTACCACCCCACCAGGCGTTCCATCATCTCGAAATGGTCGGCCAGCACCTCGCGGTCGCCGGTGCGGACATAGACCGCCCAGGGAATGATCGTGGCCGCATCCTGCCAACCGGGGCTGCCCGCGCCAACGCCCGTCTCGGGGATCACATGCGGAACGGCCCCGTCGGGATGCTGCTCGTCCCGCATCGTCCGCAGCCAGCTTTTGAAGAAGGCGTGGCTGTCATAGTTGAACA
>CAYLNG010000048.1:0-14465 GCA_964385155.1 uncultured Verrucomicrobiota bacterium
GGCGGACAGGAGTGTCCGCGCTCCGTTTTGGTGGCGTGGGGCTCGTCCAGAAGAGTGTTCAGGGTTCAGGGGAGTAGTCGACGGGTCGGGTTTTGCGGGGGGAGACCCGAACTGGTTGTTGGTTTTTATTCGATTACGATTACGAGCACACTTACGAGAAGAACGTTGGGTCTTACGCAAGTTGATTTGTGAGGGGGAAGGGTGTAGGGGGGAGGGATGAATGCGATGACGAATCTGGTGGTGCGAGGGGTATTGTCGGTTTTTGGGGTGCCGACAGCGGAGCCGGGGCAGGTGCCGGCGGTTTCGGGGCGGATTGCGGTGGAGCAGGTGCGGGAGTCGTCGGGGCTGGCGCGATCGGGGAAGGTGGCGGGGCGATTCTGGACGCACAACGACAGCGGTTCGGCGGCGGAGCTTTTCGCGATTGGAGCGGATGGGGCGGGGCTTTCCGGGCCGGTGCGGGTGGAGGGGGCGAAGAATGTGGATTGGGAGGATGTGGCGGCGGACGGGGAGGGGCGATTGTGGATCGCGGACCTGGGGAACAATCTGAATCGGCGCAAGGACCTGAGGATCTACGTGGTACGGGAGCCGGGGGAGGAGATCCCGGCGACGCTGCCGCTGCTTCGGACACTGCGGGTGCGTTTTCCGGAGCAGACGGAGTTCCCGCCAGAGGCGTTGAATTTCGACTGCGAGGCGTTGTTTGTATACGGGGGCCGGCCCTATGTGCTGTCGAAGCGGCGGGGGGACACTGGCACGCGGCTGTATCGTCTGGACGACAACAGGACGGAGGAGGAACAGGTCTTGACGGTGGTGGGGGAGGCTTCCGGGACGGGGCAGGTGACGGCTGCTGCGCTGCATCCGGATGGTCGCCGTCTGGCGGTGTTGACGTATGCCGGGGTCTGGCTGTTCGAACGGGAAGGGGAGGGCGACAATTTTCTGGCGCGGGTGCTGGGGCGGCGGGAAGTTCCGCGATGGGGGTTGGGGCAGAGCGAGGGGATCGCGTGGATCGATGGGGAGACGCTGCTGGTCAGCAACGAGCAGAGGGATTTGTTCCGGATTCCGCTCGCGGAGTTTACGGAAGGGGCGGCCGCGGGGGCTCCGGCGTTTCCTGAGAGCCCGGGTGGTGGCGGGGGGGCGCCGTGAAGGTGATTCTTGCTTGTGCGGAAAATGGGAGAGAGGGTAAGGTGTCGGGATGAGGTTCCCGACATGGTTGAAAACGCTGTTGGTCCTGGCGTGGCTGGGCTGCATGGCGTGGCTGGTGCGCTACGAGGCGTATCCGGACTGGTTCGAGGATACGGTGCAGGGTTACAAGGCCTTGGCGCGGGATTTGCCGGCGATGCGGGACAGCTGGATGAAAGTGATGGCGGACGGGCGGCATGTGGGGTTCGCGAATTCGACGATTGAGATGGAGGAGGTGGAGGGCCACGAGAGGCTTTCGATACGGTCGCAGCTGCACCTGCGCGTGTCCTGGCGGGAGGTGGTCACGCCGCTGCGCTTCACGAGCGAGATCCGTCTGGGGCCCGACCAAGCCCTCAGGGAGGCGGAATTCGCGTTCTCGATGGGGGAATACGGGGGGGAACTGCGGATTGTGCCTGCGGAGGGGCTGGACGAATACGAGATGAGCGGGCGTTTCCAGACGATGCCGCCTTTCCGGCGGCTGATCCGCATTCCGCCCCAGGCGGTGCTGGGTTCGCCCTTGCTGGACGCGGGTTTGCAGGCGGTGCGCCCGGGGCAGACGCTGCGGATCCGCACGCTGGATCCGTTCTCGGCCGCGGGGGAGACCCGGACGATGCTCCTCAGGGGGGAGGAGCGGGAGGCGCTGCGCACTGGCGCGGGCGGCGAGTCGGTGATGGCGACCCGGATTTCGATGCAGGTGGGGGAGATGACGCTCCGGGCGTGGGTGGACGACCTGGGGCGGGTGCTGCGGCAGGAGACGCCTTTCGGACTGCTGCTGGTGGCGGCTCCGGCGCAGGAGGCGGTGAACATCCCCACCGGCAATGCGGTGGACCCCCTTTCGATGATGAAACACGGCTCGCTGGGCGGGCTATCACCCCTGACACTATCCACACCATGATCCGACTAGAGCACTTATACAAATCGTACGGCAGCGTTGCGGCGGTCCAGGACCTGTGCCTGGAGGTGCCCGCGGGCGAGCTGTTTTGTTTTCTGGGGCCGAACGGGGCGGGGAAAACGACGAGCATCAAGATGATGACGGGGTTGGTGAAGCCGGACCGGGGGCACATCACGCTGGCGGGCCAGGACGCGCTGCGCCATCCGCTGGAGGCCCGGCGCCACGTCGGCTACATCCCGGACATGCCCTTTCTGTACGACCGCCTGACTCCGATGGAGTTCCTGCAGTTCACGGGGGAGCTCTACGGGATGGGGAGGGCGGAGCTGACGGCGCGTGCGGGTCAGATGCTCGAGGTGTTCGGGATGACGCAACGTGCCCACACGCTGTGCCGGGACCTGTCGCACGGGATGCGGCAGCGGGTGATCTATGCGGCGACGCTGCTGCACGAACCGAAGGTGCTTTTGGTGGACGAGCCGTTCATCGGGTTGGACCCCCACAGCATCCGCCTCATCAAGGACCTTCTGCGGGAGCGCACGCGGGCGGGGATGACGGTTTTGATGACGACGCACATTCTGGCGATTGCAGAGGAGATTGGGGACCGGATCGGGATCATTGACCAAGGGCGGCTGGTGGTGTGTGGGACATTGGAGGAGCTGCATGCCGCCAAGCCCGGGGCGGCTCGCCTAGAGGATTTGTTCCTGAGCCTGACCCTGCATTGAGGAGACGGACATGCGACCGGCCCTGCTGCTCATCCGCAACCACCTCCTCGGCCTCCGCACGGCGCTGCGCGAGCTCCATCGGCAGCCACGCCTCAAGGTGCTGGTGATCTCCGGGTTCAGCCTGGGCTGGCTGGCGGGGCTGAGTTGGCTCTTCTACAGCGGCTTCGAGTTCCTCTACGGCCTGGGCGGGGCGGCCTTTTTCCTGGTGCCGCGCCTTTTCACCCTGTTTTTCATGGGCCTGGGGGTGATGCTGATGTTGTCGGGGGGGGTGACGGGGTACGCGAACCTGTTCCAGTCGCTGGAGGTGAGAAGGCTGTTGACGTGGCCGATACCGGCCCGGGATTTGTTCTATTACGCGTTGGTGAGGAGCACGCTGATGAGCAGCTGGGCGTTTTTCTTCATCATTGTGCCCTTCATCGGGGCCTTCGGGGTCTACCGGGGCTGGCCGGTGGGAATGCTGCTCTGGTCGGTGGCGTTCTCGGTGCCGTTTGTGATGTTGTTCTCGGGGCTGGGGGTGTTGTGCATGCTGCTTCTGGTGCGCTTCCTGCCGAGGGGGCGTGTGTTGGGGCTGCTGGGAGTGGCGGTGGTGTTGCTGGGCGTTTGGCGGCTTCGGGAGCGTGCGCAGGTGTTCCGGGCGAACCAGCAAGAGGACATCCTGCTGCTCGCGCGTTTCGTGCCGGGGTTGGAGTTCTCCTCCCACCCCCTGCTGCCCAATGCCTGGATGGCGAGGGGATTGCTGGCCCTCGCACGGCAGGAGTGGGCTCGCGGCCTCCTCTACCTCGGACTTCTCACGAGTTCGGTCGCCGTGCTGTTCCTTTTCCTGGGGCGCTTCGGGGTGTGGCTCTACGCGGCCTCTCTCCAGCGCCAGGACGGGGGCTCCGGTGATCTCGCCCTGCGCGCGAGCCGTCCCTCCCGCTTGCTGCGGGCGCTCCTCCCCTTGCCCGGTGCTGCCCGGGCCCACGGCATCAAGGACATCCTCGTCTTCCTCCGGGACCCCTCCCAGTGGTCGCAGTTCCTCGTTTTCTTCGGACTGCTCGGCCTCTATTTCCTCAACCTCGGTTCACTGGGCTACAATGGCCTCGACAAGCCGTGGGCGAACCTGATCGCCTTCCTCAACCTCTTCAGCCTTTCGGCGGTGATGAGTTCACTGAGCTCGCGGTTCGTGTACCCCCAGATGAGCCTGGAATCGAGGACGCTGTGGCTGACGGCACTGGCGCCGTGCAGCCTGACCCGGCTGATGCTGGTGAAGTTTCTCACCGCGGCGCTTTTCCTGTTCGCGATCGGGGGATCGTTGTCGGCCCTCTCGAACGCGATGTTGGACCCGCCCGAATTCAGCCTGCGGTTGAGCGCGGTGCTGATGCCCTGCGTCGCGGTGGCGCTCGCGGGGATGGCCACGGGCCTGGGCACGGTCTTTATGGAAACGGAGCCCAAGACCCCCGCCCAGATCCTCGGCGGGTATGGAGGAACGCTGAACCTGATCCTCACGTTGCTCACGGTCGTCCTGCTGGTGTTGGTGCCCGGGATGGTGGCCCACCATGCGACGAGGGAGGCCTTCCCCGCCGAGTACGAGCCCTGGCTCTTCCCGGCCACCGGCCTCTATATCGTGTTGATCTCCCTGCTCGCGGCAGGGCTTCCGTTGTATGGGGGACATCGCACGCTGGTGACGAGGGATTTTTGAGTGCGGAGTGGGGTCGTGTTCAGAGTTCAGGGTTCAGAGTTCAGCAAAGCCAACGACGGGGTCGAATTTTGCGGGGGGAGACTCGTTCGGGCAGTCGGGGCGTTTTGTCGAGTACGACTACGAAATGAGGGCTTGGGTCTCACAAAAGGGGAGGAGGGAAGCGGTTCTCCCGGAGGCACAAAGGCACGGAGAAGGGCTGGCGAGGGGTTGGGGAGGAGGAAGCCGGGGTGACCCTCATCCGTGGGGCAAGCCCACGGGGCTCGAAAAGACCGGGGGTTGTTGGAGGAGTTTAGCCACAGGTGACCCTCACCCACGCCGCGAGGGCGTGGGGCTCGTCCATGGGGCGGTCTCACACAAGACGGAGGGGGGGGAGATTGTTCGAGTACGTTCAGGAAACGAAGGAATCGGTCTCAGGTAAGGGCGCAGAGTTCAGAAAGGGGATATAGGGGAGGGTGAGTGGAAGGGGGAAATTGCAAAAAAACAGATTCCGCCAAGATTTCATGGCGGGCAGACGTCCGAGGGGTGTACACTTCCTGAGAATCGAAGTCATTGGAGACGCCCATGAAGACCTTTTTGACTGTGTTGATGTTGTTGACGGTGTGGCCGGACCTGCGCGGGCAGGACGTGAATTCGCTGGAGTTCCTGGAGGCGTTCGCGTGGGGGGACCGGGAGGTGGCGCTGCGGACGCTGGTGCCGGACACGGAGGATTGGTATTACTACCACTGTCTTCATTACCAGCTGCGGAACGACCGGGTCGCGTTCCAGAAAACGATGGACGCTTGGGTGACGCGGAACAAGAACCGCTGGAACGATCGGATGAAGGAAATGAGGCGCCGTCAGAAGCTGCTGGATTACGAACGGAATCCGGAGGAGACCTGGGAGTTCCTGCGGGGGGAGATGGGGTTGACGTTCGCTCACCGCCCGCGGCACGAGCAGCGCGGGGCCCGGGCACCGTCGGTGCTGCCCCCGGAAAGGTATGGGGTGGACGCGTTCCTGCGGGAGGCGAACCGACAGGGATACCTGCTGGACAATCTGACCCCGCGGGGGCTGGAGTTGGTGCAGGGCACAGTGGGAGGCAATGCGGACCTGCGGCGGGCCTGGCTGGGGCGTCTGGACCGTCCGGATGTGCCGGGGCTGGTGGATCTGGTGGCGGCGGATCTGGAGTACAAGGACAGCCGCGGCTTCGGGCAGCACGGGGTGCACCGGCTGATGACGCGGGAACAGTTGGAAGAGCTGGGGCGTCGTCTGCCGCGACTGTTGAGGGAGGAGGCGTACATCACGGAGCGGCTGGCGCGGATGCCGGCGCCGGATGTGGACCTCTCGCAGGATCATGAGGCGGCGGTGGCGCATTTCCGGGAGGTGTGGGGGTTCGCCTCTGGGTTGGAGCCGATGCACAATTCGCTGAAGGCGAGTGTGTTGTACCGTCTGCTGGATCATCAGCGCCGTCTGGGGGTGTACGACGTGGCGCTTTTCCGGGAGTACCTGCGGCTGCCGCGTCCGGTGCCGTACCTGCCGCGCGATCTGCGGGCGCAATGGCAGCGCCAGAACGCGAATTGGGTGGATTTCGGGTATCGTCCCGGGCGTGAGATCGTGCTGCCGCCGATCGGGAACGAGGAGCCGCTGGTGCGGGAATATTTGTTGGAACTGCTGAAGGGGGCGGCCAATGTTTCGGGGTACAGTGAGTTTTTCGAGGCGCGCTGGCTGGAGGGCCTGTTTGCGGAGAGCAAGATTTTGCATGGGGTGGGGCGACCGGAGGATTGGGCGTCGCGGCTGCGTCCGGAGGAATACCGGGCGATCTTGGAGCGGATCGAGCTGGATTTTGCGCCTCAGAACCCGAGTTATGTGAGGACGGGGACGCCAGTGGAGCTGAAGGTGGACGTGAAGCGCGTCGAGAGCCTGCTGGTCAAGATCTACGAGATCCAGACGTTCAATTACTATACGACGCACCGGCAACCGGTGGACCAGGCGGTGGATCTGGACGGGATGATCGCGACCCACGAGCGCACGGTTGCGACCCAGGCGGATCCGGGGCGGCGCGTGAGGCACACGCTGGCGCTGCCGGAAATCGCCCATCGCGGGGTGTATGTGGTGGAGCTGATCGGGAACGGGGTGAGCTCACGGGCGCTGGTGCAGGTGGGACACCTGGAGTCGGTGAGCTTGCCGACGTCGGTGGGCCAGGCCATGCTGGTGTTGAATGACGCGGGGCAGACGGTGAGGAACGCGAAGGTGTGGATCAACGGGAGGGAGTTCAGTGCCGGGGAGAACGGACTGGTGCTGTTGCCGTTTTCGGAGAATCCCGGAACGCGTTTCGTGGTGCTGCGGGACGGGGATTTCTGCAGTCCGGAGCAGATCCAGCATCTGGGCGAGGTCTACACGTTCGGGGCGGGGATTCATGTGGACCCGCAGAGCCTGGTGCGCCGGACGACTTCGGCGCTGGTGCTGCGGCCGGACTTGCGCATCCATGGGATCCCGCTCGATCCGGCGCTGCTGGGCGATGTGCGGATCACCCTGGCGGCCACCGACGCAAAGGGCGTGCGGACGGAGCGGCAGTACACCGCGAATTTCACGCGGGGGGCGGAGTGGACGCGACCCTTCTATGTGCCGGATTCATTGCGGAGGCTGGAGGTCACTGCCGAGGCGAAGATCAAGCGAAAGACGGACCTGGAGGAGATCACGCTCACGGACCGTCATTCGATCGATCTGAACGGCGCGCGGGCGGGTGACACTCTCAAACAGGTGTTCCTGCGTCCGTCTTCGGGCGGCTGGGCGCTGGAGGTGAGGGGGTTGACGGGTGAGCCGATGGAGGGGGTTCCGCTGCAGGTGGAGCTGTACCATCCCGGCTTCACGGTGGATGTGGAAGCGCAGGTGAGCACGGGCGCGGAGGGGAAGGTGGAGCTGGGTCCGCTGGCGGCGATCTCACGCATTGCCGTGAGCGGCCCGGACGGGCTGATGTTGTCACGTGAGCTGGTGGGCGGGGCCGCGGTGTTGCCGGATCGCCTGCACCTCCGTCCGGGCGAGCCCGTTTCGCTGCCCTATCCGGTGGAGCGCCTGGCGGACCTGCGGTCGCTCTCGCTTTTCGAGGTGCGGGGGGGCAGCGTGCTGGCGGATATGTCGGAGAAAGCCTCCATGGCGGCCGGCGAATTGCGGATCGGGGGGCTGGCGGCGGGCGAGTATGAGCTGACGCTGCACGAGACGGGGCAGCGGGTGAGCCTGGAGGTGGTGGAGGCCGACGAGCGCGCGGGCTTTCTGCTGGGCAGGACGCGGCGCCTGCAGGGGACGGAGAACCGTCTGCCCTCCGTGGCGTCGGTGCGGACGGAGGCCGGCGAGGTGGTGGTGACGCTGCGCCACGTGAAGGCGGGAACGCGCGTGGCGCTGCGGGCGTACCGGTATTTGGATGGAGGTTCGGCGTTCCCCGTGGGACCGGGCTTCGCACCGCCCGCGCAACGCCGGGTGTATCCGCCGCACGTGCAGTATGTGAGCGGCCGCAACATCGGCGACGAGTACCGGTACGTGCTGGAGCGCAAGTTGCGCGAGGTGTTCGCGGGCACGCTGCTGGAGAGGCCGGGGCTGATCCTTAATCCGTGGGAGCTGCGGGAAACCAGCGCGGAACAGGAGGTGCTCAAGCAGGACCAGGCGTACCGCGGCGGGCGGCAGCGGTTGAACGCCCCGGCGGAAAGGGAGGCGGTCGGCGGAAGGGTTGCGCTTCAGCGACGTGCCTTTGGCGGGGATGCGGGCGGCGGGTTCATGGAGGATGGGATGCCGGCCCCTATGGACATCGGGTATGATTTCCTCGCGCAGGGGGCCCGCTGGTGGGTGAACCTGACGCCGGACAAGGACGGCGTGGTGCGGGTTCCGCTGGCGGACCTGGACGGGCAGACGGCGCTGGACGTGGTGGTGGTGGACCGTTTTGGCACGAGCCGTGTGCGGCACACCCTGGAGGACAAGGGCTACAAACCGCGGGAGGTGAGGCAGATGCTGGGACTGGATCCCACGGCCTCCTTCAGCCGTCAGAAGAACGTACGCCTGCTGGGTGGGGGCGAGTCGGTGGTGTTTCCGGATCTGGCGACCACGCGGTACCAGACGATCCGCACGATGGGGCAGGCTTTCGATCTGTTGCGGTCGCTGAGCGACGACCCGGAGCTGGGCTCCTTCGCCTTCCTCAAGGAATGGACGGGGATGCACGAGGATGCGAAGCGGGAGAAGTACGGCGAGTTCGCGTCGCACGAGCTGCATCTGTTCCTGCACGAGCGCGACCCTGCGTTTTTCGACAAGGTGGTCAGGCCCTATCTGGTCAACAAGAAGGACAAAACGTTCGTGGACCGCTGGCTGTTGGATGAGCTGACGCCGGAAGACACGCGGCTGGACCGGATCGTGGAGCGCAACGCGCTGGAGCTGGCACTGCTGGCGCGGCGCGGCGGGGACGCTGGGGCGATGCGCGCGGCGTTGCGGGAGGCCTGGGAACTGCTTCCGCCGGATCCGGAGGGATTCGCACGGAGGGTGCGCGCGGCGCTACAGTCGGCCGAACTCGACGAGGAGGTGGCCATGCTGCGCGACGAACAGCGGCAGAAGGCGGAGGGGCAGTCGGAGATGTTGCGGAAAATGGAGGAGCCTTCACGGGTGGAAAGCGTGAGGATGCTAGAGAACGGGCTCTCGGCGGATTCGATCATGCCGAAACCTGCTGGTGCGCCCGCGCCGACGGTGTCCTTCGCGATGGCGGAGATGGACGCGTTCGAGGACAAGGAGGTCTTGTTGATGGACGTGGCGGCGGAGGAACTGGTTCCGAGCGGCGAGATGACGCGCCTGTACCGCGCCTTGCCGAAGACGAAGGAGTGGGCGGAGCAGAACTATTTCAAGATCCGCGTGCGGGAGGATCTGCCCGGACGTCTGCCGGTGAACGGGTTCTGGGTGGATGTGGCGAATGGCGATGCGGTGCCCGCGCGTCTGCTGGAGGCCCACCGGAACCTGACCGAAGTGGTGGCGGCCCTGGCGTTCTGCGGCTTGCCGGACGCGGCGGAGGAGCCGGTCGAGACGCCGGAGGGTGCGAAACTGACGCTGTCTCTGAAGACTCCGGCCCTGTTGGTGACGGAGCAGATCCTGCCAGCGGCGGAGTCGAAGGACGACCGGCCGCTGTTGCTCTCGCAGCAGTTCTTCCGTCCGGACGACCTCTACCGCTTCGAGGGCAATGAGCAGATCGAGAAGTTCGTCACCGGCGAGTTCGTGCGCAGGACGGTGTACGGGGCGCGGGTGACGCTGACGAATCCGACGGCGTCGCGTCGGCGGTTGAACGTGCTGGTGCAGCTCCCGCTGGGGGCGATCCCCTTGCGAAACGGGGCGGTGACGGACGATGTGGCGGTTTTGTTGGAGCCGTACACGACGAAGAAGGTGGAGTATTTCTTCACGTTCCCGTTTGGCGGTGAATTTGCGCAGTTTCCCGCGCACGCGGCGGTCGACGAAGCCGTCGTGGGGCGCGCGGAACCGCGGGTGTTCCAGGTGGTCGACGCGCCAACCGAGGTGGACAAGACCTCCTGGGCCTGGATCTCTCAGTACGCGGACGCGGAGGACACCCTGGAATACCTGCGAACAACCAACCTTCGGCGCATGGATCTCGACGAGATGGCCTGGCGGCTGAAGGACCGCGACTTCTTTGTGAAGGCGGCGGATCTCCTGTCGGCGCGCGGCTTGTTCCACGGGACGACGTTCTCGTATGCGTTGTTGCACAAGGACGTGGAGCGGGCGAGGGTCTGGCTGGCGGAATCGTCCGCGGCCTGGCAGGTGGGGCCGGTGTTCGCCTCGGCGCTGCTGACGGTGGATCCGGTCGAGGCGAAGTCCTACGAGCACTTGGAGTACGATCCGCTGGTGAACCCGCGTGTGCATCCCGTGGGAGAGACCCGGAAGATCCTGAACACGGCACTGAATGCTCAGTACCGCGGTTTCCTGCGCACGGGACTGTACCGGGATTCGCTCGACGCGGGGGAACGGCTGGCGCTGGTGTACTACCTGCTGCTGCAGGACCGCACGGCGGAGGGGATCGCGGAACTGGCGAAGGTGGAGCCGGGGGGGGCGCATGAGCGTTTGCAGGCGGACTATCTGCGGGCCTGGGTCGCGCTGCGCACGCTGGAGCCCGACCGCGCGCTGGCGATCGTGAGGCCGCACATGGACCATCCGGTGCCGCGCTGGCGCGCGCGGTTCCGCGCGGTGGCCGCCGCAGTGGCCGAGGCGCGCGGCGCGACGGCGGAGGCGGCGGAGGATCCGACCCGTCAGCAGGATCTGGACCGTCTGGCGGCGCAGGCGCCCTCGCTGGAGCTGAAGGTGGAGTCGGGACGGCTGTTCGTCACAGCGCACCACATGAAACGAGCGACCCTGAACCTGTATCCGATGGACATCGAGCTGTTGTTCAGCCGCAAGCCCTTCCTGGCGGAGGGAGGGGCGGACTTCGCGGTGATCAAGCCGGCACTCAGCCGGGAAATCGACCTGAAAGCGAACGGTGAGCCCGAGGAAATCCGGCTGCCGCGGGAGTACGCCGGACGCAACCTGATGGTGGAGGTGACGGGACGCGGACAGCGCGCGGGGGCGGCCTGGTACGCCAACCAGCTCCGCGTCCGCAAGATGGAGGCTTTCGGACAGGTCGAGGTCCGTTCGGCCAAGGACGCCTCCCCGCTGCCCAAGACCTACGTCAAGGTCTTCGCCCGCGGGGCCGATGGCCGCGAAAGCTTCTGGAAGGACGGTTACACCGACCTGCGCGGACGCTTCGATTTCCTTTCCCTCAATGACCGCAAACCCGAGGAGGCCGTCGAGTTTTCGATCCTCGTGCTCCACTCCGAGCTCGGGGCCGAAATTCTCAAGGCCTCCCCGCCGACCCGCTGAGGGCTATTCCAGGCCGGGATGCCGCGCATAACCTTGAAACAGGAGAACCCCAAATGAAAACCCGATGGATGCTGCTGTGTGTGCTGCTGCCATTATTCGCGACAGAGGAGGCGGAGAAGAATCTGGCGCCCTATCCGGTGGCGGAGGAGGGGCGGGTGCGCCATGTGATCCTGCTGGAGCACAAGGAGCGTGGCGAGGAGGAGGACTTCCGCGTGGAGCTGATCGTGGGGAGGACGATGCGGACGGACGGGGTGAACCGGATGGGTATGGGCGGGAGTTTCGAGGAGAAGACGGTGGAAGGGTGGGGTTACACGTATTTCGAGGCGACGCCCGGCCCGGTGAGGTCGACGCGGATGGCGCCGATGCCCGGTGCGCCGCAGGTGGAGACTTTTGTACACATGCCACCGAAGTGGGTGCGCTACAACAGCCGGCTGCCAATCGTGGTCTACACGCCCCCGGGCATGGAGCTGCGTTACCGCATCTGGAGCGCGGGGAAGGAGATGTTCCGGGCGGAAACACGCTGAACCCGGCGGTAGTGGGGGGCTGCGGAACGGCGGCCACCGCCGTCATCATTTTTGCAACGAGGACCCTCCACCAGGGTTGGAACCGGTGCGGAAATACATACACGATATCCACCAACGACACCGAAAACGTCACCAGACAAGGGAAACCACCCGGCGACGTCGTCGACCATGGCCTGCCAATGTGATTCTCCCTCATGGTACAAAGTGGAATCAGTGGTTTCGCGCTTGCGAGTGTTCCCTCTTTCTGCAATTTCCCACGCCTCGGTTTCACCACGAAGAAGGACAAGAAACATGCGCGCATTTCGTAACCTGTTGATGGGTGGGGCTTAGGTAGGCTTCTTCCGTGGGGCGCCCTTTCGGGGCTTCTGGTCTCCCCTGTCTCCGCCCAGCTCGATAGCTCCCTGGCCCTGAATCTCTGGGACCCCCCCCCCCCCGCCATCGCCCTCGGCGACGCCACCCTCTACGACTACACGCCCCACAGCGCCGAGGACGTCCCCGCCTTCAACGACCAGCACCCCCGCACCGTCACCCGCCAAATCCTCGGACAGGTCGTCTCCCGCAGCTACCACGTCTACGGCATCGACGCCAACGGGGCTCACTACGAGATCCCCTCAACCTCCGCTCCACCCGCCGATTTTATGGTCCGAACGACGGAACCCTCCTCCAGGGACGCCTCCGAAGCTCGGAAAACCCCGACGGCACTCTGACCACCCACACCTACGAACTCGGTATCTGGGACGACGCCACCAACATCTTCACCCCTATATCCAATATCCCATATCCCATATCCCCTTACTTCCGCACAACCGTGACGCAAGAAACGGTCTCTTCGCCCGCCGATACCGCCCACAAAACCACGCACGACGCCCTCAACCGCGTCATCCGGCGCACCAAGATCGTTCCCGGCGGCTACGACCAGATCACCGAATACACCCTAGACCCCGCCGGCAACATCTTAGCCGAAACCCAATCCAGCGTCCCCAATAGTGAATCTTCCAACCCGCAACCTTCAACTCTTCAACTCACAACCACTCATACCTACGACACCGCCAACCGCCGCCTCTCCTCCACCAGCCCCGGACGCGGAACCTCCAGCATCGCCTACGACGACGCCAACCGCATCACCACCCAGACCAACCCCGACGGCTCCGAAATCATCACCGTCCGCTACCTCGACGGACGCACCAAACTCGTCACTGGCTCCGGCACCGTCTCGCAGAGCTACACCTACGGCGTCAACCCCGACGGCTCCCAGTGGACCCGTGTCGCTTCCGGCCCCAACGGCGAAGTCTGGCAGAAAAGCACCAGCAACATGCTCGGCCAGAGCATCGAACAGCGCCAACCCGGCTTCGGCAACACGGAACTCGTCTCCACGATGACCTACAACGCCAAGGGCCAGCTCATCGAATCCACGCCTCCCGCCGGCGCCTCCACCCGCTACGAATACAACGACCTCGGCGAACAGATCGCCTCCTACCTCGACGTCAACAACAACGACGCCCGCGACGATGCCGGCCCCGACCGCATCACCGAATCCGAGACCGCCTACGTCCTCGACGGTGCCGACTGGTGGATGGAGTCCAAGTCCTACCTCTACGACCACAACCAAAACACCCCCACCCTCACCGGCACCAGCCGCCAGCGCCTCACCGGACTCGGCAGCCCGCATCCCGACGACCCCGCCCATGGCATCCTCGTCGCCGAATCCCAGTCCATCGACATCCACGGCAACCTCTCCGCCTCCCGCCGCTACCTCAACCGCGCCACCCGCAGTACCTGGACCGAGCAGCAGTCCCCCTTCAGCGATCATCCCGCGACCTCCCGCAGCGTCAACGGACTCCTCCTCGAATCCTATTCCCCCACTCCGCACTCCGCACTCCGCACTCCGCACTCGTATGACTACGACGCTCTCCAGCGCCGAGTAGGCACCACCGACCCCCGCACAGGACGCTCCTTCGTCACCTACGACGCCACCACCGGACTCGTCACCGCCTCCACCGATGCCGCCGGGAACGTCACAACGTTCGCCTACGACAGCACCGGACGCCAAATCTCCGTCACCGATCCCCTCGGCAACACCACCCACACCGCCTACACCGAGGACGGTCAGGTCCGCGCCCAATGGGGCGCCACCTACCCCGTCGTCTACGAATACGACGACCTCGACCGCATGGTGAAACTCCACACCCTCCGCGACCCCAACGTCACCTTCGCGCCAACCGTCCAGCCCAACGGCATTCTTCCCCTATCTTCTATCTCCCAGCTTCTAACTTCTGTGGACACCACGCAGTGGGTCCACCACCCCGCCACCGGCCTCCTCCTCCAGAAACTCCACGCCGACGGCCAGGGCCCCACCTACACCTACACCCCCGACGGCCGCCTCCTCACAAGAACCTGGGCACGCCAAAGCCTTGGCGACGGCGGGTGGGCCCCGCTCGTAACAACGTATACCTACGATGTGAACACTCTGGAACTGACGAACATCCATTACTCCGACAACACTCCAGCAGTGTCCAACGAGTTTGATCGTTTAGGCCGCCTGGTCACCACCACCGACGCCTTCGGCCTCAAAACCTACACCTACAACAACACCCTCCAGCCCTCCTCCGAGG
>CAYLNG010000049.1:0-13499 GCA_964385155.1 uncultured Verrucomicrobiota bacterium
TGGCGGCCGTGGCTCTGGTGGCCCCGAGCGCCCGACCGGGCCGGTGGCGCCTGGCCCCGGTGGTGGGCTGGGACCGCGCGGCGGTTCCCGGGGGGGGGGGCGGGGGGCCAGGCTAGCTGCAGGGAGAAAGCGGAAAGGGCGATGGGTTGCTGATGGATCGAGGCGTTATCGACGAGGAACGAAAGGGAGAGGGGGGAGGGTGCGGGGGGGCGGTCCGGGAGGCGGAGCCCAAGCAGGCGCAGGTCGCCCTGTGCATTCAGGAGCGACTCCGGGGAAACGCGGAACTGAAGCGTCCCCTGGAGGTTGCCGGAGGCGAGGGGGGGAGGAGAGGGAGACAAAAGGCGGAGGCGGGAAAGGTCGAGCTCGCGGAGTTCGAGGGAGAGGTTCCCCTGGAGGGGGGAAAGGGTCGCTGCCCCGGAGGCCGCCAGATCGAGGGCGCAGCGGTCCGAAGGTGTGAGGCGGAGGGAAAGGTTTCTGGCTTCGATCGATCCGGGAGGGAAAAGGACTTCGGCGGCGGCCTGGAGGGATCCGGATGCGAGGTCGAGCTGAGTTAGGCGTCCGTTGAGTTCTTGCAGGGAAAGGGAGCCCGTAAGGGAAGGGGGGGCATCTTGCGGGCGCACGAGGCGGAGGGACGCCTCCAGGTTGCCGCTCAATGGGGTGGAGCCCGGTGGGAACAGGGCCGGTGCGGAGAGGCGGGCGACGCGACCCCTTAGGGTGAGGAGGGTTTCGGCGCCAGTGTCCCGGGTGCGCATGTCGGCCACGAGGTTGATCCGTCCTCCTTGTAGCGGGAGATCCACGACTCGGGACCATTCGGCGAGTTCGAGGTCCTGCAGGTGGAGGGAGAGCTTGAGGGACTCGGAGTGGGGAATCCCTCCTTTCCAGCTGAGGCGCGTGGGTTGGTCGAGGCCAACGGAAAGGAGGGGGCGATCGTTTTGGCGCAGTTCCAGAGCGAGCGCCCCAAGGTCGGCTGTGGATTGGGGCAGGTCGAGGGCAAGGTCCGGGCGGAGGCGAAGAGAAAACGAGGGCGTGGTGTTCCCCCCGCGGGCGAGCTGAAGGTCGTCGCCCCGAATTTCTCCCTTCAGGGAGATTCCCGCGAGGTTTGAATGCGTTTCGAGCTGCAGATCGGCGGTAAGGCGGGCCGTATCGAAGCGGAAACCTGTCGTGGCGGCAAGGAGGTTGAGGGCGGGTGGGCCGATGTCGTCGAGGAGAATCCGCAGGGTGTGGTCAGTGGCGAGGGGATCGAGGCGGCCTTCGGCCTGTGCGGAGCCGAGGGGGAGGTTGCTTTCCCCCCGGAAGGTGATGCGGGCGGCTTGGATAGCCCCCTCCTGGAGTTGCAATTCGAATCGAAGGCTGTCCACCTCTTCCGCGGGCGAGAACACCCCTTCCGGCCGGAGCCCGGTGGCGTCGAGGGTGGCGCTGAGCGAAAGTGCGCCCTGGTCCTGGGCGATTTTCCCGGTGGCCTGGAGCTGAAGCTGTGCGCGGAGCCGCCCGGCGGCATCGGCATGTGTCTGCACAAAGTCGGCCTCGGAGGTGGCCTGCAGCAGGGTCTCCTGTCCGGTCTGGAAGTGCGGGATCTCCAGAGAAAACGATCCCAGGTGGATTTCTTGGTCCGGCAGGCATACGCGCAGGTCGAGATTCTTGACCCGGATGGGCCCAAAGTCCAGGAGCGGGAGTGCTTTTCCCGACTTCGTTTTCGGGGCTACGGGCTCCCCCGCGTGACCTCGGCGGACCTGTTGTGGTGGACGAAGCACCACCCGAGCGTCTTCGAGGCGGGCCTCTTGCAGTCTCCATCCACCACGCAGGGACCCCAACAGATCGTAACGAATGTCCAAGGACCCGATTTCGGCTTCGTAGGAGCCGTCCCGTGCATCCGCACGTAGGTCCTGGAGGCGGAGCCGGGAAAAGGGGGAAAAGGCCAGGTCCCCTACGCGGAGGTCTGCGCCGAGGGCATCGCCCATTCGGGGAAGGACTACGGCCTTGAGGAAAGCCGGGGAGTGCAGGAGCAGGAAAAGGCCGAGGATAGCGGCGGTTAGGATAAACAGGAGCCTACGCCCGAAGCGAGGGCGACGGTGGGTGGGGGGGGAGGGGTGCATGGGGAAGGGCTGGGGGTCAGGGGGAGTCGTCCAAGGGGAAATGGCCCACAGGGAATCCGGGATCCTGGCCTGGTTTTGCCCGGAGGCCGTCGAGCCACGCGCGGGTCAGGCGCAGGGCCTCCTGATGCTGCTGGAGGCGATCGGGAATCTGGAAGGGGCGTGGGGCGAGGGAGACGGGCTGGCGGAAGCGTTCGGCGCCGCGTTGGACGAGCAAGTGAACGATGGTTCCGGGAACCAGTCGCGAGATGGCCCCGACGAAGCCCTCCTGCCCACCGAGATCGGCGATGGTTTTGCCGTCGAGCGCCAGGATGATATCGCCGTTTTGGAGGCCGGCCTCATGCGCGGAAAGGCCCTCGTATACGTGCATCATCGAGAGGGCGGGACCGTCCGGCTCCAGGGTGACGGGAGCCAAGTTCACGCCGATGAAGCCTGAGGGAAGGTCGAACATCAGAGACATCGCCAAGGGTTCGATGAGCTCGGCCAGCCGGAGCTCGATCTCCAGATCCTCCTCGTTCTTGTAGCGTTCGCTGAGTGCCGCGAGCACATAGCGGGGGTGCCGTTCGGAAAGGGCCCGCAGTTGTTTCTGGGCCTCCTCTCGGGCGGTGTGGGATTCCGCGCCGAGTCCGTCGATCATGGACCGGAGTTCTGTGGGTCCGGGCCGAGGCGGGGGGGGCTCCCCGTGCGCGGCGAGGGCGAAAAGGAGGATCGGGAGCAGGAAGAAGTGGGAGTGTTTCATGGTGGGGGGGATCGTGTCGCCGATGTCGAGAGTCTGACACCCTTGCGAACAAAGGCCGGCGTGTCAAGGTCCTCTCCCGCCACAATCGTGGGCTCGGCGCCCTTGAATCGGCCCCTTGGTGTCGTTTCCGGAAGTGGGATCTCGCTCTGCACCAGACGGCCCGACGGCGAGTCCGCGACTGCCTCCGTTTCCTCCTTCGATTCCGTGGTAGGAGGCGGGCCGGGAAGCGTTGTGCTCCATTTCTCGGCCGCCATGACCACCAGGCCCAGATGGCGCCCGAATCGGTCGTCATGTGCGATTCCGATTTTGAGCTCGGCATCGGGGCGCATGACGGACCGGATTTCGTGGCTGAGGCGCTCCACCTCGGCGACGCTCACCTGGGGACCGCACAGCAGGGCCACGATCACACCGCCGCTGTGGGCAAGCAGTCCTCCCTTTTCGGTCAGAGGGTGTGAGAAAAGTTGCTCCAACACGGCGCCCGCGCGGTCCTCCCCGTCGCTGGACACCGCCGCCATGCGGCAGTGTCCCTGAGCCCGCGCCATTACGTGGATCAGGTCCTGCAGGGTGACGGGGAGGAGCCAGCCGGAGCGCAGCATGACCGCGAGCCCTCCGAGCGCCCGTCCCACCTCAAGCCCGCATCGTTTCAGGAGGCGTGGCAGGAGCATGGAGGGATCCTCCCGCGATCGGAGCGCCTCAAGGGGGAAAAGCATCACGGCGTCGCAGCTTTCCCGGAAGAGGCGGAGGGAGGCATCTGCGGCGTGACGCCGCGGGGCACCTTCGGCTTCAAGGGGCTTTGTGAGCCCGGCCAAGACGATCAAGCCAAGGTCCCTGGCGCGGGAAGCAATCCAGGCGCCCACCCCCCCACCGGTTCCCCCGCCCAGTCCACACACCAGGATCAAAACGCGCACCCCTTCCAGAAGCTCCAGAAGTTCCTCTTCCCCCGCCTCTGCGCACTGTCGTCCCAAGTCGGGGCTTCCCCCCGTTCCGAGACCACCCGTGCGCCCTTCTCCGAGCAGTAGTTTGCGCGGATAGGGGGCGGACTCCAGGGCGACCCGGTCCGTGTCGACCGCCGCATAGGTCAGTTCGGGAACGCGGGGGGGGAGATGGGAGATGAGCCGGATTCCGGCGTGCCCCACTGCGAGCAGCAGGATGGGAAGCGGGTCGCGCGGAGGCGGGGAAAAGGCTTCCAGGGATGTGGGGGGCTCGCTCATGACCTGCCGAATACCTTTCGGAGAAGATGGGAGAGGGACAAGCCACGCGAGGCCGTGTCACCCCAGCGTGCGCCGTATTTCAGCATGCCGACCACCGCCGCGAACTCCGGGGATTCGGAGGGGAGGGCCAGGCCCGTGACGTCTTTGGGAAGGCCGATATGGCATGGCATGTCAAAGATTTTGGAGGCGAGCTCCGTAACCCGTTGCATGCGGGCCCCGCCGCCAGTGAGGAAAACCCCCGCTCCAAAGCGGCCACGAAGGATTTCCCCTCCGATCTCGCGGCGGACCAGTTCGAAGATTTCCTCCATGCGCGCCTGTGTGATGAGCTGGATGTCACGCGAGGGAACCTCCCGGGCCCTGAATCCTCCCTCCGGCGCAACGGGGATCCTCCGATCGCGGGCCCCGAGGTCGACCATCGCCGCCGCATGTTTCACCTTCAGCCGTTCGGCTTGGGAATGCGAAAGGTTCAGGCCGAGGCTGAGGTCGTTGGTGACGTGGTCCCCACCAATGCCCAGCGAACCTGCCCGTGCGATGATGTTCTCCGCGTACACGACGTAGTCTGTTGTGCCTCCGCCAAGGTCGATGAGGATCGCCCCCGCCTCCTTCTGCGGGGCTGTCAGTACCGATAAGCCCGCGCAGAGCCCCCCAAAGGCCGCCTCCAGGACGTTCACGGCCGACTCCTCGCACACCCGGAACAGGTTGCGCAGCCGGTTGCTGGCCCCGTAGAGAATGAGCATGTCTGCGCTGAGGCGCTGCCCTTCCATCCCGTCGGGACTCAGCACACGGCGGTCGTCGAGGTGGAAATGTCCCGCGATGCAGTGCAGGAGCTCGTGGTCGGGGGGGATGGTCGCCGCTCGCGCGTTGGCAAGCGCCTCCTCCCGGTCATCCGCAGTGATGATCTGGCGGGGCGGCAGAAGGTTCACCGTGCCACGGTTGACCAGCTGGCGGATGTGCCCCCCGCTGTAGACCAAGAGCACCTCCCGGATGTTCGCGTTCGCATTGGCCTCGGCGTCGTGAAGGGCCCCCTTGACGCAGATTCTGGCATTTTCAAGGTCCACCACCTCGCTTTTGCGGATCCCGACCGAGGGGTGGCGGCCCACCCCGGTGATCATCAGCCGGCCGTCCTCCCGGGGTTCGGCCACGATCACACGGACTTCGGAGGTGCCAACTTCAAGAACGGCGAGGGGGGTGCTCATGGAGTTTCAACGTGGGGCGGCGATGGCGTTTCCGGTACCGGCTTCGGGGCGGAGATCGAAGGCGCGGCGGCCCAGATTGTGGACCTTGTTTTCGTACAGCACCCGGGAGGCGCGTTCCAATACGCCCCGGGCGTCTCCCTCGCGTGGCAGCAGAAGCTGGGTTCCATCCGCCAGCCTCCAATCCAGGTATTCCGGATGTCCCACGCTGATGACCCGCACATCAAGAAGCTCCCTCTTCACCGCGGGGAGCTCCCTCAACCGGGAGAGATAGGAAAGAGCCTGCCTTGCTCGCCCCACGGCGATTCGTGCCCCGAGATGAAGTGTATCGGTGACGCCCAGGAGGAAGGGAAGGTGTTTTGACTGGAAGCTCTTGTTGATGATCACTCCCTCGGCATCGACGAGCCAGTTCATCCGGCCCTCGGCCTGACCCACCCGGGCCAGCGGCACCCGCTCAATAACCCGGATGTGCAATGTGTCCGGAAGTTCGCGGCGAAGCACCGCTTGCCGGATGATGGCGTTGGCCTCCAGCCGTTCGCGGATCTCGCGGATCGACAATTTGAAAAGGTTCGCACCCTCCGGGATGTCCGCCCATTCCGTGAGAAGCTCCGGTGTCAGGGTCACGCCTCGTTCTGCACGGATATGCCGTAGGGTGAAGGCCTCGTTCTCCGTGAAGAGCAGCCGGCCGCACCAGGATGCCAGCAACCAGGCTCCCCACGCGAAAACGAGGAGGGAGACCCCCCCGAAGATCGCCAGAGCACCCGCGGGAAGCCCGTCGGTGGTCGAAGCCGCGCGCGCATTCGCGGCCACACGGAGGACCGAACCGGTCTCCGGGGTGCGGCGTTTACGCGCGGCGGATTTGCGGGGGAAGAGGGACATGACGTAGTTATTCCGCCATTGCCACAATGCGGAGGCAGAGCGCAACAAAATTCAGGCCTGCAGCCGACGCGGCCTTAGGAAGGAGGCTGGTTGCCGTGAAACCCGGCAAGGGGTTGAGCTCAAGAACGAAGAGGGCGCCGTCCGGCCGGATCCGGAAGTCCACGCGCCCCAGATGCCGCCCCCCCAGCACCCCATATGCGGCACGTGCGGTCTCCCGGATACGTTCTGCCAGCGCGTCGTCGAAGGGTGCGGGGCATAGGTAAGCGGTGTCCCCTCTCTGGTACTTGGCTTCGTAGTCGTAGGTGGCGGAGGCGGGACGTATTTCGACGATTGGAAGGGGGTCGTCACCCAGGAAGCCTACTGTGCATTCGGTGCCGGGGATGTAGGTCTCGACCAGTACCCGTGGGCCAAAGGCCCGGACACGTTCGAGGGCCGCGGGAAAGCCTGCGGCCTCCCCCACGATTTCGACACCGATGCTGGAGCCTTGTCGGGGTGCCTTGAGGACCAGGGGGAAGCCGAGGACTGGGTCGCACGTGTCTGGGCCCATCATCCGGTGGGGTGCGGTGGGAATCCCGGCCGCCGCCAGAAGGGCGTGCGAGATTTCTTTGTCGAAACTGCGGGGCATTTCCCAGCTGCGGGATCCAACGTAGGGGATTCCCAGTTCTTCAAGACGGTGCTGCACCACGCCGTCCTCCCCGAATTCCCCGTGCAACACGGGGAACACCGCCTGCACACCAGTGGGGATCTGGAAATCCACCCCGCGCACATCGATTTCATGTACGTGGAGTCCTCCCTCACGGAGGGCAGTGGCCACGGCCGCGCCGGAACGGAGGGAAACCTCCCGCTCGGCGCCGGGTCCGCCTTTGAGGACGGCGATGCTCTGGAAAGGGGAATCGGTCATTTTTATTTTCTATGCGAGAGGCAGCCTCGGGGCGAGCAGAAAAGGAAGCGGGGTGAGGGCTGCGAAAGGCCGGGGCAGTTTGGGGTTGCCAAAGGGCGGTTGGGCCGGGTAGGAAACACATCCTGTTTTCCCTGAAATACAACCCCATGGATAGACAATCTGACATGTGCTACCTGACCCAAGACAAGATCGCAATTCTCGGCGCCGGCGGCGCCATCGGCTCCAACATGATGCAGGCGGTGCTTTCGCTGGGCCTGAGCCCGAATGTCTGCGGCTACGATCCCTTCGAGCCCGGCTTGAAGGGGGCGGCCGAGGAGATATATCACTGCGCTTTCCCCGGTGCGCGCCTGACGTGGACGACCCACATCGAGGAGGCCCTGAAAGGGGCGAAGTACATCATCTCCTCGGGCGGAGCGCCGCGCAAGGAGGGAATGACCCGCGAGGATTTGCTGAAGGGCAACGCTGAAATTGCGGCCCAGCTGGGCAAGGACATCAAAACGTACTGCCCGGACGTCAAGTTTGTGGTCGTGATTTTCAACCCTGCGGACATCACAGGTCTCGTCACCCTCGTGCACTCCGGCCTTCATCCCTCCAAGGTCGGCACGTTGGCTGCGCTCGACTCCACGCGCCTGCAGACGGCTCTGGCACAGCACTTTGGCGTCGCGCAGGACGAAGTGACGGGATGCCGGACCTACGGTGGCCACGGTGAGATGATGGCGGTCTTTGCGTCAACCGCTCGGGTGGCGGGCACGCCCCTGACCGAACTCATCGGCACGGAAAAACTCCCGGCCGCCAAGTGGGAGGAAATCAAGCAGCATGTTTCCCAGGGCGGCAAGAAGATCATCCAACTGCGGGGACGCAGCTCCTTCCAGAGCCCTTCCCACCAGTCTGTCCTCATGGTTAAGGGCGTGATCGAGGGCAAGGGATATCCCTGGCCGGTAGGTGGGTATGTCGACGCGTTTGGTTTCGAAAAATGCGTGTTGGCGTTGGAGACCGAGCTGACGAAGGATGGCGTGAAGCTTTCGATGCCCGCCGGTCTCCCCGAGGAAATCGATGCGTTGAAGGCCTCCTACCACCACCTTGTCAAACTCCGCGACGAGGTCATTGGCATGGGCGTTCTGCCCCCGCTGGCCGACTGGTCCAAGGTCAATCCTCATCTCTGAGGATGGAAATCCGCGCAAAAAGGCCCCCGGATCCGGGGGCTTTTTTTTTGTGACGGGGGTCGGGGAGTCAGGGAGAGGGGAGACGGCAGCCCGGGGGAAGTGGGTGGCCGTTGAGGAAGTCGTGTCCAGACATGGGGGTTTTGCCGGGGGGTTGTACTTCCAGCAGGCAAAGCGCTTCCTGTCCGGTGGCAACAACGGGGCCCTCCTCGGTGGGCGGGAGGAGGAGACCGGGAGGCGCGTCGCCCGCCACGACACGCGAGCGGAGGATTTTGACCGGACCGGTTCCAGGAAGTTGGAAAAAGACGCCGGGCCAAGGGTAGTAGGCCCGAACTGCGTTGGCGATACACCGTGCGGGGCGGAACCAGTCCACTTCCCCGTCGCTTTTGCTGAGTTTGCGGCATTCGGTGGCGAGGGCTTCCTCCTGCGGGCTCCAAGTGGCACGGTTTTGCTGCAGCAGTTCCAGAGCCTCAAGGATGAGGGTGGCGGCACGTGCGGCAAAGCGTTCCGACAGGGAGGCGCATGTGTCTTCGGGATGGATGTCGAGCGGTTCCTGGAGGAGCAGATCACCGGCGTCCATGCGCTCGGAGACGCGCAGGATGCTTAATCCACTGCGCACGAGGCCGTCGGCCAGGGCACTCTGGATCGGGCTGGCGCCACGGTAGCGGGGGAGCAGGGAGGGGTGGAGATTGATGCTGCCAAGGGTGGGCAGATTGAAAATCGAGGGAGGGAGGTATTGTCCGTAGGCGAAGACGATGGCCAGGGCGGGGGCGAGAGCGCGGAGGCGGTCGCGGGCCTCGCCGATCTTTGCGGGGTCGATGATGGGAAGGCCCAGCTCCATGGCCTTGCGTTTTACGGGGGAGGGGGTGAGGCGTTGTTTGCGACCGCTGGGGCGGTCGGGTTGGGTGCAGACCGCGCAGACGCGGTGGTGTGCGGCGAGGGCCTCGAGGGTGGGCACGGCGATTTCGGCGCTGCCAAAGTAGAGGAGGGGTTCGATGGGGGTCACAGGAAGCAGATTCGGTCGAGAACTTGGCGGAGGGGACGGCGGGAGATCAAGCGGCCGGGGAGGGCGATCTGGAGTTCGGCCAGGGCGGCGACGGCTGTCTGGGCGAGGGTGAGATCCTCCAGGTGGCCCTCGTTGGCGCGTTGGGTGATGAACTCCACATAACGGGTGGCGAAGCGGTCCAGGGCGAGGATGACTTCCTCATGGCGGTGGGGGGAGAGGCGAATGCTCCGGGTCAGGCAGAAAATCCAAGGGAGATGTCGATGCCCGAGTTTCTGGCAGAACAGTCCACGGTGATACTCCATGATTTCGAGGGCGGTGTCGACCAGGCGGAAGGGAACGGGGTGGGGTTGCCGGGCGTGGAGCTGGGTGGCGAGGATGTAGTACTGGGCGTTCAGGTAGGGAAGCAGGGTCCATTGGCCGTCGACTTCGATGGGGGAGAGGCAGTCTCTCCGCAGGAGCCCTGTGTGTTCGTCTGTCTCTTCGCGAAGCCATCGGAAGTATGTGGAGTTCCAGGCGGGACCCACCTCCTCCGCGATGGTGAGGATGGTATAGAGGGCCGCCGCATTCCGGCAGGCGGCAATGGGATGGCAGGCCCAGTCCTGCTGGGCGAGGAACTCCGGAAGCGCCGGGGGATCGGCAAGGGGAGCGAGGGAGCGGGGGGGAGAGTCCAAACGCTGCTCGAAGAGGTCCAAGGCGGCGGAAATCGCCGCGGTGGCCTCGAGATCGCCGACAAGGGGGGCGGAGCAAAGCCCCGTCTCCGGGTTTTGGGTGCGGCGGAGTTCTTCCACCCAAGCTGAACGGTCGTGTCCGCGTCCCGGGAAAACCGCCAACATGTGCAGGAGAGTCGCGGCGGCCGCAGAGGCAAGTGGGTCCGCGGTGCTTTCTCCGGGCCGTCGTGCATAGCGTCCCGCTCCCCCGGGGAGGCGGCGGGCTTGCACGGAGGCTAGAATCCTGTCGAGCACCGGCTGTGTGTCCAACGGTGGACTCATCTTACCTCGCTTCCTGCTGGGGTTGGCGGGGGATCCGCTCGCCTCGTTCATCGTTGTCGCTGCCACGACGCCAGCACCGCCTTAGGGGGAGTGACCTGCTGCGCCCATGGTGGGTCGCAAAGCTGTCGTTGTTGGGATCGGGTGGGTTCACGGCTGTTTTTGGGGAGGGCAGGGCAGGGGGGGGGGCGGTTAAGATTGTAGGATCGAAAAGAGGGCGGACATACTACAAGGGATGTGGCGTTATGCGAGCCCAAAGCTTGTGTGAGACAGGGGGGGGCTGGGAGAGGTCATGGCCGTACTTCATATCCTGGGTGGCGCTTGGCGAGGCGGCGTCCCTGTGAATCGCGGACGAGGGGCTCGTGGCACCACGCGGGTGGACGGGCGCCAAGGGCACGGTAGAGGAGGATCTGGCGTGCCGTGGAGATCAGGAGATCCTCACCGCGGACCACCTCGGTGATGCCCATGGCGATGTCGTCGGTCACCACGGCAAGCTCATAAGCAGGGACGTTGTCGCGCCGCCAGACGCCGAAATCACCGAAATCGACGCCTGCGGTATAGGTGAGGGTACCGTGGCGGGCGTCGGTGTAGGTGATGCGCTCACCGTCCGGGACGCGGAAGCGCCAGTTGACGCCGGCGGGAGAGAGGTAGGCGTTCCCGGAACCAGGAGGGGGGCGCCAAGCGGTGGGATAGATAGGCTCTGCGAGTTCTTCGTCCTCGTGAGGGGCCTGGACCATGTCGCGCAGTTCGCGCCGGGAACGGGTGCAGGGGTAGATGAGGTCTGCGGCTTTGAGACGCTTCCAGGTATCCAGGTAGAGGGAGCGACGCTGGGATTGGTAAACCGGCTCCCCATCCCAGTCGAGGCCCAGGAAACGAAGGTCGTCGAGTACCCGGGAAATGTGTTCCGGCTTGCAACGTTCAGGATCCAGATCCTCGATGCGGAGGCGGACCAAGCCCCCGGCTTCGCGCGCACGCTGCCATGCGGCTCGGAAGGTGCGCGCGTGTCCCTGGTGAAGCCCCCCCGTCGGTGTGGGGGCGATACGGCCGATGTAGGGGGCTGTGTCGCTCAACATGGGGATTGATTTTAGGTTCCGGACCGCTATGGTGCAAATCTTATGTTTAAAACCAACGAATACTTTGACGGGAAGGTCAAGTCCTTGGCTTTCGGTACCTCCCAGGGCCCCGCCACCATTGGTGTCATGGCAGCTGGCGAATACGAGTTCGGAACCTCCAGCCCGGAGACGATGACGGTGATCACTGGCGCGCTCGGGATCCGCATGCCGGGGGAATCCGCTTGGAAAACCTACGGTCCCGGCGAAAGTTTCGATGTTCCCTCTGGCGTGAAGTTCGGGGTCAAGGTCGCCGCCGATACGTCTTATCTCTGCCGGTACGGGTAATTGGGGTTCGTCGGTTTCGCGCAAGGTCTTTTTTTCAAATATCTTGCTGTTTCTGCATCCCTCCCGTCACCGTGTAGATTCTTCTGAAGGATGATGATACACAAAAGGGTGTATGCGTGAGAGGAAGCGCCTGAAGCCTTCCGGACAGCGGCTGAAGCCGCCGCGCGGTGGGGGATCGTTTTTCTCACCGTTCACATCCCCCAACGCTCCCTCGCGATTTCCTCCGACTCCATGCGTCCTCTTCCTCGGGAAGCTTCCTGCGGGAGATGTGCGCGATGGCGACGGGGAAGAGATCCTGGACCTATCGTGGCGCCGGTTCAACCAACGGCACAGGATTGCTGTCCGATCGTACACGGGGACAAGGCCCCGGTCTGGAGGAAGAGCTGTCAATTCACGGCTTCGTTCTCGCCGTCGGGTGTGGAACGGTCAAGAACTTCGCGGCCGGGACGTAGTACGAGACTATCGAAGAGTTGGAAGAACCCGCGGGAGATGAGCCCGCGTTCGATCTGGGACCGCAGGGAGGATGCCAATTCCGCGGAGTCCTCCGGTACAGGGACGCGGGAGAGGACTTGGCCGATGTGGAGGCCTCCGAACATCGACTCGACAGGTCCAAACACCTCGCCCGCTCCCATTTCGCTTGCGGCCTGGGGGAGACCTGGAGGCAGGGTTCCCATGAGGGTGGCAGCGTCCTTGAGCTGGAAGGCGGGGGGGGTAGTGACTTGGAGGCCGCGGGCCTGGGCCAGTTCGGCGAAGCTGCCTCCGGAGTGGATCCCAGTCTTGATTTCCGCGACCAGGTTTGAAGCGAGGGTGGCTATAGCTTGTTGACGGAGTTCGGCGGTCGCAGCGCGCAGAACGTCGTCGCGGACTTCGTTTAGTTCGGAGGGTCTGGAGGGGATGATTTCGGCGAGTTGGAGGACGTAGACGGTGTTGGTTCCGCTGACAGGGGGGCTGTTGCGGGCGATGGGGGTGTCTTCCAGTTCAAAGGCGGCGCGGGTAAAGCCGCGAGGATTCTGGATGCCAGGGAGAAGATCCCGCGAGTGGAAGGGGCCGATGGAGTGGATGGGGAGGGACGTCTCGTTGGCCAGGCTCTCCAGGGAAAGGGCTGTGCGTCCGCGGCGCGGTGTGAGGCGGACACTGTAGCTCATCGCCGTGTCCTCGGCGAGTTTGCGGGCCTGGGCCGCTGCTTCGGAATCCTCCGGGGTTTCAAAAGGAAGGGCCAGGTAGCGAACGCTGCGTTGTTCCGGGATCGCAAAACGTTCCTTCCCTTCCTCGTGGGTCTTTACCAATTGTTCCTCGGTCGGTGCGGGAACCTCTTTGAGAAGTTCATCGGTGATTGGAGCGTAAACGATTTCAAATCGGTCGGTCTGCAGCCGTGCCCAGCGCTCCGCCTCGAAGGGGGTGGCCATGATGTAGCTTCCAAGGCCTCGTTGCAGGAAATCGAGGACAATGCTGTCGCGCGTGAAACGAATGTAGTCCTGTTCGCTGAGCCCCTCCCTCCGAAGCCCCAAGCGGAAATTCTGGAGGAGTTGCGGATTGGAGGAGCCATCCTCATTAGTGAAATTGAGCAGGAACTGACGGCGCGCGAGGTCGATGGGCACCTCGAGCCCGCACTGCGAGGCGAAGTCCAAGAGCGAAAGGCGGTTCCAGGTTAATTCGTCCAGGACATCCGCAGGGACACGGCTTCCGGCCTGTCCTGCTAGGATGCGGCGGGTCATGTCGAACTGCAGGAAGGTCACGGGTTCGCCGCGGATGGAGCCGACCGGGGCCCGGAGACGGGCGATCTGGGGGGTACTGGCGTCGCTGTTGCTCATCGCGCCCCAGAACACGAAGGAGACCACCACGATGGCCAAGAAAAACAGCCAGAGGAGGCGGGACTGGATGAGGCGGTGGAAACGCATGATGAACATGAAGACGGGTCCTGGGAAGGGGGTGGAAAG
>CAYLNG010000050.1:0-9429 GCA_964385155.1 uncultured Verrucomicrobiota bacterium
TCGTCCGTGGCGCGGGTCCAGATCTCGATGAGTTCCTGGCGACGCTCGGAGTCGGTGATCAAGCCGCGCTCGTACTGCTGCTGGACCTTGGTCGCCTTCTCCTCGGCACCCGCCAGCAGTTCAGCCTTGGCCGGAGGTGCGACGACGTCGGAGAAGGAGATCGTCACGCCCGAACGAGACGCCCAATGGAACCCGAGGGCCTTGAGTTCGTCGAGGGTCTCGGCGACCTTCACCTTCGAATAGCGCTCCGCAAGCCGGTTCACGGTTGCGCCGAGCACCTTCTTGTCCACCTGGGTGTTCACGTACGGGTAGTCGTACGGCAACGCCTCGTTGAACAGCGCGCGACCCAGCGTGGTGACCAGGGTGAACGGCTGTCCGGGCTTCCACCCTTCAGGCGCTTGCCATCCCTCCGGCGGAACGGTGAAGGAGATCCGGATGCGCGCGCGCTCCTGCAGATCCAACGATCCGGCATCCATGGCCATGACGGCTTCGGCGACGCTAGTGAACGTGGGGAGTTCCTCGTCCTTGACCTTGGCGTTCTTGCCGTTCTCGGTGGTGAGGTAGTAGATGCCGAGCACCATGTCCTGGGTGGGCGTGGCGATCGGGCGACCGTTGGCCGGAGACAGGATGTTGTTGGTGGACAGCATCAGGATGCGCGCTTCGGCCTGAGCCTCAGCGGACAGCGGCAAGTGCACGGCCATCTGGTCACCGTCGAAGTCCGCGTTGAACGCGGTGCACACGAGCGGGTGGATCTGGATGGCCTTGCCTTCGATCAACTGGGGCTCGAAGGCCTGGATGCCGAGGCGGTGCAACGTTGGTGCGCGGTTCAACAGCACGGGGTGTTCGGCGATGACCTCTTCGAGGACGTCCCACACCACCGGGCGTGACCGCTCGACCATGCGCTTGGCGCTCTTGATGTTCTGCGCGTGGTTCAGGTCCACGAGGCGCTTCATCACGAACGGCTTGAACAGCTCCAGGGCCATCTGCTTAGGCAGCCCGCACTGGTGCAGCTTCAACTGCGGACCGACCACGATCACCGAACGACCCGAGTAGTCCACGCGCTTGCCGAGCAGATTCTGACGGAAACGACCCTGCTTGCCCTTGAGCATGTCGCTGAGCGACTTGAGGGGGCGGTTGCCGGCTCCCGTGACCGCCCGTCCATGGCGGCCATTGTCCAACAGCGCGTCCACAGCCTCCTGGAGCATCCGCTTCTCGTTGCGGATGATCACATCCGGAGTTTTGAGCTGCAGCAGGCTGCGCAGTCGGTTGTTGCGGTTGATGACGCGGCGGTAGAGATCGTTGAGGTCGGAGGTGGCGAAGCGGCCGCCTTCGAGCGGCACGAGGGGACGGAGGTCCGGCGGAATGACAGGGAGGACCTCGAGCACCATCCACTCGGGACGTGTGTCGGTCTCCAGGAACGCCTGCAAGGTCTTCAGGCGCTTCACAAGCTTCTTCTGGTTCTGCTTGCTCCCGGTGGTCTCCAGCTCCGCCTCGATCTGGGTGATCTCCGCGGGGATGTCCAACTCGGCCATCAGGTCCCGGATGCCTTCCGCGCCCATCACCGCCTTGAAGGCCCCCTCGCCATACTTCTCCTCACACTCACGCAGCTCCAACTCGCTGAGCAGCTGTTTCTTTTCCAGTGCGGTATTCTCGCCCGGGTCCACGACGATGTAGTCCTCGTAGTAGATCACCCGCTCCAGAGCGCGGCTGCTCATGTCGAGCACCATGCCGAGGCGGGAGGGCGTGCACTTGAAGAACCAGATGTGGGACACCGGCACGGCGAGTTCAATCACCCCCATCTGGTGGCGGCGGACACTGGAGAGGGTGACCTCGACGCCGCAGCGGTCGCAGATCACTCCCTTGTGTTTCACCCGCTTGTACTTTCCGCAGGCGCACTCCCAGTCCTTGGTGGGACCGAAGATGCGCTCGCAGAACAGGCCGCCCTTCTCGGGTTTGAAGGTGCGGTAGTTGATGGTTTCCGGGTTTTTCACTTCCTGAAGCTCGCCATTGCGGCGGGCCCAGGAGCGGATCGTCTCCGGCGAGGCGATCGAAATGGTGGCGAAGTCGTAGCCGCGCTCCGGCTCTTGGCCGGCGGGGATGAGGGTCTCGTTGGCTTCCACTGCTGGTGTACTCCGTGTTCGGGGTCAAAAAGGGGGGGGGAACCCGGGGCGCACGGCGCCCCGGGTCAAGGTCAGGCGTCGGCGCGCTTCACCTGGATGTCCAGGCCCAGCGCCATCATTTCCTTCATCAACACATTGAAGGATTCCGGCGTTCCCGCGCTGAGCGAGTTCTCGCCCTTCACGATCGCCTCGTAGATGCCGGTGCGCCCGGTCAGGTCGTCGCTCTTCACCGTCAGAACCTCCTGCAGCGAATACGCGGCTCCATAGGCCTCCAGCGCCCACACCTCCATCTCCCCGAAACGCTGTCCGCCGTATTGCGCCTTGCCGCCCAGCGGTTGCTGGGTGACCAGGGAGTAGGGCCCCACCGCGCGGGCGTGGATCTTCTCGCTGACAAGGTGGTGGAGCTTGAGCATGTAGATGATGCCCACGACGACCTTCTGGTCGAACTTCTCGCCGGTTCGGCCGTCGAACAGGTCGGTCTTGCCGGTGTTCGGCAGGCCCGCCTTCTCCATCATCGCCCAGATCTCCGACTCCTTCATCCCATCGAAGACGGGGGTCGCGGCGTGGGTGCCCAGCATGCGGCAGGCCCAGCCCAGATGGGTTTCAAGCACCTGACCGACGTTCATTCGGCTCGGCACGCCGAGCGGGTTGAGCACGATGTCCACGGGGGTGCCGTCCGGCAGGAAGGGCATATCCTCCTCGGGGACAATCTTTGCGACCACCCCCTTGTTCCCGTGGCGGCCGGCCATCTTGTCGCCGACCGACAGCTTTTTCTTGCTGGCGACATAGACCTTGACCTTCTTGACCACGCCGGGATCGACGTCGTCGCCGCTTTCCAGGCGGTCCATGTTGCGGTCGTACTCGGCCTCGAGTTCCTCAAACTTGCTGTTGAAGTCGCCGATAATCCCCTGGATCTTGATCTGGATGGGGCTCGGGTCGATCTCGACGCTCTTGTGGGCGGCCGCCAGCTTGCGCAGCAGGGTCTTGGTGATCTTACGGTTCGCCGGGATGATGATCTCGCCGGTCTTGGAGTTCACCACGTCCAGCGGAATCTTCTCACCCAGCAGGATGTTGCTCAACGCCTCGGTCAGAGCCTCGGTGATCTCGGAGTTCTTGTTCTTGTAGTCCTCCTGGATCGCCTTTGCCTGACGGCGCTTCTCGCCGGGCGTCAGCTTGTTCTTCTGCGTCGAATTGCGCGAAGCGATCTTGACGTCCATCACGATCCCGTAAGTGCCCGAGGGCACCTTGAGCGAGGTGTCGCGCACGTCGGCCGCCTTCTCGCCGAAGATGGCCCGCAGCAGACGTTCCTCGGGGGCCAGCTCCGTCTCGCTCTTGGGCGTGATCTTGCCCACAAGGATGTCGCCCGGCTTCACCTCGGCGCCCACCCGGATGATCCCGTCATGGTCGAGGTTCTTCAGGGCCTCCTCGCCCACATTCGGAATGTCGCGCGTGATCTCCTCCGGACCCAGCTTCGTGTCCCGGGCGTCACACTCGAACTCCTCAATGTGGATCGACGTGTAGATGTCCTCCTTCGCGATCCGCTCGTTGATCAGGATCGCGTCCTCGAAGTTGTAGCCGCACCAGGGCATGAACGCCACCAGCACGTTGCGTCCCAGAGCCAGGTCTCCCTGGTCCGTCGCCGGCCCGTCCGCTAACACATCGCCCGCGGACACCTTCTGGCCCACCTTGACGATCGGCTTCTGGTTCGCGCAGGTGCCGGCGTTGGTCCGCATGAACTTGCGCAGCTCGTGTTTGCGGAAATCCGCGGCCGGGGTCTTGCGGGTCGGCACGGAGCCATCACGGCTCACCACGATCTCCTTCGCGGTCACCCGCGCCACCACGCCGTCGATCTCGCTGAGCACCACCGCACCGGAGTCGCGGGCCACGCGCCCCTCGACGCCGGTGCCCACATGGGGGCGCTCGGTGACCAGGAGGGGGACAGCCTGGCGCTGCATGTTGGAACCCATCAACGCACGGTTGGCGTCGTCGTGCTCCAAGAAGGGGATGAGGGAGGTCGCGACCGACACCATTTGCTTGGGCGACACGTCCATGTGGGTCACCTGGTCGGCCGGCACCAGCTCGAACTCTCCCATACGACGGACGGAGACCATGTCGTTGACGAAGCGACTGGCTTCGTCGAGCGGGGCGTTGGCCTGTGCAATGACGCAGCGCTCCTCGTCGTCGGCGTTGAGGTAGACCACCTCAGGGGTGACGACGCGGTTCTTGACCACGCGGTAAGGGCTCTCGATGAACCCGAAGTCGTTCACACGGGCATAGGTGGAGAGGGAGCTGATGAGACCGATGTTCGGACCTTCGGGAGTCTCGATGGGGCAGATGCGGCCGTAATGAGACGTGTGCACGTCGCGCACCTCGAAGCCCGCGCGCTCACGGCTCAACCCGCCAGGGCCCAGAGCCGACATACGGCGTTTGTGGGTGAGCTCGGACAAGGGGTTCGTCTGGTCCATGAACTGCGACAGCTGCGAACGGCCAAAGAAGTCCTTGATCACCGCGGAAAGAGCCTTGGGATTGACCAGCCGCTGCGGGGTGAGCTTCTCCACCGTCGCGTCGATCATCGTCATGCGCTCACGCGCCAGACGCTCGGTGCGGGCCAAGCCCACACGGACCTGCCCTTCCAACAGCTCGCCCACCGTGCGCACACGTCGGCTGCCAAGATGGTCGATGTCGTCGATCGTCCCCTCGCCGCGGTGCAGCTTCAGGAGATAACGGACCGCCTCGACCAAGTCCTCCCGCTCCAGCACCCGCGACTCGGGGTGCATCTGCTGGTTGAGCTTCTGACGGATTTTGTAGCGCCCGACACGTCCAAGGTCATAGCGGCGCGGATCCCCGAAAATGCGCTTCAACATCTGCTTCGCGTTGGCGACCGAGGGCGGGTCACCGGGACGAAGCTTGGCGTAAATGTCCTTGAGGGCCTCCTCGGTGTCGCGGCTCGGATCTTTCTTCACGGAATCGAGGAACAGCCCCTCGTCGAAGGAGATGTCCACCACGTCCACAGAGGTAAGGCCCGCCGCGGAAATCTGTGAAACCAGGTCCATGGTCACCTTGTCGTAACGACGCGCCAGCATGTTGCCCGAGTCCCCGTCCACCACGTCGTCCTTCAACACGAAGTTGGCAAGGTCGGCCTCCTTCAGCTTCTTGGAGACCGCCAATTTCTTGAAGGAGTAGTACAGGCCCAGCAGCTCCTCGTCGGTGCCGTGGCCCAGCGCGCGGAACAACGTCGGCGCCAGGAACTTCCGGCGGCGGCGCTTACGGTCCAGGTAGATGTTGATCAGCTTGTTCGTGTCAAACTGCACCTCAATCCACGACCCGCGGTCGGGAATGATCCGGAACGAATAGAGAATCGTCCCGTTAGCGTGCATGCTCTGCTCAAAGCAGATGCCTGGCGAACGGTGCAGCTGGCTCACGATCACCCGCTCGGCTCCGTTGACCACGAACGAGCCATTCTGCGTCATCAGGGGGATTTCCCCCATGAAAATGTCTTCCTCGCGCACCTCGTCCCCGTCCTTCAGGCGGAAGGTCACATACAGGGGGGCCGCATAGGTCGCCCCTTCCTTGATGCACTCAACCTCCCCCATCTTCGGGGGCTGGATGTCGAACTTCACAAAATCGAGCACACATTGGCCATCATAACTCTCGATCGGGAAAATTTCGCGGAAAACCGCCTGGAATCCACTGTCCTCCCGTTTCATCGGATCCACGTCCGCCTGGAGGAAGTCCTTGAAGGACTTGCGCTGGATTTCAATCAGGTTCGGAGGCTGGATAACCTCCTCAATGCTACCATAATTTAAACGGTCGACCATGCTGCACCTGTACGCGGCGGGGGGAAAGGCTGTACCCGCACGGACGCGCGGAATCCTTGCGGGTACGAGAGAATACCGCCGCCGACTTTAGCGTCGGCGGCGGCGGAATCAAGATATTCGCTTCGTTTTTTACTTGACGGTGACAGAGGCACCCGCCGCTTCGAGTTGGGCTTTGATCTTGGCGGCTTCGTCCTTGGAGACGCCCGACTTGATGACCGCGTTGGCGGCCTCGGACATTTCCTTGGCTTCCTTCAGACCGGCGCCGGTGATGGCACGCAGTTCCTTAATGACGGCGATCTTCTGGCTGCCGGCGCTGGACAGGATCACGTCGAATTCGGTCTGTTCTTCGGCGGCGGGGGCGGCGGCACCCGCGGCGGGGGCGGCGGCGACAGCCACGGGGGCGGCGGCGCTGACACCCAGACGGACTTCGAGGGCCTTCACGAGCTTGGAGAGTTCCAGCACGGAAATGGTTTCAATCCAGTCCACGAACTCAGCCATTTTGCCTTCGAGCTGAGGGGCGGTTTCGGTAGCGGCTTCAGACATGATGTTTCTCCTATGAGGGGGTAATTACTTGACTCGGGTTTGGAAACTTAGGGGTTCAATCGGCTCAGGCGGCTTCGGACTTCTTGTTCTCCGCCGCTTTCAGCACATACAGGATCGTGGAAAGCTTCTGGCTCATCACGCCGACCAGCTGCGACATGGGCGCGGCCAGGGTTCCCAGCAGGCGGGCACGCATGACGTCCTTGGACGGCATATCGGCAAGCTCCACCAGGTCGGCGTCGGTCAGGAAGGCACCCTCCAGCGCACCCATCTTCATGGGGGGGAGCTGCTTTTCCTTGATGAAGTCGCGCAGGACACGGGTGACATCCGTCACCTCGCCCGCGCCTGTCACCACCGCGGTGCGGCCCTTCAGGCCCTCCCGCAGCCGCTCCACCCCGATCTCCGGGGCCAGATGCTGGAACAGGCGGTTCTTCACCACATGGAATTCGGCGTCCACAGCGCGGAGCTTCGCACGCAACGCCTGGGTCGTCTCCACGTTCATCGTCGCAAAATCCGCGAGAATCACGTACTTGGAGCCTTCCACGCGGGAGCGCAGCTCACTCAACATCGATATTTTTTCGGGTCTCATGGTCGGGATCCTCCGGTTCAGACACTCAGCTCGCGGTTTTCCAGCGGAAGGCCGGGGCCCATCGTGCTGCTGACCGTGCATTTCTTGATGTAGATGCCCTTGCAGGCAGATGGTTTCGCGGCGGCAACCGACGCGATCACCGCGCGGGCGTTGTCGGCCAGTTTTTCGACATCGAAGCTCAGCTTGCCGAAGGGCACGTTGACGTTGCCGGCCTTGTCCATCTTGAACTCGACGCGGCCCGCCTTGAACTGCTTCACCGCGGTGGCCGTGTCATCGGCCACGGTTCCGGTACGGGGATTGGGCATCAGTCCGCGAGGACCCAGCACCTTGCCGAGTTTACGCACCTCGGCCATCGCTTCCGTCGTGGCAATCGCCACATCGAAGTCCGTCCAGCCGCCCTTGACCTTCTCGATCAGTTCGGCATAGCCCACTTCGTCGGCCCCCGCCTCGGTGGCCGCATCTGCGGCGGGACCACTGGCGAAAACGACAACGCGGACGTTCTTGCCGGTCCCGTGGGGGAGGGAAACGGTGCCACGCACCGACTGGTCCGACTTCGTCGGGTCGACTCCCAGGCGGAAGGCGATCTCCGCCGTCTCATCAAATCGGGCGAAGGAGTTCTTCTTGAGAAAGCCCAGCGCGTCTGCCAAGTTGAACTGGCGGCCCGGGGCGATGTTCCCGGCAACTTTGAGGTATTTTTTTCCGTGTTTGGCCATGATTATTCCACCTCGATGCCCATGCTGCGGGCGGTTCCGGCGATCATTCGGACGGCCGCGTCAACGCTGGCCGCATTCAGATCGTTCTGTTTTTCCTTCGCGATCGCGACCAGCTGGTCGCGGGTGACCTTGCCCACCTTGGTTCGGTTGGGCACAGCACTGCCGGACGCCACCCCCGCCGCTTTCTTGAGCAGCACGGAGGCGGGTGGGCTCTTCAGTTCGAAGGTGAAGGACCGGTCCTGGTACACCGTGATGACCACGGGGATGATGAGACCGACCTTGTCCTGCGTGGCCGCATTGTAAGCCTTGCAGAATTCCATGATGTTGACCCCCTTCGAACCCAGGGCGGGACCGATCGGGGGCGCCGGATTCGCCTGTCCGGCTGGAATCGCAAGCTTGATATATCCTGTTACTTTTTTTGCCATCGGGAGAATTCCAAACTAGCTGATTTTTTCGACTTGCCAGTACTCGAGCTCCACCGGAGCGGTACGGCCAAAAATGGAGACAGCGACCTTGAGTTTGCCGCGTTCGGGCTCGATCTCCTCCACCACGCCGGTGAAGTTCTCGAAGGGCCCGTCGTTGATCTTGATCGTTTCGCCAGTGCTGAAGTTGATCTTCGGCGTGGCTTTCTCTTTCTTGTCCTCGATCTGGTTCATGATGAGGTCCACCTCGCTCTGCCGGAGCGGAGCGGGCTTTTCACCGCCAATGAATCCGATCACCCCGTTCGTCTGCTGGATGAAGTGCCACGTGCGCTCAACCACGCTGTTCTGGTCGTCATACAGCGCCATGCGGATCAGGACGTAGCCAGGGTAAAACTTGCGGGTGGTCTCCCGCTTCTTGCCCAGCTTCACCTCGGCCACCTTCTCGGTGGGCACGAGGACTTCCTCGATCAGGTCGTCCATCTCCTCCAGCTGAATCCGGCGGAGGATGTTCTCCCTCACCTTGAATTCCTGCCCGGAGAGGGCATGCAGCACAAACCATTGCATTTTCATGATAGGGCTCCGGTCGGCTCCGCCTTCAGAAGATTACCTGCACGAGCCATCGCAGCAGTGCGTCCGCCAGCGAGACGAACACCCCCAGGATGAGGAAGCTCACCACCACGACCAGTGTGGACTGGATCAGCTCCGGCCAGGTGGGCCAGGTGCATTTCAGCAGTTCCGCTTTCACGTCCTTCGTGAACGTGTTCAGGCGGGTGAGGGGTCCGGTGGATGCCATGGGGGATGCGCGGGATCGGGGGAACGGGTTTCGGGGAAAAGATGGCAGGTCAGGAGGGCCTCGAACCCCCAACCCCCGGTTTTGGAGACCGGTGCTCTGCCAATTGAGCTACTGACCTGCCGGAAAGAGGGGGTGGAGAGGCGCCGCCGCCCACCCGCTTCCATGGCGCGCCATCCGGTTTGCCGGATGGCGCGCGTCCGGAATCACTTGATCACGTCGGTGACGCGGCCGGCGCCGACGGTGCGGCCGCCTTCGCGGATCGCGAAGCGCATGTGCTGCTCCATCGCGATCGGCTGGATCAGGGTCACACCCATGGCGACATTGTCACCCGGCATCACCATCTCCACGCCCTCGGGCAGCTCGATGTCGCCCGTCACGTCCGTTGTGCGGAAGTAGAACTGGGGACGGTAGCCCTTGAAGAACGGGGTGTGGCG
>CAYLNG010000050.1:9439-13087 GCA_964385155.1 uncultured Verrucomicrobiota bacterium
CCGCGCTCGACGTCTTCCTTCTTCACGGAGCGGAGGAGGCAGCCGACGTTGTCGCCCGCCTGGCCCTGTCCGAGTTCCTTGCGGAACATTTCCACGCCGGTGATGATGGTCTTGGAGGTGGGCTTGAAGCCGACGATCTCGACTTCGTCCTGGACCTTGACCATGCCGCGCTCGATACGGCCGGTCACCACGGTGCCGCGGCCTTCGATCGAGAACACGTCTTCGATGGGCATGAGGAAGGGCTTGTCGGTGTCACGCACGGGCTCTTCGATGTAGGAGTCGAGGGCGTTCATGAGCTCGGTGATGGAGCCACAGCCGGCATCGGCGGCCGAGGAGGCCTTCAGGCCGGCCAGCGCGGAGCCGCGGATCACGGGCAGGTCGTCGCCGGGGAACTCGTACTTGGAGAGAAGTTCACGCACTTCCATTTCAACGAGGTCGAGCAGCTCCTCGTCGTCGACGAGGTCCACCTTGTTCATGAACACAACGATGGCGGGCACGCCGACCTGGCGGGCGAGCAGGATGTGCTCGCGGGTCTGCGGCATGGGGCCGTCGACAGCGGAGACCACCAGAATGGCGCCGTCCATCTGGGCGGCACCGGTGATCATGTTCTTCACGTAGTCAGCGTGACCGGGGCAGTCGACGTGGGCATAGTGGCGGGTGTCGGTGGAGTATTCCACGTGGGAGGTCGCGATCGTCACGATCTTGGAGGCGTCGCGGCGGCCCTGCGACTCGGAGGCCTTGGCGACCTGGTCGTAGGCAACGTCGTCGGCCAGCCCCTTGAGGGACTGTACGTGGGTGATGGCAGCCGTCAGCGTGGTCTTGCCATGGTCAACGTGGCCGATCGTGCCGACGTTGACGTGCGGTTTGGTGCGCTCGAATTTTTCCTTGGCCATGGGGAGAAGCTCCTCGGTTGGTTTTGGGGTTTTTTTGGGAGTTTGTAGTGATGAAAAATCCGGAACCTGCCGGTTCCCCCTCTCCCCCGCCGCGCCCTGGCCGTGTGTGCCGAAGTGGAGCCCATGAGCGGAATCGAACCGCTGACCTCATCCTTACCAAGGATGTGCTCTACCGACTGAGCTACATGGGCCTTTTTCAGCTTCTCGACCTCCCGGAAGAGTCGGTGGGAATTGCTTCCCTTTCCGGTGACGTGCGGTGTTGAGGCTTGCCCTCCCCCGGCGCGGACCCGTTCTGGCGGGGCCGATCCATGGGAAAGGGCCGCACTTCATACCCGAGCCCCACCGGTCATGTCAAAATGTATTTTCAGTTTTTTTTTCGAGCTGCTGGTCGAGGATGCCGCGGACGGAGCGGGCGAGCTGCTCGACGGTGAAGGGCTTGAGGAGGAAGGGGCGGCCGCGCAGGCGCTCGCGGACCCGGTTACCCTCGGGGAACATGCCGCTCATGACCAGCACGGGGCGGCAGTCCCCCCGGGCATCGAGCGCCTCGAGGACCTTGCCCCCATCCAGGCCCGGCATGACCCAGTCGAGCAACACCAGGTCCGGTGAGGGCGCCTGCGCGAGGCGGGCGAGGGCCTCGGCACCATCCCGCGCAAATTCGATCCGGTATCCGAGCATGCCCAGCGTTCCCAGAAGCATGTGCCGCACCGCCTCCTCGTCGTCCACCACCAGCACGATCTCCCCCTCCTCCGCCCCCGGCAGAGGAACCTCTACCGGCAAGGCATCCTCCAGCCCCTCCCCCTCCAGCGCCGGGAGGTACACCTCGAATTCCGCCCCCCCCTCCGGCCGGTTGCGGCACAGAATGAACCCGCCATGCCCCCGCACGATCCCCCGCACCGTCGAGAGCCCCAACCCCGTCCCTTTCCCCGGAGCCTTGGTCGTCAGGAAGGGCTCGAAAATCCGGTCCATCAACTTCTCCGGTATGCCTGTGCCCTGATCGCGCACCACCAGCCGCACGAAACGCCCTGCACGCGCGGGCGGGTGCGCCTCGGCCCACTCCGGGGTCAACGTCACATTGCCCGCCTCCACGGCCATTTCGCCGCCCTCCGGCATGGCGTCCCGCGCGTTGACCATCAGGTTGAGAAGGACCTGATGCACCTGTGTCGGGTCCGCGCACACCGTCCACAAGTCACGCTCCAGGTGTTCCAGAATGTGCAGGTTCTTGGGGAACATTTCGCGATGGATCCGCAGGTCCTCGTGCAGGAGGTGGCGCAGCTGGATCTCCCGCCGCTCCCCTTCCGAGCCGCGCGCGAAGGCCAGCAACTGCCGGATCACACCCGCGCCGCGTTTGGAACTGGCCGCGACGATTTCCGCGAGCTCGCGGAGTTGCCCCGGGGGGAGCTCCTGGCGGAGCAACTCCCCCGACATCACGATGGGCGCCAGGATGTTGTTGAGGTCGTGCGCGATCCCGCTGGCGAGCGTTCCGATGTTCTCGAGGCGCTGCGCCCGCAGCAGCATCCTCTCCATTTCCTTGAGCTCGCTGAGGTCCTGTTTGATCGCGATGTAGTGGGAGATCACTCCCGAAGGCCCGAACAGCGGGGTGATCGTTGTCAACTCCGGTCTGACCCGCCCCTCCTTGTCCCGGTTGAGGAACTCCCCCCTCCAGACATTGCCCTTGCGGATCGTATCCCACATCTCGCGATAGAACGTCTCCGGATGCCGTCCCGACTTCAGGATCTCCCCGGGCGTGCGGCCCTGGACCTCGCCGGACGTGTAGCCCGTGTGGCGGGTGAAGGCGCTGTTCGCCCACACGATGCGCCCCCGGGAGTCGGTGATGAACACCGTGTTGTCCGCCGCGGCCAAGGCGGCGCTTTGCAGGCGCATCTGCTCCTCGCGCTCCCGCTGCTCAGTGATGTCATTAAAAAACGCGCAGACGCGCCCCTCATCCCCGGCTTCGTCGCCGAGACGGCTGGCGGACACCTCCACTTGGATAAACCTCCCGTCCTTGCGGCGGTGGCGGCGCTCGAAGCGGGCCTCCCCGAGCCGCAGCACCTCCCGATGTTGCTCCCGGTAGGTCCCTTCGTCGAAATCCGGGTCCAGATCGGTCACGCGCATGGCCAGCACTTCCTCCCGTGCGTATCCGAGGACCTCGCAGTACCGGTCATTCACCTCCAGGATCCTGCCCTGGCCGTCCACCACCCAGAAGCCATCCATCGCCGCGTGCAGCATCGCCGTGTGCTCCCGCACCATCGCACGAAGCCTCCCCTCCTCCCGCCGCAATCCCAGCAGGGCCTCCCGCGCCAGGCGCTGGTCGTCCAGAATCCAGCCCGCCAGCACCGTGGCGATAGGGAACACGACCAGGGTTGGGGCCCACAGCTCGTTCAGAAGGCTGCCCGCTACCCCGCTACCCCTCGTCATCGCCTCGAGCAACCCCAACATCACCAGTTGGTTCGAAAGCCCGATCCCCAGCAGGATCCACGGCGGGGTCCGCCCTGCTCCCGGGGGCCTCCACCAGCGGAACGCGAGGCCCACCAGCACCGCCACCCCCACCAGCGCCACCCCCGCGGGCGCGCCCGCCCCCCCCAGGGCGATCCGGCCCGCCGCCGCCAGTCCTGCCGACGCCAGAGCCGCCCAGGGCCCGAAATACCAAGCCCCCAGCCCCAGCACCATCGCCCGCCCATCGACGATCAGCCCCTCGACGCTGGCCACCGGCATCCACATCCCCGCCACCGCCGCGAGGCCGCAGAGCCCGCCCGGG
>CAYLNG010000051.1:0-13022 GCA_964385155.1 uncultured Verrucomicrobiota bacterium
TCGGCCTGCTGGGAGCGTGCGGCGTCAAGGGCTTTGGCGAGCTCGTCCTTTTCGGAGGCGAGCTGGCCGCTGCCTTTTTCGAGGTCGGCGAGTTTGGCGGCGAGTTCGTCGGCGCGTGCCTGGGCTTCCCCCGCTTTGGCCTGTGCTTCTGCCAGTGATTTTTCGAGGAGGACGGCCTTGCGTGCTTGTTCGCTGGATTCCTTTTTCAGCTGCGTTTCGGTTTGGCCGAGGCGCTCCTCGATCTCTCGGCGGGTGTCGGCGTCTCGGAGTTTGTCCGCCTTCAGTTTGGTGATCTGGGAGGCGAGCTCTTTTTCGCGCTTGTGGCTCACCTCGAGGTCAACGACGTGCTTGTTGAGGTCGGAGGAGAGCTGGTCCAGTTTCTTTTGGAGGATCTGCCGCTGGTTGTCGAATTGCTGGGCCTGGTCCAGCGCGGAGTCTTTTTCCTCCTCGAGGGCCTGGAGCCGCGCCCGTTGCTCTAGGAGCTGGGTTTTCAGGGAGTCCTGGGCGGTTTTCAGTTCGGCCAGTTCCTTTTCCCGCTGTTCGCGGGAGACTCGGATCTCTCCGGCAAGGCGGTCCCTTTCCTGTTCGGCGGCAAGCAGTTGGGTCTGCAGGGCCTTGGCCTCCTGGTCGACGCTGCCGTGTTCGTTGAGGGCGCGTTCGAGCTGTTGGCGGAGGGTTTCGGCCTCGGATTTGGCCTCCTCCGCTTTGGCTTCCTGTTGGCGGAGTTGCTCGCGCACGGTCTCCCGGCTGGCCTCCGCCTCGGAGAGTTTTCCGCGGAGGGCATTGAGTTCGGACTGTTGCACTTCCTTGTCCGTCTGGAAGTGGGTGAGACGGTCGCTGGTGCTTTGAAGTTCTGCGCGGAGGGCGGCGAGCTGTCCTTCGGCATCGGCCAGCTGCTGGCGGAGTTGTCCGGATTGCCCCTGCTGTTCTTCTGCGCCTGCTCGGAGGCTGTCCAATTCTGCCTGCAGCGTCTCCGCCTCCCGGGAAAGTCCGCGGGCCCTTTCTTCGGCCTCCTCGCGCGCCTTACCGAGCTCTTGGATCCGCTCTTGGAGGGCCTGGGCCTGTTCCTGTTGGAGGGTCTCGGACGCGCGCTGCGTGGCTTCCAATTCAGCGATGCGTCCGCGCAGGGCCTCGGTCTCCGTCCCGCTTTCGGCCCTGGCCTTTTGGTCCTCCTCGAGCGTTTTCTGTAGGCGAGTGCGTTCCTGTTGGAGGCTTTCCAGCTCTTTCTGTCTTTCCGCGGCGAGGCGGGTTTGCTCCTCCAGGCGGGTGGTCAGCTCCCGCAGGGTTTCCTGCAGCTCCTTCACGCTGGAGGCTTGGGTGGACAGCTCCTCTTTCACGCCTTCCCGCTGCTTCTCGAGCTCGGCGAGGCTTGCGGCGAGTTCCCCAGCACGCTCTTCGGCGGCTTTGCGTGCCGCCTCGCTGCTGGCCAGCTTCTTCTCCATGCCCTCGGACTGATCCCTCAGTGTCCGCAACTCATCTCCCACTTCTCCCTGCCGTTTCTGCTCCGCCTCCATGTGCGTCTTCAGGCTCGCGATCTCTTTTTCCAGGCCTGAAAGTTTTCCTTCTGCCTCGTGTTTGCGGGTGAGGGCTTCCTCCAGCATGGACTGCAGCCCCTCCAGCTTGCCGGAAAGCTCTGTGTTTCGCTTCCGAAGATCGTCGAGCGACCGCAGTTGCTCCTCCAGATTTTTCACTTGGTTCTGCAGCGATTCCCTCTCGTTGAGCATGCCTTTCAGTTCGTCGAGCATCGAGGGCTGCAGCTTGCCCGTGCTCGAGCTGCTCCCGCCGCTCATCGGGGTCATTTCCGGCTCCGCGTTCTGCACCTCCGGAATTTGGATCTTCGCATCGCAGGCCGGACAGTGGATCTTCTTGCCAGCCGCATCGGCTTTGACGCTCAGTTTGCGGTTGCAGGCGGGACAGCGGAATTTGATTTCAGTGGACATGGAGCCTCAAGGGGGAAGGGAAGAAGTGTTTTTTCGAAATTGAGAAACCGGAAAGGTTGCTGATTTTAATTGTTGAGAAAAATGGAAGGCGAGTGGCGGAAGATGACCAACGTTTCCATTTGTTCGGTTTGCGGGAAGAGGGGGTGGAGGGATGGAGGGGGAGAGTGGCAGAGGGTGAAGAAGATTAAGCAGATCGCATGCCAAACTTTGGGAGAAGGTGGGAGACAAGAGGATTGCCCCTGAGGCGAAACTGCGCTAGAAGAAGGTCATGACGAGCCAAAAGCCCGGGAGAGCCGACGCATGCGCCTGCTGATCCTTTCGCCGCGTGTGCCGCATGCGGGAGCGATCAGCGGCATGCAGATAGTGCACCAGCGGATCGACCACCTGATCCGAAGGGGGCACCACGTGTCGCTGGCCTGTTACCTGGATCAGGAGAGGGGGCCGGAGCTGCTGGAGCAGGTGCACGAAGGTCTGGAGGAGGTTCGCGTACTCCGCAAGCCCGGCGTGAACCGGATGCTGCCCTGTGCGTTCACCACTGGACGCTACAGCGTGCCCTCCTCGTTTCTGAGGTATTACAGTCCCGCGATGAAACGAACGGTTGGGGAGATGGTCTACCAAGGGCAGCACGATGCCGTGATCGCGGAATTTTCCGCGATGGGGCAGTTTTTCCATCGGAATCCTTGGTTGCCCGCGGTGAGGCGCATCATTTCCTGCCACGAGTCTCCCACCCTGGGCAGCCGTCGCCAGATCGATTCCATGGGGCCGAGCCTGCTTTGGGGGAAGCAATGGCTGGAATACCGTCACATGCGCCACTTGGAGTTCCGGTTGTACCGGGCGGCGGATCGGGTGATCACGCTCACCAACGAGGAAAGACTGGCCCTGCTGGAGGAGGATCCAACGGTGCGGATCACGCCGGTTCCTCCGGGGTTGCACCTGGAAGCCTTTCAGCCGATGCCGGAAGTGGAGGTGGAGCATGGCGTGACGATCACGGGGCGCTTTAGCAGCGAGCAGGCCCATTTTGGGGCGCTGTGGTTCCTCCGCAGGGTCTGGCCCCTCCTCCGGCGGCGCGATCCCAAGGTTGTACTCAATCTTGTGGGCCGCGATCCGAGCGCCGCGATGAACCACCACGCGGCGCGCGACCCGCGAATCCGGGTCACCGGGGCGGTGGACAACCTCCGGGAGAGGTTGGCCAGGAGCAAGGTTTTCGCCTGTCCAGTGCTTTCGGGCTCCGGGGTTCGGGGCAAGATCCTGGAGGCCATGTCCATGGGGCTGCCGGTGGTCTGCACCACGATCGGGGCCGAGGGAATCCCTATTGATCCCGGCGGCAATGCCCTGCTGGCCGACGCCCCGGAGATCATGGCCGATTTCCTCCTCATGCTCCTGCACGATCCCGAAAAAAGGGCCTCCCTAGGGGCCCGTGCCCGCGAAACGGTGCAAGCCTCTTTCACGTGGGAGAAAAGCGTCGACCAACTCGAAAAACTCCTCCACGACGTCTGTTCGAAGAGCAGCTACCACGGCGGCTGAACGCGCCGCGCGGCGCTCCCTCCTGCTCTGTTGCCGCCCGCAAGTCCGCCTTGTGTGAGACGCGCGGTATGACCTTGGCGGTTTGTCACACCCTGCACGCTTCCAGGATCAGGGGAGGAGGTCGGGGCGGCGCTGGCGGGTGCGCTCCAGGGCCTGTCGGTGCCGCCAGGCGGCGATGGCGGCGTGGTCGCCGGAGAGGAGGATGTCGGGTACTCGGTGGCCGCGGAATTCTTCAGGGCGGGTGTAGTGGGGATGGTCGAGGAGGCCGCTGGAGAAGCTCTCGGCAGTGGCGGCTCCTTCTCCTCCCAGGACGCCGGGGAGGAGGCGGACGGTGGCGTCGACGACGACTGCGGCAGCCAGGGCACCGTTGGTGAGGACGTAATCGCCAATGGAGATTTCCTCGTCGACCTGGGTTTCCAGGATCCGCTCATCGATTCCCTCGTAGTGTCCGCAGAGGAGGACGAGGTGGGGGAGGCTTGCCAGGCGCTCCGCATCGGCTTGGCGGAAGGGTTTCCCCTGGGGGGAGAGGTAGAGGACGTGGCTGTCGTGGCGGCGCACCGATTCGATGGCGGCGGCGAGCGGTTCGGGTTTCATGACCATGCCGGGACCCCCGCCGTATGGGCGGTCATCCGTCGTCCGGTGCGCGTCGCCCGCGAAATCCCGGGGGTTGGTGAAATGGAACTCAACCGCTCCCAGCCGGGTGGCTCGGCGCATCATGGACTGCTCCAAGAAGCCACGCAGCATGTCGGGGAAAAGGGTGATGACGTCGACGCGCATGGGGAGCCTGCCGTGGGGTCAGGCTGATTCGATGACTTCGAAGACGACGGATTTCTCGCGGGCGTGGGGCAGGGCGTTCAGCAGGGTGCGAATGGCGCTGATGGTCTTGCCGTTTTTGCCGATGACGATGCCCACGTCATCCGGGGCGCAGCGCAGTTCGTAGTAGATTCCGCGGCCCCCACAAACCTCGGTGAGGTCTATCGCCTCCGGCTGCTGCACCAACGCGCGCAGGATGTGGAGGAGGAGGGGCCTCATGGAGGATTATTCCGCGGGGGCGGGTTCCTCGGCGGGCTGCGGCAGGGTGGTGGCGTGCTCGATGCAACGGGGCACCAGGGAGGCCACGGTGTCGGAGGGGATTGCGCCGACCCCCAGCCAATACTGGTAACGGTCGTGTTTCAGGACCGCACGTCCGCCATGGATGGGATCGTAGGTGCCGATGTACTCGATGGCCTTGCCATCGTTGGGGTTGCGGCTGTTGATGACGACAATGCGGTAGAAGGGCTTGCTGTGGCCCCCCATGCGTTTGAGGCGGATGCGTACGGACATGTGTGGGTTCCTGGGACTAAAGTGGTTCGGGAAAGGTGGGTCCTTATACCGGATGGACCCCTTCTGGCAACCCTTTTTTCATTTAATTCTCGGTCAGGCGGAGGGCGTCGCGGAGGTAAGGGTTGGACCGCAGTTCCTCGCTGATGTGGGTGGAGGGCCCGTGGCCGGGGACCACGAGGGTTTCGGGGGGGAGGCCCGCGAGGCGGCGGAGGGATCGGAAGAGGGTGGGGAGATGCCCGCCGGGCAGGTCGCTGCGGCCGATGCTTCCCCGGAAAAGGACGTCCCCTCCGACCAGCAATCGGTCTTCGGGGAAGTGAAAGGCGACGGAGCCTGGGGAGTGTCCGGGCAGGTGGAGGGTTTGGAAGGTGAAGGGGCCAATGGAAAAGGGGCCGTTTTGTTGCCAGGCTGGGGTAATGGCGGGGAGGCGGGCGGGGTCCGGCTGGACATACCAAGGGGGGGCTTGGTTGGCGGGGGTGAAGGCCCATGCAAGGTCGTCGGGGTGCATCCAGGCGGGCGCCGGATGCGTCTCCGCCATGTCCGCCAGCGCGCAGACGTGATCGTAGTGACCGTGGGTCAGCGGGTAACCGATGACGCGGAGGCCTTCCTGGTCCAGGAGCGCGCGCAGTGCGGGGGCGTCGGCGCCGGGGTCGACCACAAGGGCGCGGCCGTCCTCGTGGGCGAGGACGACGCAGTTGGTTTGGATCATGCCAGTGGGGAGGACGTGGAGACGCATGGGGGAGGGGATCCGTCGTGGGTGCCTTGGCGTTGCAGGAGGCGTTGGGTGATGGCTCGGCGTGCGGTGCGCAGGTCGAAGATGCCCAGAGGGCGGCCGCTGTGCTCCTCGCGGACGATCGTCTGGTCGGCCTCGATCTGCCTCAGCCGGGTCAGGGCCGCCGCCAGAGGGGTGTCGACACGCAGGAGGTCCTGCATCGGCACCATCGCGTCCTCGGCGATCATCCAGCCCCAGATGTCCTGCTGCAGAAACAGGGACTTGATGGAGTCCATCGAGATCACGCCCACGCAGGCCCCCGCGGCGTCGACGACCGGGTACACGAGTTGGTCGTGGGTCGAGATTTCCTCAAAGACGTGCTGGAGGAGATCGGATTCCCGGAGAAGCACCGGCTCCCGCTCCAGGACGTCGGCCACCCGAAGTTCTTCGATGATGTCCTCCTCCGTGACGTTCCGCCCCGCCTCTGAGGCCTTGTGTATGGCGTACTTCACGCTCGGGGGGCCTATGAGCTGGACCACCAGCGTCGTGGTTGTCACCACTGTCACCACCACCGCCCCAAGGTCGAGGCCGTCCAGGATGTGGACCCCGGACAGGCGCTGGGCGGCCATCATGGAGAGGCCGATCGCCACCCCCCCCTGAGCGAAGAGGCCCAAGCCCAGGTTGCGGTTCAACACCTCGGGGGCGCCGCCCGCCTTGCCACCCCAGAGCGTGCCGTAGTATTTGCCAAGGGTACGGCCCAAGACGTAGAGGGCGGCCAGCGCGACCATCCAAGGGGGGAGCGCGGAAAGCTGGAGCCGGGCGCCGACCATCACGAAAAACATGACGTAGATGGGTCCGGCGAATTCGCGGAGCGTCTTCAACAGGGGTTTCGCGCGATGCCGGCACTCGTTGATCAGCAGGGTGCCGGCGGTCATGGCGCAGAGGATCACATCGAGTTCGAGCGTCAGGCAGATGCCGGCGAGAAGCAGGAGGGTGCCGATACAGAGGGTGAGGGAGCGTTCCGGGCTTCGGCTGCGGCGGAGGATGAGGTTGAGCAGGTAGCCGAAGGCCAGCCCAAGCAGCAGGCTGCCGAGCAGCTCGACCCCCAGGGTGCGCAGCAGGTCGGTGAGTTCGAAGCCTTCCCCCACCAGAAGGTTCGCCGCGCTCGTGCCCAGGGCGTAGAGCGCGAGTGCCAAAGCGTCGTCGAGCGCCACCACGGCGATTAGGCCGGTGGTCAGCGGGCCCTTGGCCCGGTACTCCCAGAGCACGTCGATCGTCGATGCCGGGTCCGTGGCCGATGCGATGGCCCCGAACACGATGCCTCCCGCGAGGGCCGCAGGAGCGGAATGGGTGACCGCATAGAGCAGAAGCCCCGTGAGGGGGGCGACCAGGAAGAAGGCCCCGAAGCCTTCGCCAATGAGGATCCCCATGTACTGGCGGCCGTATTGCCGGAAGATATGGGATTCAAGTTCCCCGCCCACGAGGAAGCCGATCACGGCCAGGGCCAGGTAGCTGAAGGGCCGCAGGGCTCCGATGTCGGGAAGGCCGATGATCCCGAAGCCACTTTCCCCCAGCGCGAGTCCGATCGCGATGTAGCCGATCACCTGGGGGATGCGAAGGCGCTGGAAGAGCCAGGCCCCCAGCATGCCGCCGAAGACCCCGAACCCGAGAATGAGGAGAATGCCGAAGTGTCCTTCCGGGCCGGGCATGGTGGTCAGAGGGCCTTCCGGAGGATCTGGTACAGGTCGCTGGGTTCCTTCGCCGCGAGCAGAGAATCGCGTCGCGCAGGATCCTTGACGATGCGGGAGAGGACGGCCAGGAGGCGGACATAGTTGGACTGCTGGTCGGGGCGGCCCGCAACCAGGAAGACGATGCGGACCGGACAGCCGTCGATCGATTCATAGTCGGGAAGAGGGGTGTGGTTGACGGCCACGGCGAGGAGCATGCGGCGGACGGAGGAGATGCGTGCGTGGGGAACGCCCACCCCGAGGCCGATGCCGGTGCTCATCAGGCCTTCCCTGAGGAAAATGGCCGCACGGAGCGCCTCGGGATCCTGGACTTCGCCGCTTCGGGCCATGGCCTCCACAAGGAAATGGAGGAGTTCCTCCTTGTTTGCGGCCCGGGTGAGGAACACCCGGTCTGGCGAAAGGGCTTCGTCCAGCAAGTGCGTGCCCGGATCCATCATCATCTTATTCTCCTTGTTTCAGGGCGATCTCCCACTCGGCCTCGGCCAGAAGGCCGATCACCTGTTCGCTCTGGGTCGCGGACATCAGCCGCTTGATGATGCTGCGTTTTTCAAGGAGTTTCGAAATCTTGGCGAGCAGGCGGAGGTGGACGACATCGTCTTCCGAGCAGATCAGGAGGAACACGTGGGTCTTTTCCTGGTCATTGGCCCCGAAGTCCACGCCCTCGGGGCAGATGCCCACGACCAGAGCGCTGGTCTTCAGGGTGGAGGACGCGGGGGACCTTGCATGCGGGATTGCCACATGCTTTGCGATCGCGGTCGAGTGGAGCTCCTCCCGCTTGACCAGAAGGTTAAGGTACTGCCGGGCGTCTTCCACCACCCCTTTTTTCTCGAGGGGCTTGACGAGCTGCTCGAGCACCTTGGGGACCGGGCCGGGCTTGACCGAAAAGACCATGAGGTCGGGAGAAACCAGGCGGGAGACCGGCACCACCTCCGGAGCGTGTTTGAGAAGCTCGAAGAGGTTCGTGGGAGTGACCGGCTGCATCTGCTTTTCGAGCCACTGGTCGACCATGGTGCGCATGAAGCGCCACTGGCTGGCCACCTTGGTGCCCGGAATCTTGCCTTCCCGGGCCATGCGGACCACGGTTTTTTCGGCGACTTTCAGGTAATTGGCCAGCTCGGCCAGAGTCATGATCTCTTGGTGGGAGGGGGGAGTCATAGGTTCCGCAGGATGGTTGAAGGATGGATTTGTCCTTTATAGTCCTTTGGAGGTCCGTGGTGTCGATTCAAAAATGAAAAAAGTTGCGGGGTTTGCCCCGCTAAAGGTTTGCGAAACGGAGGGGAAAGGGATAAGGAGGCATGACGTGTCATGGAAATCAACCTGCCTTTTCTGGACCATTCCCTGCTCCTGACTCCCTGGAAGCTCTGGGGGTATGGCGGCGCCCTTATGTTTTCGGGGCGCTGGTTCGTGCAGATGCACGCCTCGCGGCGGGCGGGGAGGCCGGTGATCCCGATGGCCTACTGGTTAATGAGCGTGGCGGGAAGCCTCATGCTGCTGACGTATTTCCTTTTCGGAAAAAACGATTCGGTGGGCATCCTCAATAACCTGTTCCCTTCGGGCGTGGCCGCCTACAATCTTTTCCTGGAGTTGCGCCACCGGGGGCGTCTGCGCCGTGCTGGGGAGGCCCGGGGGTGAACGGAGAAGCGGCCCCGGCCGGGGACCTCCGGGAGGTCCAGGCGGAATGGCTGGCCCGGGCCCGTTCCGGCGACCTTACGGCCTTCGATCATCTGGTCCGCATCTCCCAGAAACGCATCTACAACCTGCTGTACAACATGACCAGCCACCGTGAGGATGCCGAAGATCTCCTCCAAGAGGTCTTCCTCAAGGCGTGGCAGGCCCTTCCCTCCTTCGAGGGAAAATCCTCCTTCCACACGTGGGTCTACCGCATCGCGGTCAACCGCGCCATCAACTTCGTGAAGAAGCGGAAACGACGGCAGGGAATGAGCTTGGACGACCTGGACGCGGGCATCGAGCGGGATCCGGCCCTGGTCCGTATGGGCGTGCGGGAGAATCCAGAACACAGCGCCTTCCTCGGCGAGTTGCAGGAAAGATTGAACACGGCTGTCCAGAAGCTGTCGGAGAAACACAGGACCGTGGTGATCCTTCATGATATTGAAGGGCTTCCCCACGAGGAGATCGGAGAAATCCTCGGCTGCTCGGCCGGGACGGTCCGTTCCCGTTTGTTCTACGCCCGACAACACCTGCAAGCCGAATTGGCCGAATACACGAGATGATGACCGACAGACAGATCCTGCTGACTTACGCCGGCCGTCCCCTGGAGGCTCTCCCGGAGGACATCCTGCGGCGCGTGGAGCGCCGTCCCCGTCTGCGCGCCGCGCTGGAACAGCAGGCGCGCGTGGCCGCCTGTGTATCCCTGAAGCGGTTCGAGGTCCGCGATCCCGCGGCCGAGGGCCGCTTGTCTCACCGCCTTTTGGTGCGTATCCGTGCCGGGGACATTCCGTGGGAGGCGCCTTCGTTGTTTGTGTTGCCGGAATGGGCGCGCATGCTTGCCGTGGTCCTGGTGATGCTCGGGTTAAGCCTCCTGATCCACCGGGAGATGCTTGTGGGCGGGGGCGCTCCCCCCGACCTCCCTCTCGTGCATTCGGCCTCCCCTCACCTGGAAGTCTCCCCCCTCGCCGATGCACCCAACCCGATGGTCCTCCATCACCTCGACCCCTTCACCACATTTGTGGAACTCGCCCCCCAGGATCCCGCCGAATCTCCCGCCATGTCCACTCTCCCGGGTTTCCAGGACGACCCGTTCCTTTTTCCCCCCGTGCCGGGTCTCCAGACCAACCGCTTCGATCGATCGGAGGGCTTTCTGCCTGTCCGCCAATCCTTCCCTTGACCCGGCTTGGGTTTTGTTTTCTTTGCAAGTTGTTCTTTTTTAGTTGCTTGTGTATTTCATGGTCTCCGGGTGCCCGGATTTAACTTTTTGACGCTTTCCGTGATTTGGTCATTGCTTTCTCCAATGGCCCGTCTACCATGCTCTCAACCGGTGTTTCTATGCCGGCCCCGATTTCCGCCCTTTTCCTGGCATCAAGAGTGGAGCGGCTTCACAGCAGTTGGATGCCTGGTATTGAAGAGTAGAACATGATGAATATCTATGTGGGCAATCTGCCCTACACGATGACCGATGCCGAGGTCGAAGAACTGTTTGCGGCGTATGGTCAGGTCCAGTCCGCGAAAGTGATCATGGACCGTGAAACCGGCCGCTCCAAAGGATTTGCCTTTGTGGAGATGGACGATGATGGTGGCCGCGAAGCCGTGGCGGCCCTGAACGACTCCCCCATCGGGGGCCGTCCCTTGCGCGTCAATGAGGCGCGTCCCCGTGAGGAACGCCCCGCCGGTGGCGGTGGCTTCCGCGGCGCTCCCCGTGGCGCCGGCGGCGGTGGCTTCCGCGGCGGTGCTGGCGGCGGTGGTTTCCGCGGCGGCGCCGGTGGTGGCGGTGGTGGCGGTGGCGGCTTCCGCGGCGGCGATCGTCGCGGCGGTGGCGGCGGTGGTTTCCGCGGCCGCGACGCCTACTGAGCCCTTGTTGGCTTGGTCCCTGAAACCTCCCGTTGCAAGACGGGAGGTTTTTTTTTCTGGCGGGGGCGAAAGCGGCGGGGATTTTGGTTTGTCAAGGCACTTCGGGAACGATAGGGGGCATGGGCATGAAACGAGGCCTTTTCTGGTTGTGCCTGATGTGTGGAATGCGGCTGTGGGCGGAGATGGCGCCCGCAGACTTCCTGTTGATCGCGCCCGAGGGCATGGAGGCGGCCGTGGTGGATCGGGTAAGGGACTGGATGGCCAGCAACCTTCATTTCCCCGTGCGGGTGCGCCGGTGTCCCGACTGGGGGGGGAAGACCGCCCTGGAACAGGTGGAGGCTCTGGGTGCCATCCCGGAGCCGGGTCTTGTGACCGTTGTCCTGTCGAACACCTTGGACGAGGGGAAACACGCCGTGGTGTTGCCCGGAAAAAACCTCGGCTTCATCCACGTCGGCCTCTTGGCTCCCGAAGTCAACGAGAAGACCCTGCGGCGGCTGGATCGCCAAGCGATCCGCATCGTGGGTTTCAGCTTGGGGATTCCGCCGCAGCCCATTCCCTTCTGCGCGCTCTGTCCCTATGAGGATCTGAAGCAGCTCGACCAGATGGGCCGTGGGTTCTCCCCCCCGGCGATGGCCTGGTACCGTGCGGCCCTGGAGGCCCGCGGAGTGGAGCTCACCCCCGAGGCCAGCGAATTTTTGCCCCAACTCAAGGTGCCTTCGGCACCCCCGGCCCCTCAGGAATAAACCACCATGCTCGATATCCGAACCCTTCGCACCGATCCCGAAACCGTCCGACGCAAGTGGGCCTCCCGAGGCCTGGAGGTCGATGTCCACGAACTCCTGCGGCAGGACGACCGCCGCCGCGCCCTGATTGCGGAGGTCGAGGAACTCCAACGCCGCCGCAACGAGGAAAGCAAACGCATCGGCCAGCTCCGGAAGGCCGGGCAGGACGCGGCCGGGCCTATGGAGGCGGTCCGCGGCATCGGCGAGCGCATCTCCCAGCTCGAAAAGGAGCGGGATCAGGTCGAAGCAGGCCTGGAGGAGCGCCTGCTCAACCTGCCCAACCTTCCGCACGATTCCGTGCCTGTGGGTCACAGCGCGGCAGACAACCCCATCGTGCGCGTCTGGGGGTCCAAGCCGGTCCAGGACTTCCAGCCGCTGGCCCACTGGGACCTCGCCGAGAACTTGGGGCTCTTCGAGTTCAAGCGGGCTGCCGCGATTTCAGGGGCAGGGTTCGCCTGCCTGCGTGGACCCGCAGCCCGTCTCAGTCGCGCCCTCATCTCCTACATGCTCGACCTCCACACCACCCAGCATGGCTACACGGAGATGCTCACCCCCTATCTCGTCAACGACGAGGCCCTTATGGGCACGGGTCAGCTCCCCAAGTTCGCGGAGGAACTCTACCGCATACCGGCCGACGGCCTGTGGCTTATCCCCACGGCCGAGGTCCCGTTGACGAACCTCTACCGCGACCACATTTTCGGGGGGGAGGAGCTGCCGGTGAACCTGACGGGCCACACGCCCTGTTTCCGGCGGGAGGCGGGTGCTGCGGGCAAGATGACCCGCGGCATGAACCGATTGCACCAGTTCGACAAGGTGGAGCTGGTGAAATTCGTCCGGCCCTCGGAATCCTATGCGGAGCTGGAGAAGCTCACGGGACATGCGGAGGCCGTGCTGCAGGGGTTGGGCCTGCACTACCGTGTGATCCTGTTGTGCAGCGGGGACATGGGGTTCTCCTCGGCGAAGACCTACGACATCGAGCTGTGGGCGCCGGGACAGGATGCGTGGTTGGAGGTTTCGTCGTGCAGCAACTTCGAGGACTACCAGGCGAGGCGGGCGCGCATCCGCCACCGCAACGAGCAGGGCAAGCCAGAGCTGGTGCACACCCTCAATGGTTCCGGCGTGGCTCTCCCTCGTCTGCTCGTCGCCATTCTCGAGCAGTTCCAGCAGGCGGACGGCAGCGTACGCATGCCCGAGGCTCTTCGTCCTTACCTCGGAGGCCTGGAGCGCATCACTCCCTGAGCGCCCCCACCCACACGTAAAACGATTTTTCCACATTTCAGGCTTGATGCCGGCCCTGAAATCCGGCATGCTTTGCCTCCTTTCCGGTTCCAGTGTAGCTCAATGGTAGAGCGGGTGACTGTTAATCACTAGGTTGCAGGTTCGAATCCTGCCACTGGAGCCAGCTTTTTTCTCCTCCTCAGAACCGGCGGGCAGTTTGGGAATCGTGGGAAAAGCGGAAAACATGGGGATT
>CAYLNG010000052.1:0-11162 GCA_964385155.1 uncultured Verrucomicrobiota bacterium
CGGAGTATATCAAACCAAATCACATGCAGGTAGATGGGGTTCGCCGGACGCTTACCAACCAAAGGACCTCGCCAGGGAAAAGGGGTCAGCCCGCGATATTTAGTGGTTGACAATCGGGTGTTTTGGGGTATTAAGACTCCATGCCGCGAGCCCTTCGAGTTGAGTATCCAGGAGCCCATTATCACGCCATGTGCCGTGGGAACAATGGACAGGGTATCTTTCTGGACGATGAAGGTCGCCGGCTGTTTCTCGCCACGCTGAACGAGGTGTGTCAGCAGACGGGGTGGCTGATTCATGCGTACGTGCTGATGTCGAATCATTACCATCTGCTGCTGGAGACACCGGAAGCGAACCTGGTGGCGGGAATGAAGTGGTTCCAGGGGGCCTACACGCAGCGTTTCAATGCGATGTTCAGGCGTCGGGGACACTTGTTTCAGGGACGCTACAAGTCGATACCTATTGCGACGGATCCGCGAGAAGGAGGATTGGAGTATTTTCGGGAGGTGAGCACGTACATCCATCTCAATCCGTTTCGGGCGAAGCTCTGCGGCGAGGGGCTTGCAATGCCGCTGCAAGAATACGAGTGGAGCAGTTATCCGGCGTATTGCGGGCTGGCGAGGAAACGTCCCGAGTGGCTGGTGCGGGAGAAGGTGATGAGGACCTGGGGTCTCACGGAAGGGGAGACGTGGAGTCAGCGGGGCTATCGCGAAAAGCTGGAGCGCTTCATGCGGTTTGAGGAGGACCCGGCGGCGGGGATGCGCGGGGAGTTCGACAAGCAGATCAAGCGGGGCTGGTACATCGGATCGGAGGAGTTCCGGGAGAGGCTGGTTGCGTTGTTGATGGGGCGGAGTCGTAATGACAACTATCGGGGAGAGCAGAGGCGTGACCACGGGCCTGCGGAAGCGGAACGTCTGTGGAGAGAGGGGGCGAAACTGCTGGGAGTGGAAGAGGCGGAGCTGCTAAACGCGAAGAGCACACGCATGGAAAAGCAGGCCCTGGCGTGGTTGATCAAGAAAAACACCTCGGTGAAGGGAAAATGGATTGCGGACCGCACAGGGATGGGGCATCCTTCGACGGCTTCCCAGGCGATCAACCGCTTCGCCCGGGACAACAGCCGGGCCGCCACCCGCATCCGCAAGAAACTCCTTGGAGCGTTGATCGTGACATGAAAAACACTAAAAATCGCGGGCTGACCCCTTTACTCGGCGACACCGTGTTATGCCCGATTCAACCCCGCGGTTTTTGCGACCCGGAGGTTGACGGAACCAAAGAGGATCGGCGGGCGGATGTGAAGCCGCGGTTCGAGCGCCTCGCCCCAGAGCGCTTTAAGGCAAGTTCCTATACTCTCAAATACACCCAATGAAATCCATACTGCTTCCGTTTACCCTCCTGGGTCTGCTCACTCCCCTTGGCATTCACGGCCAGGTGGCATCCTCTCCGGCCCCCGTGCTTTGGGAGGCGGAGTTCGAGAAGCCGCCCGATTCCGCCAAGCCATGGACGTGGTGGCATTGGATCAACGGTAATATCACCAAAGAAGGCATTACCGCCGACCTCGAAGCCATGCAGCGGATCGGGCTGGGCGGTGCCCAGATCTTCACCATTGCCGGAGGAAATGTCGCCGCCGGCCCGATCCGGTTTCAGAGCCCCGAGTGGCGCGCCCTCGTGCAACATGCGCTTCAGGAGGCCAAGCGCCTGAATCTGGTCCTCTCGATGGCGGGGTGTGACGGCTGGAGTCAAACCGGCGGACCGTGGGTGACGCCCGCCGAATCGATGCAGAAGGTGGTGTGGAGCGAGCGTCAGGTGAGCGGCGGGCGCACGGTGGCGCTAGATCTGCCCCAGCCTGAAACGATCCGAGGGGTATATACCGATATCGCCCTTTATGCGTTTCCTACGCTCGAAGGTTCCGCCACCATAGCGCCTTCGAAAGTGACGGCCAGCGACCCTGGATTTTTGGAGAATTGGGCATTTTTGTCCGATGTGCCCGGCTCAACCCTCACCTTCCAGAAACCGGCCGCGCCCGAGTGGATTCTCATCGAGTATCCCACTGCGGTGACCTTTCGATCCCTCTCGATCTCGCGGGATCGCAAAGCCCGCACCTCCGCCTGGAGGCTTTCATCGAGTGAGGACGGCGTGACCTTCAAGGAAATCGCCTTGCTGCGTGGAGGCGATCTCCAGGCCGGCTTTCCTGCGGTCACTTCCCGCTTTTTCCGCCTTTGGCGAAGCCCGATGCCGGCGGGAGCCAGCGAGCCTTCGCTAACGGCTTTGAACTTGGGCGGAGCGGTGCTCGACCAATTGCAAGCGCGCAGCGGTCTTCTGGCCAAGCCCACTCCGTTCACCACCCAGGGGTTTTCGCCGCAAGAAACGATTGCCCCCGAGACGCTCATCAACCTGACCGGACGCACAGAATGGCAGGCTCCCCCCGGTAACTGGACCCTGCTGCGAATCGGCCATACCTCGACAGGCGCGACGACCCACCCCTCAACCACCGACGGACTCGAGTGCGACAAACTCAACCCCGTCGCCGTGAAAAATCATATGCAGAACATGTATGGTGCGGTTCTCGCCGATTCACCCGAGATGGTGGGAACCACCTTCAAATATGTGTTGCTGGATAGCTGGGAGGCACAATGCCAAAACTGGACACCGCTGATGGCAGAGGAATTCAGGAAACGTCGTGGCTACGATCTCCAGCCCTGGCTGCCCGCGCTGACCGGCCGAGTGATCGACTCCACGGAGCGCACCCTGCGCTTTCTGTGGGATTTCCGCCGGACCATCGCTGATCTCATGGCAGAAGCGCACTATGGCACCATCCAAGATTTCGCCCATCGGCATCGGATGGAGCTATCTGCTGAAGCCGTAGGCACCGACATCAACACCGTCGCCGATCCGTTGCTGTGCAAAAAATACACCGACATTCCGATGGGCGAGTTTTGGGTGGATCCTGTGCGAGACCGCAATATCGATGATCCGAAGGAAGCCGCCAGCGCCGCCCATCTCTACGGAAAGCGGGTGGCCGCGGCGGAGGCCTTCACCTCCATTCCGCAGGGCGCCTCGTGGAAGAACGACCCCTATTCACTGAAGGCATTGGGGGACAGTGTGTTTTGCACGGGAATCAATCGCTTCATCTTTCATCGCTATGTCCACCAACCGTGGCTGGACCGTGTGCCGGGAGTGACACTGGGCCCATGGGGCATTAACTTCGAGCGGACCAATACCTGGTGGGAGCCAGGGGCCGCTTGGATCCAGTATCTCAGCCGCTGCCAATATCTGCTCCAACAGGGGACATTCCAAGCCGACCTCTGCTACTTCTACGGCGAAGATGCGCCGAAGATCTTCACTCACAAGATGCTCAGCCCCAGTGTCCCCAAAGGTTATGATTACGACATCTGCAATGCGGACATCCTGCTCAACCTGATGGAGGTAGACGGGGGGCTGATTAAAACCCCAAGCGGCATGAGCTACCGCATGCTGGTTCTCCCTCCCACCGATCGGCTGACACTGCCGGTGCTGCAAAAAGTCGCGAAGCTGGTTCAGGACGGTGCCACTGTTTACGGACAAAAACCCGAGCGCTCGCCGAGTCTCACCGGCTATCCTGAATCCGAGGCGGCCCTGACAAAGCTTGCGGCGGACCTCTGGGGCCCCTGCGACGGAAAGACCGTCACCGAACATGCCTACGGCAAGGGCAAAATCGTCTGGGGGGGGCCGCTGGAGCGGAGTCTCGGCGTGGCTCCCGACTTCATCGCAAAGAACGGGAAGGTGCTCTTCATTCACCGTGCGGAGAAGCAGGCGGACATTTATTTTGTTTCCAACCAGGAATACAAGGCGCTTCAAACCGATTGCTCCTTCCGTGTGACCGGAAAAATCCCCGAACTCTGGTATCCCGAGACGGGCAAGCGGGAGACCGTCGCGTTTTTCAAGAGTGCGAATGGTCAGACTACATTTCCCATTCGGTTTGATCCTGCGGGATCTGTGTTTGTGATTTTTCGCCAACCGGCCCCTGTCGCGCCGCCGTTGGCCTCCTTGCAGATCAACGGGGAAAAGCCATTGGACGCAGGGGGCGAAGGAACTGCCATCCGACGACTGCCCACGCTCTCCGGTGGAAAAGTGGAGTTCAGTGTGCGCAAGTCCGGTTCGTATGAAGCCGTCACGGGCACCGGAAAAACGGTGAAAGGAACCATCCCGGAGCTGCCTGAGCCCGCAGAGTTGACGGGGCCTTGGAAGCTTGCATTTCCCGCCAACCGCGGGGCGCCAGCGGAAGCCACCTTCGACCGACTCATCTCATGGAGCGACTCACCCGAAGAAGGGATTCGATATTTCTCCGGCACAGCAACTTATCAAACGAGCTTCACCTTGCCCGGCGAATTGATGCGCAAAGACCGGCGCATCTACATTGACCTGGGCGACGTAAAAAACCTGGCAGAACTCAGCCTGAATGGCAAACCGCTGGGAGTGCTTTGGAAGCCGCCGTTTGAGGTGGAAATCACTCAAGCCGTCCAAACTGGAGTCAACCATCTGGAGATCAAGGTCACCAACCTCTGGCCCAACCGGCTCATAGGCGATCAGAAGCGACCTAAAGACCAGCGCATCACCTGGACTACCCATGAAGCCTACAAGGCGGATTCACCCTTGCTGGCCTCGGGACTCCTCGGGCCGGTCAAAGTCGTTTGTGAGGAAGTGGTGACGCTGTCGCCCTGAGCCGCATGGGTTTTGGCGGAAGTCCAACAACAAGAAAGCAGGTATTTATGCGAAAGATATTCATTCTCACAGCTGCGGTGATCGCTTCGGCGCTACCGTGTTTTGCCCGGCTCAACCCCGCGGCGGTTTTTTCGGACGGGGCGGTGCTCCAGCAGGGACTGCGTCTTCCGGTCTGGGGGATCGGCGATCCGGGAAAGACTGTGTCGGTGGAATTCGCCTCGCAGAAAGTCGAGGCGCAGGTGGATGCGGATGGGAAATGGAAAGTCTATCTGGAACCCCTGCGCGTCAGCAGCGAGGGGGCCCCGATGACGATCAGGTCGGATTCTGAAAGCGTGATTTTGCAGGACATCCTCGTGGGCGAAGTCTGGCTGTGCTCCGGGCAGTCGAACATGGCGTATTCGCTGGGGGTCCAGACCAAGGCGGCAAAAACTCCGAAACTGCAGCCGTATGGAGATTACAACAAGAACGTGGCCGAGGAATTCACCGATCCGTTGTTGCGCTTCAATCGGGTAGGGCCGGTCAGCTCGCCTAGGGAACAGGTGCTGAGTTTTGGTCCGCCCCGAAATCTGAGCGGGTGGAAGTCTGCGGGTGCGCGGGTGAATTCGGGGGTCTCGGCGACGGCGTTTTACTTTGGAAAAGAACTCCGGGAAGCCCTGGGAGCTGTTCCCGTGGGATTGATCGTTGCGGCCTGGGCAGGAAGACCGATCGAACCGTTTATTCCGCAGGCGTATTGGGAGTCCGATCCGCAGTTGTCTCCCTATTATGTCCGGGCGCAGGCGTATTTCGAGGAACATAACGCATATCTGGCCGACCGGGCGGCGATTGAAAAAGCGATGGCCGCTTTCCGCGAGGAAACAAAGCGAGCCGCCGCAGACGGGCTGCCGCGTCCGGCGCCTCCCCATCTCCCTCAAAGCCGGGAGAGTCAGCTTCCGGGGGCGATCTTCAACGGCATGATCGCGCAACTCGTCCCTTATGGCTTGCGCGGGGTGATCTGGTATCAGGGGGAGTCCAATGCCACAGATATGCCCGAGCTGTACGCCGTGCATTTTCGGGGATTGATCCAATCCTGGCGCAAGGTGTGGGGTCAGGGTGATTTCCCTTTTTATTATTGCCAGCTCGCCGGGTATGCAGGCCGGGAAAAGAGGGACGACACTCCGGTTGGGGACAATGCGTGGTCGACGATTTCCGACGCGCAGCGGCAGGCGCTCGATCTTCCCGGCACGGGTATGGCGGTGCTGAAGGATATCGGGGATGCGGATGACATTCACCCGGTGAACAAGCTGGATGTCGGGAAACGGCTGGCGATTGGGGCGTTGAAGAATACCTACGGAAAACCCGTGTCTGTCTGCAGCGGCCCGCTCTACCGCGAGGCGCGCAGGGAGGGGGCGCGAGTGCTGATCCGCTTTGACCAGGCGGGGTCAGGGCTGTCCGCCGGCATCAAGCCGGTGATGCAGCCGGTGCAGTTGAACGACGGAGCGATCGACGGATTCCAGATTTGCGGGCCGGACGGGAAATGGACCTGGGCGACGGTGGAGGTGACCGGGCCCGATACCCTGGCGGTGTGGAGCGCCGCAGTGTCGGATCCGGTGGAGGTGCGTTACGGCTGGAAGGGCTACAGCGATCGCTTCAATTTTTACAATAAAGAGGGCTTTCCGGCCGCGGTTTTTGCGACCGGGAGGTTGCTGAACCCAAAAGGACAGAAGTGAAAGCGACGGAGCTTTATGATGAATAACCTGAACAGATTTTCAAAAATCGCATCGGTCCTGGGCACGGTGGAGAAATATCTGCCGTCGACACCTCGGCGCGGATATTTGGGCGTAAGCTGGTGGTGGAGAAGCATCCGCATTCCCGAGATTGCCGCGGGGGACCGGAATCCATGCATTTAACCTGTAAATCGGCGAGTGCACGCGCGGAAAACTTTTTTGAATAACAAGGTGGTTTTGGATCTGAACAACCGCCCGTCGGGCACGACGCAACTGAAGCTGCAAGGCGGCAGGCCGGTCAAGGTGCGTGTCGATTTCCAGAATCCCGAGTCTGTCGCCGGGGTAAAGTTGGAGTGGTCCGTTCCGGTGACGATGCGCCGGATCCGAAGCAGACCGTTGATCGCGCCCGCAACGACGGTACAACTGTTATCGTGGTGAACTGCACCGAAAACTGGATGACTTGCCTGGTTGCGAGCGGACTGAAAATCTCATGGGGATGACGTGCTCCGTCCGGATTGTCCGGTTGCCGCGCAGAGCCCCCTGAAACAGGGGCCGTATTTAATATTTAAAACAGGAAGGGTACAAAACAGATGATTCGAAAAGCAAAAGATGGGTGTGTGAAGCGTTGGTTGATCAGAACCAGAGTATTGGCCGTTGTGATGACCGGCCTGCTGTTGACGGGGCGCGTTTTTGCCGAGGCGGCCCCGCAAATCGAAGCGGGGTTCACCTCACCGCCTCAGGATTCCCGTCCTTGGACGTGGTATCACCTGTTGGGTAATTCCATCAGCAAGGAAGGGGTAACCTGTGACATGGAGGCGATCCATGCAGCCGGCATTCAGGGTATTCACCTGTTTGCCATGGGCACGGTGCCCGATTTGCAGAAGAAATGGGGCGGAACCCCGGTCAAGACACTCTCTCCGGAATGGTTCGACCTGCTGTCGCACCTGCGCGCAGAGTGTCAGCGACTCGGACTGAAGGTAGTGATCATGAACTGCCCCGGATGGGGCGGGACGGGCGGTCCTTGGGTTCCAGTTGAAAAAGGACAGCGGCGTCTCACTTGGAGCGAGGTTCAGGTGGATGGCGGTAAAGCCCTTGATTTGGTGCTTCCCTTGCCACCGTTGAATACCTCGTATTTTCCGAATCCGGATGATGGGGTGCCGCCCTCGCGTGTGCAACAGGCCGACTTGAGACCTGTCGCGGTCCTCGCTTTCCCTACCCCTCAGGGAGCTGGGAGAGTTGCCCCGCCGGAAGTTGTCGATACCGATGGCAGCAAGGCCTTTTGGAGTCTTGCCGTTGACGGCAAAGCCCTCATGGAACGCCGGCAGAACCGGGAACCACGCGGCAGTTATGTCACGGTGAAATGGAATCAGCCCGTGAGTCTGCGCTCCCTCACTCTCAATATCGTTGAACAGGGGCGCAGTGACTTGACTCTGGAAACCTCGGATGATGGCCTGAATTTCAGGGCTCTTGGCACGTGGCAGATGCCGGAAGAAGGGTGGAGGACACACTATGTTCCCGTAGTCCTTTCCCTCCCGGAAACGAAAGCGAGTTATGTTCGTATCTCTTGGTCCAGCAAGCACTTCAAATTCGCATCGTTCTTCTTTGAAAATACAGCAAGACTGAATTTCTGGCCCATGTTGGCGGGGTACAATTTCCCCCACCTACACGGGCAAGCGCTTTTCAATGGTGAGACGGCCGGTGCGGTCATCGATCCTGCTCAGATCATCGACATTTCCGATCGCTGTGATGCCAGTGGCCGTCTGACCTGGACCCCTCCAGCCGGGCGTTGGACCCTCTTGCGGGTGGGATCCGTTTTCGACGGGGTTGTGAACAGGCCTACCGACCGAGAGGGCTCCGGACCAGAGGCGGATAAGATGGATCCGGAAGCCATGCGCTTGCATTACACGTCTTATTCGGGGCGTATTACGGAGGCCAAAGGTGCGGTGCCTGCGGCGCGTTATGGAGGTCCCGCAACGGGAATTCTGACGGAAAGCTGGGAGAGTGGTTATCCCAACTGGACTCTCCGCTTCCCAAGCGAGTTTAAGCGCTTGCGCAACTATGATATTCATTCCTGGCTGCCAACTCTCTGCGGCTACATCGTAAAATCCCCGGAAGCCACCGGACTTTTCTATCGGGACATGCGCCAGACCATCGGCGACCTGATTACCGATGGGATGTATAAAACCCTCAGTGAAGAGGCTGAAGCACACGGCATGGGGCTTTGGTCTGAAGAGTCCTTTTATACCACTCTTGGAGGCGACCCTCTCCGCTACTACGGCTTGGTCCGCCATCCCATGGCGGAGTTCTGGTATAGCGCCATCCGCACAGATCCCAAGCGTTGCATCTCCGCCGTGCGTATGTACGGCAAAGAGTTTGCGGCGGCGGAATCCTTCACTCACCCTACCGTGCACTGGGGCGAGGATCTCCCCAGCACGAAAGTGTTGGCCGACGAGAAATTGGCCCAAGGCATCACGCAGTTCGTCCTGCATACCTACGCATCTAATCCACTTCCGGAATCCATGGCGGTTCCCGGCCCCCTGATGCAGGGATCCGTAGGCTTCCCCTTTGGGAGGAACCAGACCTGGTGGGAACATATGCCCGCCTGGAGTGATTACATCGCCCGCTGTCAGTTCCTGTTGCGTCGGGGGTATTCGGTGGGCGATGTCCTGTGTTTTGTGGGAGAGGACATGCAATCTAGGAAGCTTTCGGAGGGGTTTGGTCTGCCGAAGGGCTACGAGTTTGAACACATCAATCCCGAACTCCTACAGGAACACTTGGAGATGCGTGATGGGAAAATTGGAGTCAAGGGAAGCGCCGCCACCTATCGGGTGATCGTCCTGCGCGCCTCCACACAGATGACCGTTGCCAGCCTGCGCAAATTGGGCGAGTTGATTCGCGGCGGAGCCATCGTTCTCGGCGACAAACCCCTCCAGTCTCCCGGTTTGTCGGATTCCGACGCCGATGTCCGCAAGCTCTCGGATGGGCTGTGGGGTGATGTTTCTTCTCCGACCGGGCGGCGTGATGTGGGTAAAGGCCGGGTATATTGGGGACAGACGGTGGCTCAGGTCCTCGAGCAGGAATCCATCAAGGCTGATTTTCGTGTGGCTGGTGATTCAACTGCCTTTCCCAATTGGTCGCATCGCGTTGATGGGAACACCGACATTTATTTCGTAGCGAATCCATACACGCAGTCCAAAAACTTTTTGGCGGAATTCCGGGTGACGGGCAAGCAACCAGAGCTTTGGGATGCGCTTCATGGTCGTATCCTGCCCGCGCCGGTGTGGGAAGAGAAGGATGGCTACACCCGCGTGCCGGTCCGATTGGACGGGCAGGGTTCTGTCTTTGTCGTTTTCCGCCAGTCGTCAGGAAAGGCAGGGCTTCGCTACGAATCCATCGGGATCAACGGTTCGGAGGTGTATGGTTTGTCCCCTGCATGGCTGCAGACGGACCTTTCCAGCCAGAAGGTGCCGATCCAAAACGGGATTCCCGCTTCTCCAATCCCTCCGCTTGAACTAGACAAGAGCGGGCTGATTGCGTGGCAGCCGGGGAAGGTGACGGTTACCCAGGCGGGCGGGAAACCAGAGGAATTCCCAGTACCTGGAGTGGCGGAGGCCTTGCCGTTGAACGGGCCGTGGACCCTCTCTTTCCCGTCCGGATGGGACTGTCCCGAGTCCATCGCGCTGCCGAAATTGGCTCTGTGGAGCGAGATGGAACCACAGGCGGTCAAACATTTTTCTGGAACGGCCGCCTACCGCACCCGATTCACTCTTGGCATTGCACAGGCTAAAGCCGACCTCTTTGTCGTGGATCTGGGGAATGTCGCGGGCGTCGCACGGGTCAAAGTGAATGGCCAACCCGTGGAGAACAGTCTTTGGACGCCGCCGATGCGGGCGCGAGGAGCCGCCGGTTTGCTGCGAGCCGGGGAGAACGTGTTGGAGGTCGAGGTGACCAATGTCTGGCGCAATCGCCTGTTGCTCGATGCGAGCTTGCCGGAGAACCTGCGGAAGACTTGGACGACTTGTAATCCCCGGATGAAGGAGTTGCTCCCGTCCGGACTGGTGGGACCGGTTACTCTGTTGCTTGGCTCGAAAATTACCATCCCTTCGCAAGGGCGGCGGCTCGAATAATTCATGACTCAATAGAAAATACGATGAATAGAAGATCCCTACTGTTGATGTTGGCGTCTGTTTGGCTGTCCCTACCGTATCATGCCCTCCGGGCTGAAGGTGCGAAGGAGGGGTACAATGTAAGCACATGGGTACAAGGAAAGGGGTCAACCCGCGATTTTTAGGGGTAGATAATCGGGTGTTTTGGGTCACGAAGACGCCATGCCGCGAGCCCTTCGAGTTGAGTATTCAGGAGCCCATTATCACGCCATGTGCCGTGGGAACAATGGGCAGGAGATCTTTCTGGACGATGACGGTCGCCGGCTGTTTCTCGCCACGCTGGACGAGGTGTGTCAGCAGACAGGGTGGCTGATTCATGCGTATGTGCTGATGTCGTATCATTACCATCTGCTGCTGGAAACGCCGGAGGCGAACCTGGTGGCGGGAATGAAGTGGTTTCAGGGGGCGTACACGCAGCGTTTCAATGCGATGTTCAGGCGTCGGGGGCATTTGTTCCAGGGAAGGTACAAGGCGATTCCCATCGCGACAGATCCGCAGGATGGGGGGGTGGAGTATTTCCGGGAGGTGAGCACCTACATCCCTTGCTGCCCCCCCTAAAAACGGAGCCAGATTGAATGAGAGTGCTCCTTTGGGTATA
>CAYLNG010000053.1:0-10333 GCA_964385155.1 uncultured Verrucomicrobiota bacterium
AGTATCAGACCGGCTTCGACCAGCCGCTGCTCTGCGCCATGTATGTGGACAAGCGCCTCGACGGGGTGCAGGCGGTGCAGACGCTTTCACGGCTGAACCGGATGACTTCGGGCAAAGAGGAGCCGTTCGTGCTCGATTTCGTCAACGAGGCCGACGACATCTACCGCGCCTTCAAACCCTACTACGACGCCACCAGTTTGCAGGAGGAGTCCGATCCCCATCAGTTGGAAGCCCTCAAACACGAGTTGGACGCGGCGAGAATTTATTTCGACAGTGAGGTCGAGGCCTTTGCCCAAGTGTTCTACAAACCTGTTGCGCGGCAGAGCGCGAGCGATCATGCGTCCATGCAGCTCCACCTCCAACCCGCGGTGGACCGCTTCAAGGCGATGAAAGATGATGAGCATCGGTCTGAATTCCGGAGCAAGCTGCAAGGCTACGTCAACATCTATGCGTTCATGAGTCAGATCATGCCGTATGCGGACAGATCCCTGGAGCTGCTGTACAGTTTTGGTCGGTTTTTGCTGCCGTGTCTGCACCTGGACCGCGAAACCGAGCGCGTGAAACTGGGCGACGAGATCGGCCTCCAGTATTATCGACTGAAGCGGGTGTACGAGGAGGGGATCGATTTGAAAGTGGGCGAACCGGAAGGCGTGAAAAGCCCCACCGATGTCGGCACAGGCAAAGCCAAGGATGAGAAGGCTCCCCTTTCCGAAATCATCGAGGTGCTCAACGAGCGCTTCGGCACCGAGTTCACCGAGGAGGATCGTCTTTTCTTCGAGCAGATTCAGGAGAAGGCTAGAAACACGGACGCAGTCGTCCAGTTGCGGCAGGCCAATCCCTTCGACAGATTTCAATTGGGGCTTCGAAAAATGATCGAAGAACTGATGATCCAGCGGATGTCGGAGAACGACAAGATTGTGAGCCGTTACATGGATGACAAGGAGTTCGGCGAAGCCGCATTCAAGGTGCTCTCAAAGTCAATCTATGATTCGATTCCGAAAGACAGTTCCCATGACGACCCTATAGCGTCTGCCGGATAAGCTTGCTTGGGGTTTTTGGACTTCGGTGCTGTCAGTGGAGGTTTGGATGGTGCCTGTGCCGCCCTCGCCGGTGATTCCGCCCCTCGGAAATTGGGCCATGCCGAGGTTCCGACCCTCGGAAGGGTGGGCGCTTCAGCCTCGTCCGCCTACCGGACGTCGGAATCGGGGGCCTCTGGTCCATCCGAAGGCCAGTGTGGGCCTGATTCCCCGACCTGTTTGCGTTCGGCGGCGTCGATATAGCGGAAGGGTCTGCGAAGCGGCGGCTCCTCGATCTGTTTTTGCAGAACCCGTTCCGCGATGTTGTCGCTTCGCGAAATATTCTGAGAGATCCAGCGGCAGTACTCCTCCAGACTCAAGCGCGGTGGGGGAGGGTTCATGTCCGCAGCCTCCCCACCTCGGCCACGATTTCCCGGGCCAGCTCCGGAGTCCCGTATCGTTCGCACAGAGGCAGAACGTCGCGTTCAAGATCGAGATGGTTCAACAACGTCAGGTAAGCGATATCCGGAAGGTCCTTGTTTCTCCGGCGTCCCATGTTTTCGTTCAGGCTGAAAATTTTCAGGGCGATGAGGTCTGGCAGACTTGGCAAACGCAGGGAGACACCGTTCACCGTGCGCGTTTGCGCGTTCGCCAGCAGCCGCGACATGGTTTGTTCGTCCACGGGCAGGAGATCCACCCGGAGGCTTTCATCCGGCAGCGAACAAAAAGTCACGTTCTCGAACTGGGAAATGTTGGTGAACCCGGCCTCGCGCATCAGCCTTTTGACCTCGGGAAGATTCGCCGTGGACAGCATGAAATCGATATCCAGTGTATTGCGGGTATATCCATATTCATTCACCGCAAATCCGCCAATGAGAAGAAAGGGGATATCCTGTTTCTCGTGGATACGAGCAACGGTTCTCATGACCATCTGGATACTTTCCAAGGGCATGCGGTCACTATATCCCCTGTACCTGGGAAGAAAAGACGAAAGACCGGAACTCCAGCGGGTCCGGGTTCGGGCGCATTTCATACTTAGAATCTTCCGGAGGAAGATGATACAAAAAAGCGTGTATGTGAAAGAGGAGCGGCGGGGATCGTTCCGCACAGCGGCTGAAACTGCCGCGCGGCGGACGTTACCCTCACATCACCCCAACACCCCAACACCCCGGCTCTTCTTTTCGGTTGCGGGCGGAGCCCGCTTTGGGTTGAACCTAAAAACGGAGATGGATCGGGGGCAGGGAATGGCTGAATTTTACCTTGAAAATTCGGAAAGCATTCCTTAATTTCAAGGTGTAATGATTCCGCGCCAACTGACCGACACCTTGCTCAAGCGCCTTCGTCAATCGCCGGCGGTGGCGTTGCTGGGCTCCAGGCAGGTGGGGAAAACGACGTTGGCCAAGGCGCTGGATTTGGGAAAACCGGTGCATTACCTCGATTTGGAGCGTCCGTCGGATTTGGCCAAGCTCGCGGATCCGGAGCTTTATCTTTCGGGCTTTGCGGATCAATTGGTGATCCTGGATGAGGTCCAGCGCCTGCCGGACCTTTTTCCCGTGCTGCGGAGCCTGATGGATGAGCGGCGGCGCGCCGGAGAAAAAGCGGGGCACTTTCTCCTCCTCGGGTCGGCCTCGCCGGAACTGCTCCAGCAAAGCTCGGAAACGCTGGCCGGGCGGATCAGCTATCTGGAACTCACCCCGCTGCACGTTTTGGAACTTCCTGCTCCGGCGGGCTCCCTGGCGACCCTCTGGGAGCGGGGGGGCTATCCCGAAAGCTTTCTCGCGGACGATGCGGAGACCTCGCTCCAGTGGCGGGAGGATTTCATCACCAGTTATGTGGAGCGCTACCTGCCCCAGCAGAGCATCAACGCCACACCGGTTTTATTGCGGCGCTTTTGCAGCATGCTGGCCCATCAACAAGGAGCCACCCTCCATCTCAGCCGTCTGGCCGGTTCGCTCGGCATCGATGGCAAGACCGCACGACGCTACATCGATCTTTTGGAGGGACTGTATCTTGTGCGCTCGCTCCGGCCATGGACGCGCAACGCGGGCAAGCGCCTGGTGAAATCCCCCAAAGTCTATTGGCGGGACAGTGGAATTCTCCATTGCCTTGCCGGGCTGCCCTCGCTGGAGCACGTGCTCGGCCATCCGTTATGCGGCGCGTCCTGGGAAGGCTTTTGCCTCGAACAAATTCTCACGCGTCTTCCGAAAGACGCAACGGCCAGCCATTACCGCACCCACGCCGGAGCCGAAGTGGATCTCGTCATGGAACGCGGCAACGGCGAGGTTCTTGCGGTGGAAATCAAGCGTACCCTCTCGCCCAAACTCACCCCCGGCCTGGTCGAAAGCATGGAAACCCTGCACGCGGATCGCGGCGTGATCATTATTCCGGACGGCGAAGGGTATCCTCTCTCCAAGACCGTGAGCGCCCAAAGCTTGCTCTCCTTTCTCAAATCCATCGCGTAAACCCACGTCCCCCGCGACGAAAGACCGGAACTCCAGCGGGTCCGGGTTACCCCCCTCTCTTTCCGCCTTTGACAAACCCCTTCCCCGCACTACAACGGAACCATGTGCGGACGCTTCACGCTTGCCAAGGATGCCGACGCCCTCCGCCGCGCCTTTCCCGGGTTGCCGGTGGAGCCCCGCATCCGTGCCCGCCACAACATCGCCCCCACGCAGCCCGTGGTCGCCTGGCTGGCCGACCCTGTTCTCCGCATGGACATCCTCACCTGGGGTCTCGTTCCGCCCTGGGCCCGCGAACCCGCCCCCCTCCTCAACGCCCGCGCCGAAACCGCCGCCGAAAAACCCTCCTTCCGCAACGCCTGGCGGCGCAAACGCTGCGCCCTTCCCGCCGACGGCTGGTTCGAATGGACCGCCGCCCCCGGCGGTCGGCGGCAGCCCATGTATTTCCACCGCCGCGATGGCGCCCCCTTCGTTATCGCCGGCCTCTGGGAGGAGTGGCATGACCGGGACGGCGGACTCGTGCTCGGCTGCGCGCTGCTCACCACCCGTCCCAACGCCCTCGCCCGCCGCGTGCATCCCCGCATGCCCGCCCTGCTGCGTCCCGAGGATCTCCAGCCCTGGCTCGATCCCCTCACGCCCGCCGCCGACCTCCCCCGCATGCTCGAACCCGTGCCCGCCGACGACCTCACCGTGCACCCTGTCTCCCCCGAGGTCAATCGCGCTGGCCCCGACCATCCTGGCCTCCTCCTGCCCTGGTCGCCACCCGCGCTCCCCCAGCAGACCGAGCTCTTCTGATCCCGGGTGGGGCGATTCTTTGGTCAGGATCGTTCCGCGCGGCGGCGAAGCCGCCCTGGAGTGCGGGAACTTGTTCCCGCCATGGGGGGGCGATGCTTGCAGCGCCGGGGCTGGGGTGGGCTGCAGTGCACAGCGGCTACGCCGCCGCACGGCAGGTGTCAGCCTCCCCTCCACCCATCCTCCCCTCCTCCCGGTTTTTTTTCCGGTTGCGGGCGGGGGCCTGTGCCTCCCCACACGCGTGAGGGCGGTCAACCCGGGTCCGCCTCGGCGCGTAACAGGCGCGGACCCGCGAGGCGTATCGCCAGGAGACCGACCGGGGCCGTGAACAAGATGGAGAGGACGGCCAAGGCCAGCACGCGGTCCCCTCCGGGAAGATCATGGGAAAGGGCCACCCCTCCGAGAGCCGCCTGAACCGTGGCCTTCGGCAGGTAGGCCAGCACGCAGAAGAGCCGTTCACGGGGCGACAGCGGGGATCGGGAAGTTGCCAGCCAAACGCCGGTGGAGCGTGCGAGCAGGCCGGCGGTGACCAAGGCGAGGGCGGAGGGTCCGGCCTCGAGGGCGAGGCGGGGATCGACGCGCATGCCGATGAGGACGAAGAGGAGGATTTCAGCGAAGACCCAGATTTTGCCCAATTTGGCGGCGAGTTCGTGGGCGACGGGTTCGGCGCGTTCGAGGAGGAGGAACCCGATGGTCATGACCCCTAAGAGGGCGGCACTGTGGAGGGCGTCGCCCGCCTGCACCAGGAGGAGGGCGGCCATGAGTACGATCAGTGTTTTTTCGGTGGCGCGGACCCGGGCGTGGTTTCCCCGGAGGAAATGGGCGAGCAGGAGGCCCGCGGCAAGGCCCGGGAGGATGCCGAGCAGCACCGCGCGGGGCAGCTCCCAGAATGCGGAGGCCCAGGCGACCTCGCCCTGCAGGCCCATCCGCAGGAAAAGACTGAACAGCGTGATCGCGAGCACATCGTCGAGGGAGGCTCCCGCGAGGACAAGGGTCGGGACCTCGTTTTTGCGGCCCAGCCCCTTCTCTGCCAGAGTGAGCATGGCGGGGACGACGACGGCCGGGGAGACAGCGGCGAGCAGGAAGCCGGCCATGCCCGCCACCGGGAGGTCGAGGCTCCAGAGGGCATGCAGCAGGAGGGTGAGCAGGGAGCCCTCGAGGAGGCAGGGCAGCACGGAAAGAGCCAGGGCCGTGCGGCCGACACGGTGGAGGACATTTCGGCGGATGCCCAGGCCCGCCCGCAGGAGAATCACCACCAGCGCGAAGGTCTTCAGGAACGGATCGATCGCAGAGAGAGCGGGAGGCCAGGCCGCCTCGCCCAGCGTTCCCAGGGCGATCCCGCAGAGCAGCATGCCCAGCACGGCGGGCAGGCGGAGCCATTGGAAGAGACGGCCTGAAAACCAGCCTCCCAGGAGGATGAGGACAAGGACGACATTGAACGGCATGGGCATTCCAGGGAGGGGGCTCCGCTCAGGGGGCGATGCCGGCGTGTTCGCGGAGTTTTTCGTGGTCGGGCATCACGGCCAGGTAGCGCCGGGCCAGGGCGAGGGCACGGGTGGGGTCGCCCACGCGCTCCTCGAGAAGGACGGCCATGAAGGCGGCGGCGCGGGCGTCGTTCTCCTGGTAGGCCCCCCAGCCGGGCGCCTCCTCAATGTTGCCTTCCCTCCCGTGGGGCCGAACCCCGAGCATGAACTCGGCGGCGCGCTGGAAGGAGTCACGCGCTTCGCGCAGGAGCAGGTCGGCTTCACCCTCGCTGGCATCACGCGCCTGTTTTAAGAGAAGGAAGCCGCGGGAGAGGTGGAGTTCGAAGGCGCGGGGGTTGCGGGCGAGGCCCTCCTCGACAAACGCGCGAGCGGCGGCGCGGTCTCTCCCTTGGATCCAGAAGGCACCGACGGTGTAGCCCCGGGTGTAGCCGGGATCGCTGAGGGTCATCATGCGGAACCAGGGGATCAGCTCCGTGCCGGAGCCATGTTTGTGCGGCTGGTCGGGGTCGATCCACGGCTTGACCGCGCGGTGCATGTCCCCGATCCACCCCCGATAGTCGCGCACGGCCTCGGGAATGATCGTGTCCACTCCTGTCGGACAGACATAGGCCCCTACGCCATCCTCCTCGTGATCGTGGTCCTCCTCGTGATCGTGGTCCTCCTCGTGATCGTGGTCCTCCTCGTGGCTGGAGGTGTGCCCGGCCTGGTGTTCTACGGCCACCTGGGTTCCCCGCACCGACAGGATCTGTTCCGCGAGGTGGGGGACATAGGCGACACCGCCGTGCAGATAGCGTTCGGTCTTGATGTACATCAAGTCGCTGAGGCTGGTGCGGAATTCCCCGAGCATCAGGGCGAGCGCGCTCTGGTTCGCCCGCACCCGCTCCGCCTCGTCGCGGGAACGCCCTCCTTCGTAGTCCCCGGGCCGCAGGTGGGATGACAGGCCGGCGGCGGCGAGCCACACCCCCACCACCACCGCCCAGTCCGTCGCCCTCACAGCGCCCTCCTCCGGAACAGCCCCACCGCCAACCACGACGCCCCCAGCAGCCAGCACAGCGCATACGCCCACAGCGCCAGCCACCCTGCAGCCCCCAGCGGTCCGATTCCGTCGGTGTAGCGCGTCACGAGGTTGAGGGCCCCGAAACGGGGAAGGAGGTTCGCGAGGAGGCTGTGAGGAGCCAGAAACTGATGGAGCCGCTCGCCGGCGAAGACGAGGAGAAGGGCGGTGAGCAGGGAGACACCGCGGGGGAGGGCCAGGCCTGCGGCGAGGCCGATCGCGGCGGTGGCCGCCAAGGAGAAAGGTTGGAGCGCCAGGTGCTGCGCGAGGGTGGCCGCTTCGTAAGACTCGAGCCGGGGCGTGGCCGCCCAGGCCAGTGCCGCGAAGAGCGCGTAGACCAGCAGGCCCCCGGCGGCGCAGGCCAGCAGCTTGCCGAGGACGAGGGTCTCGCGGCGCAGTGGCTTGGCCAGCAGCGGGTACAGCGTGCGGTTTTCGATCTCGTCGGGGAATTGTCGGACGGCGATGAGAAGTGTGAGCAGATGGGCGAAGATGCCGGCGAGGCTGAGGCCGAGGTTGAGCATAAACGTGGCAGCGGCGGGGGTATCGAGGCCGGCGAGACGGGCGGAGAGGGCGACAGCGGAGAAGAGTCCCATGAGGAGGAGGAGGATCCATGCGTCCTGGCGGCGCCAGAGTTCGAGGAACACAGCGCGGGCGCAGAGGGGGAGTGGGGAGCGTTTCACAGGGGCCTCCTGCGGAAAAGCAGCAGGGTGAGCCCGAGGTACGTGGCGGTGAAGACGAGGGCGTAGAGGACGAGCTGCAGGAGGATGGAGGCGGGCAACGGTGCCCAATGTTCCCCGTGGGTGCTCTTTTCCGAGAGGTCGAAGAGCAGGAACTGCGGCAGCAGCCAGGTCACCACGCGGATGCACAGCCGGCTCCACGCCCCGGCCGTTTCGTACACCAGCGTGCCAAGCGTCGCAAACACCGAGGACGCAATGTAGAAAAGCGTTCCGAACGTGATGGCCGCATCGAGGTTGCACAGGATCGAGAGCAGGAAACAGAGGGCCGCCAGCACCCCCAGCATGCAGAGCTGCAGAATGACGTGCTGCACCAGAAGCCCCGTGTACAGCTGCGCCCCCATCATCGCGCTCCCCACCACATACAGGAACAGGAACAGACTCAAGCAGAAGGCCCCGGCCCCCATCACCCCCACCCATTTTCCCAGCACAAATCGCGTACGCGTCACCGGACGCGCCAGCAGCGGATGGATTGTGCGCGACTCAAACTCCCGCGGGAGCTGCCGCGAGGCCAGCACCACCACCGTCAGGGCCGTCGATACCCCCATCAACTTGAGGGCAATCTCGCGGTAGAACTTGCTCAGGGAGTCCAGGCCGAAGAAGCGGACACGGGCGAGGGCCAGGATGACCGCGCAGCAGAGGGCGACGATGACATAGATTTCGCGGCGGCGCAAGGCCTCCAGCCAGACGCCGCGGGCGACGAGGAGGATCTGCCGCGCGACCTTCATGGCTCGCCGCACTCCGCGCGCACGGTCTCGATGAAGAAGGCCTCCAGGGAGCGGCCGCCGCACTCCGCGCGCAGGGCCTCCAGGGGGGCGTCGCGCAGCAGGCGGCCCTTGTGGATGAGGATCACCCGGTCGCAGAGGGTTTCGACCTCCCCGAGCTCGTGCGAACTGAAGAACACGGTGCGGCCGGCCTGTTTGAGTTCCAGCAGGATGTTGCGGAGATCGTGGCGGCCGAGAGGGTCGAGACCGGAGGACAATTCGTCGAACACCAGGAGTTCCGGATCGGCGATGAGGGCCTGGGCGATGCCCAACCGCTGCTGCATACCTTTGGAGAAGCCCCGCAGGAGGCCCTCGCCCTTGCCCGCCAATCCCACCTTCTCGAGGATCGCCGGGATGCGCGCCTCCAGTTCCGTCCCTGTCAACCCGCTGAGCCCGCCGTAAAGCTCCAGCAGCTCTCTCGCCTTCATGAAGGGATAATACAGCGCCACCTCCGGAAGATAGCCCATGCGCTGCCGACTCTCGGGTGCGCCTGCCGCCCGCCCGAACACCCGCGCGCTCCCTCCGTCCGGAAACCGGAAACCCATCAGGATCTTCAGCGTTGTCGACTTCCCCGCCCCATTCGCGCCGATGAACCCCACGCATTCTCCACGCCGCACCTGGAACGTGATCCCCCGCAAGGCCCGCGTCATTTTCCCCCCTTTCCCATACGAGGCTTCAAGTCCCTGTACATCGACCACAACTTCCGGAGCGTCGTTCATGAGTTTGTTGATAAGGCAACCGCATCAAACCCACAAGCCAAAAATCAGGAGGCCCAAGGAGTGCTGTTGGAGACTGTTGGGCAGCTGGGGTTGGGCGAAATGCAGGGAGGTGGCGTAGGGGAACGGCGCACACATGTGCCCGGGCGCGTCCCCCTCTTCGGGGCTTGTGGCGCAACGTGCACCCCCATGCGCACAAGGCTCTTAGTGGACGGTGACGGGGGTGCCGGCGGGAAGGAGCATGTACAGTTCGGCGACGTCGTCGTTGCGCAGGCGGACGCAGCCCAGGGAGACCGGCTGGCCGATTTTTTCGGGTTCGTCGGTGCCATGGATTCCGAAGCCCTTGAGGTTCCAGCCGAGCCAGTGGGTGCCGATGCGGTGTCCGGGGGCACCGTAGGGGATGGCTTCGCCAGTGTCGGGATGCCACCAGGTGGGGTGTTCGATGCGGTCGACGATGACGAAGTCGCCCGTGGGGGTGTTGCCGCCGGCGCCAGTGGAAACGGGGTAGTGTTTGAAGAAGCGGCCGCCGAGGAGGAGGGTGAGGCGGTTGGCGGCCTTGTCGACCGTGACGGAGAAGGGGGCGTCGAGGACCTTGAGGCGGTCGCCGAGGCGGATGGTGTTGCCGGGGAGCTGGTTGGAGGCTCGGAGGAGTTCGATGGTGGTGCGGTGCTGTTCGGCGATGCGGCCGAGGGAATCGCCGGAGCGGATTTCAACGCGGCGGGTTTCGGGTTGGGGAGCGCGGGAGAGGAGGAGGGAGAGGTTGAGGACGCCGACGCGGTCGAGGAGCTCGTCGCGGCTGGCGGCGTCCTCGGCGAGGGTGGCGGCCCGAAGCAGGGTGTCGCGCGCTTCGAGGCTCCTTCCGGCGGCGAGGGCGCGCTCGGCGCGGTCGACAAGGGGGCTGACATCGGCGGCGAAAAGGAGGGGGGCCAGAAGGAGGGCGCCCGCGAACAAGCGGATGAGAGGGGGAAGCATGGTACACAACGCTACGCGCAGGGCGGGGGGGCTGTCAACCCCCGCCGCGCGGCGGCTGATGCCGTCGCCCGACGCTGCCCCGCCCCGCCCCGGCCCGCCCCGGCGCTGCAAGCATCGCCCCCCCCAAGGCGGGAACAAGTTCCCGCACTCCAAGGCGGCTTCGCCGCTGCGCGGAACCATCCTGCCCCAAAAACGAGCCCCACGCCCTTGTGGCGTGGGTGAGGGTCACCTGTGGCTACAGCCCCTATCCCCCCCCCCCGGTCTTTCCGAGCCCCACGGCCTTGCGCCGTGGGTGAGGGTCACCTGTGGCTACAGCCCCTATCCCCCCCCCCCGGTCTTTCC
>CAYLNG010000054.1:0-10171 GCA_964385155.1 uncultured Verrucomicrobiota bacterium
GCGTGCTCATGCCCCCACTTCACCCCATTCCCCCCTCCTCTGTCAACTCGTTTCTTTTGGGAATCACTTGTTGTTATAATGTTAATATCGTGAATAACAACACGTGATTTTAGGCGTTTTTTAACAGCTTGCAGTTTTGGAGACGAAAGGTAATGAGGCTGACATGGTTTTGTCCGCGCGAATAATGTCCGATTCGAAGCGTCGACTGGAGGGAATCCTGGTCGCGATGGTGGCGTTTATGCTGTCGGCCTTGGTGTCTGGAAGTGTGTTTGAGGGTGGGAGAATCACAGGGGACGAGGGGAGTTATTTGTTCCAGGCGAATGCGTTCGCGGAGGGGAAGTGGAGGTGGGATGCAGGGCCCTATGGGGATTTGATGGGGCACGACATGATCGTGCTGGATGAGAAAGCGGGATGGTTGTCGAGGTATCCGCCGGGACATAGTGTGTGGTTGGTTCCAGGGGTGTGGGTGGGATGGCCGCAGGGGATGGCTGCGGTGGCGGCAGGGCTGACGGCTCTGGCATGTTATGAGCTGGGTTTGCGGCTGCGATTGCCCCGTTTCCTGCTGCCGGCATTGCTTTTGATGAGCCCTTTTTTCGTGTTGTTGCACGGGACGTTGTTGAGCCACACCAGCGGGATGGCGGCATCGGCATGGATGCTGGTTTTCTACGTGCGCTGGCGCCAGGAAGGGGGAGGGTGGAACGCGATGGTTTCGGGGCTTTGCTGGAGTTTCCTGCTTTTGAACCGGACGTGGACGGCGGCATTGATCGCGGTGCCTTTCGGTGTGGATGCTTTGGCTGAGTTGAGGCGGGATTGGAAAAGGATCGCGGTGTGGGGGGGTACGCTGTTGTTTGTGGCGGGGGCGTTGTGCGGGGTGTTGCTGTACCTCCGATACAACCAGTTGACGACGGGGCATTCCCGTCTTCCGACGTATTTGTTGTATGAGGCCAGTGAAGGATTGGGCTTCGGTCCGCGTCGGACACAGGGAGGGGAGCTTTATGCGGTGAACCACACGTTGTTGAGGGGGCTTGGATTCTGTTGGGAGAACCTGAGGAATCTTGACCGATGGCTGTTGGGCACGCCTGCGTGCACGCTTTTGGTGTGGTTGGGACTGGCGGGGCATGGATGGAATCGCAGATGGAGCGGGATGTTGCTTGGGGTTGTCTTGATGGTGCCATTGGGGTATGTGGGATTTTGGTATCCGGGGATTCCCCAGGTGGGGCCGCTTTATTTGGCGGAGACGCTTCCATACTGGTTGTTGTTGGGAGGGGTGGGGGTATCTAGGATCTGGAGGCGGATGGAAGGGGGGGGGCAACGACGACGTCTTCTTTTTGCCATGGCGGCGGTGGGGGTGCTGGTGTATTCGGTTCGTTTTACGAAGGATTGCGCGCAGGCGATCCAGGAGGAGTACAGAGTAAGGTGGGAGTTGGACCGTCGTTTGCAGGGATTGCCGAAACCGGCCCTGGTGTTGCTGCGGCCGTTGGGGGGGGACGACCCCATGGTTGAGAGGTATCTATACTTGAACGAGAGGGGGCTGGAGAGCGATGTGCTGAGGCTGCAGGTGGGGAAGGAGGATTTGGTGAGTCTTGCGGGGTGTTTTCCGGAGAGGGGGGGGAGTGTCTGGGTGGTCGGTCCCCGTGGAGGTGGAGTGGAGATCGAGCGTCTTGAGCCGGCGGAGCTGCGGCTGTCGCGGGAGGCCGCGAACAGTCATCTTACCCGTGGAGCTGCAGAGAATGTGGAGGGGGGGCGTCGTTCGGATGCCGGGAGGCATGTGGCGGGATTCCTTTTCTGGGGATGGTATCCCCTGCTGCCCGCTGGAGAGTACAGTGTGACGTTCGATGCGGAGTGGGAAAATCTGAGTCCGGAGGCGCCCTTGAGGCTGGAGGTGATGGCTGACAATGGGGAGGCGACGTTGGCGGAGAAGGAAGTGGTGACGACTTTGGACGATCCGGAGCTGCGATTTCGGAAGGAGGTTCCTGGCCGGGTGGAGCCCCGGGTGCATTTTGGCGGCGCAGGCACGGTTTGGCTGCGGCGCGTGGAGATTAGGAGACTGGAAAAGCCATGATCGATTACATCCGCATCGCCCGATTCGACCATTGGGGCAAAAATGTTTTCATGTTGCTTGGATTCGTCCTGGCTTGGTTCCTGCGTCCTGTGGAGATCACGGGCGGGTTGTTGTTCCGGCTGGTGGCGGGGTTTGTTCTGACAGGGCTGGTGGCGTCGAGCAATTATGTGATCAATGAAATCCTGGATGCGCCCCGGGACCGCCACCATCCTGAGAAGAAGGACCGTCCGGTGGCATCAGGCCGGGTCCGCCTTTCCCTGGCGTATGGAGAGTGGGTGGTGCTTGGGGCGTTGGGGTTGGTGGGGGCCTGGTTCGTGGGGTTCGGGTTTTTCCTTAGCGCAGTTGCGTTGTGGGGAATGGGCTGTGTGTACAACATTCCGCCGCTCCGAACGAAGGAGTTGCCGTGGCTGGACGTGATCAGTGAATCCGTGAACAACCCCTTGCGGTTATTTCTGGGGTGGTTCGTGGTGATCCCCCACCGAATCCCGCCGTTGAGCCTGGTGATCGCCTATTGGATGTTCGGGGCTTTTTTCATGGCGATCAAGCGCTATGCCGAGTATCGCCACATCAACAATCCCACGGCGGCGGCGGCTTACCGTAATTCCTTCCGGTGGTACACGGAGGAGCGGCTGTTGGTGAGCTTCTTTTTTTACGCGCTGACGGGGGCTTTTTTCGGTGGGGTTTTCACGTTGAGGTACCGGCTGGAGTTGTTGTTGTTCCTTCCGGTGGCGGCGGCCTTCCTCACGTATTACCTGAAGATCGGCCTGTGGGTGGACAGTCCTGTGCAGCATCCGGAGAAGTTGTTTCTGCGGAAGCGGTTTCTCGGGGCCGCTCTGGGATGTTTGGGGGTGTTTCTGGTGTTGATGGTGGTGGAGATTCCGGAGCTGTACTACTGGTTCAATGTAGATCCGGACCACCGGATGTTGTGGAGGCTTCCAGAGCCATGAATGAGCAGGAGCAGCGCGAGCAGATCCGCCGTCTGGCGGAGGAGGACGGGCGGTACCACGAGGAGGCTTTTCTCTTTGTGAGGCGGGGGTTGGACCACACGGTTCGGGGGATACTGCATGCGGGAGGCTCGCCGAGGCATGTGCGGGGTCAGGAGCTTGTGAGGGGGTTGCGGGATTACGCCGTGCAGGAGTATGGCCCCCTCTGCCTGCGTTTGCTTCGGTATTGGGGAGTGCACACCACGGACGACATCGGTGAGATGGTGTTCTTGATGATCGATGCGCATATACTGGGCAAGACAGAGGAAGATACGATCGAAGATTTCCATGACGTGTTCGATTTCGAGGTGGAGTTTCGTGCGCCTTTCCTTCCCTGAACCGTGAAACAGTTCCTGCCTAGGGCTTGGAGTCCGGAGTGTTGGTCGGCCCGGTATTTCCGAGACCGCGTTTTGGCGGGACTGTGGCGCTGGGCCCACCCGGGGAGGCCCTGGTTGACCCGGGGTGCGGTGAGGCGGCTGGAGGCGTGCATGCCCGGGGTTGGGAGGGTGCTGGAATTCGGGGCCGGCCGGAGCACGGTGTGGTTTGCGGGGAAGGGGGCCCGGGTGTTGTCGGTGGAGACGGATCCGGTCTGGGCGGTGAGGGTAGGGCGTTGGCTGGATGATCGGGGGCTTGCGGGGAGGGTAGAGATTCGTTTGAGCGCGGATCCGGTTGGGGTGGTGGGGGATTTTGGGGAGGGGAAAGTGGATCTGGTGTTGGTGGATGGTGTCCGGAGGGACGAGTGTCTGGCCGCTGTTTTGCCACTGCTGCGGGAGGGTGGTTGGTTGGTGTTGGACAATATCAACCGATATATTCCCTGTGATTGCCGGGGGCCAGGAAGTGTGCGCGACTGGTCTCAGACGACGCTGCTCTGGCGCCGTCTCGCGAAGGAGTTGCAGGTTTGGGAGGGAAGCTGGGAGGATGATGGGGTTTCAGCGACCTGGTTGTTGCGTCGGCCTGGAGGTTGCGGGGAGTGTGAAAAAAAAGTTTCGGTTGGTCTTGCTGGGGAAGGCCTTGAGGAGTGAAAGGGGGGGATGTCCGTGAATGAATGTTCCAGGAAGTCAGCGTGCCCGGTTGGGGGGGGCGAGCCACGGGAATCGGGGGGGGCGCTACCGCGGGTGGGGAGGATGCGGGTGCGTGTATTTGGCTATCCGCGTGGGGCTAGGGTGTTGTGGCTGCACGGGTGGCTCGGCAATGGCGGGGAGGCCGAGGCTTTCTTTTCGGGATGGGTGGGGAAGTGCTGCTTCCTTTGCCCGGACCTTCCCGGGCACGGGGAGTCGCCCTTGATGACCCTCGAGGAGACCCTCGTGGAAATTGAGGCTCTGGCGCGGGGCTGCCTTTGGGCTGGCGGCTATTCGATGGGCGGTAGGCTTCTGATGATGGCGGCGGCCCGGGGGGAGTCACCCTTCCCCCCGTTGGTCTTGGAGTCGGCCTCGCCGGGACTGGAGGATGAGGGGGCGAGGGAGGAAAGGCGCCGCTTGGACGACCGTCGGGCGGCGCTGTTGAGGCGCATCGGGCTGGAAGCGTTCAGCCGGGAGTGGTATTCCATGCCCATGTGGGGGGGATTTCGTGGGTTTCCGCGTCGCGACGGGGATGAGGAAAGGCTGGCCGCCGCGCTCCAGGTTTTCAGTGTGGCGGACCAACCCGACCTCCGCTCCTGGCTGCGGAACAGCGGGCTTCCGATGCTCTGGCTTGCCGGGACGCGTGATTCGGGATATGTTGCCCACGCGCGCTGGGTCCAAGCCCACACCCGCGCCCGGGTCGAATGGTTCGACACCGGCCACAATATCCACGCGCAGGCCCCTGAAGCCTGGCGGCACGCCCTGCAACGTTTCATTCCTTCCCCGGAGATCGCCCCGCATGAATCCGATTCCTGACTGGCAACCTGTCGGCCACTATGAGGACATCCTCTTCCACAAGGCCGAGGGCATCGCAAAAATCACGATCAACCGCCCCCATGTGCGCAATGCGTTTCGACCGAAGACGGTGCACGAGATGAGGTGCGCGTTGCAGGACGCACGGGACGACCTGTCGGTCGGGGTCATCCTCCTCACGGGGGCGGGGGACTTGGCGTTCTGTTCCGGCGGAGACCAGAAAATCCGCGGGGAGAAGGGGTACAAGGATGCGGGAGGCATGGAGCGCCTGAACGTGCTGGATTTCCAGCGGGAGATCCGGAGCTGTCCGAAGCCTGTGGTCGCGATGGTTGCGGGCTATGCGATCGGCGGGGGGCATGTGTTGCACATGCTTTGCGACCTTACGATCGCAGCGGACAACGCCCGGTTCGGGCAGACGGGGCCCCGGGTGGGGTCTTTCGACGGGGGCTATGGCGCCTCGTACATGGCCCGGATCGTGGGGCAGAAGAAGGCGCGGGAAATCTGGTTCCTCTGCCGCCAGTACGACGCTGCCCAGGCGCTGGAGATGGGACTCGTCAACCGTGTGGTGCCCTTGGCGGAGTTGGAGGCGGAGACGGTCGGTTGGTGCCGCGAAATCCTTGCGAACAGCCCCATGGCGATCCGATGTCTGAAGGCGGCGCTCAATGCCGACTGCGACGGTCAGGCGGGCTTGCAGGAGCTTGCCGGAAACGCCACGCTTCTGTTTTACATGAGCGAGGAGGGGCAGGAGGGCCGCAATGCCTATGTCGAGAAGCGCAAACCCGACTTTGGCCGTTTTCCCAAGCTTCCCTGACCGGCCGGGGCGGACTTGCTGTTCGTCCAGAGGCTGGCATAACATCCAATCCTTTCTCCGTCGAATGGGAATCCACATGCGTGCTACTTGGTTGATACGTCTCTTCCGCCTGGCTTTGCCCCTCGTCGTCCTGATCGCTGGGGGCCTGCTTGCCCGTTATTTCCTAGCCCATCCCCCCAAGGCGCGCCGTCAGCCCCCCGCCCCGCAGGCCCGTCTGGTCGAGGTCTCCGCTATCGGTCTTGGCGAGCAAACCGTGCGCCTCCGGGCCAAGGGCGAGGTTCGTCCGGCCCGGGAGCTGACTCTGGCGGCGCAGGTATCGGGGAAGGTTGTGGAGGTAAGCCCCCGACTGACTCCCGGGACCCGTGTCCGGCAGGGAGAATGGCTCGCCCGTATCGAGGCCGAAGATTACCGCATCGCCGTCGTTCAACGCGAGGCCGCCCTCGCGCAGGCTCGCCGCGACCTCGCCGTCGAGAAGGGGCAAAGCCGCGTCGCCACTCGCGAATTCGAGCTCTCCGGCCTCCAGACCGACACCGAATCTACGGCGCTCTCCCGACGGGAGCCCCAGTTGCGTGCCGCCGAGGCGGCCGTTGCCTCCGCCGAGGCCGCCCTCGCCTTGGCCCTTCTCAATCTGGAGCGCACGGAAATTCGCGCTCCCTTCAACGCTGTCGTCCTTGCGAAACATGCCGAGGTGGGCAGCCTACTTTCCGTCGGCGGGCCTGTGGCCCGTCTTGCCGGAACGGATAACGCATGGGTCGAGGCCCTCGTGCCCGTCGACGAGCTCCCATGGGTCTGCCTGCCCGACGCGGAGGGGAAGGGGGGCTCCCTTGTGCGAATCGAGGCCCACCCCGGCCGCGAAGGCCGCGTCATTCGCCTCCTGCCCGAGTTGGAGCCCCTCGGCCGCCTGGCCCGGCTCCTGGTTGAATTCCCCGAACCTTTCGCGACGGAACCCGGTGATCCTCCCCTCTCCTGGGGGAGTTTTCTGGTGCTGACCATCGAAGGTATCCCTCTCGAGCATGCCGTCGCATTGCCTCGCAGATGGCTGCGGGAGGGCGAAACCGCGTATATCCTCACCGACGAGAACACTCTGTCCATCCGGCCCCTGCGTATCGCCAGGCGGGGCGAGGACGTGGTGCTGGTGGCCGCGGGCCTGTCCGCGGGTGAGCGGGTGGTGACGACAGACCTACCCGTGGCCGTGGAGGGCATGGCGCTGCGCACCGCGCCGATGGAGACCCGCCCATGAGTGGCGACTCTTCAGCGGACGACAAGCGGAGCTGGGTCGACTGGATGGTCCACAACCGTGTTACCCCCAATCTTCTGATGCTCTTCCTGATGCTCGGAGGCTTCTTCATGAGTCTTCGTATCAAGAAGGAGGTCTTCCCCGAGTTCAGCCTCGACCGCATCACGATTTCTGTTCCCTATCCGGGTGCGGGACCCGAGGAGGTGGAGCAGGGCATCGTCCTCGCCGTCGAGGAGGCCATCCGTGGCATCGACGGCATCCGGGAGATTACCGCCACCGCATCCCAGGGTAATGCCCGCATTGTCGCCGAATTGCTCGAGAACGCGGACCTGCAGAAGGTGTACCAGGAACTCCGCCAAGCCGTCGACCGCGTGACCACCCTGCCGGAGGACGCGGAGGAACCCATCGTTTCGCTGGATGTCCGGCGCCGCGAGGTCGTCGAACTCCAGGTCTACGGCAACGTCGACGAACGGACCCTGCGCAACCAGGCGGAAGAACTCCGGGACCGTCTTTTGCAGCATTCGGGTATCTCCCAAGTTGAACTTGTCGGCGCCCGCTCCCCCGAGATCCAGGTTTCCGTCCCTTCCGCCGCCCTCCGCGCCCACAACCTCACCCTAGAGCAGGTCGCCGATCGAATTCGTGCTGCGGCCGTCGAACTCCCTGCCGGTGGGGTCAAAACCCGCTCGGGCGAGGTTCTTGTCCGCTTCAACGAACGCCTGGACTGGGCCCGGGAGTTCGCCCTTCTCCCCCTCCTCACCGGCCCCCAGGGCGGCCTCGTGCGCCTCGGCGACATCGCAACCGTCGCCGAAGGCTTCGAGGACACCGATGACGAGGCGCGTTACGATGGACGCCCCTCCATCGGCCTTCAGGTATTCCGCGTCGGTCGCGAGACCCCCATCCGTGTCTCCGATGCCGTGCGGGACGTCCTTGAAGAGCTGCGCCATGAACTGCCTGCAGGCCTGGAGGTCGCGGTCAACAACGACAGCTCCGACATGTATCGCCAGCGCCTCAGCCTCCTTCTGAAGAATGCCTTCATGGGGTTGGTCCTGGTCCTGCTCGTCCTGGGCCTTTTCTTGGAGTTCAAGCTTGCGTTCTGGGTCACCATGGGCATTCCCGTCTCCTTTCTCGGGGCATTGCTGTTCCTGCCCCTGATGGGAGTGACCTTCAACATGATTTCCATGTTCGCCTTCATCATCGCCCTCGGCATTGTCGTGGACGATGCGATTGTCGCCGGCGAGAATATCTATGAATACCGCCAGCAGGGAATGAGCCTCCTTCAGGCCGCCGTCCAGGGCGCACGCGATGTGTCAGGCCCCATCGCCTTCAGCATCCTCACCAATGTCGTCGCCTTCCTGCCCCTGGCCTTCGTTCCCGGTATGATGGGCAAGATCTGGGGGGTCATCCCCGTCGTGGTCATCACCGTCTTCCTGGTCTCTTGGATGGAAAGCCTCCTGATCCTTCCCTCCCACCTCGCCCACACCTCCAGCCGGCCCTCTTCCGCCTTCGCCGCCCGTCTCCATCGTGCCCAACAGGCCTTCAGCCGGGGAGTCCAGCTCTTCATCCTCCGCGTCTACGCCCCCTTCCTCGATCTTGCCCTCCGTCACCGGCTGCTTTTTCTGAGCATAGGTCTCGCTACGCTCGCGGCCATCCTGGGTTATGTCCGTGGAGGCCATATCGGCTTCGTGCCCATGCCCCGCATCGAGGCCGACCGTTCCGTCGTCACCGCCGTCCTTCCTTATGGAAGCCCTATCGACGATGCCCGCCGCGTTCGCGAACGCCTGGAGGCTGCCGCCAGGAGCGTTGTCCGTGATCCCCTCCACAAAGAGCTCATCACGGGGATTTTTTCCCAGATCACCGCGAACCGGATCCAGGTCACCGCCTACCTCGCACCCGTCGAACAGCGGAGCCTCCCGACCCGCGTGTTCACCCAGCGCTGGCGTGAAGCCTCCGGAACGATTCCAGGTCTCGATTCCCTCCTGTTCGAGGCGGACCGAGGAGGGCCGGGCTCGGGGGCGGCCCTAACGATTGAGTTGAGCCATCGCGACATCCGGGTTCTCGACGAGGCCAGCAGCGCCCTCGCCGCCGCTCTGGCAGAATTCCCCAACGTCAAGGACATCGATGACGGCTACAGCCCTGGCAAGAACCAGTTCGATGTGGGACTGCATGACAGCGGACGGGCCCTCGGGCTCACCAGTGCCTCGGTTGCTCGCCAGGTCAGGGACGCCCTCACGGGGCGCGAGGCCATCCGGCAGCAGCGGGGCCGCAACGAACTCATCGTGCGCGTACGTCTCCCTGATTCGGAGCGGAGCCGCGCCTACGACATTGAGAACCTCTTCGTACGTACCCCTGCCGGACGGGATGTGCCACTCCGCGAAATTGCAGGGCTGCGTGCCAGCCGTGCTTACACCACCATTACCCGCCGCGAGGGACGCCGCACCGTCACCGTTTCCGCGAACGTCGAACCCCTGGGCGAAACCAACCAGGTACAGGCCAGCCTCGAAGAATCCGTCTTCCCGCGTCTTCTCGCGGATTATCCCGGCCTGTCCCTGGGCTACGAGGGAAGACAAGCCGACCTTCGCGAAAGCACGCAGGCCTTGATGCGAGGCCTTGTCTTCTCGCTTGGAGGGATCTATTTTCTACTCGCCATTCCTTTCAAGAGTTACAGTCAGCCGCTCATTGTCATGCTCACCATTCCCTTTGGCATCGTGGGGGCCGTGTTGGGCCATTTGATCATGGGCTACAGCCTGAGCATCATCAGCATGATGGGCATGATCGCTCTCGCCGGAGTCGTGGTGAACGACTCATTGATCCTTATCGATTACGCCAACCATTTGCGCGACCGCGAAGACCATGGGCCTATCGACGCCATGCATCAGGCGGGTGTGCGGCGATTCCGCCCCATCCTACTCACCACCCTCACCACGTTTGGGGGTCTGGCCCCCATGATCTTCGAAACCTCTCGCCAAGCACGCTTCATGATTCCCATGGCGCTTTCTCTGGGCTACGGGATTCTGTTTGCGACTGCGATTTCCCTCATTCTGGTTCCCTGCCTCTACGTGGTTGTCGAGGACGTGAAACAGGCCGGCCCCAAAATCTGGCACCTGCTCACAGGCGGTTGAAGTGAGAGCTGCTTATGGGCTGCGATCTGGAGTTCACCCCACCTGCCGGAGGGAGCAGAGGCCCGCCCATACCCGGCCCATGCCCTTG
>CAYLNG010000055.1:0-6721 GCA_964385155.1 uncultured Verrucomicrobiota bacterium
TATCCCCCCCCCCCGGTCTTTCCGAGCCCCACGCCCTTGCGGCGTGGGTGAGGGTCACTCTCGGCTTCTTACAACAATCAGGGGCATGTGGGAACTGCTGGCCGTTCTCCGCTTCGTCTCACGGAGAGGCGTCATATCGCGGCAGAGGGATGGCCGCCGATTCATTTTCCACTTATCAAGTGAGTGTCTGGGCTACGGCATGTTCGAGTTGTTCGGATTCCCGCTCGGACATCTCCCTCCGTCGTCGTCGGTTGTTGTCGTGGATGTTGTGGTATTGGAGGTAGGTGCGTATGCGCCGGCAGTCGCGCAGCCCGAGCCAGCCGAAAAGGCGCCGGAGGGTGTCGGCTGGATGCGAGAGGAGGTCGGCATAGGCGACAGCCTTATGGTGTGCCTCGGGCAGCCGCGCCAGCTCTTCGCGTGTGCGCTCGTGGTACCAGCGCACCATCACTCCCGCGAAATTCAGGGGGGTCTTTTCCAGGGAGCCAAGGCGTTTTGCCAGCCCGGGGGGCATCGCCGCCTCCAGTTCGGCGCGGCGGCTCCACAAGGGGTGGTTTTCCTCTTTCTCGATCTGTTTGGCCATCCACCACGCCACCGAACGGGGGTCGCGCAGGCACTGGATGAACCGCGCTTCCGGAAACACCCGCCGCAACAACGCCACCCTTGGGAATCCAGTGTGTTGTCCAACAAAGCGGTCCCGGCGCTGCAGCGCGCAGAGGCTGGCAAGAGCCTGCCGTGCCCGGAGCACGGCCGCCTCGTGGGTGACGTGGGGCTCCGGGGGGGCCGGACATCCCGGGTCCGGATCGAAACCGGGGAGCCAGTACCGCCAAAAACCGCCGTTTTCCGCCGGCTGCGGCAGCGAAGGACGCGCGAAGCGCCGCTCGAAACGGAACTCTCCGAGCCATGGTGTATCGAAACAGCGTATGCGTTTCGCGAGGGACAACTCTCCCGGGGAGGCGTCCAAGCGGTCGTCGACCCAGCCCATATCGGGATGGGCGCTGAGGAAATCAAGCACTAACGAGGTGCCAGACCGCGGGGGGCCGATGATAAAGACGATCTGGGAGGGTAGGGGGGGGGACCGAGACATGGTGCGTATCCGTGCGGGATGTCAGCCCGGCTATGGTAAAATTATTCATCGCACAGAATCTCGAGTCCTTTCAAGTAAAAGGATTCGGGGATGGGGAGGGCGATGGGATGGTCGGGGGCTTGGAGGAGGGAGCCCACGATGCGGGCGTCGCGACCGGCTTCCAGCGCGGCGTCGGCGCAGATTTTTTGGAAGAGGGCGGGGTCCATGAGGCCGGAGCAGGAGAAGGTGAAGAGGCGTCCACCGGGGCGCAGGAGCTTGAGGGCGAGGCGGTTGATGTCCTTGTAGCCGCGCGCCGCGCGGGCCAGTGCGGCCTGCGAGTCGGCGAATTTCGGCGGGTCGAGCACGATGAGGTCGAAGCGGCGTCCTGCGCGATCGTACTCCCGCAGCAGCCGGAACACGTCCGCCTTCACATTCTCCACGCGCGAGGGGTCGAAGCCGTTGCGCACGACATTGGCCTCGATCTCCGCCAGCAGGGGCCCGACATCTTCGACGTTCGTGACCCGTGCCGCGCCACCGGCGAGCGCCGCGATGCCGAAGCCCCCCGTGTATGCGAAGGCGTTCAACACCTCGGCCCCGTCCGCGGCGGCCCTCACCCGCGCGCGGCTCTCGCGCTGGTCCAGGTAGAAGCCTGTCTTGTGGCCGTGTCGGACATCCACGCCGAACCGAAGCCCGTTTTCGTGGATGTCGATGCGGTCCGGCGGAGGTTCGCCGCGCAGGAGGCCGGCGAGGGGAGGGAGACCCTCCTTGCCCCGGACCTCCGCGTCCGAGCGTTCGTAGATGCCCCGCACTCCCGGCAGCATCGCCAGCGCATCGGTGATCTCCTCTTTCCACCGCTCGACGCCTGCGGCCGAGAACGAGCACACCACCCACTCGCCATAGCGGTCGGCAACCAGGCCCGGCAACCCATCCGCCTCCGCCGCCACCAGCCTCCATGCGTCGCCCTGCCTGGGAAGTCCGAGCCGTTCCCGGCGCGCGGCGGCCGCTGCGATCCGGCGGGAGAAGAGCGCCGCATCCACGGGTTCGTTCTCGTCCCAGGTCCAGACGCGTGCGCGGATTTGGGAGGCCGGGGAGGCGGCGGCGCGTGCGAGGAACCGGCCGTCGGCCGCACGGATTTCCACGGTTTCGCCCGGCGCGGCACCGGATTCGCGGGCGATGGCGCCGGAGAAGACCCAGGGGTGGCGGCGGAGCAGGGCCTTTTCGCGGCCCGGTTTGAGGAGGAGGGAGGGGTTCATGCGTACTCCCGTGGAATGCGGGGATGGATGGAGGTGAGGATCTCGTAGGCGATCGTGCCCGCGAGGCGGCCGAGGCGGTCCGCCCACAGCGCCTCCCCGTTCTCCTCGCCCAGCAACACCACCGGATCCCCCGCTTTGCAGGGCAGGTCCGGACCCAGGTCCACGGTGATCCAGTTCATGCTGATCCTCCCCACCACCGGAACCCGCACCCCGTTGACCAGCGCCTCGCCACGGTTGCTCAGCGAGCGCAGGTAGCCGTCGGCATAGCCGGCACCGACCACGCCGATGCGCGTGTCCCGCGTGGTGCGGTAGGAGGAGTAGTAGCCGATGGGGTAGCCTTCGGGAACGGTTTTGACCTGCATGAGGCGGCTGGTCATGCGCAGGAAGGGGCGGGTGACCACGCGGTTGCGGGGGTCGGAGCAGCCGTAGCCGTAGAGCAGGATGCCGGGTCGGACGAGGTCGAAGTCCCAGTCCGGGTAGTATTGAATGCCCCGGGAGCTGCAGAGGTGGCGCAGCAGTCGCCTCCCCGCGGTGGCTTCCGCCGCCTCGATCGCCCGCAGGAATCGCGCGTGTTGTTTCTCCTGGAGCCAGGGACGTTTGAGGTCGACCGCCGCGAGGTGGCTGCAGATCCCGCTGATGTACAGGCCGGGCTCGCGGAGGATGGCCTCCATTTCCCCGGGATGGATGCCTTCCACGAGGCCCATCCTCCCCATGCCGGTGTCGACCTTGATGTGGGCCACGAGCTCGCGTCCCTCCGCACGGGCGGCGGCGCCCAGCTGCCGCGCGTGCTCCGCGTCCACCACCACCGGCGTGATCCGCCTCTCCAGCGCCGCCGCCACCTCCTCACCCGTGATCGGCCCCAGCACCAGGATCTCCGCCTCCGGCGCCGCCTCCCTCACCCGCAGCGCCTCCTCGAAATACGCCACCGCGAACCAGCCCACCCCCTCCGCCGCCGCTCGCCGCGCCACCGCCTCCACCCCATGGCCGTACGCATCCGACTTCACCACGAACATCACCTCCGCTCCCCCCTTCAACACTCCGCGGAGACGCCGGATGTTGTCCGACAAAATGTCCAGGTCGACGGTCACGCGCGGGGTCTGCATGGCCTCCTCCCTGACACACCCGCTTTTCCTTGGCAACTCGTTTCCCTTTCCCTCTCTTTCCCCCGGCCCACACCCCCTTGCTCCCCCTCCGTTTTCCGACCGGACACGGGTTTATGCAACAAAATTGGGGTTTTAATGTGTAATGTCAACAATTCTGTTGTTCGGTGAAAAAGGTCGACAGCGGGGAGTTTCGGCAATTCTACTTCGCAAGCTGTTTTTATAGAGGGGTTTATTTGAATTTAGTTTTGTGACTTTTGGATTTTGGCATTTGCCTTGCTTAACGGGATGCCGATTCCCCCCCCGTAGTGCAACCCCAAGAGAACACGACATCGATATGAAGCATCGTCTTTGGATGATCCCGACCCTGCTGCTTGCGGCGGGGACCCTTCACGCGGAGGCCCTGAGCCCCGACGAACTGACCCTCCGCGTGAACAACACGTGGCTGTTGGTGGCCACCTTCATGGTTTTCATCATGCACCTGGGCTTCGCCACCCTCGAAATCGGCCTCACCCGGGCCAAGAATACGGTCAACATCCTCTTCAAGAACACCGCGATCGTCGCCATCGGCCTCCTGACCTACGCCGCGGGCGGCTTCAACCTCATGTATCCCGGTTTCGCCGATGGCACGGGGTACGAGTGGTTCGGTTTCGCCGGCTGGGGCATCGGCCTTCCGGAGGGGTATGAGGCGACCACCTATGCCGGTGGGAACTACACCTATTGGACGGACTTCCTGTTCCAAGGAATGTTCGCCGCGACCTGCGCGACGATCGTCTCGGGCGCCGTCGCCGAGCGCGTCAAGCTCTCCAGCTTCCTCCTCTTCTCCGCCCTCTATGTCGGCCTCCTCTATCCCTGGGTCGGTTCCTGGCACTGGGGCAAGGGTTGGCTCTGGGACATGGGGTTCCATGACTTCGCCGGATCCACCCTCGTCCACTCCGTCGGCGGTTGGGGCGCCCTTGCCGGCGTCATCCTCCTCGGCCCTCGTCTCGGCAAGTATGTCAACAGCACCGTCAAGCCCATCATGGGCCACAACCTCCCCATGGCCGCCATCGGCGTCTTCCTGCTCTGGTTCGGCTGGTTCGGCTTCAACGGTGGCTCGGTGCTCAGCGCCGCGGCCGATGATGTGTCGCGGGTGTTCGTGACGACTTCGCTCGCCGCCGCCGCCGGCCTGGTCTCCGCCGTCTTCGTGTCCTGGATCATCCAGCGCAAGCCCGACCTCACCATGGCGCTCAACGGAACCCTCGCCGGCCTTGTCGGCGTCACCGCCTCCGCCGACCTGGTCTCCCCCGGGGCCGCCATCGTCATCGGCCTCATCAGCGGGATCCTCGTCTTCTTCAGCGTCGTCGGCTTCGACAAGCTCAAGCTGGACGACCCCGTAGGCGCCCTGTCCGTCCACCTCGTCTGCGGCGTGTGGGGAACCCTGGCCGTCGGCCTCTTCGCCGAGGGCAAGAGCCTCGTGACGCAGCTGATCGGGATCGGCGCGTATGGCGCGGCCTCCTTCGCGTTCGCGTTCGTGGCTTTCCTCGTCCTGAAGTTGACCCTCGGAATCCGCGTGGGCGAGGAGGAGGAGATCGGAGGGCTCGACATCGGCGAGCATGGCATGGAGGCCTACAGCGGCTTCCAGATCTTCATCACCCAGTGACCCCACCCCTCTTCCACAGGAATCGCACGTGAAACTCATCATCGCCTACATCCAGCCCAACCGCCTCAACGCGGTCAAACAGGCCCTCTACGAGAAACAGGTCTTCAAGATGTCCGTCACCACCGCCCTCGGCTGTGGCCAGCAGATGGGCTACCACGAGACGTACCGCGGCGCCGACATCGAGGTGAACCTTCTCCGGAAGGTCCGCATCGAGATCGCCGTCACCGAACCCTTCGTGCAAACCACCATCGACGCCATCATCCAGGGCGCCCGCACCGGCAAGATCGGCGACGGCAAAATCTTCGTCCTGGACCTGGCCGATTGCATCCGCATCCGCACCGGCGAGACCGGCACCGACGCCATTGGCTGAGTTCCTGAACACAAAATTATACCCCAAAAATAAAATCTTTACAAAAACGTAACCTGAAACTAACTTCCCAAAGACGTGCGTGACCCCAAAAGGGGCGCACGAAAACAACACCAACCCAAGAAGAGAGAGAGCAACCAACATGATGAAGAAACTCATCGCCCTGACCAGCGCCGCCGTTACCGCGGCCGTCCTGAGCGCCTCCGCCGAGGTATCGGTGGATGTCGTGTCCGCCTACATCTTCCGTGGCGCGACCATCAACGACGAAGTGAACGTCCAGCCTGGTTTCGGGACCGAAGCCTTCGGCGGCGCCGTGAATGTCGGCACCTGGGCCAACTTCAACACCGACACCTCCGACTTCGACGAGATCGATTACTTCTTCGGCATTCCGCTGCCCCTCGGCGAAGACTCCCCGGTGAGCGTGGAAGTCGGCTACACCGAATACACCTACCCCACCGCGGGCATCGAAGCCGACCGCGAACCCTACATCAGCTTCGGCACCTCCGCTGCCGGTGTGGATCTGTCCCTCGGACTTTTTTATGGCATTGATGGTGGCATCAAGGACACCCTCTACGCTGAACTCGGTGCCGAAACCGGCATGGATGTCGCGGAGAACGTCGCCCTCGGCGTCAGCGCCAAGCTCGGCTATGTCGATCCGGACGAAGGTAAGGACGGCTTCAGCCACCTGACCCTCGGCGCCTCCCTCGGACTGACCATCCCCGAAATCGAGAAGGAAGTCTCCCTCGGTGTCGCCTACGTGGTCGAAACCGACGAAGACGTCCTGGCCGTTGATGAAGACCTGCTCTTCACCATCGGCTTCAGCCTCTGATCTGTTTCGGCAGATTGTCTCCAAGAGCCCCCCGGTTTCCGGGGGGCTTTTGATCTTTAAAAACGGGGAGGGGAGGGATGAAGATGCGCCCGATCCATGCCCGCTTATGGGTGGATGGGATCATGAAAGGGGTGGAGAAGAGGGGAGGGGGTGGTTTTGTCTGTACTCCCCCGAGGGGATGGTGTAGCTTCCTGCCATGCGTCAGAGTCGAAATAGAACCAAAAGCGGGCAGAGCATGCTTGAATATGTGATGGTGCTGGCGATGACTCTCGGCCTCATCGTGACCCTCGGGTTTTTTCTGTACGTCTTCAAGGAACACGGCGGCAGGATCCTCGACCTGGTCAGTTCCGTCTACCCCTGAACCTGCAAACGGTTATCTCCCCGCCGTGCGGAACCATCCTGCCCCAACAAGGAGCCCCACGCCCTTGTGGCGTGGGGGAGGGTCACCTGTGGGGGAAGAAGGGGTG
>CAYLNG010000056.1:0-6028 GCA_964385155.1 uncultured Verrucomicrobiota bacterium
TCAGCGACCCGCGCGAAACGCCGTTCCACCCGCCGCACGCGGTGTCCATCGCGGGTTTGGTTGCGGCCTGCGGCGGCGACCATCGGTTCTACAACAATCTGCTTAAGTCCCAGGTTGATTTTGCTGCCAGTCGCTTGCCAAGTATCGAGGTCGGCAATACCCTTCTTCCCATGGGGATTGCTCTCAACTCTAATCCGCAAGGATGGTACATGTCGTTGACAGTCGATGCTCGAGATTCATCGCTCCGAAAAATCGTCACTACTGAGATTCTCGGCCAAGCAACTCTTTCTGGTTGCGCCTTTGAAAATCCTGACGGCTCGCCAATGAGAATCGATACAGATTACTTCGGCAAACCCCGCGATCCGGCGAATCCCGGCGTCGGCCCGTTTGCCGGGCTGAAAGCAGGCAAACACGAAATCAAAGTCTGGCCGAAACAACTCAACCGCTGAAACAGAACACTCAACCCATGAAACTAAAAAAATATAGCTTAAACCTGATCGCCGGATTTCTCACCCTGAAGGCAGTTGCGGCTGCCGGTCCCGGTAAGGTGGAGGATTTCTTCCCGTCGGAGATAGATGTCTCGGTAAAACAAAGTCCGTTGGAGCCGGAGAAGCGGGAATACCTAAAGCGATTCGGCGTGGACGACCGCACGCTGGATCTTTTTGGAGGGATTTACGTCAACGTCCCAAATTACCGGGCCGATCACCTGCGCTGGGGCGATATAAAGCCCGACGACCTCGGGGATGTTCGCGTGGACTATGACACGACAGGGATGCGGTCCTTCGCTCCGATGCCCCCGGCGGGTGTGCATCCGCGCATGTTCTTCACCGATGCCGACCGGGACGCGCATCGCCGGCGGCTCGACGAGACGAAGGGGGGAGGGGTAGGGAAAAGAGTCCTCATGGCTTATACCGAGCTGCTGAAGGGGCGCTATGATCGGGAGGCGGATTATGCGAAGCCCGACTTTTACAAGGGAAGCTTTGGGGGAACCCACGGCCCTATCTGTCAGGATAGTTGTCCGCTCGAAAAAACCGAGCTCTTGATGTTGGCCTGCTGAAGGCGTTGGCCTAAACAGCAGACGTAGGGGCCGACCGGCCCGGCGAGAATGGGCCCCGCCCCAGGCTCGTCGGAGCCGGGGCGGTCGGCCCCGGTGCCTCATGAGAGCCTCAAACCCTTGGGCGGAGAAAGAACTGCTGAGAGATGAAACGCTACCCCCCCGAACGAAAACAGGCGGTGCTTTCCAAGATGGCCGGGCCCGACCGCAAATCCATTCCCGAGATTTCCCGGGAAGAGGGCATATCCGAACCCACCCTCTACGCCTGGCGCAACCAGGCACGGCGGGAGGGACGCCTGATGCCGGATGCCGACGACTCGCCGGAAGGCTGGTCCTCCCGAGACAAGTTCAACGCGGTGTTGGAGACCGCAGCCCTCAACGAGCAGTCCCTCGCGGAATACTGCCGTCGGAAGGGCCTCTACCCCGAGCAGATCGCCCGATGGAAGGAGGCCTGTGTTCAGGCCAACGACTGGGACAGGACGGAAAACGCCACCCTGGCCCGTCAGCGCCGGGAGGATCGACAGCGGCTCCAGCAGCAGGAGAAGGAGCTTCGGCGCAAGGACAAGGCTCTGGCCGAAGCGGCCGCTTTGTTGGTGCTCCCAAAAAAACTCCGGGCGATCTGGGGGGAAGAGGACGCATGACCTGCGCCCCGGATCGCCAAACTGTCCTCGATCAGGTCCAAGCCTCTGTCCGCCAGGGAGCCAGCGAGACCTCCGCCGCGCGTGTGGCGGGGGTCTCGCAACGCACCCTGCGCCGATGGAAGAACAATCCAGAAGGAGACCGCCGACCCAAGGCCGCCCGACCCACTCCCGCCCACGCGATCCGGCCCGAGGAGGAGGCGCGAATCCTGGAGGTCTGCAAGGCCCCGGAATTCGCCTCAAAGCCTCCTGGCCAGATCGTCCCAGCCCTCGCCGACCGGGGCGAATATATCGCCTCCGAACACACGTTCTACCGCGTCCTGCACCGCCACAGACTGGCGGCCCATCGGGGGCGGGCGCGGACGCCACGGGCGCGCAAGGCTCCCCCAACCCATACCGCCACCGCGCCCCGCCAGGTCTGGGTCTGGGACATCACCTGGCTCGCCGGGCCCGTCAAAGGCCTCTTCTACCGCCTCTACATCATCCTGGACCTCTTCAGTCGCAAGATCGTCGCCTGGGAGATCTGGGAAACCGAGAACGCCGATAACAGCGAGTGCCTTCTTCGCCGCGCCGCCCTCGCCGAGGGCATAGCCGCGGGTCCACCCGTCGTCCTCCACGGCGACAACGGCAGCCCACTCAAGGCCGGCACCCTCCTCGCGCTCATGCAAACCCTCGGCATCCTCCCCTCCCACTCGCGTCCCAGGGTCTCCAACGACAACGCCCATGCCGAGGCGTTCTTCCGCACCGCCAAATACGCCCCATCCCTCCCTCCGGGCGGCTTCGCCTCCCTCCAGCAGGCCCGCGAATGGGCCGATACATTCATCCGGTGGTACAATGACGACCACCTCCACTCCGCCATTGGATACGTCACACCCTCCCAGAAACACGACGGCCTCGATCTGCACATCCTTGCTCAATGCAGAGACCTCTACCGTCAGGCTCGACAACAAAACCCCAGTCGAGGGATCAAAGGCTCCTCCCGATCCTGGAAACCTGTGACCTCCACCACACTCAACCCCATCAACCCACGCACCCTCGAAAAGGAACTTAAAAAATCAGCATGATCCACGCGGACAACTACCTTGACAACTACCGACCTCCTCCTGCATCATGGTTAGGATCTTCGAACGCACGCACTGGCGCACGTAGGAGGAAAGCAGGGTGGCGGCTTCAGAGGCTTCGGCTTGCAGAATCGTAGTGAGGTCGATAGGATGTTCCATGGTGGTTTCGGTTTGGTTTATGGTGAACCGCCTTCCCTGTCGGGTTGGCATCGAAACCACCACTTTTTTCAACAATCAAATGGACTCTTCCCCCATACCGCCACCGCGCCCCGCCAGGTCTGGGTCTGGGACATCACCTAGCTCGCCGGGCCGGTCGGCTCCTACGTCTTCTGTCTAGGCCATCGCCTTCAGCACGCCAATATCAAGAGCCCCGTTTTTGCAAGCGGACAACTATCCTGGCAGATAGGGTGGGCTCCTGGTTTATAACCAAAGGGGCACTTTCATTCAATCTTGCTCAGTTTTTAGGGGGGCAGCAGCAAGCTTGTCAGCCCGGATGGGGTCAGGCAAAAGCGTCGCGGACGACGAATTCAAGTTTGGGGTCTGGGGAGATGCGGGCGCCGAAGAGGTCGTTGTCGTGGTCGAAGAGGAGGAGGGTTCCGTTGTCGGCGATGCGGGGGAGGGTATCGCGTTTCCAGGCGCGGGTGAGGAGGGGGAAGGTGTCGTAGCCTGTCTGGTAGACCATGCGTAGGTGGTGGCGGGTGGGGCAGTTGTCGCCGGGGAAGATGGCGGAGGGGAAGGAGCCGAGGCCGGGGATTTCGGGGTGGTCGATCCAGACGGCTCCCTGTCCGAGGGTGTGTCCGGGAGCGGGGAGGAGGCGGAGGCCGGGAAGGATTTCGGGGAGGGAGTCGGTGACAGGGCGGATGCGCTCGCGCAGGGTCTCGAAGGCGTGCAGGATGGCGGGGGGGTAGGACTTGAAGAGGAGGGGGTCGCGGCCGAGGACGGCATCGAGCTCGGTGGCGCGGAGATGGAGGGTGGCCTTGGGAAAACGTGGGGAGCCGTCGGGGCGGAGGAGGGCGCCTGCGTGGTCCCAGTGGGCGTGGGTGAGGACGATGAAATCGATGTCGTCGAAGTCGAGGCCTTTGGAGGCGAGGGCGGGAGGGAGGAGCCACTGGTCCTCGAGGCCGTGGAGGGTGCGTTCGCGTTCGGGGAAAGTGGCGGGATCGCCACAGCCGGTGTCGACGAGGCCGCGGCGGCCGTCGTCGGTCTCCAGGAGGAGGACACGGGCGCACTGGGGGATCAGGTTGAGGGCGTCGGAGGGACAAAGGCGGTTCCAAATGCCTTTGGGAACCAGGCCGAACATCGCTCCGCCGTCGGTGAGGAAGTGGTTGGCGGTGAGAGGGGTGAGGCGCATCGGAATCAGTTGGGGAGGGTGTCGCAGAGGGTCATGCGGAGCATGTCCCGTAGGGATTGTGCATCGAAGGGTTTCTGGAGGAAGAGGGTCGAGGGAAGTCCTGCGGCGGTCGCGATGCCGGGATGGGTGGCGGCGAGGCCGGAAGTGAGGATGACGGGAAGGTCTGGGTCCTGCCCATACAGCCAGAGACGCAGTTCGTTTCCGCGGGCGTCGGGGAGGTTGTATTTGAGGAGGACGAGGTCGGGGATGGCGGGGGAGAGGGCGTATTCTTGCTGGAGATCGGCGCCGGTGCGGAGGCGGACGGCGCGAACACCTGCATCATGGAGCAGGTGCAGGAGAAGTTCATAATCGCGGTCGTCATCTTCGACAACCCACACGGTGGGCAAGGGGCCGCCGCTTTCCGCGCCGAGTGCTCCGGTCTCGTAGGGGAGGAAGGCTTCAACACGGGTGATGATGCCGTCGTCACGCAGGATGCGCAGGTGGACATCGATGCGTTCCGCGAGGAGGACCCATTCGGCGGAGTCGGCATCGTTGTTCTGTTCGGCGAGCATCTCCAGGTCCAGGGGGGTTCCAATCCCGGCGAAGGTGGCGGATCCACCACTGTCGCGGATGTTCAAGTGGAGGGCCGGGCGGCCCTCGAACTGGGTGTCACGCGTCTCCACGCCAATGAAGGCGCCTTCTGGCAACCCGTCGGCCACCGCATGGAGGAGGGTCCGCAATAGGTGCCTCAGGGCGCCGGGATGGGTGTGGATCCGGTCTCGCGTAGCTTGCAGCTTGAGTCCGAAGCGAAGGCCGTCCACCAAGGAAGAGAGCTCTTCCGTCCACTGGGCGAGCAAGGGGTGGATGGCGACGTCTTCGGTGACGGCGAGGGCCTCGCGGTTGAGTAGGCGGAGCTGGTCGAGCAGGTGGCGGCCGCGCTGCGAGGCCATGGTAATGCGCCGCCGCGCAGGGAGGTCCACTTCTTGGCCCGGACGCACGAGAGATTCGATGGTGGAGAAAAGGAGGTCGATGTGGTCGGCGAAACCTGGTTGGAGGATGTCGAGTGCGGGGGAATATTCCGGGGGAGGAGGAGAGGTGGGGGCGGGAGAATGGAGGGAGAGGGCGGCCTCCAAGAGGCGGGCTTGGCCGAGTTGGAGTCGAGCGAGGTGTTCGATCTGTGTGCTGGAGTAGAAGGTGGCTTCTCCGAGTGCCTGTGGGAGTTGGGGTACGAGGCAGTTGCAGAGTTTCGCGAGGGTTTCAAGTTCGCGGGGATTCCAGGGGCCGAGTTTGAGAGGGCCGCTGTTGAGGCCGAAGACGGTGATGCCGTCGCGCCGGATGGGGGTGACGAGAGTGATGACGCCGAAGGGGCGGAAGACTCGTTCGGTGTCGCGGGCGTGCTGGAGGCGGCGGAGGAGGTCGATTTCCATCCGGAGGGCTTCGATGCGACCTGCGGGGGTGCGTTGGAAGGCGTGGTGGAGGGCGTTGGCCAGGGTGGCGTCGAGAGGGGGGGCGGTGTCGGGGTCCACCTCCGGAGGGATGGAGGAGGAGAAAGGGGTGTCGCGAAGGGAGAAGACCTGGCGCAGAAGTTCCAGCTTCTGCTCCCGGAGGGAATCGATGGGGGTAAGAGGGGGCACGGGGCTCAGGGGGTTTGGAGGCGACGGAGTACTTCCTGGAGGGCCCGCTCCTCGACCCAGGTATTGCGTTCGCCCGGGTCCACCCGGAGCCGGGATTCCGGCTGGAGTTCTCGGAACGGGATCCATATCCCTACCGTGTCCGGGGTTTGGAGGTGGATTTGTTGGGCATTGGTGCTGCGGATGACTCCGCTGACCGTGCGGCCACTATTTGCGTAGGTCAGTTGAACAAAGTCGCCGATCTTGGCGAGGGGCATGCGTTCGTCGAGTTGCTGTCGGAGTTGTTGTGCGATTTCGTCCTTGAGTTCCAGGGT
>CAYLNG010000057.1:0-3750 GCA_964385155.1 uncultured Verrucomicrobiota bacterium
TCTCCCCCGCAGGATTGCCCCCCCCGCTACCACAGTTGGAGCCAGGTTGGTGCCAGCGCCTGCTGCCCGCCTTGCTGAAGCCCTCTTTCCCAAGCCTGCTGGCTTTTTTGCGGGAGGAAGAGGAAAGAGGTGTTCCGGTATACCCCCCCGTGCCGCGAATCTTTGCGGCGTTCAACCGCACCCCGTGGGACAAGGTGCGGGTGGTCCTCCTTGGCCAGGATCCCTACCACGGCCCGGGACAAGCGAACGGCCTCTGCTTCAGCGTTGAGCGGGGCGTGGACATCCCCCCCTCCCTCCGCAACATCCATCGGGAACTCCGCGACGACCTCGGCATTCCTTCTCCCCCCCATGGAGACCTCTCCGCTTGGGCTGCCCAGGGCGTCCTCCTCCTCAACGCCACCCTCACTGTCCGCGCCCACGAGGCCGGCTCCCACCAGAACAAAGGCTGGGAGGACTTCACGGACGTCGTCGTGGAGCAACTCAATCTCCACCCGCGCCGACTCATCTTCCTCCTCTGGGGGGCCCACGCACGCCGCAAAGCCGCAGGAATCGACCGCTCCCGGCATGCCGTCGTCGAATCCCCACATCCCTCTCCCCTGTCCGCGCACCGCGGATTCTTGGGCAGCCGCCCCTTCAGCCGGACCAATCTCCTTCTCGCCTCCTGGGGCGAACCGGCCATCGACTGGTCCCTGTAAAGCGCCATACCCGCCCTGGCACATGTGACACAACGGCGCACCCTGCCTGTCACACCCCGAAGGGGTTTTGCGCCGTCAAATTTCTTATCACATTATATATTAAACACTTACAGCCGCAATATTGACGATGGCACGTCTATTGCTGAATAGAATCCATCCATTTTCGTTCACCCGTATCCGAAAGGTTCAAGACCATGTCAAAAGTACTCGGCATCGATTTAGGCACCACGAACTCCTGCATGTCCGTGATGGAAGGAGGAGAGCCAGTGGTGATCCCCAACGCGGAAGGGGCGCGCACGACCCCGTCGGTGGTGGCCTTCACCAAGGACGGCGAGCGGCTCGTCGGGCAGGCCGCGAAACGTCAAGCCGTCACCAATCCGCAGAACACCATTTTCTCGGTCAAGCGTTTCATGGGGCGTCGCTACGACGAGTGCCAATCCGAACTCAAGTACGTTCCGTACAAGGTGGGGAAAGCCGCGAACGGGGATGCGCAGATCGAAGCGGCCGGGCGCACCTATTCCCCGCCGGAGATTTCGGCGATGATCCTGCAGAAGCTGAAGGCGGACGCGGAGGCCTATCTTGGCGAGAAGATCACGCAGGCGGTGATCACGGTGCCGGCCTACTTCAATGACAGCCAGCGGCAGGCCACAAAGGATGCGGGGCGCATCGCCGGCCTAGAGGTGCTGCGCATCATTAATGAACCCACGGCCGCTTCGTTGGCCTACGGTCTGGACAAGAAGTCGGAGGAGAACATCGCGGTCTACGACTTGGGCGGGGGCACCTTCGACATTTCCGTGCTCGAGATCGGCGACGGGGTTTTCGAGGTGAAAGCGACCAACGGGGACACCCACCTGGGTGGCGACGACCTGGACCAGGTGATCATTCATTGGCTGAACGAGACGTTCCAGAAAGAGAACGGAATCGACCTCACGAAAGACCCCATGGCCCTGCAACGGCTCAAAGAAGAGGCGGAAAAGGCCAAGATCGCACTCTCGAGCGCGATGTCCTACGACATCAACCTCCCCTTCATCACTGCCGACGCCTCCGGGGCGAAGCACCTCAACATCACCCTGTCCCGTGCCAAGCTGGAGCAGCTCGTCGACCCCCTCGTCGAACGATCCATCCGTCCCGTGGAGAACTGCATCAAGGACTCCGGGGTGAGCCTCTCCAAAATCCACGAAGTCGTACTCGTCGGCGGCTCGACCCGGATGCCCAAAGTCCAGGAGCGCGTGAAGTCCTTCTTTGGAAAGGACCCGCACAAGGGGGTGAACCCCGACGAGGTGGTTGCAATCGGGGCGGCCATCCAGGGCGGCGTACTCAAGGGCGAGGTCAAGGACGTCCTGCTCCTCGACGTCACTCCCCTCACCCTCGGCATCGAAACCATGGGAGGGATCTCCACTCCCCTCATCGAGCGCAACACCACCATCCCGACCAAGAAGTCCGAAATTTTCTCGACTGCGGCCGACAACCAGCCGCAGGTGGACATCCGCGTCCTTCAGGGCGAACGGAAGATGGCCTCCGACAACAAGACGATCGGCCTTTTCTCGCTCGACGGCATTGCCCCCGCCCCGCGCGGACGTCCCCAGATCGAGGTGACCTTCGACATCGACGCCAACGGCATCCTGCATGTCAGTGCGAAAGATCTGGGCACGGGCAAGGAGCAGAAGATTACGATCCAGGCCTCCAGTGGCCTCGATGAGAAGGACATCCAGCGCATGGTCCGGGACGCCGAGGAACACGCCTCGGAGGACGCCAAGCGCAAGGAGACCGCCGAAACCATCAACCACGGCGACGCCCTGGTCTTCCAGATCGAGAAACAGCTCCAGGAGAACGGCGACAAGATCCCGGCCGACGCCAAGGCCTCGATCGAGAGCAAAGTCGAGGACCTCAAGAAGGCCGTCGCCGCCAAGGACGCCGAGCGCATCCAGTCGGCGATGAAGGACCTCCAGCAGGCGGCGCAGGCGATCGGAGAGGCCCTCTACGCCCAGCCCGGCACAGGGCCGGAGACCTCCGACAGTTCCGCCGAAGCGCCCAAGAAGAACAAGGGCGACGACGACATCATCGACGCAGAGGTCGTGAACTGAACATTCTTCGAAAGCCTCCACCCCCGGAGTCCGGGGGCGGAGCCGCTTGTAACACACAACCCAACCGCAACACCCCCAACAGGAGTAAATGCATATGAAGTTCCAGCCCCTCGGAGACCGCGTGCTGGTCAAGCCCGTCAAGGAAGACGAACAGAAAGTCGGAGGCATCATCATCCCCGACTCCGCCAAGGAAAAGCCCCAGCAGGGCACCGTCGAGGCCATCGGCACCGGCGGCAAGGACAGCAACGGCAATGACATCGTCTTCCACGTCAAGGTCGGCGACACCGTTCTCCTGCCCAAATACGGCGGCAGTGAGATCAAGTTCGACGGCGACACCTACCAGATCCTCCGCCAGGACGACATCCTCGGCGTCGTCCAGAAGTAATCAACCCATTCCATTCAGGAGAAATTCACCATGGCAGCCAAACAACTCGTGTTTGACACCGAAGCCCGCCAGCTCGTCCTGGTCGGCGTCCAGAAACTTAGCAAGGCCGTAGCCGTCACCATGGGCCCCAAGGGCCGCAACGTCGTGATCGACAAGAAATTCGGCTCCCCCACCGTCACCAAGGACGGCGTCTCCGTCGCCAAGGAGATCGAATTGGAGAACCCCTTCGAAAACATGGGGGCCCAGATGGTCCGCGAAGTGGCCAGCAAGACCTCCGACGTCGCGGGCGACGGAACCACGACCGCCACGGTGCTGGCCCACGCCATCTACCGCGAAGGCCTCAAGAACGTGACCGCCGGCGCGAACCCGATGGGCATCAAGCGCGGCATTGACAAGGCGGTGGAAGCCGTTGTGGCCGCCGTGAAGGAACAGGCCAAGCAGGTCAAGGAATCCTCCGAGATCGCACAGGTCGCCACCATCTCCGCCAACGGCGACACCACCATCGGCTCCATCATCGCCGACGCCATGGAGAAGGTCGGCAAGGACGGCACCATCACCGTCGAAGAAGCCAAGTCCATCGAGACCA
>CAYLNG010000058.1:0-3324 GCA_964385155.1 uncultured Verrucomicrobiota bacterium
TCCCCAACACCCCATCACCCCTTCTTCCCCCACAGGTGACCCTCACCCACGCCGCGAGGGCGTGGGGCTCGTTTGGGAACAGGGTGTCGGCGGACAAGAGTGTCCGCGCTCCGTTCCCCAACACCCCATCACCCCTTCTTCCCCCACAGGTGACCCTCACCCACGCCGCAAGGGCGTGGGGCTTGTGACTGAATCACAAGGAGATCGGAGTCTCGAACTCGATGAGGGGGAGGATGCGTTGGTGGAGAGATTCGAGGGTGTCGGATTCGTCCGGTTGGTCGGTGTCGATGATCCAGTCGGGGTCATCGGGGGCGGGTTCCTCGAAAGAGGAGCCATAGCCGGTGAATTGTTTGATTTGTCCCTGGCGGGCCTTGGCGTAGAGGCCATGCACATCGCGGTTGGCGCAGGTTTGAAGGGAGGCGCGGGTGTAGATGGCGTTGAAGTGAGCGGGGCCGATGATGTCGCGTGCGAGGGAGCGCAGTGCGCGTTTGGGGGTGATGAAGGAACAGATCACGATGAGGCCGGCCTCGTGAAAGAGACGGGCGACATGGGCGATGCGGCGGATGTTCTCGGCGCGGTCGGCGTCGCTGAAACCCAGGTCGGCGTTGAGGCCGCCGCGGATGTTGTCGCCATCGAGGATTTTGGTTTTGAAGCCCTGATAGGTGAGGCGTTTTTCGAGAGCGGTGGCGAGGGTGGTTTTGCCGGAGCCGGAGAGACCGTAGAACCAGAAGACATGGGCATGCTGTTGGAGCAGGATTTCCTTGGTGGTCCTGTCCTGCATGCGGTGGAATTCGGGGTGGAGGTTCATGGGGAGCACGGGCTTTCCAGCCCGTGGAGCGTCTGGACGGCGGACGCCTCAGGCCCGCAGGTAACGGGCGGGGCGGAGACGGAGGCAGTTGCGGGTATCGACAATGGGACAGCGGTAGGCGGTGAAGTCGTGGTCGCGGTATTCGTCGTGCTGCGTGGCCAGGAGGATGCAGTCGTAGTTATCGGAGAGGGGGACGCTGCGGCGGCCGGCATATTCGGGGTGCTCGCGGGTGGGTTTGATGATGGGGACATGCGGGTCGTTGTAGTCGACGGAGGCGCCGCGGGCCTCGAGTTTGCGGATGAGGACATAGCTGGGGGACTCGCGGTCGTCGTCGACGTTGGGTTTGTAGGCGAGGCCGAGGAGGAGGATGCGGGAGCCGTTGAGGGACTTGCGGTCGGTGTTGAGGGCCTCGTCGACCTTCTGGACGACGTAGTCGGGCATGCGGGTGTTGATTTCGCCGGCGAGTTCGATGAAGCGGGTGTGCATGTCGAATTCGCGGGCCTTCCAGGTGAGGTAGAAGGGGTCGATGGGGATGCAGTGGCCGCCGAGGCCCGGGCCGGGATGGAAGGGCATATAGCCGAAGGGTTTGGTGGCGGCGGCGTTGATGACGTCCCACACGTCGATGTCCATTTTGTCGAACACCATCTTCAGTTCGTTGACCAAAGCGATGTTGACGGAGCGGAAGATGTTTTCGGTGAGTTTGGAGGCCTCGGCGACGCGGCAGGAGGAGACGGGGTGGACCTTGTCGATGGCGAGCGAATAGAGTTCGACGCAGCGTTGGAGGCAGGCGGGGGTGTAACCACCCATCACCTTGGGGATGGTCTTGACGGAGTGGTCCTTGCGGCCGGGGTCCTCGCGTTCGGGGGAGAAAGCGAGGTGGAAGCCAACGCCGGCCTGGAGGCCGGAGGCGGTTTCGAGGACGGCGCGCAGGTCGGTGTCGGTCGTCCCGGGATAGGTGGTGGACTCCAGGACGACGAGTTTGGGAGAGGGGCCCTTGCCGAGGTGGGGAGCGATGGCCCTGCCCGACTCCAGCACGTAGCTGATGTCGGGCTCACGGTGTTTGTTGAGGGGGGTGGGGACGCAGATGAGGACGGCGTCGACCTCGGCCACGCGGGAGAAATCGGTGGAGGCTTGGAAACGACCGGCCGAGCGTGCGGAGGCGATGGAGGCGGAGGGGATGTGTTTGATATAGGACCGGCCTTCCGTGAGGGCCTGGACTTTGGTGGGGTCGATGTCGAGGCCGAGGACGTTGACGCCGGCCTCGCAGAAGCGGAGACCGAGGGGGAGGCCGACGTAGCCGAGACCGATGATGGCAATGTTCATAGAGGGAGTGGGCTTTCGGGTTGGAAGAGTGGAGAGGTGGGAGCGGGGTTCATTTCCCCAGGGGAGGTTGGCCGAAGAGTCCGGCGAGGACGGGGAGGCCTGCGTCGATTTTTTTCTGCCAGCCGAGGAGGGTTTGGATGCGTTGATGGGGGTGAGGGTCAGCGGGATCGAGGTCTTGTGCAAGGGACTGGAGGCGCTGTCGGCTGTGGAGAAGTTTGGGGCGGAGGTGGGAGGTAAGGATGTGGCCGACGAGGCGACGCATGGAGAGTTCGGGGCTGTAGAGGCTTTGGCGTTGACCGATGGGGAAGTGACGGTGCACAGCGCCGATGGACTGAAGGAGGCGGAGACCCTGGCTGGCGGATCCCGTGCTGATGCCGAGACGGGCGACGATCTCATCCTGAGTCATGGGTTCGAGGGCACAATAGAGAGTTCCGAAGATCAAGGCGGTGGATTTGGGGAGACCGAACGTTTCGAACACCCCGACGAACATGGAGAGGATCTCCTGTTCCCAAAAGGGGATATCCGGGGAGGTTTGTGGGGAGGGCATGGCAGGGAGAAACGATGAATGCGGAGTAACAACGCTGGGTAAGATTCCGAGAAAAGGTCCTTGGGAGCCCAGCCGGGCGGGAAGGAGAGATCCTGATAACGGAGATGGATCGGTCGACATTGCGGCAATCTCTTTGGCTGCAAGTCCGTGCGCGAAACGCTCGAATGACCTCCGGGATATTCACCGGTTTCGCGCAAGGTCTTCTTTTCAAGGAGCTTGCTGCACCCGCATGCCACCAGGACCGTTTTCAGGATTATTCCCCAGACGCCCCCGCACCGCAAGCCAATTTTCACTTTCACTTGAACTGGCTGAACGTATTCAGTGACCCTCACCCACGCCACAAGGGCGTGGGCAAGGGCGTGGGGCTCGTTTTTGGGGCAGGAGCTTTCCACGCCGCGGCGAAGCCGCCTTGGGGGGGCGATGCTTGCAGCGCCGGGGCGGGGCGGCGGGGCGGCGGGGCGGGGCGGGGCGGCGGGGCGGCGGCTTCAGCCGCTGCGCGCAAGCATCCACCCGTCTTCGTCAAGAGTGCGGCTCTCCGTTAGAGGAAACGGCGAGGGGAGAGCGGCCAGCGGTTCCCAGATGCCCCTGATGGTTGTAAGAAGCCGAGGGTGACCCTCACCCACGCCGCAAGGGCGTGGGGCTCGTT
>CAYLNG010000059.1:0-2817 GCA_964385155.1 uncultured Verrucomicrobiota bacterium
ATAGCTCTCGAGCTTGGAGCGGGTGACCTGCTCCGGGTGGGTGATGTCGCGTTCGCTGGCCCAGGCCAGGAAGGGCGCGAGGTCGTTCTTCTTGCCTTCGGTGCCGCGGTGGAGGGCCTCCAGATGCCGGAACCATTCGCGGGAGAGCGCGGAGAGCGTGAAGGGATCCCCGGCGGGGGACGGAGGCGCGGCGCGGCCTCCGCGCCGTTCCGGCAAACGCTCCCGCATGTTGGGGACGGCCGCGTATCCTTTGCGCCCGGGCATGGCGTCATTCTCCCACGGCTACGCTACGACGACTGTCCTGTCGGGTCCCTGATGTGCGATCCGAACAGGCCGACAGGTTGTGCATATAGGCCTGTGTTTGTTGGGGTTGAACCTGTCGGGGCGGGGGCCGACACCCCCCCGACAGGTTTCCGTTTTCCCCGACAGGTTCGGATCGTAGACGTAGTTTTTCGGGATCGAGCAGGCCGACGCGGTCGCTTCCGCTGTCCGCTTCGGGGTCGATCAGAAGTTCGTATTGAAAGACACTGCCGGGGCGTCCGTAACGGGCGGCGATGTAGTCATTCTCGCGGAGGCGTTCGAGATGGGCGCGGACCTGGGTGACTCCCCAGCCCAGGCGGTCGCGGACTTCCCGGCGGCTAAAGAAAGCGGTGCGCGGGTCCTGGCTTTCGGCTTCGCATTTCGCGCGCACGATCTCTTTGACCACTCCCAGCAGACGGCGGGTTTGGGGCGGAAGTTCGTCGAGGGAGCGCCCCAGGAGTTCGGGGGCGATTTCGTTGGCAAGCTCGATATCGTCGAGGGTGGCTTCGATGTAGGAGGCTGGGGCTTGGTGCTCCGGAATGCCCCCCTTCGCCCCGCCGGATTCCGGACGGCCCTCTGACCTCTCCCCTCTGACCTCTTCCCCTTCGAGGCTCCGCCTCGGACGCTGGTGCTGGTGGAGAAGGGCGATGGTGTCGATGAGGGTCAGGTATTTTTCGTGGTCGCGGCGGGTTCGCGTGTGTTTCGCGCTGAAGGTGAGTTGCGCGGCGTAGGGATTGACCACGTCCACGGGCTCCAAGAGCCGTTGCGCGTTGCGCAGGAGGGTGAGCACTTTTTCGCGGCGCTTTTTGCGTTGGAGGCCTTCGAGCGTGCGGGCCTCGCGCTGCAGCGTGTGGATGCGTTTGGTCTGGCCCTGGGACTCGTCCACGGAGAGCAGCAGACAGCGGTTGAGCAGCTCCTCATCGATGTCGATCGCGGTGGTGGTGAGGAAGATCATCACGGGGCCCTCGACGTGGTATTCCTGCGTCTCCATGCGTCCGGTGGCCGCGTCCTTGCCGGTGCTGGCGATGGTGAGTTCGCCTTCGCTTTGCAGGAGCTTGAGGGCGTAGCTGGCTTTCTCCGCGCCCTCTTCCTCGACGATGGCAAGGATCTTGTGTTTGAGGTTGGTTTCGCCGAGATAGTAGAGGCTCTGGCCGGTCATGGCGGAGTATTTGACGCGCTCCTCCTCCGGGAACATCGCCAACACGGCTTCCATGAGCGTGCTTTTGCCGGCCGCGCTGCTGCTCTGGATGATCACGGCCAAGGGTCGGCTGAGCTTGCGGCTGGTGCAGGCGAGATACGCGGCGAGGCGGTTGCCGCGCTCGCCCACGAGTCCGCACTCGTCGAAGAGGGCCTGGATGCGCTCGATCAGATCGGGGGCGTTGAGGAGGTCGAGGGCTTCGCTTCGCTCCGCGGGGGTGAGTTGTTGGTTGTGGGTTGTTGGTTGTTGGTTGGGTGCCAGTATTCGGACCTCTTGCTCTTGTTCCAGGGCGAGCAGGAGTTTGGCGAGGTCGCGCTTGATGAGTTCGCGGTCCAGGCGGGTTTCTTCGGCGGCGCGCTCGATGAAGCGGCGGCGGTCGGCGTCCTTGAGCAGGTCGAGGGTGTCGGTGTGGAAGAGGCACTCCCTGAGCTCCGTCGAAGGGTCCCCGCCGTGGCGCAGGCGCAGCGAGATGCGCAGGAGATCGAGGCTGTTGTTTTTTTCGAGACCACCGATGCGGTACTGGCGGCCGCCCAGCTCGAACACATGGTATTCTCCCATGCGTTCGAGCTGGGGGCCGTGTTGCGGGTTGGAAGGTTGAAGGTTGGAAGGTTGCCGCGTGATTGCGACTTCGTCGCAAAACGCGGGCTGCGCAAGGTTGGAAGGTTGAAGATTGCGGGTTGCTTCTTTTTTAGCGGCTAAATCAGCAGCTAAAGAAGAACGTGAGCGCGCAGGAGCATTAGAACCCGCCAGCCATTCGGCGGCTTTGATGACTTGGAGCAGGGACTTTTGAGCGGGTTTCACTTTGAGGGCGTATTCGTTGGCGTCCATGCCCCGGGGGAACCTTGCGCGGTACACTTCGATGCCTTTCGCCGCGAGGCGGGCGGCGTCCCTGGCCGCTGCCTTGTCGCCGGAGTCGTCGGCATCGTAGGCCAGTGTCACCCGTTGGGTGTGGTGCTCGATCAGGGCCGTTTCGAGGTAGTCCGGAAAGCCCTGGGTGCCGTAAATGAAGGTCACGTTTTTTAGTCCGTTTATCCAGAAGGTCATCGCGTCCAGCGGCGCTTCGCAGAGGATGATGTCGGGCGCTTCGAGGGCTTCGGCATTCCAGATTCCGGCGTGGGGGCCGGGGAGATAGAGATGTTTGGGCGCTCCGGGATTGGGCTTGGTGATGCGGCGTCCGTAGAGTTCGGCGACCTGGCCGGCTTCGTCGAACACCGGCAGCACCACGCAGCCGTTGAAGTGTTCGTGTCCGGAGGAGCGCAACAGTCCGAGACCCTGCAGGCGTTCGCGGAGTTCTTTGCCCTCCTTGCGGTTTTTTTCCG
>CAYLNG010000060.1:0-2755 GCA_964385155.1 uncultured Verrucomicrobiota bacterium
ATAGCTCTCGAGCTTGGAGCGGGTGACCTGCTCCGGGTGGGTGATGTCGCGTTCGGTGGCCCAGGCCAGGAAGGGCGCGAGGTCGTTTTTCTTGCCTTCGGTGCTGCGGTGGAGGGCCTCCAGATGCCGGAACCATTCGCGGGAGAGCGCGGAGAGGGTGAAGGGATCCCCGGCGGGGGGCGGAGGCGCGGCGCGGCCCCCGCGTTTCTCCGGCGAACGCTCGCGCATCCAGGGAACCGCGCCATATCCTTGTTTGCGGCTGCGGGGCATGGTTACGACGCCTGCCGGGTTGCGGTCCCTGATGTGCGATCCGAACAGGCCGACAGGTTGTGCGTATAGGCCGGTGTTTGTTGGGGTTGAACCTGTCGGGGCGGGGGCCGACACCCCCCCGACAGGTTTCCGTTTTCCCCGACAGGTTCGGATCGTACCCGCCTTTGCTCCTCCGGAGCTACGGCGTGGCTTGCCCGTAGTTTTTCGGGATCGAGCAGGCCGACGCGGTCGCTTCCGCTGTCCGCTTCGGGGTCGATCAGAAGTTCGTATTGAAAGACACTGCCGGGGCGTCCGTAACGGGCGGCGATGTAGTCATTCTCGCGGAGGCGTTCGAGATGGGCGCGGACCTGGGTGACTCCCCAGCCCAGGCGGTCGCGGACTTCCCGGCGGCTAAAGAAAGCGGTGCGCGGGTCCTGGCTTTTGGCCTCGCATTTCGCGCGCACGATCTCTTTGACCACGCCGAGCAGACGGCGGGTTTGGGGCGGGAGTTCGTCGAGGGAACGCCCCAGGAGTTCGGGGGCGATTTGGTTGGCGAGGGCGATGTCGGCAAGGGTTGCTTCGATGTAGGTTGCGGGTTCCTTGTTGCTGGTTTCTGGAAGGCTTTTTTGCTCTCTCTGGTGCTGGTGGAGAAGGGCGATGGTGTCGATGAGAGTGAGGTATTTTTCGTGGTCGCGGCGGGTTCGCGTGTGTTTCGCGCTGAAGGTGAGTTGCGCGGCGTAGGGATTGACCACGTCCACGGGCTCCAAGAGCCGTTGCGCGTTGCGCAGGAGGGTGAGCACTTTTTCGCGGCGCTTTTTGCGTTGGAGGCCTTCGAGCGTGCGGGCCTCGCGCTGCAGCGTGTGGATGCGTTTGGTCTGGCCCTGGGACTCGTCCACGGAGAGCAGCAGACAGCGGTTGAGCAGCTCCTCATCGATGTCGATCGCGGTGGTGGTGAGGAAGATCATCACGGGGCCCTCGACGTGGTATTCCTGCGTCTCCATGCGTCCGGTGGCCGCGTCCTTGCCGGTGCTGGCGATGGTGAGTTCGCCTTCGCTTTGCAGGAGCTTGAGGGCGTAGCTGGCTTTCTCCGCGCCCTCTTCCTCGACGATGGCAAGGATCTTGTGTTTGAGGTTGGTTTCGCCGAGATAGTAGAGGCTCTGGCCGGTCATGGCGGAGTATTTGACGCGCTCCTCCTCCGGGAACATCGCCAACACGGCTTCCATGAGCGTGCTTTTGCCGGCCGCGCTGCTGCTCTGGATGATCACGGCCAAGGGTCGGCTGAGCTTGCGGCTGGTGCAGGCGAGATACGCGGCGAGGCGGTTGCCGCGCTCGCCCACGAGTCCGCACTCGTCGAAGAGGGCCTGGATGCGCTCGATCAGATCGGGGGCGTTGAGGAGGTCGAGGGCTTCGCTTCGCTCCGCGGGGGTGAGTTGTTGGTTGTGGGTTGTTGGTTGTTGGTTGGGTGCCAGTATTCGGACCTCTTGCTCTTGTTCCAGGGCGAGCAGGAGTTTGGCGAGGTCGCGCTTGATGAGTTCGCGGTCCAGGCGGGTTTCTTCGGCGGCGCGCTCGATGAAGCGGCGGCGGTCGGCGTCCTTGAGCAGGTCGAGGGCGTCGGTGTGGAAGTCTTGGCCGTGGCGCAGGCGTAGGGAGATTCGCAGCAGGTCGAGGCTGTTGTTTTTTTCGAGACCACCGATGCGGTAGGCGCGGCCGCCCAGCTCGAACACATGGTAGTCGCCAAGGCGATGAAGCTGGGAGTTGGAAGCTGGAAGCTGGGGCTCGGGACCGGGGATTTGTTTAACCACGGATGCACACGGATGAACACGGATGGGATCGGGGTCTGTTAGCGTTGCTTCATTTTTAGCGGCTAAATCAGCAGCTAAAGAAGAGTGTGCGCGGGCGGGTGTGTGGGAGCCGGCCAGCCATTCGGCGGCTTTGATGACCTGGAGCAGTGACTTTTGTGCGGGTTTCACTTAGAGGGCGTATTCGTTGGCGTCCATGCCCCGGGGGAACCTTGCGCGGTACACTTCGATGCCTTTCGCGGCGAGGCGGGCGGCGTCTCTGGCCGCCGCCTTGTCGCCGGAGTCGTCGGCATCGTAGGCCAGTGTCACACGTTTTGTGTGATGCTCGATGAGGGCCGTTTCAAGATAGTCCGGAAAGCCCTGGGTGCCGTAAATGAAGGTCACGTTTCGCAGTCCGTTTATCCAGAACGTGAGCGCGTCCAGCGGCGCTTCGCAGAGGATGATGTCATCCCAGCTTTCGGACCGGGACCCGTCTCCGGCGGGTAAATTCCAGATTCCGGCGTGGGGGCCGGGAAGATAGAGATGTTTGGGTGCTCCGGGATTGGGCTTGGCGATGCGGCGTCCGTAGAGTTCGGCGACCTGGCCGGCTTCGTCGAAGACCGGCAGCACCACGCAGCCGTTGAAGTGTTCGTGTCCGGAGGGCCGCAACAGCCCGAGACCCTGCAGGCGTTCGCGGAGTTCTTTGCCCTCCTTGCGGTTTTTTTCCG
>CAYLNG010000061.1:0-2723 GCA_964385155.1 uncultured Verrucomicrobiota bacterium
AAAAACTTCCTCCTATTTACTACTATTCAAATATAGGAGGAAGTTTTTGAGAGGGTGAGTTGCTGCTATAAGTAAGTTATAGGCAACCGTAGGACGACAAACATACTCGAGTAGACAATGGAAATATTTGAAACAATTCTTAAGAAGTATAATTGCCCAAAGCGGACACAAAAATCATTGACGACAATTGACCAAATTGAAAGCATTGTAAAATTTAACCTTCCAGCCGACTACAAGACTTATATTCAGAACTATTTAGGTTTTGAAGAACACATTGGACAAGAGTTTATGCGACTATGGGATTTTGACGAGCTAGTAGAAACAAATAAAGACTATGGAATTTTCGACAACTTACCCAACACACTTGGAATAGGGGGAAATGGAAGTAGTGAGTTTATTGCAATTGAATTTGTCGACAATGAGAATTATCGAATTGTTCTTTCACCTTTCATTGATTTAGACAGACAATATCACATTGAAATCGGAACTTCATTCACGGACTTTTTAGTTCGCTTAGACAACGGACAAGAATGGTTTAATGACAACAATATTAAATAAACAAAGTGCCGAAATACATGACAACTGAGAGAACGGCAGCCTATAATCGAGTAGACGGCTCCGCCAGATGTCTCTGACGGAGTGCGCCTCTCACACCACTGTACGTACGGGTCACGTATACAGCGGTTCGGAAAATTGTGGAGCTACTTGGTAGTAATATTCGAGCATAGATTGGTAGCCACGTTGTTGAAGTCTTTTCAGTGTTATCGTGGTGGTTAGTATTGGGCTTTGTGCCACTGCCCAACCGCCTTTGCGGGTGCGACTAAAGGCATAGGCATGTTGGGGGCTTACGCCCAACTGCATCAGGTTTTTCCGTTTGCGCTCGGGCTTTTTCCAATCGTGCCATATGCAGTAGCGCAAGCGGTTGCGTACCCAACTGTCTATTGCCTTCAGTTTGGCTTGCATACTTGCCATGCGGAAGTAATTTATCCAACCTTGTTGCACGATTTTAAGTTGTGCGATGCGCTCCGATATACTGCGTGGGGCGGTCTTCTTCGTGATTTCCTTCAACGTTGCTTTCAGCTTCTTCCACCCTTTTTCTGCTACTACCATTTGGTATTTGCCTTTGCTCCCTTTTTCGTACGTGGGTACGTAGTGGTAGCCCAATATGCTAAACTGCGATGGTTTACGTATGCCGCTTTTCTCACGGTTGATAGACAGTTTCAGTTTATGCTTTAAGAACAAGTAAACCTTATTGCCTGTTTCCTGCGCTTTGCTTCTGCTTTTGCAGTAAATGCTAAAGTCATCGGCATAACGCACAGACTTGTGTCCGTTGGCTTCCAGATATTTGTCCAACTCATGTAGCATAATGTTGGATAGCAGTGGGCTTAGCGGACTGCCTTGCGGTACACCTTTTCTGCGTTTGGTCAGTTTGCCATTGATTTCAATGGGTGCTCTTAGCCATTTGCGTATGAGGCGAAGCGTAATGGGGCATTTTACCTTGCGGTAGAGCAGTTGTAACAACACGCTGTGTTCTACTTCATCAAAGAAGTTTTTCAGGTCTATATCAACAATGTGCTGATATCCTTCCTGAATGTTCTTCTGCGATTGTAGTATGCAGTCATGTGCGTTTTTGTTCGGGCGGAATCCGTAGCTGTGAACCGTGAATTCTTGCTCGAAGCGTGGGGCGATGGCTTGTGCCACACTTTGTTGTAACCATCGGTCGATAACTGTAGGAATACCCAACAGACGTGTTTTACCATTGCTCTTGGGTATGGATACCCCTTTGATGGCTTGTGGCAGATATTTTCCGTTGACTATGCACGTAGCTATGGCTATTCTGTGTGTTTGCACATATTGCTTTAGCTCGTTTACAGGCATGCCGTCCACACCTGCCGAACCTCCGTTCTGCACCACGTGTTTGCATGCTCTGTGCATGTTCTTCGGATGAATAATCTGTTCAATCATCTTTTACTACTTTGTAATTCTGTTTCTCGTTTAAGGCAGGGCTACGGCTTACGCTCGCTCCCTGTCGAATTGGAAACCATTTTCCGTTCAGTCCTTCGCTAAAGTGAGTCTTCCACCGTTTTTATATTTTGATGGCTCGTTGCTTTAACTACTATGACCTCTGCTGACTTCTTGGCGTATAGAAACCGAATCTATTCCAAGACCTCCCTCGGTAAGGTAAATACCCTTCTGATGAATCCTGCTGCATCTACTCTATAAGCATTCGTTTACACGACCCTGGGACTTCGGTTTGCTGTGCAACCTCTTCCTACTTATATAGCCTCATATACAGTTTCTGTTCGTCAGCTCCATCTTTCGCAGGCTCGCTTACTTCAGTGCTTACCTCACGGTAAACCACCTTGCGACTTGCTACACTTCCCTAATTCTATCAGGGCGTGGAGAGACTTCCACTCTCTGGGTTGTTCTTTGTTATTCAATGAACTATATTTACCATTCGAGGCGCACACAGCACCTACAAAAAATTGGCGGTTCAGTGGTTAAAGAAACATTTGTTCTTCGTATCAAGTTCAGTGGTGGCAGACAGTTTAGTGCTTCGAAATCGCCAACTTCTTGTAGCTGCAAAACGTTATATGCCACTTTAGACCGACATGACAATGAAAGTAAACTTCGACATAAAAGACAATCACGCTATTGAAATTGCAGGACGACATATCGACCTACATAACAATTTCGACTTCGTTGGTTTTGACTACAATGTT
>CAYLNG010000062.1:0-2609 GCA_964385155.1 uncultured Verrucomicrobiota bacterium
TCTTGCGGATGCGGGTGGCGGCCCGGCTCTTGTCCCGGGCGAAGCGGTTGATCGCCTGGGAAGCCGTCGAAGGATGCCCCATCCCTGTGCGGTCCGCAATCCATTTTCCCTTCACCGAGGTGTTTTTCTTGATCAACCACGCCAGGGCCTGCTTTTCCATGCGTGTGCTCTTCGCGTTTAGCAGCTCCGCCTCTTCCACTCCCAGCAGTTTCGCCCCCTCTCTCCACAGACGTTCCGCTTCCGCAGGCCCGTGGTCACGCCTCTGCTCTCCCCGATAGTTGTCATTACGACTCCGCCCCATCAACAACGCAACCAGCCTCTCCCGGAACTCCTCCGATCCGATGTACCAGCCCCGCTTGATCTGCTTGTCGAACTCCCCGCGCATCCCCGCCGCCGGGTCCTCCTCAAACCGCATGAAGCGCTCCAGCTTTTCGCGATAGCCCCGCTGACTCCACGTCTCCCCTTCCGTGAGACCCCAGGTCCTCATCACCTTCTCCCGCACCAGCCACTCGGGACGTTTCCTCGCCAGCCCGCAATACGCCGGATAACTGCTCCACTCGTATTCTTGCAGCGGCATTGCAAGCCCCTCGCCGCAGAGCTTCGCCCGAAACGGATTGAGATGGATGTACGTGCTCACCTCCCGAAAATACTCCAATCCTCCTTCTCGCGGATCCGTCGCAATAGGTATCGACTTGTAGCGTCCCTGAAACAAGTGTCCCCGACGCCTGAACATCGCATTGAAACGCTGCGTGTAGGCCCCCTGGAACCACTTCATTCCCGCCACCAGGTTCGCTTCCGGTGTCTCCAGCAGCAGATGGTAATGATTCGACATCAGCACGTACGCATGAATCAGCCACCCCGTCTGCTGACACACCTCGTTCAGCGTGGCGAGAAACAGCCGGCGACCTTCATCGTCCAGAAAGATACCCTGTCCATTGTTCCCACGGCACATGGCGTGATAATGGGCTCCTGGATACTCAACTCGAAGGGCTCGCGGCATGGAGTCTTAATACCCCAAAACACCCGATTGTCAACCACTAAATATCGCGGGCTGACCCCTTTTCCTGATCGCACACCCCACGAGCAGGCCGATACTTCGGTTCACAGAATCCCCTTCCCCAGGTGTTTCACACCCACCCCGTCGGCGGCCGGGTCGAACTGCAATTCATCCACCTGGTCGGGCCAGCGCACGCGCGCGGTGGCGGTCGCTTTGTCATAAGAAATCTCCGGAAACGCCTCGCCGCGGCGGAAGGGAACCAGCAACACCTTGAAATCGGCGGAGGTGCCTTCGTGATGCACGACCATGTTGTCGTAGTAATCAGGTTTCTTGCTGCGCGGGTTGAGCGGTCCCTCGCGGGTGATGACTTCCAGCAGCGACTTGTCGGCGGGTGGCGACTGATCGGTGAGCACGCACACCAGCAAGAGCGGGTCGCCGTCCTTCGTGACCAGCGGCTCCGGCTTTTCCTTGTGGTTCGCAGCCGTTCTCGGACCTGCGGATCCAAGCACGATCTGGTTCGGCGCCAGCGGACCGACGGCGGTTGCATAATCGGTCTTCCACACCCCCCGGCCCGGACAGGCCGTCCATTCATAATGCCGCACCAGGTCGTCCTTCTTGATCTTGTCGACCACAACGCCATAGGGGTGCTTGCCCCGCACCAATGCGACCCCGCGCTTGGCATACTCCACGGGATTCCAAGACACCCGGGAGGTGGGAATCCAGTTGCCGAAGGTGTAGCTGGGCCACCAGTTCCGCATCTTGTAGCGCTGGGTTCCCTTGAAGGCGGCGATGACATTCGGGTGATCCTCGAATTCGACGCCCTGTTCCGAGAGCGGCGACTTCGCCCACCAACTGACATCGTCCCAGCGCATGACCTGCTGAACCCACTTGTGATCGTAGGCCCGCTTGAGATCGGCCGAAGCACAGGCCAATCGCGGCGTGTCCGTGGATCCCATGTAACTCCCCGAAGGGGCGGCCGTGTCGGGTGTGGATCGGCCGTCTATCAGCACATGGTTGTGGAGGTTTCCGTCGTAGGACCGGCTCAGTGGGCTCTCCTGGATCCAGTCCACGCCGAGCGCTGAGAAATGGAACATGCCGGAGTCGGCGTGCTGGTGTCCGGCGCCAAGATAGCCGTTTTCGCGCACGAGCAGGTTGATCCAGGCGGCCTCCTCCGTGTGATCGCTGTAGGCCGAGAACAGGCCGTGCACCGGCGCGCTGAAGACCATCGGCAGGTTCAGGTCCTCGCGGCGGACCGCATGAAAATCAGAGTCGAACAGCGTGCCACGGGGGCTGAGCGGCGCGGGGAAGATCGGCAAGCGGGTGCGTCCGCGACGGCCGGCCAGCAGCGTTTCCACATGCTTACGCCGGCCCTCTTCGGAGACATCCAGCCCGGCGTTCTGCTTGACCAGAAGCCAGTCGATCGCCCGGTCGTCCGGATAAAACGCCTTGAGGAACATCAGTCACTGGGCGTCGAACAACCCGCCGGCATAGGTGCCGCAGGTGACGGTGACGGTTCCGCCGGGAGAAGTGCTCAGAGCCTGGGCGGTGGCCAACTCGCGCCAGTGCGGATGCCCGAAGAAGTTTTCCCCGCGACGGGCCAAGGCCACCATGT
>CAYLNG010000063.1:0-2594 GCA_964385155.1 uncultured Verrucomicrobiota bacterium
CGGAGTATATCAAACCAAATCACATGCAGGTAGATGGGGTTCGCCGGACGCTTACATAAAAAAAGTCAAAGTTACACAAACTAATAAGCCACTTAATATCAAAATAAAACCTCCATTAGGGAGAATTTTTACAAAAAGTATTATAGATAAAAGAAATAATGAAAATGAAATATATGTTAGATACATACGAGTAGTATAGCCAGCTTCCAAATATAGAGATAACGTGATTAAGCTTGAAATAAAACAAAAAACCAATCCAACATATTTCATTTTAATAAATAGTTAAATGTTCGGGGTGAGGATGGAAATTCAAACCTGCCCTTTCAGCTCTACGAACCATCCACCTGAAGGCGTTGTTGTTCCTTCTATCAGTTCCTATATCACCATGCGTGGTTTTTGATCCGTCGTGCTTATTAAAAGAAGCTGTTGCTCCACCAGTATTCATTACAGGGAAGATCGGTTCAAATTTAGTTTTTGTAGCATGATTCGGATGGATAACATTTTTACCAAATCTATGACCGTTAATAAAAGGGATAAATTCGCTCATACTTACCGCATCAAATAAACCTGCAAATCGAACAGGTATGTTTTTGTGATGAGTACCTTGCCTATAAAACCTTGAGAATATATGTACGTTGTTTGCAGTTCGCCCTTCTTCGCCACAGCAGTAACAACCAGAAAAATCAAGCATTTGAGTTATTGCCACTACTATAGCCGCGCCACGGCTCCATCCAATCATATCAATATCATAACTACTATTATGAAATTTAGCGCGACAAAAATCTTTGCAAATTTGCTCATACACATTAAACGCAATTGAATTTGAATCAAAACCAGTCATTCCCGCTCGTGGACCATCCCAGAAATATTTTTTCTGGCCTTCTGCTGGATTATACATGTAGTAAAACATTCTTGTGTTAGTGGTAACACCATCATTTTTGTGAATTTTATGACTCCATGTTCCATCTACTGCATATAATTGCAGACCAAGTACATCTATTGATTGCATTATAGCGTTCCCCACAAACCCATAAAGGTTATACCCGCCCTCCTCTTCAATCGGATCGCGATTTGGCCAGCGTCCGTTGGGTGGATCATAGAATCGCAGGCCGTAATCATACCAGCCAATTTCCGGGATCAGGTATTTGGTAGAAAATCCATAATGGGAGGGCGGAGTTCCTGTACTGGAAATTGTTCTTCCAAACGCGTCATATTCCAAATGCGCATCTATCGAGCCATCGGCGAGATCGATGTATTCGCTGATGTTGCCGTTGGCGTCATAGGTCACGGCGTGGGCAGTGGCTGGAAGTTGGGAGTTGGGAGTTAGGACCAGCAACAGCCCCCCGACGCCTCCGGCACCTTGCAGCGACTGCGACAAATCGAGACCCCAGACGTAAGACTTTGTAACCTCGCCGTTTTCAATCTCGGCGAACATATTCCAGCCGTCATAGAGATAACGAGTGTCAGAGAGCACGACGTTGTTTTCTTTGACGACCTTTTGCACCCGACGACCTAGGCTGTCGTACACGAATTCGACGACGTGGGTGGGTGTGGTCGCTCGGATGAGGCGGTTTTCCGCGTTCCACTCGTAGGTTGTGCCTTTTCCGTTGTCTGTCAGGTTGCCGTCCAAGTCGTGCACGGGATTGACCACAGAGGGCGCAGAGGTCACAGAGGAATACTGGTTCAGAGAGTTGGACACGTAATCCAGCCCGTTGGGTTCGTCGGGAACCGAAACTTGAATTCGGTTTCCGATCTGGTCGAAATTGTAGCTGGAGTTTCCGTTGCGCATAGTAGCGGAGGTTACTTCTGATTTCGCGTTGTATCCGAAGGTGTTTTGGTGGGTGGATGCAAAAGCACTTCCACTGTCCTCACGACCTGTCCGACGACCTGCGGCATCGTTCGTGTAGTCGAACTGACTTATGATTGAAGTATCCCAAGAGTTGACCACAGTGTCAACAAGGTTCCGATGAGGTTCGTAGGTGACGGTTCGGTTGAAGTCTCCGATACTGTAGCCGTTGATTATGGCGCTGTCGGCCAAGTAGGTATAGGTGGCGCTGTGGCTGACGTTGTTGACGGTGTTGGTGTAGGTCAGGCCGTCAAAATACCCGGTGGTCGCGTTGTAGGCAAATTCCACCTGATATCCCGTGGAGAGGGTCAGTCCATTGGGTCGTCCATCGGGGTGATACTGACGGGTGAGGGTTTCGCTGACAAGGCCGTCCCAGACCTCGGAGGAGGGCTGGAGGGTGTTGTTGTAGGTGTAGGTTTTGAGGCCGAAGGCATCGGTGGTGGTGGTCAGGCGGCCCAGACGGTCATACGAATTTCGGATTGCGGATTGCGGAAGGAGGATTTCGTTGGCGTCGAAATAGTCGATGGCGGTTAACTCGAGGGTGGCGGGGTCGTAGCCGTAGACATTTTTGAGGCCGCGTACCCAGCTACGGGTCAGGAGGCGACCGTCGGGGGTGTAGGTGTAGGTGGGGCCCTGTCCGTCGGCGTGGAGTTTCTGGAGAAGGAGGCCGGTGGCGGGGTGGAGGACCCACTTCGTGGTGTCCACAGAAGTTAGAAGCTGGGAGATAGAAGATAGGGGAAGAATGCCG
>CAYLNG010000064.1:0-2525 GCA_964385155.1 uncultured Verrucomicrobiota bacterium
GTAAGCGTCCGGCGAACCCCATCTACCTGCATGTGATTTGGTTTGATATACTCCGCGCATGAGGCCCCGCATGGTGTGGGGTCCGAACTGGAGATCATATCATGACTGAACGCCGCAAACGCATGTCCCACGCCCGTTGGATCGAACATCTTGAGACGCAGGAGGCCTCTGGTGCGCCCGTGGCGGAGTATTGTCGGGTCCACGATCTTTCCGTGGCGAGTTTTGTGTATCACCGCGGCCGTGTCCGCCGTGCGGGCGCCGTTTCCACAGAGGAGGGCGGTTTCACGGAAGTCCGGTTGACTGCGGGCAGCGGCCTTCGGCTTTCTCCGGCGGGTGGGGCCTGGTCGCTGGAACTGGAGCGGGATTTCGATGCGGACACCTTGCGGCGTTTCCTCGGGGTGCTGGGCGCATGACCCCCGCCCTCAGCGCGGGGCAGCGCATCTTCGTGTACAATCCTCCCTGCGACATGCGGCGATCGTTCGACCGTCTCGCGGGCATGGTTGAACACGAGCTGGGGCAGGACCCCATGCGGGGCGACTGCTTCGTCTTCAGCAACCGTCGTCGTCACATGGTCAAGATCCTGGCATGGGACGGGGATGGCTACGTCATCTGGCACAAGCGCCTGGAGAAGGGGCGATTCCGCCTGGGGGACAGTCCGACGCTCGACCGCGCACGTCTGGCGATGTTATTGGACGGCCTGCACGGCGAGAAGCTCCGCGACCTTCCCCGCTGGCGGAAACAACCGCAGAAAACATGAAAAATGTCTTGCATGAAATATACGTTAGAATAGTCGCATCCCCATGTTGATCCCGCCCCCGTTCCTGGAACAGCTTTCACCCGAAATTCGGGCGTTTATCGAGGCGCTGCTGGGGGAGCTGTCGAAAAGGGACGCGATCATCGAGAAACTCACCGGCGAGCTGACGACCCTGCGCCACCAGCACGAGTTGCTGCTCAAGCGGATGTTCGGACGCGGCAGCGAGAAGATCGATCCGAACCAGTTGATGATGGAGGCCATGATGCTGCAGGCCGAGGGCAGCACCGCGCCGGAGGTCGAAATTCCCGCCGTCCCCGCCCCCGCGCCCGCCGCTCCCCCCACAGCCTCGAAGCGCAACGGTCGCCTGCCCATCGCCGCGCACCTGAAGCGCAACATCATCGAGATCGACGCGCCCGCATCCGAGAAGGTCTGCCCGGTCACGGGGGAGCCCCGTCCGCTGATCGGTTACGAGGAGACCGAGAAGTACCACTACGTTCCCGAGACCCTGGAGGTCAATGTCTACCGCCGCGCCAAGTACGGCTCGGTCATGGGCGCGGAGGAGAATGGCGTGTTCACCGCCGAAATGCCCGAGTGCCTCGTCCCCCGCTGTCTGGCCGACGCCTCGATGCTCGCGCACATCGCCGTCTCGAAGTTCGACGACCACCTTCCGCTCAACCGGCTGGAGAAGATGTTCCTCCGCCAGGGCGCGGAGATCAGCCGCAAGACCATGAGCGACTGGATGCGCGCCCTCGCCGAGGGGCTCCAGCCCCTCCCGAGGCGCATCCGCGAACTCATCCTCGCCTGCGGGGTCGTCCACCATGACGACACCCCCGTGGACCGGCTGGATCCCGGTGCCGGAAAAACCCGCGAAAGCCGCCTGTGGGTGGCCGTCAGCGGCAGCGGCCCGCCGCTGGTGCACTTCGCCTATTCCCCGGACCGCAAACAAGGACATGTCATCGACTTTTTCCGTGGATACGGAGGCGCGATCATGTGCGATGAATACGCGGGATATACAAATGTGGATAGCAAGGTGATGCAGTCCTGTTGGGCGCACGCGCGGCGAAAAATCCACGACGGCTGCGTGAGCCAGCCGGACTACCGGGCGAAGGTGCTGCTGGAAATCACGGACCTCTACAAAATCGAGGAGCGCATCCGCGATGCCGGGCCGGAGGAACGCGCCAAGGCGCGCGACACCGAAAGCCGCGCCCAGCTCGCGAAGGTGTTCGAGGCGGTGGAAAGCCGGACCTTCAGCCCCGGTTCGGCCATGGGCCAGGCCCAACACTACCTGCTGGCCCACCGCAAAGGACTCAGCGCCTTTGTGGAGGACCAAAAACTTCCCATCGACAACAACCCCGCCGAGCGCGCGATCCGCCGGGTGGCCATCGGACGGAAGAACTGGCTCTTTCTGGGCAGCGAAACCGGCGGGGAGACCGCCGCGACGCTCATGACGATCCTGGGAACCTGCTGGGCGAACCGCGTCAACCCCCAGGCCTATCTGGAGGCCGTGATCCGCGATCTGCCCGGCACGCTGACCACAAACATCGACGACCTTCTGCCCCACATCTGGATCGAGAGCCATCCCGAGGCCCTCCTGCCGGACAAGCGCTGGGTACCGCCCGCAAAACAGGACGCGGGCCGGAGCAATGAAGACAACGGGTAAATGAGAGAAGGGCATGGGGCAATCAGGAACGGCCCCGGACCCCGGGGTCAGGCACGATCCTAGCACGCCTGTGGCCGAATCACCCAGATGGGGTTCGCCGGACGCTTACGT
>CAYLNG010000065.1:0-2408 GCA_964385155.1 uncultured Verrucomicrobiota bacterium
GACGAGCAAACCATCACAGCCAACAATCAAAGGCTATTAACTGAAAGCACTTTAGCCAAAAAGTGGCTTAATGATCGTGGCATCGATGACAACGTGATCGCGCATCACAAGCTCGGTGTAACCAAAAAATTGATCGATGGCAAGCAATACCCATGTATCACCATCCCTTACAGGATTGGAGCTGATCAATACCTGCAAAAGTATTTTGTCGCTCCATGGCTACCAAGCGACCAAAGGGACGATCATCGCATCAAGCAGGACATAGGACTGTCTGCGAGATTGTGGTTCGTTTACTGCGATGGCGACAAGAACGGGAATACTGCCGCAATTTGTGAGGGTGAATGGGACGCAATCATGCTGTCCATACTTAACCCTAGCTTTGATATTTTCACCAGTACCACTGGAGCAGGTAACATCCCAGCCGATCTATCCTTGCTAGACGACTATAAAGAAATCTTTATCTTTTACGACCTAGACGAGGCAGGAGAGAAAGGCGCGATCAAGATGCAAAAAGCGATAGGCGATCGCGCCAAAATTTGCACCGTACCACATCCCGAAAATCCATCAAAGGGCTATGACGTAAGCGATTCGATCAGGGATGGCTACACCCTCAATCATTTTCTTGAAGCCACGAAAAAGATTGTCAACTATTCGGAAAAGCCGAATAGTTCAAATAAGCAAAGCCTAAAATCACGGCTAACAACCACTGCCGAATTAATGGCAAGGGCAAAGGATTACACCGACTGGCTTATTGACGAAATCCTGCCTATTAACGAACTAATCCTATTAGCAGCTTCGCCAAGGGCTGGCAAATCCTTAATGGCGATGAATATTGCCCAGTGTGTTGCCAGTGGTACAAACTTCCTAGACAGACCAGTAACTCAAGGGAATGTGATCTATGTGCAATGCGAGGATTCGGAAACTAAGACCAAGCAGAGAGCGATCGCGCAAGGATGGGATGAGAGCTTACCAGTCTATTGGCTTGATAAGTTTAAACTTTCTGAATTGCCAGAACTGATCGAGCTTGCCAAGGAATTAGAGCCGCGCTTGATTGTCCTTGATACCCTAAGCCGTATCCGTGACGATAACGCCACAGAATCTAGCGCAGAAATGGGACGGGTATTAGAACCATTACAAGAGTTTGCCCGTGATCACAATTGCTGTATTTTGCCGATCCACCATACGGGCAAAATCAAAGCAGACAATGCCGACACCTTGGATGTCTTCGAGACGATCCGAGGATCGTCAGCGATTCGGGCAACTTGCCGTGGCACTTTGGTAATAGCCGCCAATGAAACTGGCTACCGTCTATGTGTTGAGAACGGGTACAACAAGCAGGACTTGAAAGTATCCTTAAACCTCACAGACCTAACTTGGAAACTGCTTGGCAAGTGGGGAGTACAGGTAGACGCAAGCCAAAACGATCAAGTCCTTGATTTTCTTGTCAGACATGAACACGCAACTTTAGAGCAGATCCACGAATCCACAGGCATAAATAAAGCAAGCCTGTATAAAGTGCTTTCGAGGCTTGTTCACGATAACAAAATCTCTAAAAGCGGCTCTAGGAAAGCTGTTTTGTATTCCAGACTTTCGATTTTGCCGACAATCACGCAATCTGACATATCAGACATGTCAGATAACTTGTCAGATTCGCAAAACCAGACAGCGCAAAGCGATGATGGTTATCTGACAAAAAATAATTTTTCTAATTTATCTGACAACACCCAAGTACAAAAAACTGCTAATGATCTGTCAGATACCCCTAGCAATTTGTCAGATTGTCAGACAAGTGCCTCAAACCAAGCTGTAGCAACGCTTTCCAAATCTGACAAGTTATCTGACAAACCCAAATCTGTCAGATCAAAAGCCCTAAAACTTGGCGATCGCGTTCGCATCAAATCGCCCCACTTTTTGGCGGGTAAGACAGGCGAAATCCTGTATATCAATCCCAATAGCCCCGATGTCCAAGCCACCGTTGGCGGCGAAGGATGGGCGGTGAACCAAGGCTTCAAGTTCGAGCAACTGGAGAAAATATCATGAGTGGAGAGCTTACGAAAATTGCGGTAAGGCTATTTAAAAATCTGTCTGATGCCTTACTTCGCACTGCTTACGAGTTAGAGCCACCAAATTCGCAAGCATCCATTTCCGATAGCATTTTTATTGAAAATCCCAAATTAGAAAGCATCGAAATGGGCGATAAAATCCTATTTTCAACCAAAAAAGATCGTTACTGGGGTACGGTAATAAAGATCCAAGGCGATATTATTGAGGCGGAAAACCTTGCCATGAAACGGACTTGGATTGTTACCTACGATAAAGTGCTTCACCTTAAAAAGGAGCAGCTTACGAAATCGTAATGCTTGCGTAAATATCCAAAGCTGAAAATATTCTGGCAACTAAGCTTGCTA
>CAYLNG010000066.1:0-2165 GCA_964385155.1 uncultured Verrucomicrobiota bacterium
CCCTGTTCCCAAACGAGCCCCACGCCCTCGCGGCGTGGGTGAGGGTCACCTGTGGCTAGACCAAGCCCCACTTCCCCCCTGTCTTTCCGAGCCCCGTGGGCTTGTCCCACGGGTGAGGGTCACCCCCGGCTTCTTCCTCCCCTGAACCCTGAACCCTTTTTCCAACCACGGATGAACACGGATGTGGGGGGGAGGGGAAGAAGGGGTGATGGGGTGTTGGGGAACGGAGCGCGGAATAAATCCCGGGAGCGCGGGCGTCCCGCCCGCCGCATGTTCAGTGCGGAATGCGGAATGCGGATTTACCGAACTTCACAACCTTCCAAACTTTCGAAACCTTCCAAACTGATTCCGATTTCGAAAGCGGGGAATCGGTCTTTCCCAAGCCATCCTTCCATCACCCCAACACCCCATCCCCCCCTCTTTTTTTCCCTTTCACCCCTTTTCCTTCTCATACCCAGCTTAAAGGAGGTTTCGGGAAGAGTAACCACGGATGGACAGGGAGGAGCGTTCGGGTCACGGCAACCAGTCGTTTGGCGAGCTGCGTCCGTGAGTGAGCAGGGAGGGATTGCGGAGGTCGGTTTTGTTGTAGCGGAGCGGCCGGTCTGTGGAGAGGTCGATCACCTCGCCCCCGGCCTCGCGGACGATGACATGAGCGGCGGCGACGTCCCATTCCATGGTAGGCACATCCCGCAGGTAAACATCGGCCTTCCCCTCCGCGACGAGGCAGAATTTGAGCGAGCTGCCGATGCTGAGACAGTGGTGGCCTGGGAAACGCGCGAGCAGCGCGGCGACCTCGGGTCCGGCATGGTCGCGGCTGGCGACGATGCGGGGCGCGCGCAGGTCCGGAGCCACGCAACTGATTTTTTCCTTCCCGGAATGGCCCTCTCTCCGCCAGCTCCCCTGCCCTTTCGCGGCCCCGTAGGTGAGGCCTTTCGCGGGCACATGGATCAGGCCGAGGGTGGGTTCATGCTCCTCGATGAGGGCGATGTTCACGGTGAAACATCCGGTCTGTTTCAGGAAATCCTTGGTGCCGTCGAGGGGATCCACCAGCCAGAATACAGGCCAATCGGCGCGGTCGGCGTAGGCACCGGGGGCAGACTCCTCGGAGAGCACGGGAATGTCTGGAAACAGGCGCCGCAACCCCTGCTCCAGGATCTCGTGTGCGGCTTGGTCGGCCAAGGTCAACGGAGAGTCATCCGCCTTGAGCACCACACCACCGTCGCGACCATACTGCTGCAGAATCGCCTCTCCGGCCTGTTCACATAATGATTCAAGTTCATGCATGGAGGAGAGGGATCCGCCCGGCGGGTGGAGGGGGTACAGGGGTTGCGGCGTTGGGGGCCGTCGCAGATATGCCCGGATATACACGCCGTTCCCCTCTTTGCCTGCCTGTATTTCGGCTCAATCGTATGTGCAGAGAATGATCAAGCCGCACATTAGAAACGGAACAAAACGTCACAGGCGGTGGGTCTTCTTGGGGGGCGATGCGTGCAGCGCCGGGGCGGGGAGTATGGAGGCGGCGTGTTCTCAGCCCTCCCCTTTCTGTGCGCCGACCCCTCTTCTCCGGCATTGCGGGCGGGGTTGGGAATTGAGCACGCTACGCCCGGTGGCGTCCCAAGGGGGAGGCTGGCCGGGGAAGGTTACGTGAATGGAGGTGCCAAGACACCCTAAAAAAAGGTACTGGCAACGGGGAAAAACTCCAAGCACAATTTCATTTTTCCTTGAAGCTTTTGAAGGGCGACACGGCGTAAGGGGTGGGGCCTCCGGGGCGGATACGGGATATGCGGCGAAGCCGCCATGGGGGGGGGGCGATGCTTGCAGCGCCGGGGTGGAAGCCGCCTTGGGGGGGCGATGCTTGCAGCGCCGGGGCGGGGCGGCGGGGCGGCGGGACGGCGGCTTCAGCCGCTGCGCGCAAGCATCCACCCGTCTTCGTCAAGCGTGCGGCTCTCCGTTAGACGAAACGGCGAGGGGAAAGCGGCCAGCGGTTCCCAGATGACCCTGATTGTTGTAAGAAGCCGAGGGTGACCCTCACCCACGCCGCAAGGGCGTGGGGCTCGTTACTCCTAACCCGGGTGACGTTTCTAGCTACAGGTGACCCTCACCCACGCCACAAGGGCGTGGGGCTCGTTTTCGCTTGTGCCTACAGGTGACCCTCACCCACGCCG
>CAYLNG010000067.1:0-2140 GCA_964385155.1 uncultured Verrucomicrobiota bacterium
CGCAAACCGCATCTACCGGGGACTTTCGCCTTTCATGTTAACTGACCCCTTTCCCGGGGGCGCGGCGAAGGCGGGAGGGGCGAGCGGCGGCCGCCGGACCTTGAGCCCGAACCGAACCCTTCCAGGCAACGAATGCCCCCGCGTCAGCGGGAACCGCCGGGGGCACGCCGCAGGCGTGGGGGCGACTTCCCGGGGCTGGCGCGATGGCTGCGGGGCGACGGGGGTTCAGCAGCCAGCGTGACAGCTATGGGAAGGGGGTGAAAGCCGCGAAGGCGGCTGAGGGGGACGGGGCGGGCATGTCCGCCGTCTGTGTCCGCCGTAGCCGCGTAGCGCGAAGGAGGAAGCAAGCGAAGCGCGAAGGCGGAAGGGGCGGCCCCCTGGGAGGGGGCGGAGCGCCGGGGGGTGGGAAGCGATACCGAAGACGAGGTTATGCGACCTCGCCGCCCGCCCGGAAGGAGCCTGCGACTGAGGACGGATCAGCGGCCAGGTGGGAGCTTGCGACCGAACGCATAACCTCTCTTCGGTATCGCTCCGGGGTCGGCAGCAGGGGGCGTGACAGCGGCTGAGGACGGTGGGGCTTCGGGGGGCCGGCCTGAGCCGCTGGCGCGATCCCCTGCCCGGCGCTCGGGGCTTTGATCGCGTGAGCGAAGCGAACACCGCCGGGGGTAGAGCCTTGCGGGATGGCCGGGGAGTGTGTTCTGTATGAGTCTATCAGTAAATGGTTTGCGTCAATGTCAAAATGTGTGGGCTGACCCGTTGCTCCCGCATCGGCGGGGCGGAGGGGGCTGTTGGATTGGGGCTGGGACCACAGGGAAGGCTCGGGGTTCTGAAATCATTATCCTTACAATCATCTATCATTCATCGATTTAAGTAATCACTAAAAATCGCGGGCTGACCCGTTCCCTCCTGGCCCTGATGCGTTATTCATAGAATCCAAAATATTTTTTGTTTTTTGATTAAAATAAATAAATATATTACACACCTTAAGATGCACCTTAATTACATCGTCAGATTGATCATAAAAGACGTACCCATTAAAACGCAAAATCTCACAAATCAGCTCTTTAGAATACTTGTTATCAAGTGAAAGAACTACTATATGGGAGCCTGTTTTTGAAAACCGAGGAACCACAAATATCAATCTAGATTCCTCAACTCCGCTTTGTAAGTCCTGAAGCAAAAAACGTTTTTGAATCAAGGCGACACCATCAGAAACTGATCGGACCTCAGAAAATAACAATATAAAAAAAAGACAGATTACGAAACCACATGCCCATTGTTTTTTTTCATTTGTTGTCATTCCCATTCTCCAGGAACTTCAATTAGACCGAAGCCAACTGAATTTGCATCTACATCTCCTCTATGTCCTTTATAAACACCATTCACAGAAACACCCATCTGATATGGCGCTGTTAAGCTTTTACACCCCAAATTAAAAATAAAACCCAATCCATACTTTAAGTTGTCTTTGACCTCTTGCGGTTGAATTAAGACTTCAGAAGCTCTACTCCAAGGCGGAGCAAAAAATCGATCTTGATATAAACCAATCTCGGGGCCATGACCTAAATAAATAAAACCGTGTATATCCCTTCTAGAGGTATACTCAAAAAATAAGTTTTTGCTTGTTTTAATTACAGAAACCACGTCGAAACCTTTTCGACGATAGATTGACGCAAAAGCTGTTATCCATCTACGTTCCCAAAACGCTGGATTTGGATGCCAATCTCCTAAATTTAATCGATTTCCTTCCCATCGTATCGAATTTCGATATCCAGCAAAGATGTAAACAGTATTTGGTATTCCAAATTCCCGACCCTCTACGCCTAACTCTTCGTCAGGCGTATCTGGAAGGCCTAAACCATCAATGTCATGAAGCCATTCTTTAAACTGTCCAATATTAAACGGAAGAACTCCCTCAAGGTCGGAGATTTTATCACTACAGTCATCACTTGTGATTTTTGCTAGCGAACCACCTACCCGGGATGGTTCACTCCACTTCATTCCTAGCAAATCATAAGTGTTAGTACCATCATTCCCTACGAACCCATAAAGATTCACACCCCCCTCTTCCTCAATGGGATCCCTATTTGGCCAGCGGCCGGTAACTGGATCAAAAAACCGGAAGCCGTAGTAGAGATAT
>CAYLNG010000068.1:0-2119 GCA_964385155.1 uncultured Verrucomicrobiota bacterium
GGCTCCCAACCTTGTAAATAACAATCAGTAACCTTAGATTCATTGTAAGTAAATATGTTACTGAATGCTGTGTTAATATCTAACTCTGTTTCACTACAAGTAGGTGTTGGAGTAATTGTTGTAACCCCATCAACAATACCTCCTCTAGCTTGCAACACAAACTGATTGGTAGATGTCCATTTAGAAACTGTGCCACCAGTTAACGCCCCTAAATAATGATATCTGTTTAGATATACGTAAGGAGCATTTCCTGATGCAGCAAATGGTATATATCTTTCAATAGCAATATTACCTATGATTGAGGTATTTGCATTAGTTACACCTGTTACGTCATTGAAATCATCAATATAGGCAGTTTTTAGCGAATTAGATTTTAAAGTAATTCTACCGCCAATTGAGTTGTCAATTGTGCCTTGATTTAATTCAAGTTTATCAGTTATTGATATATTAGTAGTAGATGTGGCTATTGAAAGAACACCTGACGTCTCTACTGATAAAGTGCCAATGGTGTATGTTCCACTAGTAGATGTTCCTTTCAATAGTAGAGTACCTTCACCAATATTCGAGAAACTTGAAGCATAACTAAATGACCCATTCACTTCGATAGTAGCGTTAGATTGTATTTCCAACTTAGCACCAAATTGAACATTAAGATTTTTTGCAAAACCATTAACCAAACCAACTAAATTTGGATAGTTGTTTGAAGGTACTACAGGTATTAAAACATCAATAGTTGCGTCAGGGATAACATTTATACTCCAGTTACCTGGCTTAAACCAATCAGTGTCAATATTACCTGTCCACACCAAACCTTGTAGAGTAACTACACCAGTATTAGAATTCGGGCTAATACATGTTCCGGTTGCAGATCTTACTCTGTAATAATAGGTTTGAGAAGGCATAAGACCAGTAATTGCAAAGCTAGTTACATTACCAACATTCAAATCATTGTAACCAGAAAGAATATTAGCAAATGCATTATCTGATGCCACATCAATAAAATAAGTGGTTGCATTAGCAACAACATTCCATTTTGCTGTAAAACCAGACCCAGTTATAGATACAGGCGCAGTTAAAACAGGTGCCAAAGGAATAGGAGTTACAGTAACAGTGTAAGATGAGGAAATCGAACAAGCATTACTAGCAGTAGCAGTAACAGTATACGTTGTAGTTACTGAAGGACTAACATTAATGATATTAGTATTAGCCCCGTTACTCCAAGCATAAGCATATCCTCCGCTTCCTCCTTGAGCAACAGCAGTAATCTGTGTAGATTCCCCATTACATATTGTCTGATTTCCTGAGAATACAACACCTATAGGAGATGATTTAATATTAACAACCTTTGATATTGTTTGTCCATCTCCACAAGTATTTGAAGGTGTTACAAATACAGAGCCACTTGATGATCCAAAAGTAACAGTAATACTGTTTGAAGTAGCACCATTAATACCATTTAACCCACCGGCTGATGTGACTACTGCTCCCGGAGGTAATAGCCACTTATAACCAGTAGTTGAATTCGTGTTTGGAGCTGCATTGCTAACAAAGTCAACTGAATAAGTCGCTGTTTCTCCTACACAAGCACTTGTCGGACCGTTTATTGCTGTAATGTTTGAAGGAAGTGGGCTAACAGTTAATGAGCGGTAAACAGGCACTGACCATCCACAACAAGACTCTTTTACTTGTAACTTAACCTGATAAGTACCAGCCGTATTCATTGTAACATTGAAAACATCTTTTGTATTGTATGTATAAATTGGCGATGAAGGATTGCTAACTAAAGCCACTTCCCATAAATATTCCTCTCCAATTGTGCTAGTAGTTAAGTTAATAGTTCCACCAACACAAATTGAAGTAAATGTGCTAGTTATTACAGGCAAAGGTCTAGACTGTCTGATAAATATAAAGTCATTAAGTGTTGTTGCTCCCACACTAATATTTTTCCAACCAGTTGAAGTATAAAATATTTCAGCAGTATTTGAACTAGTAGTATAAGAGGTAGTAGTATTTGTTAAATTATTAACAAAATTAGCTCCAGATAAGCCCCAGTTATCACTGCTGGTTTTAGATATTGATATTACTGAGTTGGTACAACCTTTAGCTCCACCCGTAATGC
>CAYLNG010000069.1:0-2103 GCA_964385155.1 uncultured Verrucomicrobiota bacterium
AACCAAGACCTCCCCCCAAAAAACCGCGTCTGGGATTTTTTGGAGACTTCGCAAGGTCGCGCCGGGTCCGACAGCCGTTTCGCCCAATGTTTACGCCGGGAAAATCACCCTACGCTTACGATAATCGCATCGGATCACCCTTTATGGCCAAATCGTGATCCGATTGAAGAGCAGGGGGGCTACAATATATACGGAATGGCTTTGAATAACTGCATACAGTTCTTTGATGCTGATGGAAGGATAATTCCTCTGGCTTATGTAGGTGCCGTATTTATTGGCTCCGCTTTAGGTGGAGCAGCGTTGTATTTTACAGCTCCATTCATTTCCAAAATGAAAGAAACAAATGCGATTGATACGAGTTCAGTTGAATTCAGAGATGCTTGTATAAAAAAATGGATTGAAAAATTCAATGAAATTGTATCGTCTCGTGTGGATGACTTGGAAAAGTCGAGAAAAATTGCTGAATTGGCATCAAGATGGGATTTTTACCATGAAGAATGTACTGATAAAATTGATTCACATCGAAAGCAAATGTTGCGTGACACCGTGAAAGAAGCTGTGAATGATTACTTTAAAACTCAATTAAAAGACCGAATTATTGAAATAATCGACAAAGATAAGTCGTTGGAGTATTTGAGGAAGGAAACGCTTGGTATTTATAATAAATATAATAAAATTGCTCCAGGGTTAGTTTATGCTTATCATCTTGATGAGGCTCTGAATGAAAAGGCGACTTTGGAGGATTGGGCCAAATTTGCTGACGAAACTCTATCTGTCACTGGAATATTAAAACCAGCACGGGATATTATGATTCTTGACGAAACTTATTTCAATGTAATTTCGGGTGACGGAGTCAAGCTTCTGGAGTGTGAGCAATGAAAAAATTATTAATGATTTCGTGTTTTTCATTTTTAATGGTTTATACGCTAGGCATTTCATTTATGCTGTTCTACAGGCCGGTAAAAACTGAAATAGAATCATGCCGAAAATCCGAGATGTTTTATGTGGTAGAAAGGCTAAAGTCTCCCGCGTTGGATTTCGAAAACGCTCTACAAGGTGGCTATCATAAAGACGCGCTCCTAGAACTGATCAAATTCCAGGAGCGTCTAGAAGATACAAACACTTTTATGCTGAAGCGCGCGGTCCATGAGTTTGGCAAAACCCCTGATTCTGAGTTTTTTAAAGAGTGGCTTGAGGTTTACGATCACTACGAAAGTGTTCGATGTGAAGAGAAACTTATTAAAATGATAAAAGAATTTAAAGATGGATTTTACTGAAATGGAGGCAGGTGTTACCTATGCCTACCTGGCCAACAGCAGCATGATTGAGGGCTATACCCTCGGCGATTTGAAACGCACGGTCACCTACGAACCCAACCGGAACCTGGTGGATGCCGTGACCAACACATGGAATACCGCCACCACCCTCAGTGCTTTCGACTACACGAATGACGCGGCGGGTCGCAGAACAGCCCGTGCAGATTCGGGCACTGCTTTTACCTCGACCCTGGCCAACGTCTTCGGCTACAATGTCCGCAACGAAGTCACAAGTGCCACCATGCGCAACGGAAACTCCACATATAATTTCGATCAGATCGGAAACCGCACACAAGTCAGTGTGCCGGACGAGCCGGACCCGGTGGATTATGTTTCCAATGCCTTGAACCAATATACAGCCATCGGAGACCCGGTAGCCCAGCCAGCCTACGATTTAGACGGAAACATGACCTCGGACGGAGAAGGCAAAACCCTCACATGGAACGCCGAAAATCGGATGATCAAAGTTGAGGACGGGGATATCACCGTCGAAAACACCTATGACGCCATGGGTCAGGGTCAGTTAACATGAAAGGCGAAAGTCCCCGGTAGATGCGGTTTGCGTGGCGTGATATACTGCCACTGGAATCAAAACCTCGACGCTCACCCTCGTGGGTTCCGTCACAACCAAAGGACCTCGCCATGAACACATGTTACTACGCAGGCATCGACTACCACAAGCACTATTCCACGGTTTGTGTCCTCGACGCGAGCCGGAAGGTGGTCTTGGAGACGTAAGCGTCCGGCGAACCCCATCTGGGTGATTCGGCCACAGGCGTGCTAGGAT
>CAYLNG010000070.1:0-1947 GCA_964385155.1 uncultured Verrucomicrobiota bacterium
TGATAAGGTCAAGTTGGGATTGCGTGATGTATGCGATGTCCATACCTTTGGGGAAGAAGCGCCTGAGTCTGCCGTTAAAGTTTTCGTTTGCGCCTTTTTGCCAAGGGCTGTGAGGGTCACAAAAGAAGACAACTGTGTTTTTATAATTTTTTGATGCCATGTGCGGTCGTGCTGTCAAAGGTGCTTCGCACCGCTGCGCGGCTTACGCCCTGTCAAAGACGAATACACATGTCCGATTAGTTAGCGGATGAAATGTCCGATGCGTGTTGCCTAAAAAAGGGGGGCAAGCGCGCTTTCAAACAGTGCTGTAGCGCAGCCCCCCTTTTTTTAGGCTGCAATTTTTTGCTCCTCTTGCCTTGAAAGGGTTTCTGAGTGTTGTTGTAGCGCTCCCTCTTTGTTGTACCTGCCTATTTTTCTTGGACCATGGAACAAGGCCAGTGTATCATTGGGGTAGTGATGGACGCGCACTTGTGTTTTCACGAAGTGGTGGCGGTAGTCGCTTTGGGGGATTTGCAGCTTTTTGCCTTGGTAAGAAACGGTGTTGTCGCTTGCGACGATACGTTCTTCTTGAATGCAAAGAATGTTAGCGATGTCGAACCCCGCAACAGGCGTAAACGCTGATGTTGCAACCGTTGGCTCGACCATAAATTGGGCATTATGGCGAGGCAAGTATACGTCTTGTAAATACCGATTAGCATCCTCCATGGTGTTGATTCCCTGTAATTTTAACTCATTCACCAGCCGCCCTTGCAAGGTGCCGAACATCCGCTCAGACCGCCCTCGTGCTTCGGGTGAATAGGCGGCGATATGCTCAATGCCAAGCTGCTTTAATGCACGGTTCACTTGGGTGGGGCGGCTTTTGTCCACCTTGCCGCTTGCTTCAGGCGTATACCAGTAATGGCTGCCTCTGTCGGTGTAAAACGAACAAAATAACCCCTTCTTTTCAATTGTTTCCTGTATGCCGCGAAAGCTGCTCTGCGTCCCTTCTTCCGCACAAAAAAACGCTGATGTTATCTCAGATGTCGCATCATCCATTGTCACCACCAAATCACTGTATTCTTCACCAAACCACTGATGTTTACTTGCATCTTGATGCAGCATCATCCCCGCCATCGGGCGGCGCGGACGCCTTAAGCGGTGCTTCCCCCCTTGCTTACAGGGTTTCACCAACCCTGCGTTCGTTAAGGTTTCCCGTGTCCATGTATACCCGCGCTTGAGCCCATGCTCGGCCTTCGCAAACTCGTAAAAATGACGCACCGAAAAGCCACTATACCGCTGCTCATACAACTGCGTTATCAGCTTCACTTCCTCGTCTGCCGCACAAATCTTAGACTTTATGCCAACCCGCCTGTCCTTTAACCCCGCCAAACCCTCTGATTCATAACGACCACGCAACCGCAGAAAATGACGTACACTGCACCCCAGCACCAACGCCGCTTCCTCCGTGCTCAGCCTGTCCGCATCATAATCGCCGTATATTTCCTCAAAACGTTCCATCCGTATTTGCTCCGTTAATGCTCGATTCAGTCTCATCGCTCGCTCTCCATCCATAGGGGGGGGGAGAACAAACTCTAAATCGGACATTTAACCCGCTAATTAATCGGACATATCATTCGTCCGTGACAGCAACAGTAGAGATGCTTGACAAATTTACTAAGTCTCAAGAAACTCAAGAAGAAGTTGATAAAATGTCAGCAGGACAATTGTTGGTGCTTGTTGTATGGCGGCAAAACGCTTATAGCCCTTTATCTTTGGGAGATTTTTACGACGAATTATATAAAAAAGTAGGCAGCCGCCTGATTAGCGATTCGTTGATTAAAAGTTCTAATAATGATATTCACTGGATGAAGTCTTGTGGCTTTCTTGAAGAGAAAGAGCTTAAAAAACAATCAGGTAATAACTACGATATTATACTTACACCTACCCAAAAATTAAAAGATTGGTTTG
>CAYLNG010000071.1:0-1919 GCA_964385155.1 uncultured Verrucomicrobiota bacterium
AAATTCCATTCGTTTCTGTTTCGGTGTCGTCTTTTAGCCTGACCGCTAACGTTTTGGCGCTTGGCGCAGTGGCGGATTTCGGAGCACTAAACCGTCAATACACCACAAAAGTTGATGCGAGGTAGAATGTTCAATTAACCACTTCACCCGCCATTGAGCCAAACGCCTGTTAGGGCTAGTGCTTCTTGAATTTAAATGTAAATAAGTTGTCTGCAAAATCATATTCGCCTATTTGTTCTACTATGTCACCAAAATCTGCTGTCAAGTCCCCGTTATTTAAAGTCATCATTTGCTTTATTCGCCACATACCAATTCCATCTCCGTTTTTTTTCATTTTTTTTGCAACTGTTCCTGAAATACCTTCATTAAAAATTGTCAGTCTTTCATTTGGCTCTACATAAGCACTTCTCATTTTTATATTTACAAGAACATCATTTGGTTTTGACTCTTCAAAATCAATATAGATTTCTGAGTAATGCTTAACATACTTGGTTGCATTTTCAATTAAATGATAAAGTGCAACTTGAATTGTTTCATAGTCAATTTTAACTTTTCCAAAATAGTCACTAACATTTACGTAAACCCCATTCACGTTAAAGTCTCCAAAAAAGGTATGTAAAACATTTAATAAGACTGTCCTTATTGGATAGCTCTTGAATTCAAGGCTTGCAATTTCATTTCTGTCAAGTTTTCTATAAATTGAAAACTCTGATTTCATATGAATACTATTTTTAGCAAGACGTATAAACATCAATGCTGCTTTCTTGGGGTTTGATTTTATTTCCTTCTCAATGAAATCGAGCTGATTTTTCCAATTTGACGATAATACATCTTGAGGCACTATGTCGTAAATTTCTTGAATATTGTGAGCATTAATTGATGATAAATTATGGACTAGTCTGTTAACTTTTTGTTGTTCAACCTTTCTCGTCTTTTCTTCAATTTCTGTTTTGGGAATTACTAAGTCTGGATATGCGTATGATAATGCTTCTAATTTTTCACGAAATAATTTGGTGGTCTTTGTGGTGTTACAACATAAAAATGTAGTGCTTTTGGTGTTTTTAATTTTTCCTTGGCGTCTCGTTTCATTATAAATAGGACAATTATTTACAACGTTGCCTATTGAGTTGCAATTGTCATAACAAGACATACATTCAGAAGTGAGGTTCTCTGAAATTACTTTGTCTGATGAATCTTTTATATGAAAATGTTTCACTGTTATTTATTTCTTTGAAAAGTTTTCAATCAAGTTTATAAATTGATATGGTTCTGCATCTTTATAAAGACAATCATCAACTTCTCTTAATGCTCTATGAAATCTATCTCCGGTTGTTTCGGATGAGTAAATGACTATTTTCTTATTTGGATATTTCTTTTTAAGAGCAGAAGCAAGTCCAAGTCCTTGGTCTTGAAATAGAGTAGTTCCTACTCCATTAATATCAACGAAAATTATGTCGGCTTCCAATACAATTGGGTCGTCTAAATCAGTTATGTCTTTTACTGATTTTGTGTTTGTCCAACCATATCTTTTTAGGATTGAAACCATTTTATACTCTTTGTGATTATCATCTATAAATAAAAGTCGAGTTAAACTCTTATGCGAATCTTCACCGTTAGTCTCGGAGTTATTGGTTTGTGTTGTCTGCCCAATATTGTTTGTAATATTCACATTTGTTGTCTGATTATTAGTGTTTTTAATAGGTTTAGTTGAATCCTTTTTCTTGTTCTTTTCAATCAAAAAATAGGTCAAGACTATACCGATAACTGTAGCACCAAGTCCACCGAATAACCATTGATAATTGTTAGATAACCATTCTGTCATATTGTTTTATTATTTAAGTGTTGTCGTTTTTTAGCATTAGCCCTAACTTGTTTATATGCCTGACGGCTATCAGGCATATCTACCCAAAATAGGGGGT
>CAYLNG010000072.1:0-1902 GCA_964385155.1 uncultured Verrucomicrobiota bacterium
ATATCTCTACTACGGCTTCCGGTTTTTTGATCCAGTTACCGGCCGCTGGCCAAATCGCGATCCGATTGAGGAAGAGGGAGGATATAATCTCTACGGGTTCGTCGGGAATGATGGGGTGAACTCTTGGGATTATTTAGGTAATTATACCAAAGGAGATGCCAGAAAGAGTTTGAAGAAAAAGAAAGTTCCCAAAGAAGGCTTCATGCCTGCACCTCCTCATTCATCCGGGAAAGGGCCGGGAAATATAGGGATGGGAGGGAAATATTACTACACAGATGAGCAAGTGTTTGAAGAGTGGCTTGTTCTTGAACGGAATGACACCAAATGGCTTGATGATATACCCGAATGTCCTGATAAAATCAGAATAGAAAACGAAAAGCCTTGCGACTGCGATAACGGAGATTGGAACTCATTGTCTGAAGCCAGTCAGACTTTTCATCCCGGAGCAAAGTGGTGTATGCGCTCAAAAAAATTTGGAAAATCGGCCCAACAGTGTTGTTATGATGAGTATGGTGATATTATGAAAGATCTTCCCGCTGCCGGTACTCCTGATAGGGTCGCAGCGAGTTTTTGGAATGGAGTTTGGCTAGGCCATTACGGACATGACGTCGCAACATATAAACTTGCTGAAGAATTAGGAAAAGTTGGTAAAAATGGCTCGGATAAGGGCACTTATGCGGAGGTTCGTCCGCCAAGCCAAGGAGGTGGGTCATGTTACAAAAACTGATGCTTCTGCTTTTAATTATTCACATGGGATGTTCTGTGCAGCGCCAACATTTGATCGATGAATCAAGAAAGGATGTTCGAAATCTTATAAATGTGGGAGACGATATTTACCAAGCCAAGGAGAGGCTTAAAGAAAATGGGTTTAAAATAAAATATGGGCCTGATTTCCCGACTAAAACTAAGAAATATTTAATGATGATTGTCGATTTTGGAGCAGATCCTAATCTGAAAGAAACTGTTGCATATACACTTGGTGCTGGTGAAGGCAGCGGACCTATAGATGGAATAATTAAAGCTGATCCCAATGGCGTTATAACTAGCATTGAATAGTTTAATGACCCCGACCTGCCTGTAACCGACCGCGTTAACATCGTATTGGATTCCCAAATTAACCTCGTAAAATAAGCACTGGATTCCCGAGTTGTGGTCATAAAAAAATCCCATTCCCGTCGTATTTTCGTGCGCAAGTTGGTGCATTGATTTTGCCATTCCCGTCGTAAAATTATATGAAAATTCCCAACGCCGTCGTATTTGGATCGTACCGGTACGACGGCGTTGGCTTGTTTTGTTCAGTTCAACAGCAGTCGCATGGTCTCCACGAAGGGCATGCCCCTCACCTTGACGAAAAAGTCGATGCGCATTCGGGTCAGGCCGGCATTCGGGTCAGGCATTCGGGTCAGGCCGGGGAAAGGGGTCAGCCCGCGATATTTAGTGGTTGACAATCGGGTGTTTCGGGGTACTAAGACGCCATGCCACGAGCCCTGCGAGTTGAGTATCCCGGAGCCCATTACCACGCCATGTGCCGTGGGAACAATGGGCAGGAGATTTTTCTGGATGATGACGGTCGCCGGCTGTTTCTCGCCACGCTGGACGAGGTGTGCGTGCAAACGGGGTGGCTGATCCACGCGTATGTGCTGATGTCGAATCATTACCATCTGCTGCTGGAGACACCGGAAGCGAACCTGGTGGCGGGAATGAGGTGGTTCCAGGGGGCGTACACGCAGCGTTTCAATGCGATGTTCAGGCGTCGGGGGCATTTGTTCCAGGGGCGCTACAAGGCGATACCGATTGCGACGGATCCGCGAGAAGGAGGATTGGAGTATTTTCGGGAGGTGAGCACCTACATCCATCTCAATCCGTTTCGGGCGAAGCTCTGCGGCGAGGGGCTTGCAAGGC
>CAYLNG010000073.1:0-1832 GCA_964385155.1 uncultured Verrucomicrobiota bacterium
TTCCTGGGCTTCATCACCGCGGTGCGCGCGCTGTTGGATAGCGCGGCGGTGACGATTGCGACGCTCTATGAGCTGCCGATTGCCCGCGGAGAGCGCAGCTATGCCAACGTCGAATTCTGTCATCAACTGGTCTTGACCGCGCCCGCAGTGCACCGCCGCTATCATCCCTTGCGCCTGTTTTTCAACGAAGCGTTGCGCTGGCAAAGCGAGACGGTCACTCGCGTGCCGCCGCTGGTGGTGCTGCAAGGGCAGTATGGACACCTGCCGGGGCGCGAGGCGCAGCTCAAGGTGGCGGATGACGCCGCCTGGGAGCTGTGGCAGATGGCCGCGGAACCCCACCGCGTCAACTGGATTGACCCGCTGGAACTGTACACGCGTTGGAAGCCGCGGCTGCTCGCCTTGTGTGAGAAGATCTGCCAGGATATCCAGGAATCTACTAGGGCGTTTTCATGTTGCAATGGCCCCTATCCATCGCAACATGGTTTGCAGATGGTAGCGGCAGTAGCGAAAGCCGTTGGGCAGATAGGGCCAGCCATAGGCGTGAAGTGTGCCGGCAACGGCGTTGCGGAAGGCAGCCAACGTCTCTGGGGCGGAGTGGCTCCGCACCTGGCAACGGTCCTCGCCAAAGCTGACGTCCCGCGGATAGTGGGTGACATTCTCAATCGTCCAGTGCCAGCGCCGCAGTTGGGCCACTTGGGCAAGGGTGACTAAGGTGCGCGGCAGGCTGGTAATCAGATACTCGACATTGACGCTTGTGCGCTGAGTACGGTGTTGGCGGACCCAACGGGTGCGGCGCACCACCTGGGCGACATCGGGAAAGGGGAGAAAATGGTTGAGGGCAGGGGTGCTCTCCAGCAGATAGTGTGCAGTGCGGCCATGACCCCGGGTATCCTGTGTACAAGACTCATACTGCCAGAACTCCGTTTCGCAGGTGCCTTGCGGCGGCAGCGCCGTGAAGGCATCGGCAATGTCCTGGTAGAGACTCTTCTGGTTGCGCTTGACCACGAAGAGATAGTGGCCACCCTGACGGCGAAGTTGTTTGGCCTGTTTGTGCGAGGTGTGCAGCGCATCAAAAGTAGTCACCGTCCCCTGGAGGGGCAGCGTCGCCAGGAGCTTCTGCGCTACCCGGCGTTCATCCAGTTTGGCGGGCGCATTGGCCTGCGTCAGCACCAGCCCGTTTTCATGGCTGACCACCGCCGTCAAATGGATCGCAGTGCCCTGAGGCGCCCGATGGGCGGTGGCACAGCGGACGGTTTTGCCGTCCACAGCCTGTCCCTGCAACCGTTCCCCGTTCAACGTCACTACCTGCCCGCTCTCGCCCATCTCCAGCCGCTGCCCTTGCAGATAGCCCCCGACCGCCCCCTCTACAGCCGCCAACGAGACCTGACACAAGACCCGGCGCAACGTCGCCAGGCTAGGAACATGCCCACCCTTGGGCTGCAACCCCTGCACCAGTTCTTGTGCATGCGCGGTGACCCACTGGCTAATACCCACCAGCGTGCTCTCACCCGTCATCATGGCGGCCGCTATCAGCGTCAGCAGAAAGCGCCATTCATACCGCCGTCCCCGCCGGCTACGCGGGTCGGGAATCGTCGCCAAATACTCCACCAAAGTCGCCCGCGTTGTGGTATCATCAGACTTGCTCATAGGTTGCGACTCCTTTCTGGATTGCTCTCCAGTGAGTCTACGCCTATGGGCGCTTTGATTCTATTCCTCAACTCCGCAATATTCTTTGCCTATTCCAGCCCTCTTGCAACATGAAAACGCCCTAGGCAAAGGGAGTGTCTAAATGGCAAAAGATAGGAGGTGGGCAGGATAACGAGGAAAGCGAT
>CAYLNG010000074.1:0-1729 GCA_964385155.1 uncultured Verrucomicrobiota bacterium
CCGAGACCCTGCAGGCGTTCGCGGAGTTCTTTGCCCTCCTTGCGGTTTTTTTCCGGCAGACGCAGACCCAGCGAGCGGTCCGCGAAGCCGATGCGGTGGTGCTGCAGGGCATCGGGATCGTTGAGGCCCCGGCTCTCCAGATAGGCCAGCGCGGCGGGGGTTTTGTGAAGGCGTTCCTGGTAGAAGCCGAGCACCTGGGCGAAGAGGTCCGCGTCGCCCGCCTCCGGATCGAGCGGGTTGTCGAGTTTGGGAACCGTGTTTTGCTTGAGGGGGCCCTGCGCCGGGGCGCTGAACGCGGCCTGTCCTCCCTCGTCGAGCAGGTCGAAGGCGTGGCGGAAGCTCACGCCGTCGAAGCGCTGCACGAACTGGATCGCGTTGCCCGCCGCGCCGCAGGCCAGGCAGTGGAAGAGTCCCTTGGCGGGAGTGACGACCAGGTTCGGCGTTCCCGTGTCCTCGTGAAAAGGACAGAAGCCGATGAGGTGTCCATTGCCGTGGGGTTTGAGGTCCACGCCGCGCGAACGGATCAGCGCCGCGAGGTCCAGGGAGGCTTTGAGGCGGTCGATGGCTTCATCGGGTATGCGCGGCATCAGTACTCCCCTCCAAAGCCCGCCAGACGGATCGGGTCGGCGTTCTTGTCGTCGCCTTCGCTGAGAGCGATTTTCAGACCGTCGGTCTCCAGGAGGATTTCGCAGAGACGGCGGCCCAGGTAGGGGGCGCGGAGCAGCAGTTCGAGCAGGGATGCGCCCTCGCAGAGACAGCGCAGCGGTTTTGCCCAGTTGTGCTGACTTGCGTCGCGCACAACATCGCGGCCCAGCGCGGCCAGGGTACGTTCCACGCCGCGGGCCTTCGCGAAACGCTCCCAGTGGTCCCAGGGATACTGACCGGGCCGCAGCCCGCCGATTCCGGTTGCTTCATTCATCGTCGTTCCTTTCGGTTGCGACCGCCCCGGAGCTGTGCTACAGTCCGCACAACTCCGGAGCAGTCCGGGTTCAGGACGGCGACCGATGTACTCGCCAAAGTTTCCGGTCGTCCGTCCGCCTTCTCCTCTCCGAAAACGCGTCAAGAACGATTCCCGGAAAAGAACTGCATCAAGCGGTACCGCATTGTGCGGTATTCCGTCAACCAGAAAACGAAAAAATCACAGCGGAGGTATATCATGTCGGCCTTTCAACCCGTCACATCGGTTACCCACATGCAGGATCAAAAGACATTTTTGGAGCAAATCGGAAGCCGGATTGCCGATGCCCGAAAAGCCGCGGGGCTCACGCAAACGGATTTGGCCCAGGCCGTTGACCTGAGCCAACAGGTGATTGCCAACTACGAGGCGGGGCAAAGGAATATTCCAGTCTACACGCTGGCGCGCATCGCGGACACCCTGGGCACGCCGGTCGGCACGCTGACGGCGGAGGATTCCCGTTCGGGTCACAAGCGGGGGCCGGCCCCGAGGGTGCAAAAGCAACTCGAACGCATCCAGGCGCTGCCGAAAGATCGGCAGAAATTCGTCATTCAGGCGCTTGAGATGGCCTTGCAGTCCTCCTGACCGTTTTCCTGTTTAGTCGCCTCCGAACCCCGGAACCCACCCCCAACCCCCTTTCCGATTTACGGAAAAAGGCCCCCTGAAAGCCGCCGTTCCTGTCGCCTTCACCGCGCCCCCCACCCTCGCGCGAAGCGCTGCGGGGGCGCGGCGAAGGCGGGAGGGGCGAGCGGCGGCCGCCGGACCTTGAGCCCG
>CAYLNG010000075.1:0-1642 GCA_964385155.1 uncultured Verrucomicrobiota bacterium
GCATAACCTCTCTTCGGTATCGCTCCGGGGTCGGCAGCAGGGGGCGTGACAGCGGATGAGGACGGCGGGGGCTGCGGGGGGCCGGCCTGAGTCGCTGGCGCGATCCCCTGCCCGGCACTCGGGGACAGGAGCGCCGATCTCCGCATCGGCGGGGCGAAGGGGGCTGTTGGATTGGGGCTGGGACCACAGGGAAGGCTCGGGGTTCTGAAATCATTATCCTTACAATCATCTATCATTCATCGATTTAAGTAATCACTAAAAATCGCGGGCAGACCCCTTTCCCCGGGCTGACCTCCTGCCTTTGATGGGTGACCCTGGGCTCTATCTCCGAACAGTTACGGACGAATGTATATATGCTTAGTCAATTCAATTTCTCTAGGAATTATTGTTGTTCGGATATCACCATCCCATACTAACGGGATAGTTTGATTGTTAAACTCAACAAAAAAACGGGAAACTCGAAATAGCGATGCATGAATGAATAATGAAAATTCATTTTTGTACTTAGACGAAACGGGGCTTAAGTCATTCTCAGTAAAAGATAAATTAAGCTTAACATCTAATTTTGCATTTTGATTTTGCTTTCCAAATACGATAGGGCCTGAAACTATCTCTTGATATGAATTTAAAAGTTCCGTCCATATTTCCTCATTTACGGATATCGACGGCAGTGCTGTAAGTAGATCATGAGAGTCATGAAAACTTACGCGAAATTCCACAAATTCACATAAAACACCCGGGCCACAGCCTATTGGTCGCACAGAAAAATCATGCGTTGAAGAAATTGGGTAAAGTGAATTATTGTTCACACTTGTAGAAGTAGTATGCTTGCATCCAAGTGATACGAATATGTAAAATACAGCGTACATCCATGTTTTCATATGCTCCTTTATTATTTAGGACACGGCCCAAGCGGAGTTATTGGTCCGACAAGGCCACTATTCCAAACTTCGATCCGACCTTTAGTAGCGGTTTCTTTTTTTTGCCCAATTCCAAGACAACAAGACATTAATGCTTCTTTAGCCCTAGTTCTACACTGTCTAAAAGGGAATTGATATGTGATATCGCTATTTTCATTCATGTGTTCCTGCAGGCAGGATAAAACATCTTCTCTGTTTGCATCTTTGCAACATTTTCCTTTTGAGCTCCCATATTCTATAGTGGTATCAACTCTTGTTTTATGACTTGGGGGGGAATGGTCAATACTTTCACTTTCCTCCCAGCGTTTAGTTATTAGTTTCGTCTCGTACTCAATTATTTCATTTTGTATCGCAAATGCTTCTTTGTCATCTTCTTGCAACCACACTCCCTTAACAGGTTTAAACAAAACGAAAGGATTTGCCGACTTGACATTTTCTGAGGGATAAAAACCAAAGCCCTCGGGTATTTCTAAAGTAAATCTGGTGACTTGATAATAAAAGCCCTTATGGCATATATACATTGATCCTGGGGATGCCATCCTATCTTCAATCCTCCAATTTCCAGTTCTGATCCAACTGTGTCCTGTGGCACTTGTGAACCTCACAAATGTTATATTAAAAACCATGCCTAAAAAGTCGTATTTGTCTAAAACTCCATTCCCCACGAACTGCGTATGCACTTGACTCCACCTACCCCCACCCGTTGTGCTCCACGAGCATTT
>CAYLNG010000076.1:0-1599 GCA_964385155.1 uncultured Verrucomicrobiota bacterium
CAATATTCTTTTGTTAGCCATATAATTCGGGTTTTGTTATTTGCATTTTGAATATAGTTTTTGTTACATCTTATTCTCTATCTTTGCCAACTTTAATTTATATGAGCAATAAAGCCAAATTTCCTGCTGCAATACCCTACATTATTGGCAATGAAGCTGCCGAGCGATTCAGTTTTTATGGCATGAAAGCCATATTGACTACCTTTTTGGTTGCGCAGTTTTTTAACCCTACGGGCGACCCCGCTTTAAACGATGTAGCTCGAGCAAAAGCCAATGAAGAAACCCACTTTTTTATAACACTGGCTTATTTAATGCCAGTGGTGGGTGGCTTGTTAGCCGATTGGTTTTTGGGCAAGTACCGCACTATTCTATACATCTCATTATTCTATTGCGTAGGGCACGCCTGCCTGGCCATGTTTGAAAACAACCTGAATGGCTTTATGTTCGGCTTGGTATTAATTGCTATTGGTGCAGGAGGTATTAAACCTTGCGTTTCTGCCAACGTAGGCGACCAGTTCGATAAAAGCAACGAACATTTAATTTCAAAGGCATTCAGCATATTTTATTTCTCTATCAATTTCGGGGCATTCTTTTCTACTTTAATGACCCCATTGCTTATGAAACATTTCGGGCCGGCAGTTGCTTTTGGCGTCCCGGGAATTTTAATGGCCATTGCCACTTTTGTTTTTTGGCTAGGCAGAAATAAATATGTGAAAGTGCCGCCTACCGGCTACAAGAAAGAAAACTTTTTAGCTATTAACTTTTATGCACTTTCTAAAATTGGAAAAACAAAACCGGGCGAATCTATTTTAGATGCAGCAGCCGATAAATTTTCAGCTCAAAGTATAGATGGTATAAAAGCTGTTTGGCGTGTATTAGCGGTGTTTGCTTTCATTCCAATTTTTTGGGCTATGTATGACCAAAACGGAAGCGAGTGGGTATTGCAAGCCACACATGAAAAAATGGATAAAACCTTTTTGGGCATTACCTGGTTGCCCGAACAAATTCAGGCTATTAACCCTATTTTAATTTTAACTTTTATTCCGCTGTTTACCTGGGGTATTTATCCATTAGTTGAAAAGTTGGGCATTAAGGTTACAGCTTTAAGAAAAATTGGTGTTGGCTTGGTGCTTACGGCTTTATCGTTTGTAATTATTGCTTACATACAAACACGTTTAGACAGCGGCATTGAAACCAATATTGCGTGGCAGCTTTCAGCCTATTTTGTTTTAACGGCTGCGGAAGTATTAATTTCTATTACAGGTCTTGAATATGCTTACACGCAAGCGCCTAAAACTATGAAGAGCACCATTATGGCTTTTTATATGCTCACTGTTTCTTTGGGAAATTATTTTGTGAGTTTGGTAAATAAAAGCATTGCTAACGGTGGTATTTTTGCGCAGTTTCACGGAGCATCATATTTCTGGTTGTTTGTAGGAATTATTAGCGCAACAACCTTAATATATTTTGTGTTGTCGAGAAACTTTGTAGAAAAAAGTTATTTGCCTTCGGAAGTAGAAAGCTAGATGTACGCAAGGCGCAAATGAGGCAGAAACATAAAACTTAAAACATAATACTTACAACTATAAAAAATGAACT
>CAYLNG010000077.1:0-1516 GCA_964385155.1 uncultured Verrucomicrobiota bacterium
TGTACATAATGGAAGTCTACGCAGTGGGGAGCCGAACAAGCCGCGAACATAGAATCACTAACTTTGCACTTTAACAGAACGAGAATAGAGAGGCATGGCCTTTCCTGGGATAATTGGAGTAGTCAAAAAACCAAGAAGTCCCAAGGACGAAGACCATGCCCAAGCCAATTGTATGTCTGTCGAGTGAACTACGCCAATACATGGAAGCATTCCGTGGGTGTTTCAGTCGGCGCCAGTGGAAGTACTTTGTCACCGTACTGCTGGGGCTGGTGGAATGCGATGAGCGCAAGACACTGAGCGGACTGCGGCGGGTGGTGGCAGCGGAAAGCAGCCTTTGCGGACTTTCGCGGTTTTTGAGCAAATGGAAGTGGGAGCCTGAGCAGGTGGCCCAAGTGTGGCAACAGCGCTTCCGGGTGCGGATGAGTGGGTTGGTACAGGCTGAACATGAGCGACTTTGTGCGGAGCGACCGCATTGTGTGGGGCGTCCCAAGGCAACCGTTGTGACAGGCTACCTAATCATGGACGACTCCGTGCATGTCAAACCGAAAGGGCGCAAGATGGGCGGCTTGGGCCGACACTACTCCAACACAGAGCGGTGCGTTGTCACGGGTCACTGTCTGTTCACCGGGTTGTATGTCCTGTTAGGGCAACGCTGCCCCTTACCGGCAGCCCTCTATCGCCAGCGTGCCACCGCGATCGAGGAAGAGGTACCCTTCCAGAGCAAGATCGACCTGGCGGTGCAGCAGATCGAGACCTTCACCCCCTCTGCGGCAACGCACACCCATGTCCTTGTGGACAGTTGGTACCACTGTAAACAGGTGCGGAAGGCGGCCCGGCAGCGCGGATGGGACTTCAGCGGTGGCTTGAAGAGCAATCGAGTCATGCGCTTCATCGCTGAGGATGGCCAACGCGAATGGCTCAAGCTCGCCGACTACGCTGCCCGCCTGACACGTGACGACTGGCAAGAGGTCGTCTGGCCGGGTGCAGCGGGTGGACAGAAGGTCTATGCCCATCTTGCCAAGAGTTGGATTCGCAAACTTGGTCCTACTCTGGTGCTCATCACCTGTCACGACTTGGATGCGCCTCGCCCCTCCTGGCGCTACTGGGGGAGCACCCAGCTTGAACTCACCCACCAGGAACTTGTGGATACGCTCGCTGTCCGCTGGCAAGTGGAGACCTTCTTTGGCTACGCCAAGGACCTCCTGGGCAGCGATCACTATCAGGTCATGTCGGCACAAGCCATTCTGCGTTTCTGGACCTTGACCGCTTGTCTGCTGGCATTCCTGGAGGAGCAACGGTCACAGAATCGGCTGATCACCTGCGGTGATGTCCGGCGCAGCTTGCAAGTCCAGCATCGGCAGAATTTGCTCGTGTGGCTCTATGCGCAGTTTCAACAAGGACTCTCGGTTGAACAACTCTTGCCTCAATTGGCTCTACCTGGTTCTTAAAGTGCAAAGTTAGTGTTGTTTAGTATATGTGGGGTTTGTGCAAGAAATTGGTACTGTTTTCGGCCAAA
>CAYLNG010000078.1:0-1477 GCA_964385155.1 uncultured Verrucomicrobiota bacterium
GGGGAAAGGGGTCAGTTAACATGAAAGGCGAAAGTCCCCGGTAGATGCGGTTTGCGTGGCGTGATATACTGCCACTGGAATCAAAACCTCGACGCTCACCCTCGTGGGTTCCGTCACAACCAAAGGACCTCGCCATGAACACATGTTACTACGCAGGCATCGACTACCACAAGCACTATTCCACGGTTTGTGTCCTCGACGCGAGCCGGAAGGTGGTCTTGGAGACCACCGTCCGTCCCAACGAGAAACAGGCGTTTCACAGCCTGTTCTCCCGCTTGGACGGTCCCGTCAAGGTGACCTTCGAGTGTGGCCTGAACTGGGGCCGCCTTTTCGATATTCTCCAGTCGCTGCCGATGGTGTCGGAGGTGAAGCTGGCGAATGCGTTTCAAACCCGCATCATCGCCGAAGCGCAGGTGAAGACGGACAAGATCGACGCGAAGAAGCTGGCCTGGCTGCTGCACGCCGATCTCATTCCGGCCATCCACATTCCCGGTGTGGACACCCGCAAGCGGCGGGAAGTCATCCGGCAGCGGATGTGGTGGGTGAAGACCCGCACCATGTTGCGCAACCGCATTCACCGCATCCTGGAGCGGCAGCCCGCCTTGGAGATGCCGCAGGCCACGGACCTTTTCGGAAAGAAAGGCCTTGCCGCCATGCGGAAGGCACAGCTTCCCGATCCGGACTGCTTTTTGCTGGAGCAGGACCTCCACATGCTGGAGACGCTGGACAAGCTGGTGAAGGAGGATGAGGAACGCATGAAAACGGAAGTGAAGGACGATGAGGATTTGCGCATCCTGATGAGTCTTCCCGGTGTTGGCCTCACCATCGGCAGCGTGCTGCGAAACGAGATCGACGGTGTGCGGCGTTTCCTCTCGCCCCAGCGCTTGTGCGCGTATGCGGGCCTGGCCCCCACCACGCACAGTTCCGGCGGCAAAACCCGCAACGGACGGATGATGATCGGCTGCAACCGCTGGTTGAAATGGGCCTTCATCGAAGCCGCGTGGGTGGCCGTGGGCTGTGACGCGTATCTGGGAGGGTTGTATCAGGCCCAAAAGGCCCGCGGCAAGAAAGCCAACACCGCGATCACCATTGTTGCCCGGCGCATGTGCCGGATTGCATGGGCGCTTTTGAACGAACAACGAGAATACCAAAAAGAAAGGATTTCCACTTCCGGCTGCTCTCCTCACGGGCTGACGAATGCTGCTGTGAACCAGTAGCGGAGCGTCTTGGGTCAGTTTAGAGAGCCGGGAGTCTAATCATTAACGTGTCGGTAAAAGCGACTGAGAGAAGTCTGACACCGCATCTCTACACGAACGAGGAAGAGGCCGAAAGAAGCCTACGGTGTGCGCCGCGTTCTCCACAGGCGCCCCGCCCCGAGCCACGAAATGCTCCACCCCCGCGCCTATGGATAACGCTATGTTCACTCCCACGTAAATGCTTCAAAAAGGGGCTTGCTCTTTTCTTTCAGAGAAGCCCG
>CAYLNG010000079.1:0-1394 GCA_964385155.1 uncultured Verrucomicrobiota bacterium
GGGCGGGACGCCCCCGGTCCGGATTAGGGTACGGAGCGGCGGCGTCCCCGCCGCCGGGTGTCTCGGGGGCGGGACGCCCCCGGTCCGGATTAGGGTACGGAGCGGCGGCGTCCCCGCCGCCGGGTGTCTCGGGGGCGGGACGCCCCCGGTCCGTGGCTTTTTTGCCGATCCTCCGTTACAGTCCGAGGGCCTTGGAGAGATCCTGGGGGAGATGATGTCGGCTGATGTAGCCCATGCCATGGTCTTCGAGGTATCGTTTCTGTCCGGAGCTGAGACGGGCCCGGCGGACGATGAGGATGCGGGCGTCCAGTCCACCGGTGTTGCGGGCGGCGAGCACGTCCTCCTTGAGGTGCTGGTAGCCACCGGTGTGGTATTGGGAGTCCTCGTGGATATCCTTACAATCGACGATCCAGAGGCGTCCCTGGTGATGGAAGAGGAGGTCGATCTCCTGGAAGGGCATGTGATCGCCACCCTCCTGCTCGCCCCGGGCCCGGAGGCGGAGACTGCGGGTGACCATGGGGATGCCCAGATGGAGAAGCGCGGCGGCGGTTTGCAGTTCCAGCCGGTCTCCCTTTTTCGTCTCCTCGTCGGCGTCGCCGAGGATGTCGACAAGGTCCAGGCAGGGGTCTTTGGGGTCTTTGAGGCGCCTGTCCCATTCGCGGTTGCCCATGCGCGCTCCCTTGTCGCTGAGGACGATGAGTTGTCCTGGACGCTCGATCTCGCCCTCCTCGATCTGGCAGAGCACCGTTTCGCTGGGGTCGAGGGCGTCGAGGGCGTGGGTGGGGGCGCTGACAAAGGCGTCGTGGGGGATGCCCTCGGGGAAATTGACACGGATGAATCCCTGTTCGCGCTCGCGGTAGTAGATGGGAAGGCGGCGCTGGCGGGCCCAGTCGAAGGCGGCGAAGCCCATGAGTTTGTTGCCGCCGGTGAGGTGAAGGGCGTCGTTATCGCCGAGGTCCAGGTGGTCGAGCGTTTTCTGAATCGCGGCGAAGTCATGGTCAGATACTTCGTGGGTTTCGACGGTGGAGGGAACCCAGGGCAGTTGCAACTCCCGATGCCAGCGGGTGAGCTGGGTGCGGAGTCGTCGGGCGGGATCGAGGCCATGCCGGGGATTGTTGGAATGCAGCAGGATGAGCCGTTGGGGCCGCAGAAGGGTCAACGCGTGCAACTGCGGCCAGATTTGCTGGGAGACGAGGGTGGCGAGGGTGTTCATGGCTATGGAGGGTATTCGTTTGTGAATGGAGGGAAAGAAGAGAGTGAGGAAAAGTCGTCGGGAGCGGCGGCGTCCCCGCCGCCGTGTGTCTCGGGGGCGGGACGCCCCCGGTCCGGATTAGGGTACGGAGCGGCGGCGTCCCCGCCGCCGTGTGTCTCGGGGGCGGGACGCCCCCGGTCCG
>CAYLNG010000080.1:0-1349 GCA_964385155.1 uncultured Verrucomicrobiota bacterium
GCGAACGCCTAAATCCATGGACGCCGCGCAAGACATCGAATCAACCTGGACGCTTCCTCGGCGTTCCATGCGATGCCTTGTTCGGCTTCTTCGATTGACGGGTGATATGCGCCACGAGAATCGGCTGGAGCCACTTCGGAGGGGAGGCTCCATTCCGCCAATCATAAACGGTGCGCTTCGGTGCATCAGTCCACGCCATCACGTCCGCCGCGCTCCACTGCAAAATAAACTCCGACCAGGTCATGGGTGGAGAGTAAAAGAAAAGTGCGGATTTCGCAATTTAATTCTTGCCATCGGTGCGGAATCCGCACAAGTTAACGCCATGACAGCAACCGCCCCAATCAAGAAGTTCCGCACGAAGAAAGCCGCCGAGGCCGCAGTGGAAGAAGCCAGCAATGCCGGATGGCTCGCAGGTTATACGGGCAACTCGGAATCCGGCTACCGCGTCAACGCCATCGGATACGCACATGGCCGCACGGTGAAAATCAACTACAACCTGCACGCGGATGGATGCTTCCACGAATACAGCCGGAAGGAGTGGACACCATGAAATGGCAAATGGAAGGGCTTGGGACAGCGTGGCGGAGCCGCTACGAATACGGATACGCGGAGCCTGCCAGCTATGTCGCGGTGGCGCAAAAGTGGGTTCTCCGCTGGCGCGGTCGCAAGCTCTGGACGCGATGGAAGACGGTCGGTGAAATTACGATCAACCAACACGTCGCCGCTGCGCCATTTGGTGAGTCCGTTCTAACGCCCGAACAGATCGCGAAATTCTCTCTGCCGAACGTTAGAGTGGATGCACCGGCGCTGGCGAGCTTGAATTCAACGAGGGACGTTGTCGCCGGTTGCATCCCACGGCTTGTTCGCATCTTGATTCATGCTGTGACTATCTGTGGCGAGTGGCGGAACCACTTCGTAAATTCGATCTGGATCAGAGCTTGGCCGATAGCGAAGGAATCTCAGTCGGCAATGATGGCAGACATAATCACGGACATCGCCGTGGAGTTCAATCTTCAGATCAGAATCACAGTCCGGGCACCTACTGACTCGATGGCACCTGGCGAATCGATAGACGCGCACCATAAACCAAATCATTGCACCGCAAATCGTCGCCGGTGTAAGATAGCCCACAAATGAGCGAGGATAGATCTTATCTAGGATGATGAAGATTACAATCAATCCGAAGGCGACACAAAGATCTTTCTTGATGGTAACCGCTAGTTGGACGACTCCATCATTCAAGTCTGGGTGAGGTCTCTCAGAATAGTATTGAGTTTGTTCCGGCATTTTAATTGCGAACGCCTAAATCCATGGACGCCGCGCAAGACATCGAATCAACCTGGACGCTT
>CAYLNG010000081.1:0-1335 GCA_964385155.1 uncultured Verrucomicrobiota bacterium
TTGTAGTGGTCTAATAAAACCGGACACCAAGTTAGGTGGTAAAATAAAACCATCAAACGAGGTGAATCATGACAACAGGTCGCCGGAGTTTTACTCCTGAATTTAAACGTGACGCAGCTGCATTAGTTATTGAGCAAGGATATACCATTAATGAGGCTTGCGAAGCGATGGGCGTCGGTGAAACAGCCATGCGTCGCTGGGTCGAGCAACTAAAATCTGAACATCAGGGAATAACCCCCAACTCTAAAGCGTTAACGGCAGAGCAACAGCGAATTCAAGAGCTGGAAAAACGCATCAAACGCCTTGAATTAGAAAAAGAAATCCTAAAAAAGGCTACAGCTCTCTTGATGTCGGACGAATACAAAAACATGCGCTGACAGGCCAATTAAGTGAGCAGTACCCAACCGAACTGGTCTGTGCGTTATTTGATGTTCCAAGGTCGACATTTTATGACCGGCGTTCAAAGCCTGTTGATGAAGAGGAGCAAGCGCTAAGCCAGCGTATTGTGAGTATTTTTAAGGAAAGCCGAGCCTCAGCAGGAAGCCGTACTATTGTCAGTATCCTGCGCGCTGAAGATACAACAGTAAGCCGGTTCAAAGTGATGCGGTTAATGGACGACGCATGCCTGCAAAGTAAGCAGCCTGGCTCGCACTCTTACAAAGTAGCGACAGTTGAACGGGTCGATATTCCCAATACTCTGGCGCGTAATTTTAAACCTGAGCGGCCAAATCAGGTGTGGACAGGCGATATTACTTATATTTGGGCTGGTCGCTGGGTCTATCTAGCGGTTGTGCTTGATTTGTATAAACGGCGAGTCGTTGGTTATGCGATGTCAGACAAAGCTGATGCAAAATTGACAATTGCGGCACTGTCCATGGCTTGGCAACAGCGTGGGAAGCCAAAAGACGTCATGTTCCATTCTGATCAAGGTAGCCAATATACAGCGCTCTCGTTCAGACAAACATTGTGGCGTTATCAGATACAACAAAGTATGAGTCGTCGCGGAAACTGCTGGGACAACGCTCCCACTGAACGCTTGTTCCGCAGTTTAAAAACGGAATGGGTACCAAAAACCGGGTATGAAAATCTGGCAGAGGCTAAATCAGATATTAGCCGCTACTTACTCGGGTATTACAACCACAGGCGGCCACACAGCTTTAATGCTGGATTACCGCCAGTGATAGCAGAACAACCTAAGTTAGTGTCCGGAAATACTTGACCACTACAGATTTGAGGTTTTAAGACGGCGGGTGTTTGAGCGGGCTGACGTTAGCAGCCCACGAGTTCCGCCGGCGCCTCACATCAGCATTTTTCAGCGGGATCTCGAGCGGCATG
>CAYLNG010000082.1:0-1315 GCA_964385155.1 uncultured Verrucomicrobiota bacterium
TGCGAATTGCGAATGTTACTGCACAGGTCATGTAGGGGTTTGGGTGGGGCGGAAGGCTCACTCGCCGATGAAGCGACATCAACTTCCGCCCCACGCAAACCCCTACGGTACGCCTGTATCGATACTAGCGAATATCAAATTGCGACATCAAACAGACAAGATCCTAGCGTAGAGCCAAGTGGTTTGGCAAAAAGTAGCCGCGATCAACTAACAGGGAAACGCACACCTAGTTTGATCGCCTGCACCGGGTCGGCGTAGACGGCGAGGAAGGCTTCGGCGGCGTCTTCGAAGGAGACGATGGGATCGATCAGTTCGTTGGAGGTGAGCACTTTGCGCTGGAAGAAGGCCAGCACGGTACGTTCCAGGCGCTGAAGATCCCAGAGCGGGTGCTCGCGCGATGGGTTGTCCCACACCGGCATGCTGCTGATAAGTTCGAGCCGGTTATGGTGCCACTCTGCGCCAAACGGCACATGGCTATGATCTCCCTTGTAATACCCCAGGGTGACGATTCGGGCGCACTGTTGGACTGAACGCATGGCGTCGTTGAGCGCCCGGTAGTTACCACTAGCTTCAATGGCGACATCTGCGCCCTGTCCTAAGGCGTGGCGCACGGCGAGGCCCACATCGGTGGAAGTGGGATCGAGGGTAAGGTGCGCGCCTAATTTTTCCGCCAGGGCGCGGCGCTTGGGCAACGGGTCCACGGCAATGACGTTGAGACAGCCCGCCCGCGCCAGCAACTGCACCACGAAGAGGCCAATCGCGCCCAGGCCGGTGACCACGGCGTTGTCGCCCAGGGTGATGCGGGCGTCGCGCACGGCGGCGTAGGCGTACAGCGCCGGATCGAGGCAGACGGCGTCTTCGGGCGACACGGCATCGGGTAGGGGATGCACCTGCGCGGCGGATCGGGTGACCGTCTCGGCGATAGGACCGTAACAGTAGACACGCTGGCCGACGGTGAATTTGTCTACAGCGCTGCCCACTTCGGTCACCGTGCCGACGGCCATGTTGCCCACAAACTGGCCCAACATGCCGCCGGGCTGGGCGTCGGGATTCTCTTTCTTCACAAAGAGGCGCTGCCCCGGATCAAAGCGCTGATCCTGAAAGGGCGATTCCCCGCTGAACAGGTGAAAGATCGTGCCATGCTTGATGGCGGCAAACTCACTGCGAAAACGCACCTGATCGGGCTTGAGTGGACTGTCCTCATACTCGGCCAAAATCACGTGTTGCGGCTGATCGACGTAAAGTCCGCGTGGCATAGGGACCTCCGAAGCGGGAGATGAATGAATTTACGATGATTGGGTGGGGAGAGAAATGA
>CAYLNG010000083.1:0-1263 GCA_964385155.1 uncultured Verrucomicrobiota bacterium
GTCCAACTAACTTTTATATATTCATTATCTATAGGGTCAGCTTTAAGAGTTACTAGTTCAACCGGTAAACCCGTTGAACCACCTCCACCAACTCCAAAACCTGAAAAACTACCCAAACTAGTTGCGGCAATAAAAGGCGTTGTGGTACCTGGACCAGGAGGGGCTTGACCGATTTCATAAAGATTTCCATTATAAACATTAACCCCTGCACACTTGTCGCCAGATGAGGCAACAAAAGTGCTCCAATCAGTTGAAAATAGTGTATTATCAGGAGCTTTAATTAATTTCAGGAATACATAACTACTCAAATCGGTAATAGCATCTAAATTAGGGTAGCCTTTGAAATCATATATATCTGTGCCAGAAGCTGAAGAAATCATATTCCATTGACCAAAATCATTTACAATTCTATCTAATTCTAACCATTGTATGTTGGTTAAATTTAAGTCGCAACTAGGATTCAATAATTCTTGGTAAGGGGAAAAATTTGGTTTAGTAGAACCAGCTACATTGCCATGATCTTGAAAGAAGCCCGTAATTGTAGTTGTTGGAAACCCTGACTTTGCAACTATTTCAGCCAAATTGTAACCTTTTGCATCAGATCCAATTGGAAATTGGTAAGTATTCCCTGCAACGACAGCTCTTTTTAATTTTCCAACTATATAATTAGACTCTTGAAAGCCAAAAGAAGTAGTAGAAGTAACAGCATTAGCTGCATTGTTTGTGACTGATATTTCATGATTTGAATTAGGAATACGAATTAAGCCAGAATCAATAGATAAAGTATTTGTAATTGTAATGTTTTGATTAATTGTAAGAATTGCATCATTAATATTAGCAGTTACATTACTTAACTTAGATTCTAAGGTGCCGATTTCTATATTACCACCACCTCCTACGTTTCCATCAAAAGCACCCACAAACCTGACTGTGCCAGACGGACTGAAAGCATTACTCGATTGCCAATTAAGTGTTGGAGAAGTTGACTGACCTGCAAGAGTTATTAAACCATTGTTACTCATACTTGCTGTGCCTAAACCTTCAATTTCACCCTGAACATATAATTGACCACCGGATTGTATAGTTACAGATGATCCGCTCTGCATGTAGAATTCATTTTGTGCATGAAGCCCAAAAACAAAAGAGAGAGACAAAATTGATAAGTAGATTTTTTTCATAATCATACATGTTTGATGTTTTATTAAAAACAATTTGAACACAATATACTAATGCCAAATTAAAATGTCAAATCTTTTTTCAGAA
>CAYLNG010000084.1:0-1245 GCA_964385155.1 uncultured Verrucomicrobiota bacterium
ACAGCATTATGAGCCACCGCAGTGGCGAAACCGAAGACACTACTATTGCCGACCTGGCCGTTGCCCTTAATTGCGGACAAATTAAAACCGGCTCTGCCAGCCGCACCGATAGGATTGCCAAATACAACCAACTATTGCGCATAGAAGAAGAGCTAGGCAAAGCAGCGTTTTATCCGGGTAAGGGGTATAGGTTTTATTAATCAATAGACTACCTTTGATAACATAAATGCCGAATTCGTTTCGGCATTTTTTATTTTAGCTAATTATAAATAATATTATTACAATCAAACGAGGAAATAATTTACTTTCAAAATACAGTGCATAATTATGGGAAACACCGCAGAGTCGCAAATTAAGGATTGGTTAAGTAAAACTGGTTATCCTTTAGAATTTTTTGTAGCAGACCTTTTTAAAAAACATGGATTTAATGTTGACAAATCTATGTATTACCTTGACTCAAATTCAAGAGAAATTAGAGAAATTGATATAGTAGCATTCTTTGATGAATATAAGAATGGATTTAGCTTTCGTTTTTTATTTGTAATTGAATGTAAAGTAATTAAAGGTAAGTCAGTCATTGCCTTTACTGATGAAGATAGAAGAATCAATAGAGTAATTAATTCATGTTTTAAAGCAAATATACTTGGAAAAGAATTTCTCAAAAATGTAAATTTTAGAAATGAAGTATTTAAAGGAATCAGAATCGATAAATCAGTAGCTAACTCCCTAAAGTTATGCCCTATAGTTAAAGAAAAAAATGAAACTATTAAGAATGAAAAAGAAAATAATAAAGATGTCATTTATGAAGCATATCGCCAAGTAACCAAAGCATCTGAGTACTTACTTAATCTCTTTGATGATAATAAAATTCATCTTAATGAAAAAAATTGCATTATAATATTCCCTATGATTATTATTGATGGGGAACTATATAATTGTAGTCACAATGGCAGCGAAATGGAAATTAGAGAGACCAATCACTTAAAATATTTAACACATAATCCAACAAGTAGAGTTAAAATGGATTTGATTGATGTTTGTGATAAAAATTCTTTAGAAGAACTAATTATTAATTATAAAAAGGGGATTAAAGTATTTTTTGAAGATGAAATTTTTCAATCTTTCTTAAAAAATTATTCCCCCCGCTAGTCGAAGTACCCTAACTGGTCGGAGCTTCCGCTCGACAGAATTATTATTTTTGACCTAAATAGAAGAAATGATTACCAATCAAATAGTTGCCGAACA
>CAYLNG010000085.1:0-1193 GCA_964385155.1 uncultured Verrucomicrobiota bacterium
GAAGCCGTAGTAGAGATATCCAGTTTCAACATCCTCGTATTTGGTGGAGAAGCCGAAGGTGCTGGGGGCAGTGCCGGTGGCGACGATTTTGCGACCGAAAGCGTCGTATTCGAGGTGGGCGGCGACTGAGCCGACGGCGAGGTCGATGTATTCGCTGATGTTTCCGTTGGCGTCGTAACTCACTGCGTGAGCAGTAGCTGGAAGTTGGGAGTTGGGGCTTAAGACCAGAAGAAGTCCCCCCACTCCCCCGGCACCCTGCATGGACTGGCTGAGATCAAGTCCCCAGACGTAGTGTTTTGTCTCCTGGTTGAGGAGGTCTTTCTCCAAGACGAGGTTCCACTCATCCCATAGGTAACGAATGTCGTGCGTCAGGCTCCAGGTTTCGGTGGCGGCCTCGTAGGTCTCGACGGTTTTGCGCACGCGGCGGCCCTGTCCATCGAAGGTGTTGCGCAGGCGGAAGGAGCCGTTCTGCGCCGTCTCGAAGAAATCGCGGTACTCCACCATGCGGTTCTCCGCGTTCCATTCCATGTGACCACTCTTGCCGTCGTAGGTCAGGTTTCCATCGAGATCATGCAGCGGAGCCGCGCTGTCGATGGCGGTATATTGATTCAGCTCGTTGGTGCTGTAGTCCAGCGGAGCGGGTTCGTCGGGAACCGTCACTTGAATGCGGTTTCCAATTTGGTCGAAGGTGTAGCTGGAGTTTCCGTTGCGCATGTCGGCACTGGTGACTTCTGACCTTGAGTTGTAGCCGAAGTTGTTGGTCAAAGTCGAGGTAAATGCGGCGCCGGAATCAGCACGTGCAGTTCTGCGGCCCGCCGCGTCGTTGGTGTAGTCGAAGGCGCTGATCGTGGTGGCGGTGTTCCAGGTGTTGGTGACGGCATCCACCAGATTCCGGTTGGGTTCGTAGGTGACCGTGCGTTTCAAATCCCCGAGGTTATAGCCGTTGATCATCTGGCTGTTCGGCTCGTAGCTGTAGACAGCGGTCACGGGTTGCAGGTTGGAAGGTTGAAGGTTGCTGGTCACGGAGTGGAAGTGCCCGCTGACGGTGTAGGCGTAGGTGACCTGATGTCCGTCGGGGAGGCTGTAGCCGTTGGGACGCCCCAGGTTGTCGTAGCTCCGGGTGAGGGTGGTTTGCAGGAGGCCGTCCCAGACCTCGGAGGAGGGCTGGAGGGTGTTGTTGTAGGTGTAGGTTT
>CAYLNG010000086.1:0-1190 GCA_964385155.1 uncultured Verrucomicrobiota bacterium
GCAGTATTTCAGAGGACCAAACCCCACGTTAATGTAGGGACTATCGGCCACGTCGATCATGGCAAGACGACGCTCACCGCAGCGATCACCAAGGTGCTGTCGCTGAAGGGTTGGGCGGACTTCTCAGCTTTTGATCAGATTGACAATGCGCCTGAAGAGAAGGCGCGTGGTATTACAATTGCGATTTCGCATGTGGAATACCAGACCGAGATTCGGCACTATGCCCATGTGGACTGCCCGGGTCATGCCGACTACATCAAGAACATGATTACCGGTGCGGCGCAGATGGACGGTGCGATTCTGGTGGTAGCGGCGCCCGATGGCCCGATGCCACAGACACGCGAGCACATTCTGTTGGCTCGACAGGTGGAAGTGCCGGCGATGGTCGTCTTCATGAACAAGTGTGACATGATGGAAGACGAGGAATTGCTGGAACTGGTGGAAATGGAACTGCGCGAATTGCTGGATAGCTACAACTTCCCTGGCGACGAAATTCCGATTATCCGCGGCAGTGCGTTGCAGGCGTTGGAGAGCACCTCCAGCGATCCGGAAGCGCCGGAATATGCGCCGATCTGGGAACTGATGCGCCAGGTCGATTCGTACATCCCCACGCCAGTGCGTGAAACGGACAAGCCGTTCCTGATGCCGATTGAAGATGTCTTCAGCATCAAGGGCCGCGGTACCGTGGTGACTGGCCGTATTGAACGTGGTGTGATTCACCCGATGGAAGAAGTAGAAATCGTCGGTCTGGCCCCGACTCGCCGGACAACGGTGACTGGCGTAGAAATGTTCCGCAAGTTGCTGGACGAAGGCCAAGCGGGAGACAATGTAGGTTGTCTGCTGCGCGGTATCAACCGCGACGATGTGGAGCGTGGTCAGGTGTTGGCGAAGCCCGGCAGCATCACCCCGCACACCAAATTCCTGTGTGAGATCTACGTGCTCAAGAAGGAAGAGGGTGGACGTCACACACCGTTCTTCAAGGGGTATCGCCCGCAGTTTTACATTCGCACCATGGACATCACGGGTGAGATTCAATTGCCCGAGGGTGTTGAGATGGTCATGCCCGGCGACAACGTAACCATGAATGTTGAGTTAATCTCGCCGGTTGCGTTGGAAAATGGTAGCCGCTTCGCCATTCGCGAAGGTGGTCGTACCGTGGCTGCCGGCGTCATCACCAAAATCATTCAGTA
>CAYLNG010000087.1:0-1158 GCA_964385155.1 uncultured Verrucomicrobiota bacterium
GAGCAGAGGCCCGCCCATACCCGGCCCATGCCCTTGGCCGCCTTGCGGCGTTTGGGGCCGAAACACTCCCGGTGCCACCCCATCAACCGCTCCAGGAACCCCTCGCTCCCCACGCCCACCCCACGCGTGAAGGTCCGGCACCGCTTCCGCAACGCCTCCTCCATCGACACCACTCCCCGACGCTCGAACTCCGCCACCACTTCCGCCGCCCCGAACCCCTTCCGTCTCTTTTTCCATTCCTTCCGGTACGGGTCCTCCTCCCCGCGCGCCCCCTTCGCATACAACCAAAGCCGGTACGCCCCCATCGCCTCCTCCCAGCCTCCTCCCCGGCTTCGCTGCTTCCTCTCCTCCTCCAGCTTCTCCCCCACACCCGTAAGCCCCCATCCCATCTCCTCCAACTGGTTGCGCCGCACATCCTCCGCCATCCTCGGCACATGCCCCTTCGACGCCCTCACCAGGTCCACGATCCCCTTCCGCGCGGCTCCTTCCCCCCCCATTCCCTCCCCGTATCCCGACCACACATATTCCAGCGGATCCCCGCAGATCCCCGCGCGGACCGGATTCAAGTCGATGTAGGCCCCCACCGACATCAACGCCAGCGGGCTTCCCTCCACCACCACGCTCCGGTACCGGCAGTCCCACAGCGCCCCCGACGTCTTCTGTCTCGCATTGTACCACCGGGAAAACGACTGTTTGAGCACCCGCATGAATTCCGGCAGGTCGCAGGTCCTCTCCTCCACCGCAAGGTCCATTTCCCGCCGATCCTTCTCCGACGCCGCCGCATAAACACCCTCCCACTCCTCCAGCCGCGCCGCCTCCCACACCCCCCGCAGGCGCCTCACCACCTCCTCATGCCCCAGCCCCACACGCTCCGGCACCCAGAGCAGCAGATGGAAGTGGTTGTCCATCAAGCAGTGCGTCAAAACCGTGATCCCCGAGAACTCCGACCACTTCCGCATCTGTGCCCGAAAAACCGCCTTCTCCTCCGAGCCCATCAGGAACATCTGCCGCACGATGCGGCTCGTCACATGCACGAAATACGCCCCCTCCTTCGGCAGGATCCTCAACCCCCGCCGCCGATTTCCACCCCCCCAGACCGTGGGAACCTCCGAAACCAAAGGCGGATACTGCGTGCTCATGCCCCCACTTCACCCCATT
>CAYLNG010000088.1:0-1158 GCA_964385155.1 uncultured Verrucomicrobiota bacterium
AGATGTAATCTTGCGGGCAGCCGACATCGTTGCCGCTCATGTGGAATTAATTTTTGACTGAAATAGTAACATTACCCAAAACTTCGTCGGCAAGCGGTTTGACCATGCAACCAGCGTAAACCCAACTTTTGGCAAAATTGTTGTAACAGGCTGACCGGGCCAATGACATGATAAAAGTTGGATTCAAGTTGCTGGCAATTATGCAGCCACCCATGTTCTGCAATACCAAGCCTTGCCAAAATAGGCGGGTGTTGTGGTTGAATAAAACCTGATTTCCCTGCGCGCAGCTGACGGCCAGTCCATTCCACAAGTTCAATGTAATCAATCAATTGATAAGGAATACACGGCTCGGTATTTTGCTGCCCACTATGTTCAGAAAAGGGAAGTAAAGGTCCGTGAAATAGCGCATGGATGGCACAACCAAGCCGCTGCTGGATGCTAGTGTAATCAGAGGTTTCGGGTGTTTCTGCCATGTCGGCACGAATGGGATTTAAATCGACATACGCCATCGCGGTGAGTAAAGCCTTCTCATCGAGCAGCGCTTGGCATTTAAAGCGACCTTCCCAAAACCGGCCGGTACAGTGGTCTTCAAGGTTCGCTAGCCGCGCGATATGCTCATTGAGACAGCGCATAAACCAGCTGATATCACAAAGCCGCGCACGCCATTTTTCAATAATCTTTTCAGTGACTTGGTTTTCAGCGTCACCACTGGATTGGCCACTCAGATAGCGTTCAACCAATACGGGAAGCCGAAATAACATCTGCCATCGAGCGGCAATCTCAGCCGCATTCCATGCCGCAGCTTTGGCGGTGTCAACTCTCACCACCAGATGGTAATGATTCGACATTAAGGCAAACGCTGCGATATCAATTGCGTACATTTGGGTTAATATGGCCAGCCGCTGCATTATCCAGTCGCGGCGGTGCTCAAAGTTATAAGTATCGAATTTACCACATAAAAATGAACGCCGAACGCAGCGACTCACCAAGTGATAATAAGGTGTTTCGCTGATACTGATTTGTTGATGGCGTGGTTTGGGCATGATGTTACTCAGGCTAGAAGATAAGATATAAAAATAGCCTAAAAGTTATAAAAATGTGTTTTTTTTAAATTTTGGTTTTGTCTTAGCTTTGCTGTTTCGATTCGATTTTTGCTGA
>CAYLNG010000089.1:0-1151 GCA_964385155.1 uncultured Verrucomicrobiota bacterium
TCCTGCATATTTTATTTATTGGTAATCACAAATTCATGAAAGCCTTCGGTCTCAGGTGGTTCAACTTTCAATACATTCTCAATAGGTAATTTCGCAAAAAGCCTGTCCCAAAACTTTAATGCTTCGCGGTCTTTTTCATAAACGGCTACATGCCAATTTGATGAGCCATTTAACATTAACTGGCGAACAGCATGCTCAGCGATACCTTTTGAACGGTACTTAGGTAGAATAAAAATATCAGACAGCTCAGGCATTTCACGCTCTAATATTTCTGTTGGCTCCACAGTCACGAAACCTGCCTGAGGAATCCCCACAAATGGTGTAGGTAAAACAAATAGTTAGGCAACAAGGGAACATTCATGGCAGTTCCTGATCTGATCATTCGCCAAAACTCACATTTCAAGAATGATAGCCATGAATGTTCAACGAATGCTCGCCGATTTTCTCTCGTTTGTCACGCCAAAAAACATCCACAAAGCCCGAATGGCGTCACTTTGCGCATCATTGCAAAGTTTGGTCACTAACGGCAAATGCACAGTGACAGCCATCGGTCGTGGCATTCAAAGTGACGCCACTGAAAAAAACTGTATTAAAAGAGCAGATCGGTTGCTTAGCAATGACGCTTTTCAAGCCGATACTCCGCTGATTTATGCGGCGCTGACGAAAGCATTAGTTCATACTAAACAGCCACTTATCTTGATTGATTGGAGTAATGCTGACAATAAAAAGCGCCACTTTATCTTGCGGGCCAGCCTCGCACTCGAAGGCCGCGCTTTGACCTTGTTGCAAGACGTGAAGGCCGTTGATGATTACAACTGCCCACACGTACATCAGGCATTTTTGCTACGGCTGAAGGCTAGTTTACCTACGGATTGCCGACCGGTTATCGTCACCGACGCTGGATTTAAGGTGCCGTGGCTGAAGCAAATTCGTAAATTGGGTTGGCATTACATCGCTCGGGTTCGTGGCAATCAGACACTGCAACCACCTGATTCCAATGCATTTATCAGTGTGGAGCAGCTCTACAAAAAAGCGAGAACAACACCGCAGAGCCTGGGCAGTATTAGTCTTACCCGCAGCCAGCGTTATGTTACCAACGCTGTACTGGTCGGGACGGGCTGGAAACTTCGGAAACGAGATCGCCATAAAGC
>CAYLNG010000090.1:0-1150 GCA_964385155.1 uncultured Verrucomicrobiota bacterium
AACGGAGCGCGGACACTCCTGTCCGCCGCCACCCCGTTCCCAAACGAGCCCCACGGCCTCGTGCCGTGGGTGAGGGTCACCCCCGGCTTCTTCCCCCCCTGTCACGCGGATGCGCCCTCACCGCTCCCATCCCGTATTTCCCGAAACTCCCCATGTACCAGGTGGGCATCCAGAATCCGGCCGTCCCCACCGCCTTCGATGTCACCTCCCGGATCTCCTCCCCGATTTCCACCGGTGATTTCGAGACCCCCCCCTTCACCGCCAAGTGAACATGATCCGGCATCATCGATAATTTCGCCAACCGCCATACCGAATCCACCGCGGCATTCATCAAGGCCCGTTGCACCTTCACGGCGGTTTCCCAAGGCATGCGCCAACGACCGGTCGTCACAAAAACCAGGTGAAACGCCAACACATAACGCCCGCTCCCTGTTTGTTGTTCCTCGTCCCATACGAGTCCCGGGTCTGAATACGCCAGAGACGCCAGCCCCTCACGATAACGCGGATCGGCAAAATCCCCATGTTGCAGTTGCTCCCGCAGGTACCGATCCACATCCGCCGATTTCGCCCCACCCACCGTTTGCAGGCAAAAATTCCGCTTGAAGCTGTCCGTGACTTCCTCACCCCGTAGGACATGTTGCAGGCGACCCTTCGCCCTCGCCGCCAGCACATCCGGTCTGACTTCGGGGCGCGTGGAGAACAACACCTGAATCTGATCCCCCATCACCGACCACTCCAAGGCCCGGATTCCATCCCTCTGCCATGCCGACTCACACGCCTCCACATAGGTCGCCATTCGGGAATCGAGCCCAGACCCAGACCCCTGGAGCCACGCCGTCCACGTGTATCGCAACTGATACGCATGGGGAGAAAATCCGCTTGTTTTCATGATGTATACATCTGTTGCATGCGGACTGGTCTTCGTCAAGGTTTTGTTGAAGAAGCTAAGGGTGACCCTCACCCACGCCGCAAGGGCGTGGGGCTCGTTCCCCTAACCCGGGAGACGTTTCTAGCTACAGGTGACCCTCACCCACGCCACAAGGGCGTGGGGCTCGTTTTCGCTTGTGCCCACAGGTGACCCTCATCCCCCCCCCCAACGGTCTTTACGAGCCCCACGCCACCAAAACGGAGCGCGGACACTCCTGTCCGC
>CAYLNG010000091.1:0-1106 GCA_964385155.1 uncultured Verrucomicrobiota bacterium
GAAATAGAAAACCGCTTGTCTCGTGTGCGGTCATTCTGATGGCTGAGGTTGGTGCGAACGGAATCCAGCAGAGCCTGGATGGATGGAAAGAGACGATTGGCGCAGGCCGAGTCTTTGAGGTGCCGCCAGTACCGTTCGATAGGGTTCAAATTGGAACAGTATGCGGGCAGAAAGAGCGGGATGATCTGCGCGTCAAAGACGGCAAAGCCTGCTTGTGCGGTGAGACTGTGATGATAGGAGGCGTTGTCCAAGACCAGCACGATGGGACGGTCATCGGTGACCTGCTGCACCAGGGTATCGAGGAAGGCGACGAAGGCATCGCTATTCTTCTTGGGCGCAGGCATAGTAATGACTTCATCGGTGAGGAAGTTGTAGGCGCCGAACAGATGATGCCACTGTTGCTGCCCCGGTGTATCGATGCGCTTTTGGGTACCCTTTTTCATCCAACAGGCACGGAGGACAGGGTGTAAGCCTAACGTGGTTTCGTCCATAAAGAAGAGGTGGAACTCTGTGGCAAGCGCCCCCTTTTTAGCTCCGTCAACTGCGCTTCCGCAGCGGCCCGAGCTTGTGGGTCTTGCAAACTTTTGAGGTCATGCTTGGGGCGACGATAGACATACCCACGTTGGCGCATGACCACCCGAAATCGATTCACGCTCAACTCAATGCCGGTCTCGCTCGCCATGTGGGCAATCAGCCGCTCCGCCGTCCAGACCGTGAAGTCATAGCCGAACACGCTTGGCTCCTGTTCCACCACTTCACCAACTCGTTGCCAGTAGGCTTCATCCGCCTTGGGGGGCGCACCAGATTTCGGTTGATTGGCCAAAGCATCGAGCCCGCCTGCCAGCCAGCGTGCGTACCAGTGGTAGATGGATGCCTGGGATACCGCCAGCGTTTCCGCAACCGCGTCAGGCTTCATCCCCTGGTGCAGTAGCTGCAAGGCCATGGCACGTTGCCGTACCTCTGGACGTCGATCCCGTTTGATCGCTTCGCGAACGATGGCAAGTTCGCTTTCGGTGAGTGTGTAGTTCAGTCGTTTGGGCATGCCGATAGCTTGCCACAATTGCTCACTTTTCGCTATTTACAGCAACTTCCAGACCCATACTTAG
>CAYLNG010000092.1:0-1035 GCA_964385155.1 uncultured Verrucomicrobiota bacterium
CTTGCGAAGTCTCCAAAAAATCCCAGACGCGGTTTTTTGGGGGGAGGTCTTGGTTTTCCGGGCATGGGGTTTGCGCCGGGAGCGGGTTGGATCCGGTGTGCAGCTCTGGGTGTAACGCATAAAAGCCCATGTCGGTGACTATGGGCGGTTTCGCGGCTAAATTGAAGTTCTAAATCGCGGTTTTTGCTGTTTTTTTAGCCGCCGGGTGGGTCGGCTTGCGGGGCGTTGTTGGTCTTTTTCTCCGCCGGATGACACCTGGCGTGGACGGCCTGCAGCTCCTGGATGCTGACGTGGGTGTAGATGGCGGTGGTTTCGAGTTTGGCGTGTCCGAGGAGCTGCTGGATGTAGCGGATGTCCGCGCCGCCTTCGAGCATGTGCGTGGCGCAGGTGTGGCGGAGCAGGTGCGGGCCTCCCGTGCGGTGGATGTCGGCCTGCCGGATGTAGCCGGCCACCTTGCGGCCGAGCACTTCGGGATTGAAGCCCTCGCCGTAGCCGCTGAGGAAGAGCGCGGGTTCGTCGGGCTTTTGCGCGAGCAGCGGCCGGACTTCGTCGAGGTAGCGGGCGACCCAGTACAGGGCGCGGGAACCGACCGGGGCGACCCGGTCTTTCCTCCCCTTCCCTTTTCGCACCCGGAGGATTTTCTTTTCGGGGTTGAGGTCGGAGAGTTCGAGCCGGGCGAGTTCGGAGCGTCGGATGCCCGTGGAGTAGAAGAGTTCCAGCATGGCCCGGTCCCGGAGTCCGAGGGCGTCTTTGATTTCGGGAACGCCGAGAACGGCTTCGACCTGGGAGCGGCTGAGGGCGTCGACCGGCAGCCGGTGTTCGGGCCGGGGCAACTCGAGATCGGCGGCGGGGTTGGCCTCGATGAGCCGTTGTTTGCCCATCCAGGCGAAGAGGTGTTTCAGCGTGGTGATGCGGTTGCGCTGGGTGGAGACACCCAGCGGCTTGCCGTTGGTTTTGCGGTGTCGGTAGAGCCATCGCTGATAGCTCTCGAGCTTGGAGCGGGTGACCTGCTCCGGGTGGGTGATGTCGCGTTCG
>CAYLNG010000093.1:0-1008 GCA_964385155.1 uncultured Verrucomicrobiota bacterium
CGTATGCACTTGACTCCACCTACCCCCACCCGTTGTGCTCCACGAGCATTTTGTAGGTGGTTGGTTCAATCTGGACCGACTGCTCGACCAGCCGGTAGAACAGCAACCCCCGGCTTTTTGAGGTTCGGCGGTTAAAACGAAAAGTGAATTCATTGAGGTAATCGTCCATATGCTTGTCCTGCACTCCTCCCTGATGCGTCCCCATCAGCCAACGTTTCAGCAACGATGCCACCCGATGGACCCGGGGGAGAAGGTTCTCATCCGTTTCTGCCGGTTTTCGTTTGCCGCTCTGGAAAATCCTTTCGTGCTGGTATCCGGCCAAGCCCGTGTATCCAGACCATCCATCCGTCACCAAGGTGCTGCCGGGTTCAATCGATTGTTCGATGAAATGCTTCAACGATTGTGCGCTGGCGTCCGGGATCTGAAGCAGTCGTATCCGACCTATGGCGACAGGTTTTCCCTTAACTTGTTCTGCCGCAATAGCCAAAAGGGCCTTGGCTCCTGCGCCTCTTCCTCCTGGCCCCTCTTGAGGAGCACCCCAAAATGTCTCGTCAACCTCCACAACACCCTTCAGTCGATCCCTGCCGGGTCTGACCATCGCCTTCCGAAGCTTGTGCAGCATCAACCAGGCCGAGCGGTAAGAGTTAAGCCCCAAGACCCGTTGAAGACCCTGGGCGCTGATGCCGTTTTTCTGGCTGGTGACATGCCACATCCCGCGAAACCAAACCGTCAATGGAAGCTTGGAATCTTGAAAAACGGTTCCGGCCATCACAGAACTCTCACGTTCGCAGACATTACACCGCCACAAGTTCCTGCGAATGGCGAGACCTCCAGCATTTCCGCACGCTGGGCATACGAAACCTTTTGGCCAACGGATGGACGCCAAGTATGCCCGGCAGCAGGCATCGTCGGGGAAGGCTCTTTCCAGCTCCAAAAGCGTTTTGGGGTAGTCGGCCATCCCGCAATCCACTACATCTTGGGGTGGGTGGAGTCAAGTGCATACGCAGT